>CAZGJA010000091.1:0-146035 GCA_964526695.1 uncultured Phycisphaeraceae bacterium
ATGGCGACCTGCACCCGTGGCTACATTCCGCCGCCCCTGCCGGGGCGAAAACCAGCCCGCCAAAAGTGTCACGGACCCCGGGACTCCCGGAGGAGGAGGGCGCGGTTTTGTTCCCAGCCCGTAGATGCTAGAATGCGAGCGTGGAGCAACCCATGCCGCAGGGATTGACCATCATCTACGAACACGGCCAGGACGGCTGGCGGGTCGCCACGATTCAAGAGGTTCCCGGCGCGTTTTCGCAAGGGCGGACGAAAGCGGAGGCGAGGGAGAACGTGCTGGACGCTCTATCGGAACTGCGGGCGGCGCGGTCCGAGTTGGCGCTGAAGTAGAAGGGGCACAACAAAGCCATCGGCGCGGGCGTGGCCGCGGCGCAGAAGGTGTTTGCGGAGGCGCCGGGGTAGTTCGTCGCTCCGCGACGGCATCCAAGGGGCCGAAATCGCCGACAGCGGGAATCACGACGGATGCTCCACATGCGACGTTTCAAGTGGATCGAATGGAATCTCGCAAAGATCGACAGCCATGCACTATCCACCCCGGAAGTCGAAGCTTCGTTCGAGCGGGTCTACCATCTGGAGCGGCGGGACGACGAATCCTCTGAAATGTTCACCGAAACGCCATCGGGGCGGCGTATCTGGGTGATCTGGCGACATGATAGGGAAGAGGACGTGCCGGATTCTGTTACGGGGATGGAGATCGGCGATCCGGTGATTTTCGTCATCACCGCATACCAGGAAACGCTCACATGGTAGGACACGCGGATGACCGGACGCCGAGTCGCAAGGCACTCGATGAGCAGATCGCATCGGAGCCTAAGCGCGCCCCGCTGAACCTGTCCCCCGATGCTCGCGCAGAGCCAGTCGAAGTCCACCTGGCGCGGCGCGCTCGGCGACCGGTGGCACTCAACGGCATCGTCGAGAACGGTCTGGTCCGCCTCTTGGACCCCACCGTGAAGCTGCCGGAACACGCGCGGGTGATTGTTGTGGCGACGGAGTAAGAAGTGCGCAGGCTTGGCTTGCTGGATATCGAAGCGGTCGCACCCACTGCCTCGCCACGCTCCGCATGGAAGGCGTTCTGGTCCTCGACCGCGAGAGGACTCCCGTGGGGTGATGGACATGCCGGCGGCGCAGAAGGTGTTCGCGGAGAGCGCAGGGTAGGTTCGCACCAAGTGTTGGTGTCACGCTTGGGAGGCGTGCGAATGATCGCCGAGGACGCGAACTGCCTGGCATGCGGTTATTCGTTGAGGGGACTGGCGGACCCTCGCTGCCCGGAATGCGGGCGCTCGTTCGATCCCGCGAATCCGGCAACCTACTCGATCCGTGGGGCTTCATGTAAACACCGGCCCCTTTGGCAAGCGTTGAGCGTGTACGTCGCTTGGTTGTTGACGGCCTATGCCGTCAGTTCAACAACGCCGGGTACGCCGACCGAAGCTGTTTTCTTGTGGATCGCTAGCGGTCCCCTGGGGTGGGTTCTGGCGGTGACGGGTTTCGACGCAAGGCTGATGGTGATGTTCCCCATCGTCCTCCATTCTCTGTGGGGCGTTTGTGTCCTTGGAACCAACGCAAGGCATTGGCATCCGATGGTCCACGCGATCCTTGGCTTGCTCTGGTATGGTGGGGGGACGATCCTCTCGCTCGTCTTGGGGCAGGTGTTTGGAGTGCTCATCAGCGGGTGCTGATCTGTTCGCAAGGAGCAAATCGCGTCAGAACCGCAGCGCGAACCGCTGCGCCTTGCTCCCGACGCCCGCGCCGAGACGGTCGAAGTCCACTTGGGGCGACAGCCTCGGTGTCGGATGGCGCTAAACGGTATCACTCAGCATAGTCTGCTTCCGCCGTTAATCCCAACCGTGAATGTTCTGCGACATGGGGGGTGATGATGGTAACATCGGAATAAGACGAATCGTAAAGTGCCATGATAGTTGAACAGAACTACGACGACGCCATCGACGAAGCGATGATCCCCATTCTGCGCGCCAAGAGCGGGATGGAGCGCCTGCGGATGCTGAACGGCATGTTCCGATCCGCGCGGCAGATTGTTGAGTATTCGATAAGGGCCGCGCATCCGGATTGGGATGAGGCCGCCGTGTGCGAGGCCGCGTCAAGGAGGATGCTCCGTGGATCCGGTTGATCTCGTTGCGGAATGCGCCGGCATATTGGAGAGCCTCGGCCTTCCCTACCTGGTGACCGGTTCAATCGCGTCCATCTACTTCGGAGAACCGCGACTGACGAACGATGTGGACATCGTTCTCGTCCTCACCCCAGGGAAGGTCAGGGCTTTTTGCTCCTCCTTTCCGCAACCGCCCTATTACGTCAGCGAGGATGCTGTCCGCGACGTCGTGGACCGCCAGGCTCAGTTCAACGTGATCCACTCCGAGGCAGGTTTGAAGGCGGATTTCATGATTGCCGGCGACTCCGAGTTCAATCGAAGCCGATTCGCACGCCGGTCGAAGGTCCAGATTGGCCCGACCGTGAGCGTTATGATGGCCTCCCCCGAAGACGTTATCATCAAGAAGCTCGAGTACTTTCGCGAAGGCGGCTCCGACAAGCATGTGCGGGACATCGTTGGAATTCTTCGCCTTGCCCAGGCGCCCGTGGATTTCCGCTACATTGAAGAGTGGGTCGGTCGGATGGGGCTTGCGGCGGAGTGGGAAGAAGTCCTGCGGCGCTGCAAGCCGCGCGACGCGAAGTAGTGTGGAGTCGGCCGGAAGCAAGCGTCCGATTCATGCACCCGCAAAATGGAATTCTGAACTCCCGACGGGCGGGGTTAGAGAGGCGGGTCGAACTGGCCCGGCCCGGCTCACGCGGCGTATCCCGTTCGCCCGCCTCACGCGGCGCCGCGGCTTGACGCTTGTTTCCGGCCTCTCGCATTGCCCGTCGCCGAGATCGGTGCCTGATGCAGGACGGGACACGACGTGGAAGGAGTGTACACCTTGAGAGAATCAGCTTTTTGCCCGGTGGTCTTCACTTGCCTGATCCTCGCGCTCCTCTGCTCCAGCGGTTGTGGCCGCCATTCCAGCAGCAAGCGCGCCGGCGCGACCAACCCGCCCGCCGAGGACACGGGCAAAGCACGGGCCGTTTCCTCCAAGCCGTCAGCTTCGCCATCGCCAGCGCCGATTAGCGACGCGCCAGACTCGACCGCGTTGCTCGCCAGGCTGAGGATCGCTCCCTCGGTGCTCGAAATCGGCGACGCGCGCGTCGTGCTCGATGCCTATCTCTGGCGAGATTTCATGCCCGTGATCGGAGGCGATTCGAAGTCCGGCAAACCGATGATGGCGGTGATCAAGCTTGCAGCGGCACCCGGTTCGACCCTTCCTTCCGGCGTCGATGCACAGCTTGTGTGGCTTGTGCGCGGAACGGAGATCTGGGCCGGGAGCTTCATGAAGGAGGAGCGAACAGCGGATCCCCGGGCAGTGGAGAAGGTCTTCCGCAATGGGCCGTTGTGGCCGCCGGGCGAAGCAGTGGATGTCATCGTTGAGGTGCTGGACGCGGCGGGCGGCAAACACTTGCTGCGAGCGAGCGGGGTGAAGATCCATCAGACCTCGTGAGCCTTTTCCGCTGGGGTGATGCTCGGGGGGCACGGGGTCGAGAGTGAGCACCCAGCTCCTGCCGCCCCACGGCTGCGCAATCGGCATGATAGAGCCATCGGTTTCCGTCGACGCTGGATGCTGCGCGGCGCACCCTTCTCGCTTCGCGATTCACGCCCGGCGATTAACGATCCGCGCAGGATCGGCGCGTCGCTTGTCCCACGCCCGGAGGCGGCCCATGATGTAGCGCATGGAAACGCCCGTGCCCGGCGATCGCCCCATACGCAGCAGCATGGGGCGGCTCATAGACGCGATCCAGTGGATCGAGCGTGCCGCGCCGCTGGCATTTCCGGCGGCGGGTGTGCTGGTCGGCTTGACGGTGGATCACGCTTACACCTTGCCGTCTTGGACGTCGGTGGCGGTGCTCATGGTCGCTGCCGCGGCGTTGGCGGGGGCGTCCATTCGGCGCGTTGCGCTCATGCCTTTGGTTTTCGTCGCCGGGTGCGCTGCGGGGACTTTGCTGGATCAGGCTCTGTGGCGGCACACGCCTGCGACGGACATTGCTCGCTGCATTCAGGCCCCGTTTTCCCTGGCGAGGGTGCGCGGGCGCGTGATCGACTCGCCGCGGGTGGTGGAGGCGGAGGAGTTCGCGTTCTCGCGCTGGATGCGGCCGGCGCCGCGATGCGTGTTTCTGCTGGAAGTCGAGGGCGTTGCGGGCGAAGGCGCCTGGCTTGAGGCGACGGGGCGGGTGCGCGTTTCGCTGGAGGAGCCGCTGCTGGAAGTGCGGCTGGGCGATCGCGTCGAGGCGCTGGGGCGGTTGCACGGGTTCTTTCCGCGACGCAATCCCGGCGGCTTTGACGGCGCGGCGTACTTCCGCCTTGAAGGGATCAGCGCCGGGCTGAGCTGCGAATCCGCGCTGAATGTGCGAAGGCTGGCGGGCGGTGCACTGCTTGGATCTACGGCAGGCGAGGAACGGCTTGGCTCCGTGGCGGCGATGCTGGCGGCGGTTCGGGATTGGTGGCGGCGGCTGATGATGGATGATTGGCCCGTCGCGGAGGAGGGCGATCGCGGCTTCATCGAGACGCTGGTTCTGGGGCAGCGGTCCACGCTGGATCGGCGCATCGACCGGCTCTTTGCCGATCTGGGGTTGACGCACATCATGGCCGTGAGCGGCTCGCACCTGGCCGCGATCATGGGCGGGGCGTGGGGATTGTCTCGGCTGCTGGCGCTGCGACGTGGACAGGCCTCGCTGGTGATGTTCATTTCGACGCTGCTGTATGCCTCGGTGACGGAACCGCGCGCGCCGTGTGTGCGCGCGGTGATCGGCGCGGGGCTGTATTGCATCGGCGGGTTGGGCGATCTGCGGGCGCGTCCGGTGAACATCCTTGCGGCGGCGGCGCTGGTCATCGCGCTGATCGACCCGATGCAGGTGTTCTCCGCGGGATTTCAGCTTTCGTTCGCGGCGGCGGGCGGCATCGTGATTCTGGTGCCGGCCGTTCGACGATGCGGGGTTGTTGCCCGTGAGGCGTTTCAGGATTGCCGGTATGGTTACGTTGCGGCGGAGCTGCGGCGTCGGGTGGCGCTGATCGAGCGGCGACAGCCTCGCACGGGCGCGCCGGTCGGCTCGGATGCGTGGTCCCGGGCCACCGCGCTCCACGAGGAAAAGGCGACGCTTGCCTTCAAGCTGCTGCGGTGGTTTGTGCTGCTGCCCGCGCTGGTTTCGCTGTGCGCGTGGGCGGCGACGGCGCCGCTGGTGGCGTGGCACTTCAACCAGGTGCAGTGGATGGGGCCGCTCAACACGATGGTGATCTGGCTGCCCGCGGCGCTGCTGGTGAACCTGGGGTTCCTGGCGCTCCTGCTCTCCGGCATCGCGCCCGCTGCCGCGATTCCCGTCAAGTGGCTGATGTCGCTGCTGGAGGAGATCACGTTGGGGGCTGCCGCGAGGCTTCCGTCCGGCTTCCCGTGGATCATGTCCATGCCCGCGCCGCCGATGGGGCTGATGATGTTGTGGTACGGTTCGCTGATCGCGTTTGCTCTTGCGTTCAGGCCTGATCCGCTCAGCCACATCCGATGGGGCACGTTTCCGCAGTTGGTTCCCGATTCAGTACGTTTCAGGACGACGCCACGGGGGAGCATTCTTGCGTTGTGTCTCCTCTGTTCGGTCACCGGGTTTCTTTCATTCGGTTGGCTTCAGCGAACGCAAGCTCGGGAGAGCCTGCGTGTCACGACGTTGGCAGTGGGTTCGGGATTGGCCGTCGTCATCGAGCTTCCGAACGGGCGGACGCTGCTTTACGACTGCGGAAGCGACGCGCCGTTCGACGTGGGGCGGCAGACTCTTGTGCCGTTTCTTCGCAGCCGGGGGATCAACCGCGTGGACGACGTGTTCCTCAGCCATGCGAACCTCGATCATTTCTCAGGTTTGCCGGGGCTGATGGAGGCCGTGCCGGTGGGGGCGGTGCACGCTACGCCGTTCTTTCAGGCTTCGTCCGCGCCCGGCTCGCCGGCGCGGCATCTGATTGACTGGATGTGTTCGCGGGGGCGCGGGATGGATTCGACGGAAGACTTGGGGGGTTCGTGGTCTGAGGGCGACGTGCGCTTCGAGCAGCTCTGGCCCTTGGCCGAGTCTTCTGCCGGGATGGATGCCAACAACCTGTCACTTGTGCTGCGGCTGACGTACCTGGGGCACTCGATTCTGCTGACGGGGGACATCGAAGGGGCCGCGCAGGCGGCGATCATGCAGAGCCAGGGGGATCGGCTGGGCAGCGACGTGCTGCTGATACCGCATCACGGAAGCACACGGACCAATTCGCCGCGGTTCATCGTAGCGGTGAATCCGCAGGTGGTGATCCAGTCCGACGGACCGGGCACCGCGCTGCAGCGGGAAACGCTGCGGCGTTGGGCTGAGGCGCGTCCCTTGTTCGACACGGCGGAGGTTGGTGCGGTGACGGTTGAGATTTCTAGTGCCGGGCTAACCGCGCGGACCGGCGGGGACGGGGACGAGGCTTGGCGTTCACGCTGACGGTGTGAAGATGGGGTGTGGCTATCCCATAAAAGCAATTTCTCCACTGTCGCTGTATATCGGCGGTCTATCGGCGACCCCCGGAAGCGTCGGGGTGGGTGCGGTTTTCCGTCGTGTTCGGGTGAACTTCACCAGGCGTCGGGAGTCGCGGAGCCTCAAGTTTGATCGTGTCGAGGACGCCCCTGCGAGAAAGTTCAGAATTGAGGGGTGTTGACAAGGATCGGGCGGCGCATAAGCTCACCGATCTGCGGCATTCGAGCCGCGCGTGAACGAACAGGCGAAAACGACCGGTTTTTGAGGGTATTCGTAGGTGAGCAAGGGGTTGAAAATCCGGATTCGAATGGAGGCGTACGATCCGCGGTCGCTGGATCTTTCGGCGCGGGAGATCGTCGACCAGGCGAAGCGGACCAGCGCGAAGGTGCGTGGTCCGATCCCCCTGCCCACGCGGGTGGAGAAATACACGGTGCTTCGAAGTCCCCACGTGGACAAGAAGTCCCGCGAGCAGTTTGAAATCCGCACGCATAAGCGGATCATCGACATCCACGATCCGAATCCCCGGACGGTTGAAGCCCTGAATCGCATGACGGTAAATCCGGGCGTTTTCATCAGGATCAAGACCTGACGCGGCGCGAGACTCAACGTGAGTCGCGCCGTTTTTCATTTTCAGTCGGGTCGATTCTCGTTCTAAACAAGACTGCCGCCTGAGCTTTCATCGGGCGGATCGGGGATGAATTGCCGACCGGTTCGACCGGGCGGGGATGGTGGAGTGTCATGAGACCGACGATCTTCGGACGCAAGCTGGGGATGACCCGGATCACGGATGCCAAGGGGGTGGTTCACCCGGTGACGGTGATCCAGGCGGGTCCATGCGTGGTGCTCCAGGTGAAGAGCGCGGAGACGGACGGATACAACGCCCTGCAGGTCGGGTTTGGCGACGTGAAGCCGCACCGCTCGACGAAGGCGCTGATCGGTCACGCCGGCAAGGCGGCGACCGGGCCGAAGCGATTCGTGCGGGAGATCCGGCTCGACGAGGCGCCGACGCAGCAGCCGGGCGACGTGCTGACGGTGGAGATGTTCGGCGGCGACGCGGTGAAGTTCTGCGACGTGGTGGGCGTGACCAAGGGCAAGGGCACGATGGGCGTGATGCGCCGGTACGGGTTCGGCGGCTTGGGCGCTTCGCATGGAACGGAGCGAAAGCACCGCTCGCCGGGCAGCATCGGCGGCGGCGCGCCGCGCGGTCACGGTCGCGGCGTGAAGAAGGGCAAACGCATGGCGGGGCACACCGGCGACGTGCGGCGCACGCTTCAGAACCAGCAATTGCTCGGCGTGAACGTCGAGGACAACTTGCTGCTGGTGCGCGGCGGCGTGCCGGGTCCCGATGGCGGGTTCGTCATCGTGCGACAGTCGAAGAAGAGGGGATAGGCAGTAGGCAATAGGCAACAGGCAACAGGCAACAGGCGATAGGCAACAGGCAACAGGCGGACGTCGGTGGGTATACGCGACTGCTTGGAGCCGGGGCGGGCGACAGCAAGAAAACAGCAGTAGTTGTGACGCGGAAGTCTGGGGATGATCGTTATGATGACCGTTCCAGTATTCAAATCGAGCGGGGAGCGCGTGGGGGAGATGGAAATCGATCCCGCGCTGCTGGGGACGCGCGTCCGTCCCACGCTGCTCAAGCAGGCCGTCGTGGCGTACCTGGATCATCAGCGGCATTTCGCGGCCCGTACGCGAAGTCGGTCGATGATCGCCGGCGCGACGCGGAAGATCTACCGGCAGAAGGGCACGGGTCGGGCGCGCATGGGGCCGATCCGCTCGTGCGTGCGGCGCGGCGGCGGCCGGGCGTTCCCCAAGCAGGCGCCGTTCGGGAGCAAAGAGCTGCCGCGCGGGATGAGGACGCTGGCCTGGAAGAACGCGATCCTGGCGAAAATCAAGCATGAAAGCGTGCTGATCGTGGACGACCTGCGGATGGACAAGCCGAAGACCAAGGCGCTGGCGGCGACGCTGACGCGGCTGGGCGCGGCGGGCAGTTGCGTCCTGGCGATCAGCGGCGTCGATCGGAACATCCACCTGTCCGGGCGCAACCTTCCCAAGACGGAAGTGCGGCCGGTCACGGAATTGAACGCCTACGAGATTCTGCGGCGGAAGAAGCTGGTGTTCACGCGGTCGGGTTTTGAGGCGCTGCTGGCGCGGGTGGCGAAGAAGGCGTAGTGTACGGCCTCTTTGAAACGGCAACGTACTTGAAACGGATGGAGGGCGGGCCTCTGGCCCGCCGGCGGGCGAGGACGCCCGCCCCCCAAGATTGGGCGTGTGAGAAAGAGTTGCCATGAAGCTTCATGATGTCATCAAGCGACCGCTGGTCACGGAGAAGGGCACGCACCAGTCCACGCAGGGGCACGACGCCTCGCGGACGCGACCGGCGCGCGGCGGCTCCTACACATTCGAGGTGCATGCGCACGCCAGCAAGCCGCTGATCCGCGAGGCGATCGAAAAGCTTTACCACGTGAACGTGGTTTCAGTGCGGACGTCGAGGGTGCACGGCAAGGCCCGTCGCGTGCGGTTCAAGGTGGGGCGGACGAGCGATTGGAAGAAGGCGGTCGTGGTGCTGGACGCCAAGGACCACATCAACCTGTTCTAGCGAGAAGGACACAGGCCGATGGCCTTGAAGAAATATAAACCCACTTCGCCGGGACGCCGGGCGGGGACGGTCAGCGACTTTGCGGAGCTGACGAACACGCAATCCACGCCGCTGAAGTCGTTGTGCGAGCGGCTGGTGCGGCACGGCGGGCGCAACCATCACGGTTGGATCACGTCGCGGCATCGCGGCGGCGGGGCGCGTCGCATCTACCGGCGCATTGATTTCAAGCGCGACAAGGACGGCGTCGTGGGGACGGTGGAGAGCGTGGAGTACGATCCCAATCGCTCCAGCCACATCGCCCTCGTGAAGTACGCGGACGAGGAGTATCGCTACATCCTCGCGCCGTCGGGGCTTAAGGCGGGCATGACCGTCCAGAGCGGCCAGTCGGTCGAGCCGCTGCTGGGGTACACGATGCCGCTGAAGAGCATGCCCACGGGCATGGACGTGCACAATATTGAGATGAACGCCGGGCAGGGCGGCAAGCTGGTCCGTGCGGCGGGCGGCTCGGCGCGTTACCTCTCACGGGAGGGCGGCTGGGCGATTCTGGTGCTGCCGTCGGGCGAAATGCGTCAGGTGCGCGAGGAATGCCGTGCGACGATCGGGCAGCTTGGCAACGCCGAACACCAGAATATCAACTGGGGCAAGGCGGGGCGCACGCGGCATCGCGGACGGCGCCCATATGTTCGAGGCACGGCTCAGAATCCGGTGTCGCACCCGCTGGGCGGCGGCGAAGGTCGCAGCGGCGGCGGTCGTCACCCGTGCAGCAAATGGGGCAAGCTCGCCAAGGGCGGTCGCACCCGTCCGGCGCGGAAGCCTTCGAGCAAGCGTATCCTGCGTCGTCGGAAAAGCGTGAGGTACGGTCAGTTGCCCAGGCCGAAGTAGAGGGAGCTGTTAGCTGTTCGCTGTTCGTTGTCAGCCATTTGACGAAGCAGTGTCTGAAACACGGACTGAACGGAGCGGAGTTTTTTCGCATGTCACGATCGCAAAAGAAGGGGCCGTTCGTGGATGAGCGGCTGTATGAAAAAGCCATGCGTGCGAAGGACGGCGGCTCGTACGCTCCGATCCGCACGTGGCGTCGTGCGTGCACGATTGTCCCGGAGTTCGTGGGGCTAAAGTTTGAAGTGCACAACGGCAAGATGTTTCACCAGGTGTTCGTGACCGAGGAGATGGTGGGTCACAAGCTCGGCGAGTTCAGCCCGACGCGGACGTTCAAGGGTCACTCAGGGCACCGCAAGGCGGACGCAGCGAAGTAGCGGAGAGATCGCACATGAGCGAGCAAAAGAACTGGCTGGCGCTGCACCGATTCGCGCGGATCAGCCCGCGGAAGGCGAGGCTGGTGATCGACACCATCCGCGGGCGGCGGTGCGCGGAGGCGCTGGAGCTGCTGCAGTTTAACCGGCGGCGGTCGGCGCGGATGATCGAGAACGTGCTGCGGTCTGCGATGGCCAACGCCGACGAGCAGGAGGCGGACATGCGCCGGCTGGTCGTGGCGGAGGCGCGGATCGACGGGGGACCGACCTATCCGCGGTGGCAGCCGAAGGACCGTGGCCGAGCGCATCCGATTACGAAGCGCACGAGTCACATCGTGATCCAGGTGACGGAGAAGTAGTCGAGGTCGGCGGCGCGGCGGCGTTAGCGCGGGGAGATTCATGTGGGTCAGAAGATCCATCCAAGAGGGTTTCGCGTCGGGATCACGGAGGACTGGCGTTCGCGCTGGTACGCGCCCAAGGCCGCGTTCGGCGAGTTCCTGATCGAGGACCACAAGATCCGCGAGTTTGTGGATCGCCGGCTCAATCAGAATCCGCCCTACGCCGCAGTCGCGGAGGTCGAGGTCGAGCGCACCCGGACGGACGTGAAGGTGGTGCTGCACACGGGGCGTCCGGGCCTGGTGATCGGTCCGCGCGGCTCGGAGATCGAGAAGCTGCGAGAGGCGCTGGAGGAGTTGATCGACCGGAAGGTCGAAGTTCGGATCGTCGAGATCAAGTTCCCGGACACCAACGCGCAGCTCGTGGCCGAGGGCATCGCCGACGGTCTCAAGAAGCGCGGCGGGTTCCGCCGGGTGATCAAGCAGCGTGCGGAGACGGCTATGGCCTCCGGCGTCCAGGGGATCAAGATTCGTTGCTCCGGCCGGCTGGGCGGGGCGGAGATGGCGCGGGTGGAGAACCTGATTCGCGGGTCGATTCCGCTGCACACGCTGCAGGCGCACATCGAATACGGCTTCGCGATCGCGCGAACGACGTACGGCACGATCGGCGTGAAGGTGTGGCTGTACCTGGGCAGGTACGGCAAGGAGCCTGCGCTGGTTCAAGAGCCGGGCGCGCGGCGGCACATGGGTCGCGGGAAGCGTGGATAGCAGGCTCGTCCGCACCTCGCGCGGGCATGGCGCGGGGTGGGATGGTTTTGGCCCTTAAGCGGGAGTGATCGACGCATGGCGTTGATGCCAAAAAGAGTGAAGTGGCGGAAGTCGCAGCGCGGGAAACTGCGCGGTCCCGCCCAGCGCGGCAACCGGGTTTCGTACGGCGAGTACGGGCTGCAGGCGTTGGGCACCGGCTGGATCACCGGGCGGCAGATCGAGGCCGGTCGTGTGGCCGCCACGCACTTCCTCCACCGCGAGGGGCGCGTGTACATCCGGATCTTCCCGGCCAAGCCGGTGTCGGCCAAGCCGCTCGAAACGCGCATGGGCAAGGGCAAGGGCGACCCTGAGGACTGGGTGGCCTGCGTGAAGGAGGGCATGGTGCTGTTCGAAATCGGCGGGGTGGAAGAGGACATCGCCAAGAGCGCGATGGTGCGCGTGGCGAGCAAGATGCCGATGCGGTGCCGGATGGTTCGTCGCCGGCACGGGCTGTAACGGCGGGGCGGGGCGCGGGTCAGCTCGGGGGAGCAGGTCAGATGAAGATTTCCGCGGTGCGCGAAACCAAGACGGAGGAGTTGCAGAGCGAGTTGGACCGGCTGCGCCGGCACCTGTTCGACCTCCGTTCGCAGGCGGTGACGGAGAAGCTGGAGAATCCGCATAACCTCACGCACACGAAGCGGGACATCGCCCGCGTGATGACGGTGATGCGGGAACGCGGCGTGAGGGCGGTGGGGTAAGCGGGGCGGGACGCAGGGTCCGGCCTTTTTTGTCGGGGACGCAATCGCATGGCAACGTCGGCGACGGCAACAACTGAAAAGAAAGCTCGCTCTCCGCGGGCGATGATGGTCGGCGTGGTCAAGTCGAACAAGTGCATGAAGACCATCACGGTGGAGTACGAGTTCTCGTACCGCCACCCGAAGTACGGCAAGTACATGCGCAAGCACGGCCGGGTCCACGCCCACGACGAGAAGAACGAGGCGCACCCGGGTGACCGCGTGCAGATCGCGTTCTGCCGACCGTATTCGAAGACGAAGTGCTGGCGGCTGGTGAAGGTGCTGAGGAGCAATCCGCTCGCCGGGGAACTGGCCGGGGCAAAGGTCTGACGCAGGGGTGACGGCAACGCCATGATCATTCAATACTCACGGGTGGACGTCGCGGACAACACCGGCGCCAAAGAGGCGATGGTGATCAGCGTGTACAAAGGCTCGACGTCGCGCATCGGCAAGCCGCGCCTGCAGGTGGCGGGCGTGGGCGACATCGTTTTTGTCACGGTGAAGAAGGCGCTGCCCAACAGCGATTTCATGGGCGGCAACACGCGGAAAGACCGGTCAAAGCGGCGCACGACCAAGGCCGTGGTGGTGCGGACGGTGAAGGCGACGCGGCGCCCCGACGGCGGTTACGTTCGGTTTGACTCCAACGCGGTGGTGTTGCTGGACGAGAAGAACGAGCCGAAGGGCACCCGCATTTTCGGCGCCGTGGGGCGCGAGCTCCGCGAGAAGTTCATGAAAATCATCTCGCTGGCGGAAGAGGTGGTCTGATGGCGTGCCATATTCGCAAGAATGACACGGTGATGGTGATCGCCGGCTCGCACAAGGGCGCGAAGGGCAAGGTTCTTCGCGTGGACGTGCGGGCGGGGGAGGTGGTGATCGAGGGCGTCAACATGGTGTACCGCCATGTGAGGCCGTCGAAGCGCAACCCCAAGGGCGGGCGGCTTCAGAAGGAGGCGCCGGTGAAGCTGTCGAAGGTGCTGCCGTTCGATCCGGCCGCGGGCAAGGCGTCCCGCGTGCGGTTCGAGACGAAGCACGACGACCACGGCCGCGTGGTGGAAAAGCGTCGCGTGACGACGGGGAAGGGCACGTTGCTGCACACGCTCCGCAAGGCGACCAGCGAGTAAAGGCAACCGGGCGACCCGCGGGCGGGAGCAACAGAGGATCGCAGGCATGGCGAGGTTACTGGAACACTATCAGACCAACGTCCGTCCGAAGCTGGCGGAGGATCTGGGCATCGGCAACCCGATGGCCATCCCGCGGCTGAAGAAGGTCGTCGTGTCGATGGGCGTGGGCAAGGCGGCGGTGGACAAGAAGATTCTGGAATCCGCGCAGAAGGACCTGGCGACCATCACGGGGCAGAAGCCGATCGTGTGCAAGGCGCGCAAGAGCGTGTCGAACTTCAAGCTCCGCGAGGGGATGGACATCGGCGCGATGGTGACGCTGCGCGGCAAGCGAATGTACGAGTTTCTCGACCGTCTGATCAACGCCGGCATCCCGCGTCTGCGCGACTTCCGAGGGCTGAAGACGAACTTCGACGGGCACGGCAACTACTCGATGGGCCTGTCGGAGCAGACGATTTTCTCGGAAATCAACCTGGACCAGGTCGAACACACGCTGGGGATGAACATCACGATGGTGACATCGGCGGGCAGCGACGCGGCGGGCAAGCGGCTGCTGGAGCTGATGGGGGTGCCGTTTCGGAAGGCGGAGGGATAAGGCAAGCTCATGGCAACGACAGCATGGAAGAACAAAGCGAACGCGGAGCCGAAGTTCTCGACACGGCGCGTGCGGCGCTGCCAGTTGTGCGGGCGGTCGCGGGCGGTGTACCGCAAGTTCAAGCTGTGCCGCCTGTGCTTCCGCAAGCTGGCGCACAAGGGCGAGATTCCGGGCGTGCGCAAGTCGAGCTGGTAGCGGGTGCGGGGCGCCGTCGAGGGTGAGAGGCTGATTTTTTCGACGAGGGGTTCGGGATGCTGACAGATCCAATCGCGGACATGTTGACGCGGATTCGCAATGCGGCGCGGGTGCGGCGCAAGCAGGTGAACGTTCCCGCGTCGCGGGTGAAGCGCGGCATCGCGCAGGTGCTTCGCGAGGAAGGCTACATCAACGGCTTCGACTTCATTCCCGACGCGCGTCAGGGGCTGCTGCGGATCGACCTGCGTTACGGGGCGAGGGGCGAGGACGTGATCCACCGGATTGACCGCGTCTCGAAGCCGGGTTGCCGCGTGTACGCCAGCGCGGGGGAACTGCCCCGCGTGATGGACGGGCTGGGGATCGCGGTGGTGTCCACCAACCAGGGCGTGCTCTCGGATCGCGCCTGTCGTGAACGAAGCATCGGCGGCGAGGTGGTCTGCATCGTCGCCTAGGCGGGGAAAGGCAAGGAACAGGCAGATGTCAAGGCTGGGCAGCAAACCCGTTTCGTATCCGTCATCAGTCACGGTGACGCTGAGCGGCGCTCAGGTGGCCGTCAAGGGGGCGAGGGGATCGCTCTCGCTGAGCCTTCCCGCGGGCACGCAGGCGGAGGTGAATGCGTCGTCGCGCAGCGTGACGGTCAAGCGGGCCGACGACCTGAAGCAGAGCCGCGCGAACCACGGCTTAGCCCGGGCGCTGATCGCCAACATGGTGAAGGGCGTTTCGGACGGCTTCTCCAAGCGGCTGCTGATTTACGGAACCGGTTACAACTGCAAGCTGGACGGCAAGAAGCTCTGCCTGAACATCGGGTTCATGGGTCGCAAGACCGCGTCCGGGGCGCAGTACGAGAAGCCCATTCCGGACGGGATCAAGGTCACGGTCGAGGCGCCTGCGGCCCGCGGCGACAACGAGCCGGCGAAGATTCTAATCGAAGGCTGCGACCGGGCGATGGTGGGCGAGTTCGCGGCCGAGGTGCGGGCGCTGCGAAGGGCCGAGCCGTACAAGGGCAAGGGCATCCGATACGACAACGAAGTGGTGAAGCGCAAGCAGGGCAAGGCCGTCACCGGCGGCGGTTGATGCCTGGAACTGACAGGGATCCGGCCCGGACGGACCGGAGTGCTGAGATGAACTTACAAAAACTCAAAGCCGTGCAGCGGGATCGTCGCAAGACGCGCATTCGCAAGAAGGTGGAAGGCACGTCGCAGCGCCCGCGGCTGACGGTGTTCCGCAGCCTGAATCACATCTACGCGCAGGTCATTAACGACGACGCGGGGGTGACGTTGTGCTCGGCGAGCACGGCGGCGAAGGATCTGCGCGGCAAAGTGGGCACAGGCGGCAACGTGGCGGCGGCGAAGGAAGTGGGCAAGGCCATCGCGGCGGCGGCGCTGGCGCAGGGCGTCAAGGCGGTCTGCCTGGATCGCAACGGGTACAGGTACCACGGGCGGATCAAGGCGCTGGCGGACGCGGCGCGAGAAGGCGGCCTGGCTTTCTAGAGGCGGCGGAGCGACGTGTGCGGCGTGGGGAGGCGGGCATAACCCGCCCTGCGGCCAGGGGCGGTGAGGCGGCGGCGGGTCAGGACAAGGGCGGCTAGATCATGGCGGAAAGAACACCGGTTCATCGTGAAGAGGGCGGTCTGGAGGACAGCGTGGTCCGCGTGTACCGCTGCGCGAAGGTGGTCAAGGGCGGTCGGCGTTTCAGCTTCGCCGCGCTGGTGATCGTGGGTGATCGCCAAGGTCAGGTCGGGCTGGGCTACGGCAAGAGCACGGAAGTGCCCTCGTCGGTGGAAAAGGCCAAGAAGCTTGCGGGGCGCAGCCTGATGCGCGTGAAGCTCACGGGCAACGGGACGATTCCGCACCGGGTGATCGGTCAGTCCGGCGCGAGCCGGGTGGTGCTGCTTCCCGCCAGTCCGGGAACGGGCGTCATCGCGGGCGCGAGCGTTCGGGCGGTGCTGGAGCTGGCGGGCGTCAAGGACGTGCTGACCAAGAGCTACGGCTCGACCAGCCCGAAGAACCTGTGCCGCGCGACGCTGGACGCGCTCAATCGGCTGATGAGCCGCGAGGATATTGAGGAACTGCGGGGCGTGAAGCTCGCGGGGTAGTCAAGCATGAACATCACACAAATCACACAACGCGCCGGCGCGCATAAGCGTAAGCGGCGCATCGGCCGGGGGCCCGGCAGCGGGTGCGGCAAGACGTCCGGTCGTGGGCACAAGGGCGCGGGGTCGCGTTCCGGCTGGTCCATCCGAGGGCTGGCGGAAGGCGGTGCGATGCCGACGTATCGCCGGCTGCCGAAGCGCGGGTTCAGCAATTTCAAGTTCCGCGTGGAGTACACGGTGGTCAACGTGTCGGATCTGGAGGCGGCGTTCCCCGCCGGCGCCAGCGTGGACGCGGACTCGCTGCTGGCGAGCGGCGTGGTGCGGCACCTGCGCTATCCGATCAAAATCCTCGGCACGGGCGAGTTGAAGAAGAAACTGACGGTGACGGCGGCGAAGTTCAGCAAGTCGGCACAGCAGAAGATCGAGGCGGTCGGCGGATCCATCAAGGCGTGCGAGTGCTGCTGCGCTGAAGCGGCGGCCTGCACAACCGGACCGCAGGGGTGAAGGCGTGAACATCCTCCGAGCGTTCATCAATGTTTTCAAGATCCCGGAGCTGAGGAACAAGATCCTCTTCACCGTGGGTCTCCTCATGATTTACCGCGTGGGGTTCGTCATCCCCGTTCCCGGCGTGGACCAGAAGGCCATGTCGGGCATGGGCAACCTCGGGGGGCTGGCGGACTACTTCCAGCTTTTCACGGGCGGCAACCTGTCGCAGAGCACGATCTTCGGTCTGGGCATCATGCCGTACATCTCGGCGTCGATTATCTTTCAGTTGCTGATGCCCGTCATTCCCGCGCTGGAGCGGCTGTCGAAGGAAGGGCAGTCGGGCATGCGCAAGATCAACGAGTACCAGCGCTATGCGACCGTCGGGCTCTGCGCGTTTCAAGCGCTGGTGTGGATGCGGTACCTTTCCTCGCAAAACTACATCTACCCGGATCTCCAGGGCGGGTTTTTCGGCATGACGTTCTCGTACTGCGCCATGTCGCTGATTGTGCTGACCAGCGGCACGCTGTTCATGATGTGGCTGGGTGAGCAGATTGACGAGTACGGCATCGGCAACGGCATCTCGCTGATCATCATGGCGGGCATCGTGTCGCGCATGCCCACCGCGATGGGTTACATCTGGAACAACGCCACGTCCCAGTTCGGCAGCAGCGATTCGACGAAGATGGACCCGGCGAAGATTCTCTTCCTCGTCGTGGCGTTCGTCGGGGTCATTGCCGCGTCGATCCTGATTACGCAGGGTCAGCGCCGGATTCCGATCCAGCAGGCCAAGCAGACGCGCGGGCGTCGCGTGTTCGGCGGGCAGCGCCAGTACCTGCCGCTGCGCGTCAACCACGGCGGCGTGATGCCGATCATCTTCGCCAGCACGCTGCTGATTTTCCCGCAGATGCTGTTGAGCGGGCTTTCGTCGGCGTTTCCGACGGTTCGCACGCTGCGGTATCTGACGGAATGGTTCCAGAGCGGGGCGTTTCCGTATATTGTGTCCTACGTCGCTTTGGTGTACTTTTTCGCGTACTTCTGGACGAGCGTGCAGTTTCGACCCAAGGACATGGCCAACAGCCTGCGCGACGGCGGCAGCTTCATCCCCGGACTTCGACCGGGCAAGCGCACGGCGGACTACCTGGATCGGGTCATGGCGCGGATCACCTACGTCGGCGCGGGTTTCCTGGCGCTGATCGCCCTGATCCCCACCCTGGTGGCCCAGCAGCTTAAGGTGCCCTTCATGGTGTCGGCTTTCCTGGGAGGCACGGGTCTGCTGATCGTGGTCAGCGTGGCGCTTGACCTGGTGCAGCGCATTGAGGCGAATTTGATCATGCGGAACTATCCGGGGTTCCTCGGCGGCTCTGGACCGATCCGCGGTGAGCGCGATACGTGACGCAGGCGACGGTCATTGCGGCGGGGGGACGCGTCCGCGAGGGGGGCGCCCAGGCAACGCCCGAGCCGACGAGGGACATGGGACGTCAGGGCATCATCCTCAAGAGCGAACGCGAGATCGGGATGATGCGCCGGGCCGGGTTGCTGGTGAATAAGGTTCTGACGGAAGCCCGCAAGGTCACGCGTCCCGGGGTTTCGACGGCGGACCTGAACGATCTGGCGGAGAAGATGATCGCCGAGGCCGGCGCCAAGGCGCTGTTCAAGGGCGTGGTGAATAAGGAGGCGAAGTACCCCTTTCCCGCGGCCTTGTGCACGAGCGTGAACGAGGCGGTGGTGCATGGGATTCCCAACCGGATCCCGCTGCGGGAAGGCGACATCGTCAGTCTGGACTGCGGCGTGCAGCTCGAAGGCTACTGCGGCGACGCGGCGCTGACGATCGCGGTGGGCGAGGTGAAGCCCGAAGTGCAGCGGCTGATGCGCACGGCGCATGAGACGCTGCTGCTGGCGATCCGGGAAATCCGCCCGGGGCGGCGGTGGAGCGAGATCGCGCGGCAACTGCAGGCGAAGGTGGAGTTGGCCAAGATGGGCGTGGTCCGCGACTTCGTGGGTCACGGCATCGGACGCGGGATGCACGAGGAGCCGAAGGTTCCCAACTACTGGGACCGCAAGCGGAAGGACATGGACTTTCTGCTGGTTCCGCGGCTGGTGATCGCGGTGGAGCCGATGGTGAACCTCGGCACGCACGAGGTGTGCTACGCGGACAAGGACAAGTGGACGGTGCGGACGCGCGACGGCAAGCCCGCGGCGCATTACGAGCACACCGTCGCGGTGACGGAAACGGGTTGCGACGTGCTGACGCTCGGCGAGGACGGGTCGGGCTGGTAAGGGGGAGTGGTCATGAAAGTGCGGGCGAGCGTTCGACGCATCTGCGAGAACTGCAAAGTCATCAAGCGCCGCGGAGTGGTGCGGGTCATCTGCACCAATCCGCGCCATAAGCAGCGTCAAGGCTGAAAAGGAGAACGGCGGTGCCGCGTATTTCCGGTGTCGATATTCCGTCGGACAAGCGCATCGAATACGCGCTTCAGTACATCTTCGGCGTGGGGCACTACACAGCCCGGCTGGTGCTCAAGGAGGCCGGCATTGATCCGGGTCGCAAGGCCAAGGATCTGACCGAAGACGACGTGTCGCACATTGCGACGATTTTGGACCGCGACCACCAGGTGGAGGGGCAGCTTCGCCGTTCGGTTCAGAGCAACATCGCGCGGCTGCGGGACATCCGCTGCTATCGCGGGTGGCGGCATCGGGCGGGTCTGCCGGTGCGGGGTCAGCGAACGCGGACCAACGCGAGAACGCGGAAGGGTCCGCGTAAGACGGTGGCGGGCAAGAAGGGCGTGAAGGAGCTGGGTCGTGGCTAAGCGAGCAGGCAGCAAGAAGAAGGTGCGTCGCAGCGTGTCCCGCGGCATCGCGCACGTGAAGGCGTCGTTCAACAACACGCTGGTGACGATCACGGACGTCAGCGGGGAGGTTCTGTGCTGGTCTTCGGCGGGCACGGTGGGCTTTAAGGGGACGCGCAAGAGCACGCCGTTCGCGGCGCAGCGAGCCGCTGAACGCGCCGCGCAGGCCGCTCGGAAGTACGGCATGAGCGAAGTTGAAGTCCGCGTGAAAGGACCAGGCGGCGGGCGCGAGTCGGCGATCACGGCGCTGCAAAGCGGCGGATTGCGGATTCAGTCCATCGAGGACGTGACGCCGCTGCCGCACAACGGCTGCCGCCCGAGGAAGCGGCGTCGCGTGTGATGCTGCGCGGTTCGCGGCTTGGAGCCAGGGCGTTGCCGGTTGATCGCCGGACGAAGTGAGGAGCCGGGAGCGGGCAAGGCGGGTCGGCGTCGGCGACGATTAAGCAAGATTCAGGATACGCAGGAAACACGATGTCACGTTATCTGGGACCGGTGTGCCGACTGTGCCGACGCGAGGGCATCAAGCTGATGCTCAAGGGCGTGCGGTGCGAGACGGCCAAATGTGCGATGGAGAAGCAGTGGCGCAACAAGCCGCCGGGCATGCACGCCTGGCGTCGTCGCGCCGCGGGCAACTACGGAATGCGCCTGCGCGAAAAGCAGAAGGTGAAGCGCTACTACGGCGTGTTCGAGAAGCAGTTCTCCATCTACTTCGCCATGGCGGAGAAGGGGAAGACCAACACGGGCGAAATGCTGTTGTCGCTGCTGGAGCGGCGGCTGGACAACGTCGTCTGGAAGCTGGGGTTCGCCGCGTCGCACAAGGCCAGCCGGCAACTGATCACGCACGGGCACATTTACGTGAACGGGCGGCGGGTGAACAAGCCGAGCTACCTGGTTCGCTCGGGCGACAAGATCAGCGTCAAGCCGGCGGAGCGGAGCCGCAAGCTGGTGGACCGCACGCTGGGCGACGGCGTCCCGCAGATGCAGGAATGGCTGCAACTGGACCGCAACAACCTCGAAGGCACGGTGGTGTCGCTGCCGACGCGCGAGGATGTTCAGATTCCGGTCGAAGATCAGCTCATCATCGAGTTCTGCAGTCGTTAATCACCTGTCGGGGTGGTGGATCAGAAGGGCGGCGCCGGTCGTGCGACGCCGGGATTTCAGGAGGTTGACCCGATGCGCATTATGTGGCGCGGTTTCGAGCTGCCGGCTCGTTTGGCCAAGGACGACGCGGCGAGCACCGAAACGTACGGGAAGTTCATTATTGAGCCGTTCGAGCGGGGCTTCGGCACGACGATCGGCAACTCCATGCGCCGGGTGCTGCTCTCCAGCCTCGAGGGCGCGGCGGTGCGCTCGGTCCGCATCGAGGGGGCGTCGCACGAGTTTTCCAGCATTGAGGGCGTGCTCGAGGACGTGACGGACATCATCCTCAACGTCAAGCGCGTGGTCATCAGTGCGGACCTCGGAGAGGCCGTCACCACCGTCCATGTCAGCCGCGAGAAGGCGGGAGAGATTCGCGCCGGGGACATTGAGGCTGACGCGGGCATCGAGGTCGTCAACCCCGAGCAGCTCATCTGCACGCTGACGTCCAACGTGTCGTTCAAGATGGAGATGAAGGTTGGTATGGGGCGCGGCTACGCACCGGCCGACGAGAACCGCAACGTGGATGCCGAGCTGGGCGCGATCGCCGTGGATTCGATCTACTCGCCGGTGCTTCGCGTGCGGTATCGCACGGAGGACACGCGCGTCGGTCAGCTTACGAATTACGACCGGCTCATTCTGGAAGTGTGGACGCGCGGCACGACGTCGCCCGAGCAGGCGGTGGTCGAGGCCGCGAAAATCCTGCGGAAGCACCTCAACCCGTTCGTGCAGTACGAGGTTCCCGGCTCGGACATGGTTTCGAGCGTCAAGCGTCCGGCGATGGCGTCGGCTCCGGTCAGTTCGGAGCTGGCGGGCATTCTCGATCGTCCGCTGTCCACGCTGGAGCTTTCCGCGCGGGCGAGCAACTGCCTGGATTCGGCGCGCATCACGGTGATCCGGCAGTTGGTGTCGATGACCGAGACGGACCTGCTGAACCTGCGCAGTTTCGGCAAGACCTCCTTGACGGAAGTGAAGAAGCGGCTGCTGGACTTGGGCTTGAGTCTGGGCATGAGCACCGGCGACGCTCCCGCGCCTTCGTCGCCGCCGCCGGTCAATCCGGTGATGAGCCGGCTGCCGACGGCGCATCTGCCGATGCGGGATCTGGGCGGTCAGAGCGCGGGATCGGGTGAAGAGCATCGTGTGATCGGCGACGTGGGCGTCACGTCTTGAGGATTGAGCGAGCGTTGGGGGCCGTTGCGGAATGGGACGGCGCGGTTTGCCGAGAGAGTGGATAGACCATGAGACATCGTATTGCACATCGAAAATTCAACCGCACCAAGGAGCACCGCTCGGCGCTTCGCCGCAACCTTGTGCAGAACCTTGTCGAGCACGGCAGCATCCGCACGACGCTTCCCAAGGCCAAGGATCTTCGGCCCTTCGTGGAGAAGATGATCACGCTGGCGAAGCGTGCGCACGCCTCGGGAAAGAACCAGAACGCTCCGGCCAGCCTTCGGGCGCGCCGCCAACTGCACAAGCACCTCAGCGACCGCTCGATCGTTCCCGCCGCACACCGCAGCGACTACGCCAACATGAGCGACGCGCATCGCCTTGCCACGCTTCAGTCGGCCAGTGGCCGCCGCTACCGCACGGGCGAGCCGAAGGGTCGGCTGGCCTTTACGGGCGAGTCCGTCCTGCATCGGCTGATCGAGGTGATTGCCCCGAAGTTCGCGGATCGCCCCGGCGGCTACACGCGGGTCATCAAGCTGGCGGACCGCCGCGTGGGCGACCACAGCCCGCTGGCGATCCTGCAACTGGTGGGGGATGAGACCGGTCCCGGATCGCTCGCCAAGCCGAAGCGCAGCGCGCGCAAGCGCCGGACCGACGCCCGTTACGCCGCGGCGGTCAAGGCGGTCAAAGGCGCGGCCAAGGCGTAAACTCCTCTACTGCGTCTCCAGACGGCTCCGGTTGCCGGGCTTCGGAATGGCGTGATACTGCGATGGTGCAGGGCAATCGTCGGGAGGTTCTGGGTTCCGTAGAGCCTGGGATTTTTTGATCATGCGCTGCGGCAAAGCTCCGGCGTGAGCGTGGCCCACTGCCTTCGGCGGGCGAAAACACCCTTTCGTACGGGGTGACATCGAAAAGATCCCAAGCTCGAAGGGGCGATCAATCCGCTGGTGAAGCGCCTTCAGGCCGGTTCCGCCATGAACGAGGCGGCGCTTTTCAGAGCCGCGCCCATGAGGAAGCGGTCCGCCATCAGTACCGCGCCTGTGAGGAAGCGGGTTCTTTGTAACGGCCCTACGCACACCGACGCCACGCAGCTTTCGTTTCCGGCGACCGACACGCGCACGCCGTATCTGGCCACCTTCGACGGCGCCGACGGCGGCAAGCCCGCGCACTACAGCTCCGCTGGATCAACACCAAAGGCCAGCCGGGACCGTCGAGCGAAACGGCCACGGCGACCGTGGGGGCGTGAGAATCTCGTGCCTGTGAGAGGAATCCCCGTGAAGCTGCTCGCTTTCGATATTGAGATATCCAACGTATTCGACCTTCGCCCCGGTGAGGATCTTGAGAAGTACGCCCCCTTTGACGTGGCCGTAGCCGCTACGCAGATTGAAGCCGGTGAGCACCGCGTCTGGGTCTCGCCCGCTCCTGACGGTAACCCTCAGGTCAATCTGCAGCGCCAGCACGCGCGGGAACTGCTCGACTATCTGGAAGAGATGCAACGCAACGGGTACGCCGTTTGCGCTTGGAACGGATTGAGTTTCGACCTGCAATGGCTCGCCCGCGCGGCGGGTGAAGCAACGACCGCGTCGCGTATCGCCTTGGCAATGTATGACCCGATGTTTCAGTTCTTCAAGTTGAGAGGCTTCCCTGTCGGACTCGCCGCCGTGGCTGATGGGTTGGGAGTCGGCATGAAGAAAACGATGGACGCCGCAGATGCGCCGCGCGAATGGCGGGCTGGTAACCACAAGCGCGTCTGCGATTATGTGTTGGGCGACGCGCGGATGACCAACGAAGTCGTAGCTGCCATCCTTCAGCACGGTCACATCGCTTGGATAACCCAGCGCGGCAAGCGATCCGTGGTCGCGATTCCGCAGCTACGCACCGTCGAAGATTGTCTTGGTGACCCAATGCCGGACCAGTCCTGGATGAGCATCCCGATTCCCCAGGAGAAGTTCACCCGGTGGCTGTCAGCATAGCGATACGTGACCGCCGGTGACGATTGGGGCGTGAAGAAGTAGGTTCCGGGTTGTTTGGAGAGGCGCGTATGAACGGACAAGCACCGCATTTTACGCTCGTCGATTTGGAAACAACCGGCCTGTTCGCACGGAGTACCGATCGCGTCGTCGAGATCGCGGCCTTGAGGCTGGACTCGGAAGCCAATGTTCTCGACGAATACTGCACGCTCGTTAATCCCGGCCGTGACATCGGACCCACGCGGATTCATGGCATCGAGGCATGGGAAGTGGTGGATGCCCCGACGTTTCCCGAAATCTTGGGGGACATTGCGTCCCGTTTATTTGATACTGTCGCAGTTGCCCACAATGCTACGTTCGACTTGGGGTTTCTGTCGGCTGAGTTCGTCCGAGCTGGCAGTCCGCTGCCGGAAATTCGGTATCTTTGTACGCTTCAAATGGCAGCAACGGTAGATGCCGACATTCCGTCTCGTAAGCTCGAAGCTTTGTGTGAGTATTTCGATGTGCCCTTGCCGCGGGCACACTCAGCAATCGACGATGCGCGAGCAACCGCCGGATTACTGAGAATCTTCTTGCGCGGGACCAGCCGTCGGAGCAGGGTTAGCGAGTCGCTGCCGTTCAGGGATTTCCACGGGACTGGAACGGCGTGGCCTGCTCGAGAATCGAATGGGCGGATTTGCGTGCGCGGGCAACAGCGCTGTCCTACGGAACTTGGGGCAGATTTCATTTCGCGACTGGTCGGGCGGTTGCCGCACTCCGCGGGAGCTCCCGTCAACCTCCAAGAGTATCTGAGTCTCTTGGACCGAGTGATCGAGGACCGATGCGTAACCGCAGACGAGTCGGAGAAGTTGTTCGAGGCAGCCGCAAGCTTGGGACTGAGCCGCGAACAGGTAACGGGCGCGCATCCAGAATACGTTCAAAGTCTCGTTTCAACGGCTTTGGAAGATCAGGTCCTTTCAGACTTTGAGGTACGCGATTTGGAGGCAGTGTCTAGACTCCTCTCAGTCTCCGACGCGGCTTTGCAGTTGATGATTCAGACCGCCCGCTCTCTAACACCGAAGGCAGAGAGCGAGGTCATCGCGGATTCCACCGTGGACAGCGTGCGCGGCCGTTGGATCTGCTTCACGGGGGATCTGAATGCCTGCTTGGATGGCAACCCGATCGACCGCGAGTTTGCCGAGCGCACAGCCGCTGATCGCGGCATGATCGTCAAGAGCGGGGTTTCGCGTAAATTGGACTTTCTTGTCGCGGCAGACCCGGATTCGAGTTCGGGCAAGGCGAAGAAAGCTCGTGAATATGGCACACGGATCATCTCGGAAGCACAGTTTTGGAGAATGATGGGCGTCCAAGTTGAGTGAAGGTTGTTTGTGGCGTTGCTCTCACAATGATAGATGTGACGATCCATGCCCTCCTGCCTCCCCGCATCTGATCCCGACTTCGACGCCCGGCGGACGAACTCCCTGGCGTAGGCCAACAGTCACCGCCCGCAGCTCGGGCTGACGCTGGGCGATGCGATCGGGGTCAACACGCCGGCGTCGATCTGGGACGCCCTGTACGCGGCGCACGTCGCCGCCAGAAACGCGGCACAGGTGGGCACGCAGAGCAAGGACGCGGCCCGGGCCGCGCTGGAGGCGGCGCCGCACGTGCTGATCCGGCGCCTGCAGGCCGGCCCCGACGTGGACGACGCGGAGCGCGCCGCCCTGCGCATCACCGTCCCCGACCGCTCGCCCTCCGCCGTGCCCGCGCCGATCCCGCGCCCGGTGGTGCGCATCGACGCAAGCCCGCGCGTGCGACACCGCATCGCCTTCGCCGACGAGACCACGTCGACGAGCACGCGAAAACCGGCGGGCGTGCCCGCCGTGGAAATCTGGGGTGAAGTCGGCAGCCCGCCTCCGGTGGATGTTTCGCAAATGGCCTTCCTCGCTGCCCACACCCGCTCGCCCTATCTGGCGACCTACGAAGGAGCCGACGGCGGAAAGCCCGCGCATGACCTCCTCCGCTGGATCAACACCAAAGGCCAGCCCGGCCCGTGGAGCGACACGGCCACAGCCACGATCGGGGCATAGAGGACAGGATCCACCAGTTGGAAACCTGTGCCACACAATCACCGGTTGGAAACCGGTGCCACACACACACACCGGTTGGAAACCGGTGCCACACATCGGCGCGTGTCGGGGCGGATCAATGCGATCGTCGGCACGCCGTTCATCCTGATGCTGGGTCAGACCGGTCGCGGCGTGCGGGATTTCAATGCGACACGGGTGCGGGCGGGGGCGCGCCTATGAGGGTCGCGCGGGGAGGCAAATCCGTCACATCCGTTCGATGATCGTCGCCACGCCCTGTCCCACGCCCACGCAGAGCGTGGCGAGCGCGCGGCGGATCTGCGGGCTTCGCTGCATCTCGTGCACGATCGTGGTGACGAGCCTCGCCCCGCTCATGCCCAGCGGGTGCCCCAGCGCGATCGCGCCGCCGTTGGGGTTGACGCGCGCGTCGGGTGCGTCGCTGATCCCCAGCAGGCGCAGGCACGCCAGCGACTGCGCCGCGAAGGCTTCGTTCAGCTCGATGAGGTCGATGTCGCCCAGCGTCAGACCCGTGCGACGCAGCAGCTTCTGGGTCGCGGGAACCGGGCCGATCCCCATGCAGCCCGGATCCACGCCCGCCGTCGCCGAAGAGCCCACCGCCGCCAAAGGCTTCAAACCAAGGCGATTCGCCGTGGCGGCCTCGACCAGCAGCAGCGCGGCCGCTCCGTCGTTAATGCCCGAGGCATTGCCGGCCGTCACCGTGCCCGGCTCTCCCGGCTTGACGAATGCGGGTCGCAGCTTGGCGAGCGTTTCGAGCGTGGTGTCCGCGCGCGGGTGCTCGTCGCGGTCCACGAGAATCGGCTCGCCTTTTTTCTGCGGGACGGGCACGGGCAGGATCTCGTCCGCGAAGCGCCCGGACTGCATCGCGCGGGCGCATTTCATCTGGCTGTCCCGCGCGAAGCGGTCCTGATCCTCGCGGGAAATCCCGTGCTGCCGCGCCACGTTTTCGGCCGTCTCGCCCATGCTGAAGGGGCAGTGCATCGCGGCGAGCTTCGGATTCGTGAAGCGCCAGCCGATGGTCGTGTCGTACACCTCGATGCGGCGGTCGAACGCCTCCTCGCTCTTGGCCATCACAAACGGGGCACGGCTCATGCTCTCCACGCCGCCGGCGACGATCACGTCCGCGCACCCGCTCTCGATCATCCGCGCTGCGATGTTCACCGCCTCCAGACCCGAGGCGCACAGACGGTTCACCGTCGCGCCCGGCACGGCGACCGGCAGCCCCGCCAGCAGCGCGGCCATGCGCGCCACATTGCGGTTGTCCTCGCCGGCCTGGTTGGCGGCGCCGAGATACACGTCGTCGATCGCGGCCGGGTCGACGCCGCTGCGCGCGACGACTTCGCGGATGACCAGCGCCGCCAGGTCGTCCGGGCGTACGGATTTCAGCGCGCCGCCGTAGCGCCCGATGGGTGTGCGCACGGCCTCGATAATGACCGCTCGACGTGCCATGTGTTGCATCCCGGTGAGTCAGCGCTGCCAAGATCTCTGCCACGTTCCTGTACGCGCGACACCAGTACACTCAAACCGTGTGCGGCACGCAAGCCGGAGGACGTGGGAGGGAGCTTCAGGGCAACCGCATTCCGGCTTGCATGCAGGCCGGCATTCTGGCCGGGAGGCAGGGTGGCACGGTCGGGGGTACTCGCCAGGCCGTGGCGAGTGAGCAACCCGCCTGCGCTGCGACCCCACATGGGGTTTCTGCTGCGGACGCGTGCCCCCGGGCTTTCGGCAGCGCGTAGAATGCGGCGGCACTGCCGGCGAATCCGGGCGCTGCCCGAGTCGGTTGCCAGAGCGGGAACCGCCTTTTATACTGCCCCGCGATCAGGTGGGAGCGTCATCGACATGCCGATGTTCGAGTTCACGTGCGATTCGTGCGGCCGGGAGTTCGAGGAGTTGTTGCGCTCCGCGGATGATGAGCGAACGGCGCGCTGTCCGCACTGCGGGAAGGCGAAGGTGACGCGGAAGTTCAGTTCATTTGCATCGCCGGCATCCGCGCGGTCCGCGGCGCTTCCAGTGGGCGCAGGCTGCGGGCGCTGCGGCGATCCGAATGGACCTTGCGGCACGGGTTAACACCGCGTGCGAACGCGACCTGAAGCCGCGCAAATTGTGCTTTTCCGCTGAAGAGACGAACAAGGCGGGCTGCGTCAACTGGGAGACTTACCCTCCCCCAACCCCTCCCTTGTAAGGGAGGGGAGTGAAGGCGACGCTGTTCGCCTCTCGTGGCGTAACGTCGGAACCCGCGAGTCATCGTCGGAACCCGCGAGTCATCGTCGGAATCCGCGAGTCATCATCGGAAACTGCGACTCATCGAAGGGCAACTCAGCTTGGCGTCGCGTCGGATGATCAGCGTGCTCGATGTTCCCGCCGCGGGGCTGCTCAGTTGGGTTCTGCCCGGGCTGGGGCATATCTACGTCGGCGAGCGCGCTCGCGGGTGGATTCTGCTGGTGACCATGACGCTGACGTACTGGACCGGGGTGGCCGTCGGCGGCGTGCGCGGCACGGTGGACATCAAAGGGCACACCGGCTGGTTCATGGCTCAGATCTGCAGCGGCGGGCACACGGGCGCGGCGCTGGCGCTGCGATGGGCGACGGGCCCGGGTGATGGAGAAACGCAAGCAGCGCAGCTCAACGCGCACCCGCGCCGCGGAGAATCGCCCCCGACGTTCTACGGTCATTTCGCCTCGATCGACATCGGCATTGTTTACACGGCCGTGGCGGGACTTCTCAACGTCCTCATCATTCTCGACGCCATCGTGCGCGCGGACCACGCCTCGCGCGAAGGTGAGCCTCGGCCGGCTTATGCGGCGGGAGGGGCGAGATGAGCCTGATCCTCGCAGGGCTTTTCACGTCGTCGATCGAGCTGTCCGGGCATGGGCGGCTGGCGCTGGTGCTGCCGATCTGCCTGGCGATCGCCGTGGTGTACAAAACGATTCGATGCGAAAGCGTGCGGGACGTGCCCAAGGCCGCTTTTCCCCTGTGGGTCACGATCGTGGTGGGCATGTACGCGATCGGGCTGGCGCTGTGGGGCGTGTTCTCGCTGATGGTGTGATTGCGAGTGCCACGAGCCCGACATCGGTGCGGATGCCGCACGGTGGCCGCCCCAGGGGCTAGGGTTTCGCTTCCGGCAGATGGACGCGGAAGGTGGTGCCCTTGCCGCGCTGACTTTCGACCGAGAGCGCGCCGTCGCTTTCCTCGACGAGATCCCGGCACAAGGCCAGTCCGATCCCTCCGCAGCGCAGTTGCTCGCCGTTGCCGTGGCCTACCCGCCGCGTGGACTTGAACGGGTCGAAGAGTTGCTCCAACTGCGCCGCGTCCATCCCCACGCCGGTGTCCTGGATCGTCAGGCAGAGGCGGTCGTTCGACCGCGCGGCCTGGAGGATGAGCCGTCCTCCCCCCCCCTGCACCAGCGCCGCCCGCGCGTTGAGAATCAGGTTGAAGAGAATCTGCTGAAGCGAATGCGGATCCAGCCAGACGTGGAACTCCTCCGGCACGTCGATGTGAACGCTGATGCGATCCTTGGCCAGGTCGCGCCCGAGGGCGTCGATGGCGTGCTGGACGGCGCTGCTGAGTTGCACGCGCGCCGGCTTGGGCAGCTCGTTGCGCGCGGCAAGGTTGAGGATGCGCTCCGACAGGGCGATAAGCGTCTCGGCATTGGATGCAATGATCTGGAGGGATTTTTCGGTGTACTGAGGCTCCTGCCGCTGGAGGGCGACGCGCGAGAGGTTGAGGATCGGCGTGACGAGATTGTTGAACTCGTGCGCCCAGATGGCGGCGGCGCTGCCCATGATGGAGAACTGCATCGCCTGCCGCGTCTCGGCCTTGAGCCGGCTGAAGCGCTCCTCGATGCGCTCGAACTGCTCTTCGATCAGACTGATGACGTCCGCGTCGCCGGAGTGTGCTGGGAACTGACCGCTCATCCTGCCTCCTCACAGCCGAATCGTAAGGCTGCAACAAGGTGTATCGGTCCGCCGCGCTGAATTCCTTGACTCACAACCGCGCGCCAACGCCGAACCTCGGTGCAGCAACGACGGGTGGCGAGTGGGTCGTGAGGCTCGGGCATGATGATGCACTCCCCATGCACGTTCAAATGGTTAGATGAGGCAAACAAGGTAAGGATGAAATGTCTAGATCACGTGAGGCTTGGGCAAGTGGAACCAAGAGCGAGTGATGATGCAGGCAGCAGGCAGCGGGTGGCAAGCAGCGAACAGCTATCGGCAGGCAGCGGGTAGCGGGCAGGAGGCGGGCATAGCCCGCCCTACGCGCTCAAGATTCGAGGCAGGTAAAAAAGCGGCCACCCGACGAGTCCGTGGGCTCCCCAGACGCCCATCTCCCCCAAACGGGCGTCATTCCCCACGGCCTCGCCGGGTGGTTCGCACCTTGCAGGCGAAGTCTGTACCCCCCTGATCTTCGCCGCATGCGATGCGGCGACTGAGAACTAGCATTACCCATGCCATAGCGTTTACCCATCTTCGAGTTTATAAAACAGGATATAAAAAACAGTGTCAATGTCATTGTGAAGCGTTAGATAAAGTATAAAACACGTAGTAGAAGTGTCAGGCGAACCATCCAGGCAGGCCGACTCGCCTTTACGAGCTTGAGTGCGTAAATTTTACCTTTCAGGCTTCCTGAAAGGCTACTCTTTACCCAGCATGAATGGTGCTGCTTCCGCGAGCTGAAGGACCGGGCTGTCCGGCTTGGACAGGCTCTCGGTTTGGATGTGAGAGATGCGATCGGTGCACCAGCGAGATTCCTCGGCCTTGGAGGAGCGATCGAGTTGATCTTTCCACGCGCGGAGGACGTCGAGCTGCAACAGGGCGGCGCAGCGGCGCGCGGGATCAACTTCATTCTCGTCGAACCAGTTCGTGCAGCCGTCCTCGATGCGAGCCAACAGCGCGAGCGCGGCGCTGTAATCCCCCTTGAGACTTCCCAATCGGCAGCGTTCCAGCCGCAGGAAGAACGCGAGGGGCATAAGAGTCGGCTCCGGCTCCGACAGCGCGGCCGGCAGGGTTTTCAGCGCGCTGTCCCAATCTTCCTCATGCCGTGCGAGCCTCGCGTACCATAAAGCCGCCGACGCGGACAACGCGGCATCGTCGCTTTCCAGCAGGATGCCGAGGCGCGAGAGAGTCTTGCGAGTCTGTGCGCGATCCGCCGGTGGATCGGCGGCCGCGTGAATGGCATCGGCGAATGTGCGGAGCATCGAGGCGACGCGCTGAACCTGCTCGGCGTCCTTTGCTTCCTCCGGGCGAACCGCGCCGGGCGCCTTGAGCGCAGCGTCGGCATCGTCGAGGAGCTTCGCGGCCTCCTGCGAGGACTCGGTGAGCATTTTCAACTCCGCATCGCGGGCGAGCCCGAGGAGCAGCGCGGTGGCGGGTCTTGCGAGGCGGAAGGAGAGAATCCGATTTGCGGCGGATACGCGAAGGCGGGCGATGGTCAACGAGTCCTTGGCTTCGGCGGCGGATTTAAGCGTCTCAGCAATGCGGGTTTCGATGTCGGTTGGATTGGCGCGATCCGGCGGAGCCCCCTTTGGAGGCAGATAGGAAAGGGACGGAGTGAGAGACGGCGCGGGCGTGGTCTGAGGGGCGGGAGGCGCCGTCGAGGGTTGCTCTTGCTTTGCGGGAGCTGCGGCAACGGCGAGTAGGCTCATGAGCCCAACGAGCATGGCGGATTCTCCTTGTTATTGCCTGCGGCAGGCGATCAACGTGAAAGCGTATCCTGCGCTTTGATTGGGGCCAAGTCACCTTGCGGTTGCGTCAGGACTTGGTAGGCAAGGCTCGGCGCGCGAACGAGGGTGGTTGGCTTGCTCACCACGGCCTGGCGAGTACGCCAGACCGTGCCACCCGGCGCGGGAAGGCCGGGCTTCACGGTTCGTCACGGCCAGGCGAGTACGCCAGGGCATGCCACCCAGGCGCTGCCATGCCACCCGGGCGCTGCGACGCCACCCAGGCGCTGCGGCACTTCGACCTTACCGCGCGGGAAGTTACGGGGTAGCTTGTTGCCATTGCGCTGCGTTGCACCTTGCGGGAGCGGCCTGCGGGTGCGGCGTCGGTCCTTGATACGGAAGTCGAAGGAACGATGCAAAGTCCGCTGTGGTATGTTCGGCGACTGGGCACCATGTCGCCGGGGGAGATCGCGTGGCGGGTTCATCATGCGCTGCGCAACAAGCTCGACGCCCGGCTGTGGCCCGTGGTCTGTCGGCGTGCTTCGGCCGAGCGTGTGCTGGAGAGCGGCACGGCTTTTCCTTCGAACTGCGCACAGGCGATCAACGCGGTCGGCAGGGCGGGTGACGGTCGGGCCGTCGGGGAAGCCGAGCGGGCATACGTGCTGAGCCGCGCGCAGGCGGCGATGGAGCATCGCTTCAGCTTCTTTGACCTGCGCGACGTTCACCTCGGCGACCCAATCCGCTGGAACATGGAGGTCAAGGCGAATACGCCCACGCCGATGGACTTCGCCATGAAGGTCGATTACCGCGACCCGCGCGTCACCGGCGACTGCAAATTCGCCTGGGAACCCAACCGGCACGCACACCTCGTCTCGCTCGGGCAGGCCTTCCATCTCACGGCGGACATCCGTTATGCGGAGGAAGCCGTTCGGCAGATCGAAAGCTGGATCGAGCAGTGTCCATTCGGCTACGGCATGAACTGGCGCAGCCCGCTGGAGCTGGCGATCCGGCTGATCAACTGGGTCTGGACTCTGGGCTTGATCGCGGATTCAGGGTTGCCCGCGGGGGCGGTGCAGCGGCGCATCCATGAGGCGGCGTATCGCCACCTCTGGGAGATCCGGCGCAAGTACTCGCGTTACTCCTCGGCGAACAACCACCTGATCGGCGAGGCGGCGGGCGTGTGGATCGGCGCGACGGCGTTTCGCCCGTTTCGCGGCGCGGAGTCGATGCGGCGGGAAGCGCGCGAGATTCTGCTGCGCGAGATCGAGCGGCAGACCTACGCGGACGGCGGCAACCGGGAGCAGGCGCTGAGCTATCACCTGTTCGTGCTGGAGTTTTTCTTGCTCAGCGGATTGGCGGCGCGCAACGTGGGCGAGGACTTTCCGCAGGCGTACTGGGCCGACGTGGAGCGCATGGTCGCGTTTCTCGTCGAGTTGAGCGCGGGCGGCGAGGCGCCGATGTACGGGGACGCCGATGACGGATATGTGCTGGGCGTTGGCGGGCCGTGCGATCTGACGTGGAGTCTTCCGGCGCTAGGCGCGGTGTTGCTCGACAAACCTGAGTTCGCGTCGCGGATGCCACTTGCGTCCGATCGTCTGTACTGGTTCATGGGTCGCGCCGGCGTGGCGCGTCATGCGCAACTGCTCGATGCAAAGGGAAGAGGCGAGCGGCCGCTGGTCTCGAAGTGCTTTCCCCAGACGGGGCTTTACCTCCTGCAGGCAGCGCGGTCAGAGCCGCGGCTGTCCGTCAGCGCCGTCGTCGATGGCGGCGAGCTGGGCTTCGGCTCGATCGCGGCGCACGGGCACGCGGACGCGCTGAGCGTCGTCCTGCGTGTCAACGGGCGAACGGTGCTCTGCGATCCCGGCACGTATGACTACTTCACCTACCCGCCCTGGCGGCGCTACTTCCGGGGCACGGCGGCGCACAACACCGTCCAGATCGATGGCCTCGATCAGTCCGCGATCCTCGGGCCGTTCATGTGGGGTCGGCGGGCGAACTGCCGGCTGGTCCATTGGCAGCCTTCGGCGGACGGCGGCGAAGTCTGCCTGGAACACGACGGCTATGCCCAACTGCCCGGTCGAGTCCATCACCGGCGAACCGTTCGGCTGTCGCTCGCGTCCGCCGAGCTGGTGGTTCTCGACGAACTGGGGGGACGGGGGAGGCACATGGCCCGGCAGTTCTGGCACTTGGGGAGGGGTTGCGAAATCAGGCTTGAACCCGATAATGTTCTTTTGGTCGAGGGAGAGGGGGTTCACGTCCGCATCGAGTTTGATCCAGCGCTGAAATTGACGTTTCACCGGGGGGAATCCGATCCCATCATCGGCTGGTTCAGCGCGGGGCATCACCGGAAAGAACCCATCGTCACGCTCGAGGCCGCGACGGAATTCACAGCCAAGGCGCTGTTGAAGACGCGCGTTCGACTGTAGCGTGTCGCGAACAGACCTTCGAGGGGCGTCCGGGCCGGGCACCTCGCGCGAAGCTGCACAGGTATGCGCGCGGCTGGACCGTGTGACACTCGTGTGCTGGGATACACAACATCCGGGTGAATGGAAGGTTACGTTGCGTGCCTTTCCGTGCGCTGGTACTGGTGAGTGGAGAGGGTTGAGCAGGGTTGTCTGGCCGCATCCAGCGTCAGCGGGAGGCGGGCATAGCCCGCCCCACGTCAAAGGCAGGCATAACCCGCGCTGCTCGCGAACCGTGTTCACATGCTGCATCGTCGTGAAATCGAGAGGATTGAAAGCACCCCCGCTGGGCAGGTTCCGGTGCGCGCGGTGAAGGGGATCATTCTCGCCGGGGTACACGACTGGGGCGGGTGCGCGCTGGACGCGGTCTGCCCGCGACCTCTTCTGCCCGCCGCCGGCAGGCCGCTTATCAGTTATGCGCTGGAGTGGCTGCGCGCGGCAGGCTTGGCGGAGATTACGGTGTGCTCCAATCTGTCCAGCCTGCACCTGCGCGAGGCGCTCGCGCCGCACGGCAACTGGGACGGGCAACTGGAATACTATCAGGACGTCATGCCTCGAGGCCCGGCCGGCTGCATGTTGGATGCGTGGTGCGCCAGCGAGTGCGGAACGGGTCTGGTGATGGACGGCACGGTGCTGCCGGCGTTCGACCTCGGCGCGATGCTCTCCGCGCATGAAGCGTCGAAAGCGGACATGACCGTGGCCGCGTCGAATGAGGAGGATCACGAGGGGCAGCTCGATTTCTTCGCGCCCGCGGGGATTTACGTGTTCTCGCGGCGGGCTTTGGATCTGGCGCCGGCGACCGGTTATGGCGATCTTAAAGAAGCGCTCATCCCGCAGATGTATGATCGCGGCATGAAGCTGGTCATGTACCGCCCGGAAGGCCCGACGCCGCGCGTGACGGGCGTGGAGTCGTACCTGGCGGTGAATCACTGGCTGCTGGAATCCGGCTGGGAGCGGCCGGAGACGCTCGACGGTTTCATGGTCATGGAAGGGGGCGTCCGGGTGCATCCGTCGGCGCGGGTGGGCGCGGGAGCGCGGCTGGTGGGCCCGGTGCAGGTGGGCGCGAAATGCCGGATCGATGATGGGGCGACGCTTATCGGTCCGGTGTGCATGGGCCGGGATTGCCGAATTCATGGCGGCGCAGTGATCTGCCGTAGCGTCCTGTGGGACGCGTGCGAAGTGACGGGCGAAAGCCACCTGGACCGTTGCGTGGTGACGAGCGGGATGAAAGTGGGTCCGCGCACGCGCGTGCGCGACCGGGTGCTGTCGCCGGGGAACGGTCAGGCGAAGTCGGGCGTCGAGCCGTGGAGTGTGTGATAGCTCCATTGTGGGCGGGTTGTAAACGGCGGCGGATGCAGGAACGGAGGGTTGTTGAGGCACCGGTGCACAGGTTGGAAACCTGTGCTACAGACACCGGTTGAAAACCGGTGCCACACGGGACGGGTTGAAAACCGTTGCCACTGCGCCCTTCGATGACTTGATCGTGCAAGAGGTGATGGATTTGACTCCGGCGGCGCCGGGGATGGGCGGGACAGCGGACATGTTTGAGATTCGAGCAGACGGACCGATTCCCGGCGAACCGGGGGGACCGGCGGCGGGCGCGAACGGAAACGGCGAGCTGGCGCTGAGGCCTTACGGCGCGCCGACGACGCTGCCGGCGTACGGCACCCATGCGCCTCCGCCGACGCGCAGACCCTTCTCGCCGCGGATGTTGCTGCGATTCAAGGCGATGATCGCGCTGATCGCGGTGCTGGGCGCGGCCGCGACGATCCCGCCGATCTGGATGTTCACGCAGCTTAAGTACTACGCCAACGCGTACGTTCAGATCAAGCCGACAACGCAGCGGCAGATTTACAAGCTCGAAGAGAACAGCATGCTGCCGCAGTATCAGCAGTTCGTGAACACGAACGTGGCGCTCATCCGCAGCCCTGCCGTGCTGAACGCCGTGTTGGATTTGAAGGCGGTTCAGGACACGGATTGGTACAACGAACCATCCAAGTCGCTGCTTGGAGGGGCCCCCAAAAACGTCTATGAACGATTGGTTGACGATCTCCGTGTAACGAACCTGAGGAACACAGAACTGATCGAAATCGGCTTCAGCGCCCCAACACCCAAGGACGCCGATGTTGTTGTCAGAGAGATCCTTGACACATACATCGAGGGCGTGAAAGTCAAATCAGAGCAGCAGAGCCAGGATCTCGTCGGTCGCCTGCTCCAGCAGGAAACCGACATTGGGATCAAGCTGAGCGACTTGATCACCGAACGAGGGGCTTTTACGTCCATTCACGGAAGCGCTTCGCTTGAAGAGCTGCAGACGTCACTCAACAACGAAAAGCTCAAACTCGAGGCTCAGGTCTACGAGTTGGAGGTCACGAAGCGCATGACCTCATGGGAGATGCTTGAGGTCCAGAAGCAACACGGGCTGGGCGTGGATGCCCCAACTCAAGGGTCCGACAAGGGTGGATCCGGAGAATTCGCGAAGGGGAGGTGGCCAAGACTGAAATGGGGCTGGTTATATCAGGTGGCTGACGTCGTTCGGTTTGCTGAGAAGCAAGGCGGGGACAGTGGGGTTGCCGTGTCAGCCTCGAACGAGGGAGGTTTGGAAGCTCCGCGACGACTGTTCTGGTCCGACCGAGAATGGAGCCGACTCTACCAGGACTATGAAGCACGCAACTTCGCGTTGGAGCAGCAGAAAGCAACCAGCAACATGGGCGATAGCCACCCGCAGATGAAACAACTGCGCTCGGCGCGGGATCTTTCCCTGGCGAAGCTGAAGGAGCGTGAGCAACAGCTTCTCGCCGGCGGTGACGCAGCGGTTTTGGCGGCGGCCATTGCGGACAAATCCATCGATCCGAAAACCCGGCTGAAAGAACTTCAGTATGTGCTGGACCGCACGGAGCAGGAGAACAACATCCTCAATGAGGCCATGAAGCGGCAGACAGACCGAATCGAAAAGGTTGGGACAGACGCGGCAAAACTGCGTTGGATGGACCAGGAAATCGATCAGATTACCGGAAAGCACAAGGCCGTGCAGGAACGCATCGCTCAGGTTCAATCTGAATTGCTCACCGAGGCGGCCGGACGCATTGTCAAAGCGGGCGACGTGCGCGTGTCGTCGAAGCCGCAGAACGACCGGCGTCTGCTGTTTTCGCTGGCGGCGATCTTGGGGTGGTTCGGTCTGGCGCTGGGCATCTCCTACCTGCGCGGGATGTCGGACCCGTCCATGTCGAACGCGGGCGACGTGACCGGGACGGTTCACATCCCGTTCCTCGGGCAGATGCCGCGGTTTGCGCCGGGGACAGATGCGCTCTCGGACACCAGCCCCATGCTGCTGGAGAGCATCCGCATGATCCGCACGGCGCTCCTGGAGCGGTGCGTGGGGCGGCAGGGGTTCACGGTGCTCATCACCAGTCCCAACACGGGCAGCGGGAAGACGACGTTCTCAATGCTGCTGGCGCGGAGCCTGGGTCACATGGGCAAGCGCGTGCTGCTGGTGGACACGGACCTGCGGCGCGGGAGCCTGACGGAGCGGCTGGGCATCGGCGGCGAAGTCGGGCTGGTGGATCTGCTGCGCAACAAGACCACCTCGCCCGTCGAAGTGGCGCAGTTCAGCGAGCGCATCGGCGCGGACGTGATTCCCACCGGTCGTCGCGCGACGGTGGACGACGCGGAGCGCATGGCCAATGGACGATTCTCGACGAGTCTGAAGGAATGGCGTGCGAAGTACGACTTCGTGATTCTCGACGCGGCGCCGGTGCTGCCGGTGGCGGATGCGCGCATTCTCGCGGGACAGACGGACGGGACGATCATGGCCGTCCGGGCTTCGCAGACGCGGCGCGATGAAGCGCTGGAGGCGCTGGCGGAGCTGTCGGCGGCGGGGGCGAAGCTGTTCGGCACGGTGTTGATCGGGACGGACCCGCGCTCGGGGTATTACCGGGGGTATGACTACGGGAGCCTGGCGCGCCGGGAGGAGAGCGCGACGGTTTGAGGCGGCCGGGGGCGCGGGCCTCTGGCCCGCCGGCGGGCGAGGACGCCCGCCCCCCCAAGACGCCCGCCCCCCCCAAGATCGAATGCTGTGATTTTCGCGAGGCACTTCATTAGTGCGTCGGGCGGAGGCAGAGGCGGATCCAAAGTCGAAACGGTTGGGGTCTTGTGCCGAATGCACAGGTGGGAATCCTGTGCCACACGTCGCAGGTTGGAAACCTGTGCCACACCTGTGGTGGGGAACACCCCATGTTGCAGCTCGGAGCCACGGGCATGGTATCCCTGATCGCCAGTTGAAGAAGCGGGAGGACGGGCTTTCAAGCCCGCGTGACCGGCTGGAAAGCCGGTCCCCCAGACCAGAACCAGACCGACCGGCTGGTAAGCCGGTCCCCCAAGACCAGAGGCAGACTGTCTCGAGAGGCTGGTAAGCTGAACCAGGCATGGACGTAATACCACTCATCTTGGATTCACGGCCGGCGTTCCTGGATGGGGACGAGGAGGCCGGGAGTTTGCTCACGCTGCCGCTGGGCGTGGGGACGGTGCTGAGCGTCTTGCGCGAGCGGATTCAGGAAGCGGGCGGGCGGCGGATTCGCGTGCTGCCGGTGTTCCGGCCCAGCGAGCGGTACGTCGAGCGTCTTTCGCGCGAGGCGGATGTCGAGGTGGTTACGCCGAGACGGCTGACCGCGATCCTGCACACCTGCGAGCCTTCCGACGATCTGCTGATTCTCGATCCGCGCTACTGGCCTCTCAACGGCTACGACCTTGTGGACCTTTTCGAGCAGCGCGACGACCGGCGCTGGGCGCTGCACGCGGTGGCCGTCGGGTCGGACACGGAGCAGGCGCAGGAGTACATCCGCTGCGACGCGGGCGGCTACGTGCGTTGCGTGCGGCGGTACTACCAGAGCGTGACGTGGCCTAAAACCGGTCCGATCTGCGCGACGCTGGTGCCGGTGTCGGCGGCGGAGGACGTGGCGTTTTCGTCGCTGTTGGAGCTGCGCAACCTGCTGGCGCTGCGCGGGATGCTCAGCAAGGACGTGCGGGTGGCCGGCGGGTGTGTGGACTTGACGCAGGAGCGCGGGTTCCTGGCGTTGCAGGAAGACGTGGTGGAGAGCTTGTGCGCCGGGGATCCGGCGCCGGGGTATCGCTTCGCTTCGCCCGGCGTGCTAACCGGGGCGGACGTACGCGTGCATCCCTCAGCGAGGTTCGTGGGGCCTGTCATTCTGCAGAAAGGCGCGCAGGTGGAGGAAGGCGCGACGGTCGTCGGACCGGCGCTCATATCGGAGTCCGCGCGCGTGCGGCGGGGGGCGATCGCCGCGCAGGCGGTGCTGGCGCCGGGCGTCTCGCTGGCCGCGGACGCGGCGATCCGCCATCGCGTGTGGACTCATGCTGCATCGGCGGCGCGCCAGTCGGCGGTCAGCGCCGGCACGGTGAGCGACGTGGCGCGCCCGACGACGCTCTCGCACCCGGTGCGCGACTGGAGCACGTTCCGCACGCAGGCGCCGCAGGATCGGCTCGGCGCGTATCCGGTGGCTAAGCTGCTGATCGAGGTCACGCTTGCGGCGGCGAGTCTGCTGGTGATGCTGCCGCTACTGGTGGCGATCGCGCTCCTGGTGAAGCTCGACTCGCCCGGTCCGGTGTTCTTCCTCGACAAACGCGAGGGGAAGGGCGGGCGGCTGTTCAAGTGCATCAAGTTCCGGACGATGCGGCGGGACGCGCATCTGATGCAGCGCGAGCTGTACGCGGAGAATGCGGTGGACGGCCCGCAGTTCAAGCTGCCGCAGGATCCGCGCATCACGCGGGTGGGGCGGTGGCTGCGATCCACCAATCTGGATGAACTTCCGCAACTGATCAACGTCATGCTGGGCGAAATGAGCCTTGTGGGTCCGCGTCCGTCGCCGTTTCGAGAGAATCAGATCTGCATTCCGTGGCGGCGCGCCAGGCTCTCGGTGCGTCCGGGAATCACCGGTCTTTGGCAGGTCTGCCGGCACGATCGCGACGAAGGGGACTTCCACCAGTGGATCGCCTACGACATCGCCTACGTGCGGCATCAGTCCTTCATGCTTGACCTGCGCATCCTTGCGGCGACGATCCTCACGTTCGGCGGCAAGTGGAGCGTCTCCAGTGCGTGGATTCTGGGACGCGGCGCGCAAACCGGGCGCTTATCGGTCGGTCTGCCCGCGGCGTAAGCGCGGTCCCCTTTTCGCCGGAACCGATAAAGCTTCAGGGTTGGGCCGTGATCTTCGGGTTCGGGGCGGCGCGGTCCCGACGGCCTGCGAGGTCGTTCCTCTTTGGTGGAAGTGAAAAGCCATGTCAACGCACAGCGTAGGATGCGCCCAGGTCCCGGCGCGAGTTCTCGGAGTTCTTATCAGCGTGGCGGTGTGGATCGGCGGCTGCGGTCCAGATCCGCGGATGAGCGTGGACCAGTTCCTCGCGCTGCAGCGGCAGCAGGCCGAGGCGCAGGCGGCCGCGCCCGCGGAGGGCGCGCCGGCGCCGGATTACTCGGCGATTGAGAAGGTGCTCGGCCCGTATCGCGTGGGCGCGGGGGACACGCTGACGGTGACGTTCGCCGGAACGGATCTGCCGTTCGAGTCGCCGGTTCAGGCGCGCATCGACCGCGACGGCAACATCATGCTGCCGCTCGTTTCGCCCATCCAGGTGGCGGAGCGGGAGATTGAGGACGTCGAGGACATCGTGACGACTGCGTATGTCCCGGGCATCCTCAAGGACGTGGCCATTCACGTGGAGCTGGGCAACTTCGAGGGCACGAAAGTGCTGATGGTCGGGGCCGTCCAGCTTCCGGGCTTCGTGCGATTGAGGCGGACGGAGCGGAACCTGCTGATGGGCGTGGTGCTCGCGGGCGGCGTGACCGCGGATGCGACGGGTCGTGCGAAGCTCCGCAGGCTCAAGCGCCCCGGGGAGGAGTGGTCGTTTGACCTGACCGAACCGACGCAGATCCGCGCGGCGCTGGACCTCGAACCGCTCGAGAACGGCGACATGATCCTGGTGGAGGCTTCCGCGCGGGCGGTGTTCGTGGGCGGGCTGGTGAACGCGCCCGGACCGGTGCTGATGGACGCGGGGATTCAGATGAATCTGCTGCAGGCGCTGGCGGCTTCGGGCGGTCTGCGCACCGACATCACGCCCAAGGAGGGCACGCTCATCCGCCACATGCCGGACGGCACGGACGCGATGGTGAAGATCGACCTCGACAAGCTCGCGGGCTGCCAGACGCCGAATTTGCAGCTCGCGGCCGGCGACATCCTCTGGGTGCCGCACACGGTGGAGACGCGGATTCAGGACTGGGTGAACCGCAACATCTTCCTGCGCGCCGGCGCTTCGGTGAACTACAACGTGACGGGCATCGAGTTCCTCAACCGGCGTGAGCTTCAAGGCGCCGGTCGGGGCAGCAGCGGCGGATTGCAGGATTCGTTCGATCCGTTCGGGTTCCTGCTGAGGAACCAGGCGCTGCAGAACATCCAGACCAACCCTTGATCTCGACCGCGACAACCAACCCGGCCAGCGCGCCGACGGCGGCGGATGGTCCCAGCGCGCGGCAGCTCGAGCGGTTGCGGACGCTGCGCCGGCTGGCGATCGCGGCGCTGCCGAGGATGCTTGACGCGCGCAGCGGGCTGTTCGGCTGGTGCATCCGTCGCGGATCGCGCGGCGATCGGCTGGAAGGGCAGTCGCACCGTTACACGGCGATCGTGTTGCTGGGGCTTTCGGCGCAGCGACAGGAGCTTTCGCCGGGCATCTTCGGCAAGGGGCACGCCGACGAGTGCTGCGACCGGCTTCTGGACCGCGTGGAAAAGCTCGACAACCTCGGCGACGTGGCGCTGACGTTGTGGGCGGGCGTGGCCATGCGGCGGCGCAACGCGAAGGCGGTGCTCGATCGGCTCAAGGAGTTGTCGCCCGCGGAGTGCGCCGTGCCGACGGTGGAGCTGGCGTGGGCGCTGTCGGCGCTGTCGTTTCATCCCGAGTTTCTGACGGATGAGAAGCTTGCCCGCGCGACGGCGAAGCGGCTGAAGGCGACGTTCAACCCGGATTCCGCGTTGTTCACGCATCATGCCGCGGGCACGAAGGCGTCCGCGCTGCGCGCGCATGTCTCGTGCTTTGCCGACTGGGTTTACCCGGTGCAGGCGCTGGCGTTCTATCATGACATGAGCCACGACGCCGAGGCCTCCGCGGTGGCGCGACGCGCGGGCGACGCGATGATCGCGCGGCAGGGACCGGCGGGGCAGTGGTGGTGGCATTACGACGCGCGGACCGGGCGCGTGCTGGAGAAGTACCCGGTGTATTCGGTTCATCAGGAGGCGATGGCGCCGATGGCGTTGCTGGACCTGATGGACCGCTGCGGCGGGGACGACCGGGCGGCGATCCTCAAGGGCGTGGACTGGATGTTCGACGCGCCGGAATGCGGCGACCGGCTGGTCGATGAGCAGGCCGGGCTGATCTGGCGCAAGGTGGCGCGATATGAGCCGGGCAAACTCGTGCGCGGCCTTCAGGCTGGGGCGAGCTTGCTGCATCCGTCGCTGCGATGTCCGCTGGTCGGGGCGGTCTTTCCCGCTCGGAAGATCGACTACGAGTGCCGGCCTTATCATCTCGGCTGGCTGCTGTACGCGTTTTCGGATCGGCGGCTGGAGGCGTGGGGGAATGGGGAATGATGAATGGCGAATGGCGAATGCTGAATGCTGAATGCCGAATGCCGGATTCGGAATGCTGAACATTGGATATTTGTCGTAGGGCGGGCTATCAGCCCGTGGTGAAAAGGACTTCTGCTTGGGGGACCGGCTTTCCAGCCGGTCATTTGCCGGGAATCCCGATGTGGTCGGGGGTGAAGAGCCAGACCCGCAGACTTCCACCACGGGCTGCTATGCCCGCCTTCACCTTTTGTTGTGTGGTTTGGATGGCGGGCCTGGCCCGCCCTACGGAGCTTCCTGGTACCGCTCGCTTTGCTGAACCGTCATGACGCATCCGTGGGAAAACTATCCGGAACGCAACATCCTGGGCGCGCCCGTGCGCGCGATGAGAATGCAGGATGTGACGGGCGCGGCCGAGTCGGTGATCGACGCGCGCGGGCATATGCACATCGGCGTGGTCAATGCCGCCAAGGTCGTCAATATGCGGCGGGACGCGGCGCTGCGCGAGGCGGTGCTCAAGAGCGACCTGATCCTCGCGGACGGCATCGCCGTGGTGTGGGCGGGAAAGCTGCTGGGGTTGCCCGTGCCGCAGCGCGTGGCGGGCATTGACCTGATGATGCGGCTGTTGGAGCTGGCCGAGCGGCGCGGGTTTCGCGTGTTTTTTTTCGGCGCGACGGAAGACGTGAATCGGACCGTGGCGGAAGTTGTCGGCTCGCGGTATCCGCGCGTCGTCATCGCCGGGCGGCGAAATGGGTATTACGCGCCTGCGGAGGAGGAGCAGATCGCGTTTCAAGTGCGTGAGGCACGGGCGGACATGATCTTCGTGGCGATGAGTCCGCCGAAGAAGGAGCTTTTTCTGGCGCGCTGGGGCGACGTGATGCAGGTTCCTGTAAGCCACGGCGTGGGCGGGGCTTTTGACGTGCTGGCCGGAAAGGTGCGGCGGGCGCCGGCGATCTGGCAGAAGCTGGGGATGGAATGGCTGTACCGCGTCGTGCAGGAACCGCGGCGCATGTGGCGCCGGTATCTTGTGACCAATACGCTCTTCGTCTGGATGCTGGCGGGCGAGTGGCTGCGCCGGCGGGTGTTGCGAATCTCTTCGACGGCGGTCATCGCGCCTCCGGCCGCGAAGGCTTCCAAGGTATGAGTTCCGCGCCGTCATCCACGTCCTCCAGCGTCGCCACGACGGAATCGGCGGCGACGACCGGTCCCCCGTCCGAGCACCGCGCCCTGGCCGCGCAACGGGCGAGGGCGTACGACGACGTGTACAAGGGCTGGCACGTCAAGCGCATCACGCGCGAGTCGTACGAGGCCTCGACGCGCTTCTTTCTCGATGCGCCGCGGAACCAGCCCGGGCACCTTGATGGCAATGAGCTGGCACTGGCGTTTCGACTGCTGGATGTGGAACATGTGTCGGGCCGGCGGATTCTCGATTTCTGCTGCGGGGCGGGGCGCAGCAGCGTCTATTTCGCGCTGTGCGGCGCGAGTGTATGGGGCTGTGATCGCTCGCCGCAGGCCATTCACATCGCCGCGGAGAGCGCGCTTCTCAGCGGCGTGGCCGACCGCGTGCAGTTCTGCGCGGCGGACGCGCAGGAGCTTGCGTATCCCGATTGTTTTTTCGACGCGGTTTTCTGCCAGTCGGCGCTGCACATTCTCGTTGATTATCCGGCGGTGAGTTCGGAATTGGCTCGCGTCCTGAAGCCCGGGGGCAAGGCCGTGTTCTGTGATGAAGCGCTGGGGCACAATCCGCTGCTGGAAATGGTGCGCTGGGTAAGGCGGCGCAAGCACGTTCGCTGCGGCGGGCGCACGCTGCGGCTTTGCGACTTGCGTACGTTTGGGCGGCCCTTTGCCCAGACGCGCATCCATACGTTCAATCTGCTGCTGCAAAGCAAGCAGTTCTTCGGGCCGGCGGCGCATCGACCCTGGGCGAAGTGCCTCCTGCGGGCGTTTGGGGCCGTCGACGAAGTGATATTGAAATCCTGTCCGTTCATGCGGCGATTTTGCGGCAAGGTGGTGGTGGAATATGTGAAGGATGCTGAATGCTGAATGCTGAATGCTGAATGCTGAATGCCGAATGCTGAAACGGCTGCGCGGGAATGGCGTGCTTGGAAGTAGTTCGTCGCGCCGCGACGAGACTGGATTCCCGCCTGAGCGGGAATGACGAGCATGATCTTTCACCGAGGATTGCCGAGGCCGGAATCGGCAAGCCGGTAATCGGCAGACAGCGTTAAATTCTCAGGATCCAGCATTCAGTATTCAGCAGTTCACTTTCGGCATTCAGCATTCAGCATTCAGCATTTGACTCTCATTACTTATGGTCGAGTTCACTTACATCCTCGCCGCCTCGCACTCGGGCTCGACGCTGCTGACGATGCTGCTGGCGTCGCACCCGGAGGTGGCGTCCGTCGGGGAAACGTCGGCGCTGCTGTGGCGCGGGAAAAGCGACAGCGCAACGTGCAGTTGCGGAGCGGCCCTGGATGCGTGTGGCTTCTGGGCCAGCGTGCGCGAGGGCATGCGAAGGCGCGGTGTGGACTGCGAATCGCCGGACTTCCAGACGGATTTTCGCCTGCCGGCGCATGGCTGGACGGATCGGGTGCTTCGGGCGGAGTTTCAAGGTCCCATGCTGGAGGCGGTGCGCGACGCCTTCCTGGCCGTCAGCCCGGCGTGGCGACGTCACGGTCTGCGGATCCGCAAGGCCAACGCCGCGCTGATCGAAGTGGCGGCGGAACTGAAGCGGGCGCGCGTGTTCCTGGACTCTTCGAAAGAGCCGCATCGGCTAAAGTTTCTGATGCAGATTCCTTCGCTGCGCGTCAAAGTCATGCAACTGGTGCGCGACGGTCGGGGCGTTGCGGCCAGCTATTTGAAGCGTAACGAGTTTCCTTTGCGACAGGCGTGTGATGAATGGCGGCGCAGCATCGTCTCTGAGGAGCACATTCTACGACGCTTTTCGTCGGATCGAGTGTTGCGCCTGCGCTACGAGGACTTCTGCCAGGACGTACCGGGGCACGCGCGGCGCATCTTTGAGTTTATGGGCGTCGATCCGTCGCATTCGATTCGCGATTTTCACAAGGCCGGGCATCATATTCTTGGAAACCGCATGAGGCTTTCAGCGAGCGGAGAAATCCGGCTGGATGAGAAATGGCGCTCGACGATGACGCCCGAAAGCCTCCGTGTGTTCGAAAGCATGGGCGGCGCGATCAACCGTCGGTATGGATATCAGTAAAGTGGTTGGCCGATTGCAAACCGATCATGGGCGAAAAGACGCGAGATAATAGGAGCAAGAACTCTCTGGCGCTCGCAGTGGCGGCCAACTGGACGTCGCACGTCGTCTTTCTGATCTCCGGGTTCCTGCTGCCGCGCATCATCGACCGCACACTGGGCCGCGACGTGCTGGGGGTGTGGGACTTCGCCTGGTCGTTGTCGGCGTACACCAGCCTGCTGGCACTGGGCGTGTCGTCGGCTATCAGCCGTTACGTATCGCGGAGTCGGCAGATGGGCGACGAGGAGGGACTGTGCCGCACATACTCCACATCGCTGACGCTGCTGTGGGGCAGCTTCGCACTGGGCTGCGCGGCGGTGGCGCTCTTCGTGCGCTGGACGCCGTGGTTTTTGGAGGGAAGCTCCGATCGGCCCGTGACGCCCGAGCTGTTGTCGTTGGCGCGAAACATGGTTGCTCTGCTGGGGCTGGCCGCGGCGATCCAACTTCCGGTGACGGTGTACAGCGGCGTGCTGAGTGGATGCCAGCGCTTCGATTTGCGAACGGGGATCCGCGTATGGTGCAGCGGGGCGGCGCTGTTGGTGATGATTGCGGTGCTGCTGGCGGGCGGCCGGCTAGAATGGGTCGCACTGACGTACCTGCTGTCCGAGCTGGCGATGGGGGTGCTGAACTGGGCGGCGGCGAAGCGGCTGTGTCCGGAACTTCACTTTCGCGCGAGGCTGGTGACGCGCGCGGCGCTGTGGGAGGTGCTCGGCTTCGGCGGCAAGACGGTGTTGCAAAGCCTGTCGCGCATGGGATTGTATCAGACCAGCGGTCTGATCGTGACCTACTTCCTCGGCCCGGCGTGGCTGGCCGTGTACTCGCGGCAGCGCGCGCTCACGCAGTTCGTGTACAAGATGATGAGCATTTACGGTAATGTGTTTACCCCGGAGGCCAGCGCGTTGGAGGCCGCGGGCGATCGCGAGGGACTGCGGGCGCTGGTGGTAAAGTCGAGCCGGTTTGGATTCGCCATCGCATTGCCGTTTGTTGTAACCTTCAGCATCGGCGGAGGCGCGGTGCTGCGTCTGTGGATGGGGGAGAACTATCAGTCGCAGACGGTGCTGGCGATCCTGATGCTTGGGCATCTGATGACGTTCGCGCAACGCGGCACGTTTAACATTTTGATCGGCATGAACCGTCACGGGGCGTCGTCGTTGTGGGAGCTGGCCTCATCGGCGGGGAGCATCGTTCTGGGTCTGCTGTTCGTGCCCGTGCTTAATGGGGGGCTGGTCGGGGCCGCGCTGGCGGTGGGGCTGGCGGTGCTGCTGGGCGGGGGCGTGGCGCCGGCGTGGATCGCCTGCCGCGTGCTCGACATCCCGTTCGCCCGATACCTGCGCAATGTGCTGCCGCAACCCGTGTTGTGCGTGACGCCGCTGGGTGCGATTCTTGCGGCCAGTGTGGTGATGTTTCCTGACCGTCCGCATATGCAGCTTGGCGTGGGGTTGGGTTTGGGCGGCGCGGTGACCGTGCCGATTTACTGGCGGCACGTGTTAACGGACTCGCTGCGGGAACGGTTCCGCGGGCGGATTCGACGATACGCGGGGCTTGTGGGCTTTGGGCGGAGCGTGGGAAAATCGACAGAGGCGAAGTGACGCATGGCGACATCGCAACCCAATATCTTGATGGTCATGCTGGACTCCGCCAGGCCGGAGTTTCTTTCATGCTACAGGCCGGGCACGGGCACTTCGCCGAATATCGACCGCGTGGCCGAGCGGGGTCTTTTGTTTGAGACCGCCATTGGGCCTTCCGCGTGGACATTTCCGGTGATGGCTTCCGTGTTTACGGGCATGTTGCCGACCAAGCACGGCGGACATGATGAGCACCAATTGCTGGACAGTGCGTATCCCACGCTGGCCGAGGTGCTGCAGCGGAATGGTTACCAGACTGCGGGCTTTGCGGATGTGCCCTATGTGGGACCGTCCACGCGATTGGACCGGGGGTTTGACGTATTGTCGAACATGCGCGTGCCGGAAGTGTCGGGCATGAGCAAAGCGCTTAAGGCCGTGGGCCGAGTGCATCGCAAACTTTCAGGCGGATACAACAAGACGTGTGAAACCCGGGTGTTGATGGGCGAGGTGATGCGATGGTATGAGAACGCTCGCGATTCGCAAAGGCCTTTCTTTCTTTATGTACACACGGATGAGACGCATGCGCCGTTTCTTCCGCCACCGGCCTATCGGCGGCGGTTTACGAAATTATCCCGGTCGCAGATGTATGCCATTAATCAGGACAAGCAGCTCTTTGTCAGCGGGCAGGTGCGGATGACGGGCGAGGACTTCGAGAACTTGCGCGACCTGGCGCGGGCCGAAGTCGCGTACTTCGATGCGTGGCTGGGAAAACTGTTGGATCGCGTGGAGCAGGACGGTCTGCTCGAGGACATGGTGGTGGTGATCGCGGCGGATCACGGGGACAACTTCGGCGAGCACGGGTTGCTTCGACATGGCCTGTGTTTGTATGACACCCTGGTGCACGTGCCGCTGATTGTGAAGACGCCGGGTTCCTCTGTGGGAGGGCGCGTGCGGCCGATTGTTCAACTGATCGACGTGTTCCCGACGCTGATGACGGCGGCGGGGATCGAGGACGCGGACACCTTTGCCGAGTTTCAGGGGCGCGACCTAATCCAGCAGGCTCGCACGGGGCGCCATGCGGAGTATGTTGTTTCAGAGTTGTATCGGCCGGGGCAGGGATTGTGGCAGAAGAAGGCGCCGGATTTCATGCCCGAGTTTCTGAACCGTTATGATCGGCGGTTGCGGGCGGTGCGTACGAATACGCATAAGTTCATCTGGTCGTCCAATGGCCGGCACGAGCTTTATGACATCGCCGCGGATCCCGGCGAGACGCGGAACCTCATCGATCTGGATGCGAAGCGCGCGACGGAGATGGAGCGGATGCTGGAGGTTTGGCTTTCGTCGTTCCATCGGACGGAGCCGGAGGAGGCGTTTGCGGTTGAAGATACGGCGGATGACCGTGTGTTTGAGCGGCTGCGCGAATTGGGATATGTGGAGTAAGTGGAATTGCGGATTTCGGATTTCGGATTTCGGATTTCGGATTCTAGATAGAGAACTGCAGATGGCGAATGGCGAAAGGGGAATGCATAGTCCCGGTCACGGCGCTGGGGTTCACCGGTAGCCGATTGCTGTTCGGCGGGGCGGATGCAAGCGATGCAGTGTGAGTGAAGTCTCAGGAATATGCTTTGTTGCACTGAACGGGTACGCGGCGCTGGCGGGGCGCGGCGGCGTGGAGCACGTCGGCGGGGCCGAGCAGCAGATGGCGCTGCTGGCGCGTGAACTTGCCCGGCGCGGGCGGGCGGTGTCGTTCATCACGCGAGATGTCGGGCAGACTGACGGCGAGACGGTGTCCGGCGTGCGCGTCTTAAAAGCCTACGCCGATCGTGACGGATGGCCGGGGGTTCGCTTCCTCTACCCTCGACTGACCGGGCTTTGGTCAGCCCTGCGCCGGGCCAATGCGGACGTGTATTATCAGCGCATGGCCGAGCAGACGACGGGAATCGTGGCCGCCTTCTGCGCGCGGAACGGACGCAGGTTCGTGTTCGCGGCGGCCAGCGACTACGACTGCATGAAAGCGCTGCCCCGGCTTGGCAAGGTGCGCGAGCGCTGCCTGTACCGGTATGGGCTGCGCCGCGCCCACGTTGTATTGGCGCAGACCCGGTCGCAAAGCGCTTTGTTGGAGGAGTCCTTCGGCATCCGGGCGAGCGTGCTGGCGAACGCTTCAGAGGACTTGCTGACGGTCGCGCGCCGTGAGAATGGATGCAAGGTCGCGATGGCGGGAGCGGAGAAGGCTGCAGCGCGGGCGAGTCCTCTCGATGGAACCCGTGCGCGTGCGCGCATTTTGTGGGTGGGGCGATTTACGCCGGAGAAGCGCCTGAGCTGGGCACTGGAGGCGGCGCGGCAATGTCCGGAAATGGACTTTGAAATCGTCGGCGACGGCGCGGACGATCTCATGCGCGAGGCGAGCGAAGCCGCGCGGTCCCTGCCGAACGTAAGCTTGCCCGGACGCGTGCCCCATGAGAGGATGCGGGATCACTACGCACGCGTTGACGCGTTGTTATGCACGAGCGAGCGGGAGGGATTTCCCAATACTTTTCTTGAAGCATGGTGCTTCGGGGTTCCCGTGGTGACGACATTTGATCCCGATGGCGTTGTGGCGAGCGAGCGGCTGGGGGCGGCGGCGCCGGACGTGAAGGGCTTGTCCGACGCATTGCGAGCCCTGGTTGGCGATGCAAAGGAGATTCAGGATTGTGGTGAACGCTGCCGGCGCTACTTCGAGCAACACCACGGCGTGCGGAGTATTGTGGATCAGTTGGAGGCCTTGGCGTGTCCCGGAGGCGCGAACGTTGGAATTGGGATGGAGAATGCCGAATGCCGAATGCCCAATGCCGAATGACAAAGTGAGGAAGCTTCCACTTGTTGCGCATTCGGTTTGGGTTGCGGCCTGGGTTTATGGGTCGGAGCGGATGGGGCCAGGGTTGCAACCTTGTTCCGCTGAAGTTGTCGTCATGGCGCGGCCGCCCGGGCGTTGGCATCAATCAGGGTTCGCCTTTGTTGCTGGAAGGCAGGCGCGCTTTTTGAAAACCAGTGAGCGCGGATGATCCTATGGCGAACTCCTCTCCCATTCGCGTGGCGCTGGTGATCAGCAATCTTGAGTTTGGCGGCGCGCAGCGGCAGGTGGTCGAGTTGATCAACCACCTCGATCCGCGCCGCTTCGACGCCCGCATCGTTTCGCTGTCGCCCTATGTGCCGCTGGCCGAAGGGTTGCGCGACCGAGGGCGGCTGCACGTCATCACCAAGCGGTTTAAGTTTGACGCCACGGTCATCCCGCGACTTTCGAAGTGGCTGCGCGGCTTTGGTGCGGATATTGTTCACAGCTTCCTGTTCGACGCGGACATTGCGGCGCGCGTGGCCGGTCGGCGCGTCGGAGCCGTGGTGATCGGCTCGGAGCGCAACACGGATTATCACCTCAAGAAGCGGCAACTGCTCTTCTACCGGCTCACGCGCGGGTGCATGGACCTGCTGATTGCCAACTCCCGCGCCGGCGCGGAGTTTAACCGGCGCGTGCTGGGCCATCAGGCTTCACAATATCGCGTGATTCACAACGGCGTGGATGCGGAGCGGTTTCGCCCGCGACCGCGTGACGAGCTGCGTTTACGCGCCGGACTTCCCGAGGACGCGATCCTTGTCGGGATGTTCGCCAGTTTCAAAGAGCAGAAGAACCACCCCCTGCTGTTTCAGGCCGCGCGCCGCGTATTGGATCGGCTGCCGGCCACTCGCTTCCTATTGGTAGGCGACGAGCTGTACGCGGGCATGCACGGGTCCGATGTGTACAAGCAGAACATGGAACGGATGGTGGACGAGCTGCGTCTGCGCGAGGCGTGCATCTTTCTGGGCAATCGCGCGGACGTGGACGAGCTTTACGGCGCCTGTGATCTGACGGTGCTGCCGTCGGTGTTCGAGGGGACGCCCAACGTCGTGCTGGAGTCGATGGCGTGCGGCGTGCCGGTCGTGGTGACGGACGTTTCGGACAATGCGTACATTGTGCCGGAGGGTCGCGCGGGGTTCGTGGTTCCGCCGGGGGACGCGGAGGCGCTGGCGGCTCGCATCGCAAGACTGATCGAAAACGCGGATCTGCGAGCAGACCTGGGTCGAGGGGCGCGCGAGTGGGTGATGGCGGAGTTCTCGATTCCACGACTGGTGGAAAAGACGGGCGCGGTGTATGAAGAAGCGCTTCGAGGTCGATGAGCGCGATGCGAAGCGGCGTTCGCATGGAGCGGCCTGACCGGCGCCCCACCATCGTCGGCGGGTCGGCCCCTCACTTGCGTGAGGGGTTCTGATGGCGCACCCATCCCCGCGCAAGCGCGACACTGCACCGCCTAGGACTCGAACCTAGGACCCGCTGATTAAGAGGCCGATCTGCCGAATCGCATGTCGCGTTTTTCACGAGAAAGACGCCTATTTCTCATTGCACTTGTACCGCGAGTTAGGGCCAAGTCAAGGTAGTTTGGTGGAGCGCTCCACTTTTCGCCGGAGACGACCTGCGGTGAACGCGTGGGCACAGATGCTTGGCCGGGTGAGAGGCGATCCGATCCCTCGCCGCCTCGTGCGGTCCGTGTCGATTGCGTTGCGCGTCGTCTGGCTAATCCAAGAGTGCCTTAAGGAGTGCCTCCCGCGAGTCGGCGTAGAACTGGATGTTCAACTTTGTGGCAATTTCATCCGGCAGCTCGAAAAGCTGCTTCCGGGCCGAGATCGGCATGAGCAACGTCACCGCTCCCTTTACAGCGGCCAACTCCGCAACCCCGACCGCATTGTGGATTGGATCGACCGACCCTCCGAGGTTTAGGGCGCCAACCACGACGAGGCCGCCCTTGAAGTTCTTCTCCAGCAACGAGCTACACAAAGCCAAGAGGGCGGCGACGCCAAGCCCGGCACCGGCTTTCGCCGCGTCGAATGCACGCAATTGCACGGAGAACTCATGCTGACGAGGGTCACGATCGCCAACGAGTTGCTTCGCCCGGGCGTACAGATTCTGTTCTGCGTACTTCACGCTTTCACGGAAGGGCCCGGCAGGCGGCTGATTGAGAATTCGGACACCTGCACCGGGGCCGGCGTTGACATCTACACGGAAGAGACCGGCATTCTCGTCCTGCCCACCCGGGCTGATCGCCCAGACCTGACCGGGCGGCAACGGATCCGCCGAGATCGAATCCTCGCTCTGCAACTCAGGAGTGCTGACAAACCACTCTACCCCGCCGTCGCCGAGCGAGAAGCTAAACTGGGTGTTGCGGAACTCTGCCGAACCGATCCGCTTCTGCTGTTCCTTCACGCGGCGCCGGGCCTCCATTGCGAGTCTGACCGACCATTCCAAGTCGGCATCGTCAATCGGCATGTCCGGACTCGGAACCAGCAGCTTAAGCAAGCCGCTGACACTCTTGTTCACGCCGTTAGAATCGCGACCGCTCAGCGCCCCGCCGTAGTGGACGCGACCTTGCAACTTGTTCACCCGTCCCTGGTCGCGAAGACGGTGCCAGCATTCGGACAGGAAATCGCTCACCAGACCAAAGTGATCCGTGAGATGTTGCTGCGGCTGGATTTTCGGGAAATCCCAGCCGGGGATGTACGCATGGATGCGGTCCATCAACGCGGTGTCGTCACGCATCTCGGGGGGCATCGGGCCGAACAGATGGCCCACCCTTTGTTGATGCTGAACATCCACGTCGAAGTTGCCGACCATGACGATTCCTCCGTCGGCGCGGATACTCTCCTTGCCGCGGCTGAACTCCCCGGACTCCATGTATCCCTTCATGATGTTGACGCCGTCCTTCTGATCGAAGGATACGCCGGACACCTCGTCGAAGCAGACCACGTCGTACTGGCAGACCAGCCCACGTTGGCCATTGGCGTTGTTGACGAACATCCTCGCGACCGTCGCCTTGCCGCCGGAAACCAAGTGCGAGTAAGGCGAAATCTGCTGATAGAGGTGGCTCTTGCCCGTACTGCGCGGACCAAGCTCCACCGCGTTGTAATTCCGCTCGACAAACGGGATCATGCGAAGGAGCAACACATTCTGTGCGCGAGGCGTAAGGGCAGCCGGCTCGAAGCCGACGCTCCGTATCAAGAACTGCTTCCATTCCTCGGTCGTGAAATACTCCCGCCCCTTGCAGAGAATCTCCAGGCAATCCCGCTTTGAGAGCTGGATTTCCTTGAGGCTCTCCACGCCGAACGGACGGCCGTTTGATTCCTCGGCGATGAGCGGGTCGTAAACGAGGTTGATCTCAGCATAAAAGCCACCCGTGAGCATCCGGTCATGCTCATGCACAAGCCTGTCAACGATGCGGGCGTCGTTGATTCTCAGGCTCGGCAGCTCCGCCAAGTACTGGTCAGTCTTGGTGTCGAGCCGAGCACGGATGATGTCGATGACACGGACAGAGCCCTTCTCCTTCGAGCGGGCCTTGAACAGTTCCTCCTCGCCGGCGCGCACCGTGCGGTCGCCAAGCTGGCGTTGCACTATCTCCAGCCCGTCGCGGATCTCGTCCTCATTCACCGTGGCGCAGTAGCGGCCAAGCAGGAACTCCGTCACGTACGTGGGCACGGGGTACTGGCCCTTGAACTTACGCACCAAGTCCTTGCGAACGATGAAGCCTTCGAAGGCCCGGGCAGCGAGTTGGTCCAGATGATCAAGTTCCATGAGAGTTACTCCATGCCAACCCGCGTTCGGCGACGCGCAACCACGTTTCCATGGGAATCCAGGACGACCAACTCCGCATCAATCCCTTCGGTTTCGTCTTTGGCATAGATTTTCACCTGCCCCTTCGCATCGATAGGGCGGGGCTTGTCCGAATCCAGCAGCGTGGTGCTTGAGTCTGCGGCGTCCCGGCGCAGGTCGACGGCCACCCCTGCGGAGCCATTCACCTGAACGCGACCGGTCAGCTGGTTCCACACGAGCGATGCGATGGCGACCTCGCTCGCAGGCGTTGAAGCGCCCCCAGACGAGATCACCGTGATGACGGGCGTCACCGCCTCCTGCACACTCAAACCGCCGTGGGCGTAATCGGCGCCTTCCCGGAAGCACGAGATTCCCGGGGCCAGAGCGATCGAGATCGCCGGATTCCAGTGCCAGCCGTGCTGTTGGCAGTCCGGACTCGCGCCTTCCTTCGCGCTCGCACACCGACGCCAATTGGTTTCGACCAGGTACTTGGGCAACGAAACCTTCGGCAAGCCCCCCGGCAACAGGAGCCACCCGTGATCGGTCACGATCTTCACCCGCTTCCACCCGGCCGCGACCAAATCCGCAACTCGATCCGCAATGAGCCGAACTTCGTCACTGAGCATCGACGCCAGTCGGATGCCTTCATTGTGTCCGCGGTGGTCGATCGTGCCCACCTCCAACCAAGCCGCGGCCGCGCGGTTGCCCGCGTCTCCCTTTTCCCCAGCCGCGAGAGGTTCGACGCCAAGGTCCTTCAGCAGCGAGCGGAACCGCTCCGAAGTCAGGTTCTTCCTGCTGACGGTGATTCGTGGAACGAAATCATCCGCCTCGCTGGCACGGTCGAGCTTGGGCGCCACCGGCGACGCTGCCGGCTTCGCCGTGGCCGTGACCGTCGGAACCGTGGACCATCGCCAATCGACCGCCACACCCAATCCGCGCTTTGCCAGGTCGGCCGCCAGCCGCTGCCCAAGGTCCATTCGGAGTCCATCGGCGAAGACGATGCACGTACCAGGCTCGACGCCGATGGGGCTGGCCTCGCCGGCGGAGGGAAGCGGTTCGGCCGCGACGAGCTTCTGGAAACTTTCCGCAGTCTTTTCAAGCCACGGGTGGTACATCGCGGCGACCGCCGCGCCGACAGCGTTCAAGTCAGTCGCTGAATCCACCGCGGCGAGTGCCGCCACCGCGGCGTCATCCACGCGCCAGCCAGCGTCGGCGTAGAGCTTCGCCGCCTGATTTCGATCGCTGCCTCCGAGCGAGTTCGCCGAAAGCCTGGCCAGTTCGGCTAGATGCCACAGCGCCGACGCGAGAGGCGCCTCATCCATCTTGGCCCACACGAGCGCGCGCCTGGGCGCGTGCCGAGCTTCAAGTTCGACAATCTTCCCGCGCGCCGCCGCCTCGCTCATCTTGCCCACCGCGAGCAGATCATTCCGCAGTTCGCTCTCCGCCGCCTCGTTGTCCTGCGGATAGACGCTGACGATCTCATCGAAGAGTGTGCCGACGCCGGTGGGCTTGCTCCGCTTCAGCACATCGCGGACGCCCGGATAGAGCCTCGGGTTCTCCTCGAAACGGCTCCAAACGCCGGACCACGGCCCTTGGTGATCGGCCAGCAGTTGCCCGGCCTTGGTCACATCCGTCTTCTCGGGGTCGAACCCGAACTTATCCTTACAAACGGTACGAAACGCCGCCCAGCCCGATCCAGAGCGCGCCTTAAAACCAGCGCCGTCGCTCATCCAATCGAGGACCGTCCGTGCGGGGTCCGGCGCGAGCAGTTCAAGGAAATCGCCAGCATCCAGCGTGCGCCCCTGCAGGCGAGCGACGGGCACACCGGCGAGCTTCTCCAGCGATTGCCGCATGGCGCCGAGCGTTGCGGCATCGGTGGCGAGACTGAGACCCAGCCCGCCATCGCTGGTCTGAAGGAATGCCCGAGGAGTCCAGTCTTTGCCGCTCAGTTGCGTCCAGAGCGCGCCGCGAAACTGGAGTTCACAGAGTGGCTTTAGTTCGCGCGGACATTCCTCGACCGCACGGATGTTCTGCCTGCCGACGCCGGGCATGTACACCACCGGCACGGCGCCCTCAGGCCAGTCGGCCTGGGGCAGCAGCCTCTTGCCGTCCTCGCTCCTGCCGAGCATCGCCTTGATCCAGATCGCCGGGCCAGTCTTGTTCGCGGCGTCGTACAGCCCCAGCGTGAGCAGTTCCGGCAGCGCCGCGCGCAGCTTGGGCAGCAGATCGATCCAGGCCATTTCCTCGTCGGGCCACAACACCGCCGCCGGAGAAACCTGATCGTTCTTGTCGAACGCGGCCGCAGCGCGAATTGCGGCCACGAGCGCCTGCAGCACCGTCATGTTGGCCTGCTCGGTCATCGCCTAGCGCCCGCCTTTCTTGCCGCTCGCCGGCGCGGGCTCGACCACCGCCTGGTCGCGTGCCGCCTGCTTGACCTTCACGGTGTAATGCAGATCATTCAGCCGCTCGCCCGTGAACTTCTCCCCGCCTTCAAAATCCACCGGGGGCGCGTCCTCCGGGCAGCTCCAGAACCACGGGAACTGGGCCTTGGGGCGAATGCTCTCCGGCTCCTTCCCCCGGTCCTTGGTCCACTTCACGTTCACCTTCCCGCGCAGCACCCCCGCGGCCACGAACGGCCGGATGTTCATCCGCACGCCGTCGTTGATGTCCGGGTCCCAGCCGATTGGCTGCTGGTGGAGCGGCTTCCAGCGGACGAAGATGTCGTACGGCGGCTCCCCCGCGATGATCGCCTCCAGTTTCTTCTGGAGGTCCTGGGCCGCCTTCAGGCGGGTGTCGGCGCCGGGCGTGCCGGCCTTGGCCGCGCTCTGCTGCTGGGTGATCCAATCGCCCAGGTACGTGTACGCGATCTTCTCCAGCAGCTTCCGGCCCTCGCCGCCCCCCGCGGCCAGGCCATGGTAGTGGACGAGGATGTTGAACCCGTCCTTCCTGCCGTCCCAGATCTGCCAGACGAACGGGCGCTGGTGGAACAGGGCGCAGTGCTGGGCGAAGAACTCGTGCTTGGCCCACTCATCCAGCGACAGGCCCGGCGACCCAGCGGCCGTCAGCAGGTCATTCAGCCTCGTCGCCGAGAGCCCGCCCGCCTCCGCAAACGCGGCCTCCAGCAGGGCCCGCAGACGCTCGGCTCCGGGTTGCTCCTTGTTGATGGGAACCAAGGGCACGACGCCGTCATCATCAGCGAACCTCGCCAGGTCCTTGCACTTCGCTACCCATGCGCGAGCCTCAGGGGCGAGGCGCATCTTCTCATCGAGTTCCGCCGGCCAGCGGTAGCCCACGAGTCGCGCGACAGCGGCGTTGAGAATGGCGGCGAGCTGGGCCTTGACCGGGTGGCCGTGGAAGAGCCACTGCGTCGGGTCGTCGGACTGCGGCTTGGGTAGGCCGTTTGGGTACTTCTCCGCTGCCACCTTCTGCCAGCGCTGGAGGTCGAAGGGGACTTGACCAACAACGCCAGTTGGAATGATGATCTTGTCGTTGAGCTTCCGGATCTGCGTCACGTACGCCGGACTGGACACAAACGCCGTGATTGCCGCAAGATTCTTGGGATCCTTAGGCACGATGGCGACGCAGTTCTGTGCGTGAATCTCACCAATACTCTGGGTAACACGAATCTGTCCGGTCCTGCCCGCATGCACTCCGTCCCGTCCCCAGCAAACCTGACCTTGGATGCGAGCGGACGCAGTGCCCGCAAGTGTCCCTTTACCGTCCGCCCACAGAAACACCATCTCGCGCCCGTCGAACGGCAATCCGACGGCGGGCGAATTCACGATGGGAGCCCACGGTCCAGCGATCTGTTGGATTTCCCAGAAACATCGGTCAAACTGCTCCAAGTCGCCGCGAGAAAGTCCTTCGGACATATCGGCGTGCATTGCGAGCGTGTCTGATCGGCTGAGGAGTGCGGTCGTCACCCGGGCGTCTGGATTCTTCAACTGCTCCGCCTGCGGGACGAGGCACACGACCCCGTCAGCCGTAGCACCGTCGCCTACATTCTCGTCAGCATCAACCGCCTCCAGGTTTCCGTTCGGCTCGGATAGCTCGCGCAGCATGATCGTGCGGCTGGTGTGGGTGCCCCGCTCGCCGAAGCGGAGGCCGAACCAGCTCCCAGCGGGCTCATCTTGCCCTTTGCGGGTTGGGCGGGCTAAAGTTCTCACGCGAACAGCTTAGCCGGCGGCTGGCCGGCGTGCGAGATCGGGCGGCCTTCGGTTTCGTCTCTGGATCCTCCTCGCCCCGTTCGGAAGGGCCGAAGCAGGACCACCTCGTCGATGCCAAGCCGCGTGTCAGTGAGTCAAGCGATTCGAACCTGATCGCTGAGGGCCTGATCAACATCCCGCATCCTGCCGAGATTGGTGCTCCGTACCGTGGCCGCGCATAACCCCGCGGTCGCTCGTTCGAGTCCACTTACCTCTAGTGAACGTAACGCCGCGAAACGACCCGACCCACGGGTTAACCCATTTGGCCAGCGCAGAGACGCCCTGGCGTTCGCGTTTGTAACGCGTGGATTCGCAAAGGTTTACGAATCGCCGGTCAGACTCCGGCGTCTCTCCCTTCGCGCCTTGCGCACCGCTTGAATGCACCGTCCGAAGTGCGGGTGCCCTTTCAAACACCAAGTCTCTGTGTCTCTCGCCGCGACCGACCCGCGGGTTATCACGGGGGTTCGGTCCCCTTGAGCGAAGGCAACCCCTGGGTTTCGGTTCCCTATAGCAAAGGCAAACATCCTGGAAGTTCAGGGACCTTGCTGCTGCGAGCCTCTGTTGAACCGGAGGAGCCACCCTCGTGGCGAATCCGGCTCTACGGGGACAGCGCGCGGCGGCTGTTGACGCTCGCCCCCTTAGACCCGATGGTGAGTCGGGCTTTAACGGGTGCGCTGCCCCGTCCGGATCACGTCAATCACGCGTTGTGCGCATCTGACGATCACGAAACAGCGTTTCGCGCGCGGACCATAGCATGGCTTGAAGGGAAGAGTCACGAAGTGGGGTTGTTTTCGCAACCCTCGTAGGGCCGCACTTCCGCGAATCCAGAAATGGTTGCGTGTGATCGGGCAAAAAGAAACCGCCGTGGGTTCCGTGGCATCCGCGGTCGGATCTTCTTGTTCTCTAGTTTGCACCTGTCCGGTCGGGCGGCGCAAAGCGAAGGCCTCTCATCGCCTACCCACAGGCCGGTGACGCTCTCGCTGAGTCCGCACGGTGGGCCCTTCGCGCTCTTCCGGCCCCGCTTACGGACATTCGTCGGCAAGTTGACAAACCGTGACCAAATGTCCAATCGGGTCCAACCTAGTCCACTTTGCCTTGGCCGTGCCCCTGTCGCTAGTGATCGCCACCTTCTCCTGCCCGGTGTCTACCCGGAACGTCACCTCCGTACCAGGAAACGAATGCTTCAGCTTCCCGATCACTTTTTCTCCGCCACCTTTGCATGTTGCTTTGACGCTAACGTTCTCCTCGCCACAGTCAGTCTCGAGCAACTCACTTTCGATCGTCATGGGACCGGTGTCTTTGAATGTTAGTCGCGCCTCGGAATACCCATTAAAGGTAACAGGTAATTCCGAAGCTGCAATATTGATGTACTCAGCCTGGACCTCAACACCGTTTGGTGTTTGCACCAGTAGACATTCTCCCGAGATGCCTATCGGAATTCTTATAGATCCAGTGATCACACCGAAATGCCGGTCAAGGTCCAGTCTCTTAAGCCACCTAGGAAGCTGCCATTCTGTGGCGTCACTGCCTTCGTGAGCCTCCTTATGCACAAGTCTCCCCTCACACAGGGCCCGCCCTGTTTGTAACTCGGGCTCAACCCTCGAAAAATCGATGGTGCTCTTCACCACAGCCCCCATGTCCTCGTGATGGGCCACGGAAATGATCTGGTCAGGTTGACCGTCAAGCGTACCCAAGGTCGTTAAGCGCATGAACGCCCCGTCGGGTACCGGATTGTCAGGATCAGCAGGATCCCCGAGATCGTTGAGCTCCGGCTGCCAGTATGCTGTAGACTGTGGGAGCTCCACCGAGACTCCGTCTTCACCCGACGACCCGATGTTGCTAACAACCAGCTTCCCATCTTGCAGCTCCAGGGAAGCTTGCCCAAGAGGGCAGTGCTTAAGACCGAAAGCTGTAATACATGCCTCGCAGATATCACCTTGGCCGTACTCCCACGTCTCGCCATCGAGTGGGCCATCATTGCCCCCAAAGAGGACGGTCATGCCGCGCTGCGCGTCATCCGCCATCGCGTGACCATAGCGAGGGGATGGGCCCTCGGTGGCTGCCGGGGTCCAGGTCGATCCATCCCACTCCCACGTCTCGCCATTCCGCTGTGAATCATCGGAGCCTCCAAAGAGGATGCTCACGCCGCGTTGCGCGTTATACGCCATCGCGTGAAAACCGCGAGGGGAAGGGCCGGTGGCGACCTGGGTCCAGATCGATCCATTCCACTCCCACGTCTCGTCATCGAATGAGCCATCGTAGCCTCCGAAGAGCACGGTCACGCCGCGCTTCGCGTCATAGGCCATCGCGTGAGCAAAGCGAGGGGAAGGCCCGGTCGTGGCCACCGGCGTCCAGGTTGATCCATCCCACTCCCATGTATCGCCATAGCGTGAGCCATCGTAGCCTCCGAAGAGGACGGTCACACCGCGCTGTGCGTCGTACGCCATCGCGTGAGCATAGCGAGGGGAAGGGCCACTGGTGGCCGCCGGGCTCCAGGTCGATCCATCCCATTCCCACGTCTCACCATCGGGTGAGTTATCGTAGCCTCCAAAGAGGACGGTCGCGCCGATCTGCACGTCATACGCCATCGCATGAAAACCGCGAGGGGAAGGGCCGGTCGTGGCCACTTTGGTCCATTCTCGTCCACCCCACTCCCACGTCTCGCCATCGTAAATCCCATACGCGCCTCCAAAGAGGACGGTCACGCCGCGCTGTGCGTCATACGCCATCGCGTGATTCTGGCGAGTTAAAGGCCCGGTCGTGGCCACCTGGTCCCAGCAGTCCTGAGCGAAGGCGATGACAGACCCCGAGAACAAAACCGACCAAGTCACCAGCAGCAGACCCAACCCCCTGCGGCTGCTCGGCCCAGGTACAAAGACAGTGCCCGGTGCGGCACTCTCTTGCACCCAAGCGCCCAGTGCCACTGAGGCCTGCGCTGACGTGCTCAAAGCCGAAGCCTGGGGCCTCTTCATGAGTTGCTCGCGAACACGGACTCTCTTAAGCCTCCGTCGAAACATAAACTACCTCCTCGGGGCGCCTAGACTCTCACCGCGCTTGGATCAGAAAACCGGTAGCAGGTCAGTCGCGTGCCACTGGCGGCTATCCCGCCAATGCTCCTGTTCATTCCCTCCCGGGAAGGACCCCTTGACGGAACCGCTTGCAGCAATGACCGCGATGGGCATGCCATCGCGGCCATCAACTGCTTTGCCACAGTGCTAAGAGGATCTGAATCTCGTCCTGCCAGAACCCCGGACGATTAGAAGCACTCAACCGTCTTGCTCAGCTCGCAGGCAGGGACACGTACCTCGTGCGAGCCCTCGCTGACGCCTGTGAATTTCGCCTTGGCAACACCCCTGTCGTTCGCTGTTTTGCGGACGCAGTCACCTCCATCCAGACAGAACTGATACTCGACGCCCAGCGTGGCACGAGCCAGCTTGGCGGTGAGCGTGCTGCGCCTGCATTTAGCTTTGAGTATTTCGTCGCCGTCGCAGCCAAGTCCGGGACAGGCAACGGTAGTCGTCGCCGACGCGCCACAGCTCCATTCCACATCCACATCGTAAATGGTGCCATCCATCACGTCGAACGTGAATCTCGCGCCGCCTTCGTCGATGCTCTTGCGGTCCTCTTGGCCATCGCTCAGGGCCACCGCGACGCATTCGCGTGCCACTCCAGCAACCTTCACCGTCAACGTTCCGCTCTCGCAACTCGTTTCGACGATGGCTTCCGTTCCATCGCACTCACAAACGCACGGCTCCCCTAGGACCGCTGGATCCTGCAAGACGTACTTATAGACGTAATCCACCTGCGTCATGTCGTTCTGCCCGTACATTTGAAAGTAGAAACGTCTCCATATCCACAACCGCCAATCAAAAGTTCTGCCAAAAAACTTCCTCTTGAAACCCACAAATCTTCCATCGGTATGCATGTATATATTAAAAAAGACATCTGCCTTGAGCAGCGGAGCGCCGTCATTTGCGCCCTGGGCATACTGATCGACGAATACATCATGCTGGGTGACGACGTAAACGTCCTGCTCATTTTCCTCATGTACGGGATAATCAAACTCCGCGTTTAGACGCTGAAAGTGGTCTGCCGTCGATTGTAGAAACGAATAGTGATTGGGGTATCGCCGGCTACAATCAAAAGCCGTGCCACTCAAATCGTCCTCGACAGGCTCCAGCATGCCAGTGGGCGATAGCCACGGTGTGGCCGTTCCAGCCACGCGGCCCGTGGAAAGCCACACGAAGGCGAGCTGATCTTTGAAATACCCGATGGCTCTATCACCCGTAATTCCCATATCATATAGTTCTCGAAGATTCGACGGCTCAAAGCCGCTCGGCCAATCATGAGCTTCATTTGGGTTTCCGGATTGGGAATTCGTTGTTACGACGCCGTCATCAAATCCATCGTTGAACAGATATTTCCATGGTTTCAGCTTGGTGGGATGTGCCATCGTAACGGTCAGTGTCGGCACGGGGCTGTGAGCGATATACTGCTCTCCCCAATAGTTTTGGGCGATCAGCGGCACATCATCTGCCAGTGCACTTTGAACAAGTAGGCTGATCGGATCGCAAACGCCCCCCGGAAATACTGGATCTTGCACGCCTTGTAACGCGGCAAGAGTTTCTAGGACATTTTTTGCCACGGCGCAGAGCCAATCAGGGATCACCGTGTCCAAAATACCTGCAATTACAAGAACGATGGTCGCATAGTCCGACCCCGAAGTTACTGCGTTAAACGAAACTTGTGCCTTGCAGTATTTGGCAACATGGGCTGCGTTAAGAGTACTGTCTGAGCGCGACGCTTCTGACATCGCAACATCGGTGAGCAGCGCACCATTGCAATGTGACACGACAACATACCCGGGCGTGCCAAACTTCTCTGTGTTTCCGTTTCCGCTGGGGTCAACGACGTTCTTTCCAGAAATCATGGCGTCGCTGATTTGCCATAATGCAGCATGCACACCGAAGCATAGACGTTGCGTGGAAGGCCATGCGATAATCAAATAGCGGTTCCCTTTCGAAGTCGCGGGCAGATAGTTGGCAATATGCTCACCCCAGTAGTCATTGGCTTGCTTTCTCCAGTACCCATCCTCTTCGGTGAACTCGGCCTTGTCCTCAGGCCACGTGGTACGGGCGCCTGCCGCTCGGTCCAACATCTTGTCCCAAAGGGCACTTTGATCGAGCCCATGAATGAACACGATGTCTCGGCCACCAAACACGGATGTTTCCGCGGCGCAATGAGGCAAAAGCGGTGGAATGTAGGGGTTGGGAACCTCTTCCAAGGCTCCTGGTATCCTAAGCAAGTCAAAGATACCGAAGGGATCCTGATAGATGGGCGGACCCCATCCGGCAACGTCTTCTCGCATTTCCTCGGGTGTAACACCCGTAATCCCGAAGTCGGCCAGATCGCCCTCAAAGTCTGGGTCGGACGCTTCGATAGGGATGGTGCCTCCGATGGAGCGCTCGCAGGGGAAATCCATATACCACGCGTCGGTAGATATATCAAACTGCGGGTACACGTCGCTGACCCTTACGGGCTCCGTGTGTATGTCCTCATAACTCGGCTCGTAGTCCGGATCGAAATTCGGCGGAAAGACGACGTTGCCGTTCTCGTCAAGCTCGCCTTCGAGGTCATCGGGACAAGGTGTTGGACACTCGAACGCTTGTCGTAGTATCAGGCAGGGTCCAAAGCGCACCTCAACGGCGTAAGCTCCATCAGGGACGCTGATGAACTCGGCGAAACCGTAGCCCAACGAGTCGAAGGTTGCGGTCTGCCTTTGGGCGACGTTGAGGATCACTTCGGCGTGAGTCCCAGGGTTCCCATTCGCTAGAAAGATAAGCAAAGTGCCATTCGGGGCACACAGAACGCGTTCGATCATTCCGGTTTCGCCACTGCCGTACTCCCACGCCTCGCCATCGTTTGAGCCATCGTAGCCCCCGAAGAGGACGGTCACACCGCGCTGCGAGTCATACGCCATCGCGTAAGCAATGCGACCAGAAGGGCCGGTCGTGGCCGCAAGGGCCCAGGTCGATCCATCCCAGCCCCACGTCTCGCCATCATAACCTGGGTCAACATCGTCGCCCCCAAAAAGGACTGTCACGCTGCGCTGTGCGTCATATGCCATTGCATGAGAACCGCGAGGGGAAGGACCGGTCGTGGCCACCGGGTTCCAGATTGATCCATCCCATACCCACGTGTCGCCAAGGTATTGTAAGCCATCACCGCCTCCAAAGAGGACCGTCACGCCGCGCTGCGCGTCATACGCCATCGCGTGCCCTATGCGAAGGGGAGGGCCGGTCGAGGCTACCTGGTTCCAGGTCGAGCCATCCCATTCCCACGTCTCACCATCGTAGGAGCCATCGTGACCTCCAAAGAGGACGGTCACGCCGCGCTGTGCGTCATATGCCATCGTGTGAGCAATGCGAGGGGAAGGACCGGTCGTAGCCACCTGATTCCAGGTTGATCCATCCCATTCCCACGTCTCCCCATCACGTGAGCCATCCCAGCCTCCAAAGAGTACGGTCACGCCGCGCTGCGCGTCATACGCCATCGCGTGATCGTAGCGAGGGGAAGGGCCGGTCGTGGCTGCTAGGGCCCAGCTCGATCCATCCCACTCCCACGTGTCACCAAGGATTTGTGACCCATCCAAGCCTCCAAAGAGGACGGTCACGGCGCGCTGAGCGTCATACGCCATCGAGTGTTCGGAGCGAGGCGAAGGGCCGGACTCGGCAACAAGCATCCACGATGTGGCGCAGTCGCAGACATCACCGATCCCGTCGCCGTCACTGTCCTCCTGACCCGGGTTGGGATCATCGGGGCAGTTATCACGATCATCGCAGACACCGTCGCCATCGCGGTCGTTGCAGCCGCGGCAATCTACTGTCCTGGCTTGGCCGCAAGCCTCGCGAGTTTTCGCACCGCTGCCGACACCGCGTTCAGTAAGCTTCCACTTGCCACGACTGTTGACCGTGGCGCAGCCGACGAACGCGCCGTCGCCATCCTGGACACAGACCTTGTCGCCCACGGTACCGGTGCCCTTGCTGATCAACTTGTCACCGCTGCCCTTGCAAACGAGCGACTTGAAGTTGCAGGCATTGGCGCCGACGCAGCCGTTCGCTGCGCACGCGTCTCCCGTTCCAGCGTAGAACACGACCATCGCACCCAGCGGATCGGGGCACACACCGAACGCGTAGCTGTAGCACTCGTCCGGAATCTGATAAATGCCGTCGCGCGGGTGATCATCGTTGTAATGGAGTTCGCTGGACGAACCCTGGCTCGCTGGATTCTGCTGCCCCCAGAGCATCGGCTGGGCGCAGGTCGCCATCGCATTGCCGTCATCGGTCAAGTAGACGAACTGGTACCATTTGTCAGCGGCTGAGGGCAACTGGTGGAAAAAACTGTAATCGCAAAGCACATCGCCCGTGTCGGTGAAGTAGTAACTGCCGGTGTTGCACGCCAGGTCGCCGAAGCCGTACATCAGGCCGTCATACGAGGAATCGAACCCGCTGCAGTCCTGAGCGAAACTCTGGCCGGTGACGAGGGCAATGACGCATTCCTCGGAGCCGGACCCGCTGCCGGTCCAGTACCACGCGAACTCGACGCGATCAGACGTTGCACCCTCGGCTCCAGAAACAACGGTCATATCGTTCGTGGCCGCACCGTTGCAGTACGAGGGTCCAAAGAACCAGCGCGCACTCCCTTGACCGCAGGTGCCATCGGTGGGATAGCCCGGCCAGCCGCCGTTCGGTTCGAACGAGTCGAACGCAATTCCGCTCGAGCAGAAGTCATTCGGATCGCTAACCGGCATCCATGCACTGGTGCGAACGACCTGGCCGTTCACGAGCCCGCATGTGGCGACCTTCTGGGGCGATACTCTGATACCCTGGTCGACCGCTTCCTGAGCAAGGACGCTTGCGGCGAACGCCAGACTCGCCACGCAGGCCAGCGCAACATGGACCGTCTTGAGCATCATAAAGTACCTCCTCGGGACGGTTGACTCGACGCGCGAGGGGTACAAGCCCGGGGCACGCGGTCAACCTTGGAAAAAAGGCAACAAAAAAGCCGACGTAGTCGCACTCCAGCAGGTATTGCGACCACGTCGGCTTACTCTTCGACTGGCCTCCCGGCGACGGCCGGGCTGCCCTTCATTTAGTTTTCCGACTGCTTCAAGTTTCTGCCAAGCGGAGCCAGCGACGAGAGACTGCCTCGCAGCTCCGATAACGTAGAGTATCCGGCCGTCGCAGGAATGCAAGAGGAGTCTTTTTATTTATTTGCATCACGCTTTTGGGAGCCTGAAATGAGCCTCTGGACGCTCCAGAGGCCGATTGTGGGTGCTGTTTCCCAGAACCGGGATCGACGCTTCAATGAGTTCTTTCCTGCTCGACGACGTGGCCAACGCCGGAAATCGTGGTCTAAAAAGGGCGGGTCGCACAGGGTCAGGTAAGCATGCTGCGGAGAACGAGCAGCCACGTTGCAACCGGGCTCTGCGCCGCGCATGAAAAAACCGGCAGGTCCAGCCGGTCCGAACACGCTCGAAAGCGTGCTGCCCCCCGGGTTCCGACGTTCCTGCCGGCGGACCGTCATCTTACCATGCTCGGCGGACCGGTGGAAGAACTTTCTGGTGCAGATTTGGCAAGGGCAATCCGGATCGGATGGTGCTGGCCCTCCGGGCAGCGGTGCAGGGCGCAGGCGTTCTTGACCGACAGGCGGCTGCCGATCCACGCCGGGCATCCGCAGGCGCCACAATATTCCCGCGCGGTGTGCGGGAATCCGACCCATGACCAGACGGCGCAGGGAGTCATGCACAACAGCGTCAGCGGCGTCGCCACACCGTACCACGCCGCAACAGCGGCCCCGCCGACGCCCATCGCCGCCAGGAGGAAGAACAGCGCCGCGTACATGCCTTCCGACTCGGTTTTCCGGGTGCGCCGCGGGCAGGCTGCGCAGATTGCGCTCCGCGTGCGCATCATGGCCCGGCCCCGCGCGGTCCAGAACAGGAACCCGCCCGTGAGCGTGCGCAGCGCCGGGCGCGCGCGGAGCAGGTACCAGGCCATGTGGCCGACGATGAACCGGAACAGGCGCGAGATCACGTCATCCCGCGGCGCGAGCGCCAATCCGTGGGCCATGCGCTGCACCGTTGCCAGCCAGCGCTGCACCAGGTGCGCCTGCACATGATGCGCGCCGCTGCCGCATCCGCAGGATTTCTGCGCTGGACCGCTGGACGGTGCGGACTCGCCGCGGCGGGCGGACATGGGTCCATCCGCGGGCGGCGCTACAACGGACGATCCGACCTGCAATACGGGTGAAGGCACCACAACCGGCAGCGGCATCCACGTAACCGGTGCAGTCCGCGCCCGCTCGGCGTCCGCGGTGATGGCCCGTCTCAGCCTGTCATTCGTCGTCATCATCAGCAGTATCCGTTCTCGTCTTCCACCGGACAGAAGGTGTCACCGTCGGCGTTGGGAACCCGGAAGGCCACGTCGCCCGCCAGCGCCATGTGCTCCCAGTGGCTGCCGTCGAAGGCGCTGTCATCGGGTGGAATGAAGCGTGCCGACCGGCCTGGCACCGCCTCGACGACGTAGCCGTGGTCGCTGTCGGCATTGATGCCCTTGGCCAGCGCGCAGCAGTAGTTCATGAGGCGATCGGGGCACAGCCGACACACGGTGTGGCAGTCCCACAAGTCCGACCACTTCCGCGTACTGATCGCGCCGCGCGAGCCGGTCCAGCGCAGCGAACGCGGCGCGTACACGATTCGCCCTTCCTTATCTTTCAGCACGATCTCGTCGCCGTTGTTCGCCCGCGCCCAGTGGTCCGCGCCGGGATCGAGGGTCACCCCGGGGCACGGGTCGATCAGCTCGGCCAGCAGGCCGAACGTCCCTGTGAACCATATCCGCGCCTGCAGCAAGGCGCTGGAGTTGCAGTGATTGCGCCCCTCGTGGCATTCGCAGCCTTTCGGCGGCGTCCAGCCGCCTCCGAAGTCTTCGCAGCAATACGGTCCGGGAGATCGAGACTGGATGTAAAGGCTGACCTCCACGCCCAGCGACAGCAGCACGAGCCGCGCATGCACGCGGCAGCGGGAGCGCGCCAGGTACGCCTCGGGGAATTCGTAGATGATCTCCCGATCGGGCCGGCGCGACTCCCATCCTCCGCCCCAGTAGTCCAGCTCGCCGTTGTGATTGTCGGCGTCGAGGATCTTCTCCAACCAGTAGGCGTCCGGCTCGCGGTTGCCGACCTCGTTCATCTTGGCGATGGCCCGCTGCCGCAGCGCGAGGTTGCCCGCCGCCAGGTCGTCGTACAGCATCGCGCGATGCTCCTGGAACTGCGCGTCGAAGTGCATCTTCAGGTAGTTCCAGAGCTGCTGTCCGTTGCTTGTGTGGTATTCGATGTGGTAGTTCTTCGCCCCATGCGACGGCCCCCGGCACAGGTCGTAGGGGATGTCGCCGGTGTGGCCCCAGCATGCCAGGGCGAGGTTGGACGTGCAGATGCCGGAGCGGGCCTCGGCGTAGTTGAACATCCGGTCGGCATTGACCAGGTAGCTTCGCGGGTTGAACGGCGTCGGGGTTTCGTCGGAGCACAGACGACAGCGACGGGCCTCGATCGGCGGGACGCCGATGCCCTCGAAGAGGGCGCAGTCCTTCATCGTGCCGGGCGGGCCGATGAACTCGCCCTGCCCGATGTCGCACTGCCCCACCGGTGTGCAGACCACGCAGTCGTCACACGGCGGCGGATTGCCTTCGCAGGAATAGTGGTAGCAGCCCGTGGCGTCGTGCGCGTCGCAGAGATGGGTGTTGAAGCACTCCTCCGCCTTGTTCTTCCACACCGGGGCGACCTCGAACATCGTCCGTTCGGGCACGGCCATGATCTGCGAACCCAGCGGCGCCACGTACCCCAGCGCGTTGCGGCTGTTGACGGGCGCGGCGCTTTCCGCCGGGCGCGCCCAGCGCTGTCCGTCCTGGCCCACGCCGATGGGCGGCAGATACCACTTCAGCGGATCGGTGGCGCACCACCCGAGGCAGCCGGACACCATGCCGCCAACATAGACGCCGCCGTACTCACAGGAAGCGACCGGCAGACCATATTGGTCGTAGAAATCGCAGGCGAATACGCCCATTGCGCCGAAGCAGGACAGGCAGCTCATATCGGCGCTCCCGCGCACAGCGCTTCGAATGACCAGTACGCCGCCTCGCGCCACAGCGGCGTCTGATACGAAGTCAGGTGGTACGTGTACCCGGGCACCAGCGGCAGGTCGGCCTCCCATTGCTGCGCGGCGTCATGAATGAACGTCTGCGCCTGGGCGACGGCCGACCACTGCGAATCCTCCTCCCGCGGCCCGTCGCAGGTGAAGACGTGGGAATAACCGTCGGCCCACAGCGCGTACCGTCCGAAGTGGACGCGGCAGGCTTCGGCGTGCAGCGGCGATCCCTCTGCGAACGGAAGCGGATTGCGGTACTCGACGGCGCGGACCAGATGAACGCTGACCGGATATGCGTAGCCGATGCGCAAGACGCTTTGATCGTGGCCGGTGGTGAGCGTGCGTCCGTCCTCGCTGATCTGGCCATCGACGAACCGGCCCACGTGTTCGGGGCGCAGGATCATCGCGCCCATCATCATGGAAGCGCAGCGGTCCATCGACCACAGGCACGCGCCCGAGTCGGGACGTTTCCAGGAGGGTCGTTCTTTGCACGCCACGTCAAAAGGTCTTCATCGGGTTGCAATCGGAGAACCGAATCTGCGCACTCTGCCGGATGCTCTTGTATTCGACCTTGGCCCACGGCTTGACCCACCAGCCGCCCTGGCGCTGCTCGAGATCGAGCACCTGCGCCACCGGGTTGTTGGCGTCGCTGCCGTCGTAGGCCAACTCCTTGAAGTCGTACCCGCGCGTGCCCGGCCAGCAGAACGCGGGCACGACCGTGTCGGTGAACTCGAACCCCCCGTCCCACGGATCGCTGTCGTTGAACGTGATCAGCTCGACTTCGACGTAGAGGGAGGCGTCGTCGGGCACGCTGCGCACGATGCACCACTGCGATGCTGACGCGGCGCCGCCCGCCAAACCCACGCGCACGATCGCCAGACCGGGATCTTCCGCGGGATCTACCCACAGGATGCCCGCAGATCCGGTCGTGCCGCTCTTGAGGTAATCAGCATGGCCGTTCTCCACCTCGGCGAAGGCGTCCGTCTGCTCGGTCAGCTTCACACGAGCGACGGTCACGCCGTCCACGACGGCGGGTCCGATGGCGTCCTTCGCCAGAGGGGCGAGCAAGATCACGAAGCGCGCGGCATGCGCCGGGCCGGGGATCACACCGTCCACGGCGATGCGACTCTTGAACCCGACCTCGTCGTCCTCGGGCGCGATGATGGGCTGGTCGATGCCCAGCACGTCGAAGCGCTCCCGATCCGCGCCGCTGCGGTTGCGCGCGAGGATGACCCCCGTCTGCGCAAAGCGCTGCAGCGGATCGCGCTGCGTGCGCATCTGCGCCAGTCGCCACTCGATCGTGGTGTCGATGAGCGCGTTGTACGTCGCCGCGGGAATGACCAGCGGATCGCCGGGACGGACTTTCTGGAGTGGAGCACCCATATCAGATCATGAGCTGATTCAGATCTCCCGTGCGATGCACCTCCTCCACGTGCGCCGCGATCGGACGCGTCGCCAGGCGGTTGGCGTCTTCGACCATCTCGTACTCCACCCACAGGTACTCCCAGCCGCGCTTGGGGATGCCGGTGATGTTGCCGACCGTCAGGTCGGTCTCGTTCGGGCTGCCGGCAAAGCGGTAGGTGATCTCCCAGTCGGCGATGGCGCGCTTCGTGCCCGAGGCGCCGAGGAACAGACATTCGCCCGCCTCCAGCCCGCGGAACGTCGCGGCGTTCACGCAGCCGGTCAGCCGCGCCAGCAGGCCCTTGTACTGCGGGGTGACGAACTCGTCCGGCAGGTAGTGCGTCTCGGAGAACTGGAACACCGGCACCGGGATGTCCACGCCCTCGATCGTGCCGTCGGGCGTGACGCCGATGGCGCCTTGGTGGCTGGGGGCCTGCCTGCCGGGCGCGGCGAAGCTGGCCACGTGCCGCCGCGCATACATGACGTGCGCCGTGCCGCCGCCGGTGTCGAAGTTGTAGACCGCGTCCTCGGTCTGCGGGATGGGCGCGTAGCGCACGTTGGCGACCCACGCCTCCCAGCCGTCGGGCACGATCTCGGCCTCGGCGCGCGGGAGGAACAGGCCAACCACCTCGAACAGAGCCGGCGTGTTCGAATAGAGGTAGGTACGCGCCTCGGCCTCGTTCTCGGTGCCGAGGATGGCGTAGACGAGTTCCGCCGACGGGTTGGGCCCGGCGGTGACCTTGCGGCTCTCGATCTTTTCCAGAACTTCAACGGCCATGTCAGTATGAGAACTTGAGTCCCCCGCGCGCCAGCATGCGGTTCGTCTCCTCGGTTTTCTTGATGAGCTCTTCCATCCGTTGCTTCAGGTCATCGAGCGTGGCGCGACCGGCCAGGCCTGCGACGGCGAACGGGTTGAACGTGCCGACCGCTGCGCCGCGCGCCGCCTGGCGGGCGACGTCGAGACGATCGGGCAGATCGTCCAGCAGGTCGGTCAAGCGCCGCGGCGCACCAGCGTCCCCGGCATCCAGCGGTCGTCCCGTCCGCGCCTGGGCGATCGCGTCGGCCAGTTCGGCGCGCAGGCGGGTCAGTTCCGCCTCGGCCTTGGACACGCCGGTCGTCCGGCCCTCGCGCAGACGGGCGAGAGCCTCGTCCTCACGTTGGCGCAGGATCTGGAGCGCCCCCTTGTGCAGCTGCTCTTCTTGCTGGAGCGCGTCGGCGCGGCGCTGCTCGACGTCTGCGAGCTGCTGCCCGCGCTCGTCGGCGATCACGCCGAGGCGCTCACCTACCTTGCGGTCGATGTCCACGATGGCCTGCTGCCAGTCGAACGAGTCGTCCACCGCCCCGCGCAGCGCCGCCCCCACCTCCTCGGCGCCGGCTTTGAAGGATTCGAAGATGATGGAAAAGGTGCTGCCGAAGTCGACCAGCACCGAGGCCATGAAGCTGATCGTCTCGACCCACGCGGTGCGCAGCTTGCTCCACGCGGTCTCCGCGGATTTGAGCAAGCCGAACCACATCTTGTGGCCGACTTCCAGAAAGAACGTCTTTGCCTTCATCCAGATGATGTTCAGCTCGGCCACGCCCTTCTGCCACGCGACCTTCAGCGTCAGCCACAGGATCCGTCCCGCCAGCGCGATGTCCCCGGCGAGCATGGCGTCGCGGACCCCGCCGAGCACGTCGCCGATGAAGTCGCGGAGTTTGCCGAATTGCTCGCCGAACCACTTCAGCGCTTCAGCGCCGACCTCGGTGTACTTGACGACGGCCGCGCCGAGCACGGCCAGGCTCCCGACCGCCAGACCGATAGGCGAGGTCAGCGCGGCAATGGCCGCGCCCACCGTCGTGGCGATCGTCGCCAGACTCCCGAGCGTGATGCCCAAGCCGATGATCGTCGTTCCCGCGACGGCGATGGCCGCCCCTACGGCGGTCACGACCGCGCCGACTTTTAGCGCCGTCACGATGAGCTGGCGGTTCTGGGACACCCACTTCGCGGTGCCCGCGGTCGCCTGGGCGATCCGCTGCGCGACTTCCGTGAACACCGGGGCCACCGCAGCGCCGACGCTGCGCACCAGCGCTTTGAGCGTGCTGCTCAGCAGGTTCAGCGTGTCGTCGAGCTTCGAGGCGGCGACGGCGTCCAGCGTGGTTAGGGTCAAGGCGAAGTCCCGCGCCTGGCGCTGGAACGCTTCGAGACCCGCGGCGCCGCCCTCGATCATGGGGATCAGCCGCGTGCCGCTCTTGCCGAAGAGGTCCATCGCCGCCGCGGCGCGCAGCGTGGGGTCGTCGATGCGCGCGATCCCATCCGCGATGGCCTTGAACTGGTTCTCGGGCGACAGCGCCAGCAGCGCGCCCATGCTCAGCCCGAGGCGGGTGAGAGATTCGGTTGCCGACTTCGATCCGTGGGCCGCCTCGCCAAGAGTCCGCTGCATGAAGCGCAGGCCGTTCTCCAGCGATTCGACGTCGGCGCCGGACTGCTCGGCGGCGTGGGAGAGTTCCGACAGCGCCTCGACGCTCACGCCGGTGCGTGCGGACATGTCATTCAATGCGTCGCCGATGGTAGCGAAGACCCTGGCCGCCCCGAACAGGGCGCCCACGATTGAACCCCCGGCGGCGGCGATGCGTAGGCCGATGTCGCGGACCTGGCGCCCGAAGGCCACGAGGTGCTTCTCGGCGGCTTTCAGGCCGCGCACGAAGGGGTTCTTGTCGACGCCCAGCTCGACGAACGCCCTTCCCGCCCGGATTCCACGGCTGTCGGTCGCCACTTCTTATGCTCCAGAGTCCATGTCGGGGCGTGAAAAAGTGGTATGATTGGAGTCGCCATGCCCACGCAGCAGGTCATTATCAAAGAGCGAGCCGGACGAACGGTAACTCGGCGTCAGGTGGAGATTCCCACGGATGCTGAGCTGTCCAATGCCGCTGTGGAGTTGAAACATCTTGGAGGCGCCACCCAACCAGCAGCCAGCCGATTTGGCACCTGTATCGGAGTGTACATTCCCGCACATGCTTATTCTTTTACCGATGTTGATCCGTTCACAGAAGGACGCGGCAAGCCCGCCACGGGTGGAACGATCAGAGAAGTCTGCATGTTCTGGTTCGACTCCGGAGTATGGATCGCGGACACGTGGTACGAGAATGATCCTCCACCGATCCATTACTACTGCGAGAAAGTTGCTTGCCGCCAGGAGGGTCTGTTCGACGAACGAGCGGAGTCCCTGGAAGAGGGAGCCGCAATCTCCTTTGAGCAAAGCGCGTACGAACGCAACCCTTGGCTCCGCGAGTTGTGTATTCGACACCACGGTTGTCAATGCGCAGTCTGTGGATTGAACTTTGAGGAGCTCTATGGCAGGGCCGCGGCGGGGATCATTCACGTTCACCATCTCACTCCGCTCTCGACCGTGGGGGAATCTCATCGCATCGATCCAGCAATCGATCTCATGCCGGTTTGTCCGAATTGCCACGCTGTGATTCACCGAAACACTCCGCCGTATACTCTCGATCAGGTCCGGGCCATGCTGAATAGGTGACGCGGGCGGAACTCGTTCAAGCCCAGACTCATTCCCCGTGGATCACGCCGGCCCACGCCTCGGGCAGGTGCTCCCGCTCCTCCTCCAGCGCAGGCCCCATGAAGGGTCGCGGTTTGAGGGTCGCCATGCGGTAGCGGGTCTGGGCGGTCCGTTGAAGCTGACGCATCTTGTCGAGCGCCCCGCGGCGCGAGCGCAGGTCGGCGCGCTGCCAGCGGCCGTTCTTGAACACCTCGAAGATGGTGATCTGTCCGCCGAACTCGAGAACCTGAGGCACGGTCCCGCGCACCGGCTTGCGATCCTTGTCGAAGAACACTTGATTGGTTTTCGCCGGTCCGATGACCACGCTCTGTCCCGACTCGTCGCGGGCGAAGAGCACGAACCGCTTCAGCACACCCGAGTGCGAGCTGGGCGGCTGGCCGGGTTCGCTGATCCGCTTGCGCGACCGGAGGCTGCTGCGCGCCCGGGTGCGAATGAACGCCCCGGCCTTGGACAGCGCCCTGGCGTTGCCGCGATCGGCGGCACGCTCCAGCTTGCCGCGGTCGAAGAACAGGGCTTTGACCTTCACGTCCAGCATCACGCCGCCTCCAAGATCGTTCCGCCGGACATGAAGCGGTTGGTGATCGCCAGCGTGTTGCCCAGTCCGCGCTTGTCGAGCGTCCCGCCGCAGTCGTAGTAGTTGGTGATGGTCCGCGGCTTGCCCTGACCGCCGTCGCTGTTGATGGCGCCGAAGTTGTAGACGTTGGTGAACGTGCCTCCGCCGGACCACAGATTCAGCGTGGCGCCCTTGGCGACAATGACCAGCGGGATGTCGAACTGCGTAGCCCCGAGGTGGTTCCACACACCGCCGGCCACGTGCAGCTCCGAGGAGATCGCCGCGTAGCAGTCCACGGCCCCGCCGCCGATCATGGCGGTGGCGACCGCGGCGCCGGACTCGACGCGGGCGCGCATGACTCGCGCCGCGGACTCCATGATCATCCGCGTCACCGACGCCGTCGCGGCGACGATGATGTTGTGTCCGCCGCGGATGCGCAGACGGGTGATCGCGCCGGTGCCGTTGCGGCTGATCACCAGGCCGTCGGGGTTCTCGCTGGTGGATTCGACGAAGAAGTCGGTGACCGTCTCGCCGGTATCCACGTCGATGTACGCCTTCTTGCACCGCTGGCCGTCGAAGACGACCTTGGGCACGCTGCCGATCTGCAGCACGTTGCTCGGACCGCCGATGGAGCCCGCGAACTGGCGACGCACCACGAGCGAGGCGTAATCCACGCCGACGGTCGGCAGATTGGTGACGAAGTCGGCCGTTCCGGAAAGGAGGCCTACATCCTCGCCCGCGCCGGGCGCCGCCGCGAGCGTCCAGCTCGCCCCAGCGTTCCAGTCGCCGCCCCCGCCGTCTTGTGAATAGTTGTTGGGCACGTCAGATCCTCGTCAGCAGGAAGTCCTTGTCTTTCAGCCACAACACAGCCGTGCCGCTCTTCGCATTCCCTGCATTGGCGATCTTGAACACCGTCGGTCCGTCCACGTCGATGATCGCAGCCGCATTGCTCGTGTCCTGGACGTACACGGGGATCTCCTGAACGGCGCTGGTGCTGCGGTTCATCCCCTGGCCGTCGAGGATGTCGCGCCCCATTGAGTCCTCCCAGGTGATGTCGTACAGGTCCGTGGGCGCCACCGTCTGGCTCGGCTTGGTCCGCAACATGTGCGGACGGCCGACGATGGGCGTGTCAATGTGCATGCGCACCACGCCGCCGGCGCTCGAGGTCCACGACAGCGTGACCTTCGTGCCCTCAGCCTTCCGTTCGATGAGCACCGATCCGGAGCCGACTTCTTCGGAAAATGCCGCGGGAATCATCATGGCGCGGTCTGCTCCGTGTTGATGAGGGCCAGCTTGATCTTGTTCGTCGCCGTGGACCACCCGATGATGCAGATGCGCTTGCCGGCGGTCAGGTCGGCCACGTCCATGCACTTGCCCGCCGTCGTGCCGAGCACCACAAGCTTGCCCGCCCCGGCGAAGATCGCGGCGCCGATGGCGATCTCGCCCTGCACCGCGTACTTAACCGGCTGGCCCGCGGCGGGCGCGGAATTGAGCGCCACGCCCACCGCCGCTGCCTCGGCCGCAGTGCCGTCGCACTGCGCCTTCTTCGCCCGGTTTGCGTCGGCGGCGTCGAGATAAATGATGTCGCCGGCCGCGAGCGCCTCCCCCGAGACGCCCTCGGCGTCGACGACGCCGGAGACCATCAACACGCTTGACGCTACGGGGGTGTATTCAGGCACGACACGCCTCCTACGTATTCAAAGGGGTCAGCGCTCCCAGCACGCCGCCCCGGCCCTTGCCGTTCTGCTTGATCCGCGCCATCTCGCGGCGGTGACTGAGCCACGACATCCAGGCGAGCAGCAGGGCCATGCCCATCGGCATCGCCGACTGGTATTCGATGCCCTTCCACCCCGCGGCATTGACCTGCCCCGTGGCGTTCACCTGGCCGGTCTGCTGCGTGGCTTGCTCGTGGGTTTCAATAGCGGTGGCCCCGGCCGCGGGCTGCGCCAGGACGGATGCCGCGTCCGTCGCCGCGACGGGCTGCGTCACCATCACCTGCCGCGCGGGATTCGCGGCGCAGCCCGCGGCCATTGCGACCCAAGTGGAGATGATCAGGAATCGGGTCATGGATGGGGGGTTTCCGCGGGAGATACGAAGGACTCGACGGCCGAGCCTTGAGATTCCATCTCGGCCGCGCCGTGCTTGGCATTCCCGAACACGCCGAGCTTGATGCGGATGGGCACGCGCAGGCCTGCGCTTTGCTTGAGGTACGCCTCCACGTCCTCGCCGTCGTACTCGAGCTCCGCCTGGTACGCCGCGTCGGTGCGCTCTGCGAGGCTGACCAGGTGTTCGGTTGCCTGCTTGAACGCCTCGAGCTGCTGATCCAGCGGCGCGTCGCGGAACGCCTGCGTGCATCCCGTGCCCAAGCATCCGCCCCAAAGACTCAACAACGTCGTCGCAACGATGCCCCATTCTCTCATGATTTGGCCTCCTGCCTTTCGATGCCCATCAGCGACGCCAACATGGGCGTCAGTTCCGAGACGGGCATTCGGACTCGTTTCCTGCGAACTCCAAACGGATCAAACTCTTCAGGGCGGAAGGGACGACTCCGCCTCTTGCGGTCCCGATGCACCTCGAACATCGCCGCCAGCACGCTGGAGCAGCGACTCCACGCTTCGCGCGTCCGCCCACGCGCCATCATCGTGAGCTCGCGGAGCGTGTACGGACCCGGGTCGAGGCCGACGACGCCGGCAAGTTCCCAGCAAAGCCGCCAGGGATCGGCGAGGGGTTCTTCGGCCCTGCCGGCGCGCTGCGCGTCGGCGACGGATTCGGTTCCGTCCTCGCTCCCAGGGCCTCGATCCGCACCTGCGCCGCCTTCATCCCCGCCGTCACCATCTCCTCGTGCTTCCTGATCGCCATCACGGTCGCCTGCCCGTGCGGCAGCTTCTGGAAAAAACCGATCATCTCCTCCCAGAACGCGGTGTGCGCCGCGGCGATGGCCTCGCCGCCCAGCGCCTGGCCGAACTGCTCGTCGCTGACGCCCTGCGCATCCGCCTGCGGCTTGACCAGCGCGAACAGCACGTCGCACAGCAGCACGAGGTCGGCCTGCAATTCGGTGAGCAGCGGCAATGAGCTGCCGCGCTGAGCGTCGAGGATCTGCGCGAGATTCACCTTCACCAGAGCCTGCACACGTTTGATCGCGTCCACGGTGATGGTGAGGGTCCAGGCGCGGCCGGCGTTGTCCGTAAACGTGTGCATGGTCGAATCTCATGCTCCTGGCTTCTAGCGGCTGGCTTCCAGCCAGACAGCCGATCCCTTCGAGAGCCGTCTCTGGCCAACAGCTAACAGCTAACAGCTAACAGCCAGCAGCCAGTAGCCAGCAGCTTTCCTACGGTGCCGTGTACCAACTCGGCGCCGTCGCCGAGCGCGTCAGCTTCATCACCACCGACGCGGTCATGACGTTCTGCTGGCCCTCGTTGCGGTTGAACTGCAGCACCACGAAGTCGGCCATCGGCCCCTGGCTTCCAGTGACCGTGGCCAACCCGTCGAGAACGCGCAGCCCGAGCACCGTCTTATTCAAGTACGCATCACGAATGGCCTGGAAGCTGGCGATGCCGGGATCCCAGACGAGCTCGACTTCGACGGTCCACCTTCGCAGGCCGTGGCGAACCGCCTCATAGCCGCGCATGTCGCGCGTGGTGATGTCGGCCTCGGCGTTCTCCATGCCCAGCGACACGTCCTCGACCCCTTTGAGCTCGACCCACGCGCCACCGCCGCCCGCGCCGGTGGTGTTGTAGTAAAGGTATCCGTCAAACCCCATCCGCTCGGACATGGGCTTCTCCTACGCGCCTCGGGTGTTGCCGATGATCGCGATCTTCACCGGCACGCCGCTGGTGGTGCTGAATTCGATCTTCGACAGGTCCACGCCTTCGAGCTTGAAGACCTGGCTCGTGGTCGGGAACGTCGCGCCCGCGCCCGCGTCGCCGACGACGCGCATCGAAATCGTCGTGGCCGAAACCCCGATGCCCACGTTGGCGATCAGCGGCGTGGCCGACGCCTTGACCCAGTTGTCCACGCTGGTGATGGACAGTCCGATGACGACGGGAGTGTTCACGACTTACCTTCCCACCTGATACGTGACGGTCACCACGCTGGTGAACTGCCGCAGCTGGTCCAGATGCTCGCGCGCGTAGATCGGCTCGTGCGTCAGCGACTGGAACAGCGCCCGTTTGGGCGTCGGCGCGCCGATCACCAAATGCTCAAACCGCAGCCGATCGATGATCTCCTGTACCAGGGCCATCAACGCATCCAGTTCCGTCTGATCGTCGTCGATCTTGCCGACCTTCTTCTGCACGGCCACGTCGATGTCGATCTGGAACGCGTTCTCCGTCCGTGAGAGCACCGTCACCCGCTGCGCCTTGGGCACCACGCTCACCTGCAGCGTCTCCGCGTCGGGTAGCTCCAGCACCGGCTGGTACAGCCGCTGGGCGGTAACGTCCTGGCTGTACCTTCCGGAGTTGATCCGGGAGACCACGGCGTCGGCGAGGTCGGTGATCGTGCTCACGGTTGACGCTCCAGCAAACGGTCGAGCTTGCTTTCGATGCGTGCCAGCGTGCTCTCGACGTTTCCGATGCGCGTGTCGTGCACCGCGATCTTGGAATCGTGCCCGAGCAGCATGGCGCCGGAGCTAAGGACCAGGACGAGCAGCACGGTGAGCAGCACGCCGAGGAGCCAGGCGAGCTTCTGCCGCGCGGTGCCGTTGACGGGTGGTGCGTCGAGTTTCATGGTGACTCTTTCCTCTCCGTCGCTTCGTGGATTCGTCGCTTCGTCGCCGCCCCTTTACTGCGTACTCACCAGCTTGGTGTGAATCCTCAGCGTCCGCCGAAACGCATCGCTGTAGCGCCACGGCGGCTGGCCCGCGGGCGCCATCACTTCATGGACAAACGTCACGCCGTCGTCCGTCTCCCTGATCCGATCGCCCGCCTGCGGCAGCACCGTCGATCCACCCAGCACCAGGTCCGCTGTCCGCAGCAGGAAGTCCCGCGATTGTGCTCGACTGACAACACCATATTCATCAACCTGCTCGAACTCGGTCCTTCCGATCGTCGCCAGCAGCGTCACCGACTGCGCACCACGCTGATACGTCACATCCCGCGTCAGGTGCTGGCGCCGCTGGTCTTCAAGCCATCCCAGCCCCATGCTCAGCAGGTCGCCCACGGCGGATCACTCCGTCGAGGTGCGCACGCGCAGCCGCGAGATGCGCACGTCGGCCACGGTGTCGTCGCTGGTTTTTTCCATGTGCGCAATGGCCTTCAGCGCGTTCGTCGCCGCCGCCAGGGTCAACGTCGTGCCCGCAGGGACCGCATCCACGCCGTTGACGTACACCTGCACGTCCGCGGGATTGCGGCAGTCGATCCACAGCTCGAAATACGTGTCGTCCACTGCGTCGAGGGTGGAATCCACCGGCGCCACGTCGGTCGTGCCGTCATCGCTGTGGACCTTGATGTCCAGTGCGGCGCCGTCCAGGTGCGCCGCGACCAAGTTGGCGACGGCCTCGAAGTCGGTCGCGTGGCTGGCGCTCGCCAAACCGACGTCAATGTCCAGCGCGGCGTTGTCGCCGACATTGAACACGGCGATCCGCGCTTCCAGGATCGGGCCCGCGGAGACCGGCACGGCATGATTGCTGAGCATCGCCGCCTGCGCCGCCTCGGCCACGGCGTCGAACTCCAGCTTCTGCATTGCGCCCGGCAGCGGGATCACCCCGAGCCCGTTGGTGGCCTCGGTGGTCCACTCGTGGTCCGCGGCGAGGTTGATGACGTAGCTGGCGCGCTGATTGAGCGCCACCTTCACCGTCGTGGCCGAGGACGCGGCGTCCGCCACGGCGACGCCGACGAAGAAGTCGGGCGTCCCGCTCTCCGGGCGGAAGTGCGCCTTGCCCGCGGAGACATCCCAATACACGTCACCGCCGTGAAGAATGACGATCCCCGTGGTCTTGGTGAGTTCGTACACCCCCTCGACGGAGGCGCCGACCACGCGTCCGGCATCCACCCCCGTGGGCACGACGGCGGCGCGCCCGTCGTCGAGCTGAATGACGTCGCCGCCCTTCAGCGCCGCCACGGCGGTGTAATCGAGTTTGCAACCATCCTGAACGAAATTGGCTTCCATAAGACTGCTCCTGGCTGCCGGCTGTCAGCTTCTAGCCAGCGGCGGTGATCTTCTCTGTTCTGGCTAACAGCTAGCAGCCAGTAGCCAGCAGCTCCCCCCATCACGCTTCCCCCTTCGCGCGAACCCCGCCCCGCGGCTCCTGGAGCGAGCAACCGAAATCATGGAACCCGCGCATCTGGATGCCGAGCACGTTGAAGTCCGCCTCCGCGGTTTCGATCGTCGGAGACTCCTGGCCGTTGAGGAACGCCACTTCGATCACCGCCAGATCGCCCGGATCGGAGAGCAGGTACCACGCCTTGCTGCTGTTGCCGGCGTACTGCGCATTGGACAGGTACCGGCTGACCTCGGCGCGGTACTTGCCCGCGTGCGGGTTGGCGACGGGATACTTCGTGCTCGCCGTCGTGTCGCGGATCTCCAGCGACTTGAACAGCATCGTGGCCATCGCCGACAGCGACGTGGGCACGAGCAGCACCTGCGGCATGATGCCGATGGGCTTGCCGTCGGCGTCGATCTGGTTGAGGAACAGCTCCTCGGCCTTGGTCATCCCGTCGATGCCCAGGACCGTGTCGGCGCCGGAGAGGTAGTTGTTGTTCCCCGCGGCGAAGAACGCCGCGTTGTTCATGAACACCGTCCAGAACACATCGTTGATCTTCAGGCCCGAGCCGCGGCCCAGCTTGCGCGGCACGGTGGTGATGGCGCCGAGGTCGTCGTTGATCAGGTCGCGGCGGTCGATGGACAGCAGCAGACCATAGGTGTCGGCCTTGTTGGAGTAACTCTGCTCGCCGAGGCTGCCGTGCTTAAGTTCCCCGCCCGGCGCCACCTGCTCGTACTGGTCCTTGCCGATGAGCCGATAGCTGGTGACTGTCTTGAAGTCCGAGACGTTGCGGACGGCGCAGATGTTCCGCCAGGTGCGTTCGACGGAGAAGAAGCCTTCGAGCAGGAACTTGTTCGACACGTTCGACAGGATCCCACCGATGTCGATGGTCGAGAACGCCGCCTGGATGTCGTGACCGAATGCCGCGCGGAGCACGCCGCGGCTATCGCGGAAGTTGCGCCCGGTGTAGCCGTTGGCCCATGCGGCCTCCAGCAGCAATTCCTGCAATCCAATTCCGCCACGGAACCGGCGGGACGCCGCATCGAGCGTCTTCTCCTCAAACAACTCTTCCGGCCTGGTCACCTTGCCGGTAAGCAAGCACGCGGCTTCGAGAACCTGGCCGCCGACGGCATTGTCAATGACGTGGATCGCCGGCGCCTTGGGGCGCGACGCGCGGAGGACCTCCAGCTCGCATTTGTCCGTCGTCCAGCCTTCGGTGATGGCCTTCTCTTCAAGGTCCGCGTGGCGCCCGGCGCAGATCCGGCGGATCGCGCCAATGCGCTGGGTCTCGGTCACCGCCTGAGCGCGCAATTCCGTGACCGGATTGACGGTCGGGCCGGCATCCTTGCCGTTCCCGACCGTCGGCTCCGCATGCGTCGGCTCTGCCGTCTCCAGCGTCTGCGTGCCCTGAGCGTCATTCGTCTCGTCCATAACTTCACTCTCCTCCGCTTGCTGCGCCGCGATAGCTATGGTGGTGTTGCCGTCGGCGCCGAGGTCCACGAAGCTGATCTCGCCCAGCACCGCCCGGCGCGCGACATAGAGCGGGCCTTTGAAGGTCCTGCCGTTGACGGTGACAGACTTTCCGGCGCGGATGAACTCGGCCTGCGCGACCTGCGCGCCGATCGACGCCTGCCACGGGAAGCCGCGCTTGCCGCTGGCCACGACCTCGCGGGCCACGCCCGTGTCGCGCGATACGATGCCCTCGGCGATGAGTCTTCCGGCTTCCACGACGATGCGCTCGGTGTGCCCGACGCCGGCGTACATGCTGTGACCGAAGCGCACGGGCCGGCGCTGCGAGGGGATGGACAATCCTTCGAGATCGACCACGACGGGGAAGCGCCAGCCGTCCACGCGCATGGGCTCCCCCGTGTAAGCAATCATGGAGAAGCGCGGGACCGCCTCGACACCGCCCTCGCCTGCGAGCGCCTCCAGCGTGATGCTGTCGGCGCGGCAGCGCAGCTCCAGTCGATCAGGAATCGGTTCGCTGACTTCACGCGGCTTGTCGCGCGTCGGCGTCTTCCGTGACATCGCCTTCGTCCTCCGTGTCGTGGTTTGTCTCATCTTCCGTCGCTGGGCCCGTTGCCTGTTGCCTACTGCCTGTTGCCTGATCCAGTCCCAACTCGCGCATCAGCGCGACCTCGCGCGCCCGCTGGCGCAGCTCGCTCTCCCAATCGAGTCCCGACTTGGCGAATTCTGCGGCCAGCGTCGTGGTGTTGCTGGCCAGCCGCGTGGCCTGCGCGTTGGCTTCCTTCTGCGGATCGACGTGCTCCAGCCCGTCCCAGAACCACTGGTGCGGGAACTCGAAGTCGAGCGTGCGGACGGATTGCGGCAGGTAACCCTCGATCAAAACCGCCTCGTCGATCCACGCTTTGAGCACGCGGTCGAGAACGGCGTCACCGAGGTGCGCCTGATCGATGCGGATGGCCTTGAAGAACGCCTGGTGATCCAGGCGCCCGGAGGCGTAGTTGTAGCCCGAGGAATTGCCCGCGGCGATGTTGAACGGCATGTTCAGGCAGCGGGCGATCTCGTTGATCACCTCGTGCTTGAAGTCGCCGTACATCGTGGTGGGCTGCTCGGCCTTGACCTGGCCGATCTTCCAGCCGTACGGCATGGTCATCCACGTGCCGCGGTCCATCTCCACCTGGTCCATCGGCTCGACGTTGGAAATCTCGGCATCCGCGGGCGCGTCGGTGTAGATCACGCCGCTGGGCAGCGCCGCCTGCTCGGCCGATCCGAGCACGGCCAGCGTGTATCTCCGCAGCATGGCGAACAGCGACAGCGAGCTGGTGATCTCGGGAATGCCGCGGGATTGGCCCGGGCGTTCCGCGCGGAACAGGTGGATCAATGCCGCGGCGGGCAGTATTTCGTACTCAAAGCTCCCGAATCGAGTCATGTGAACCTCGCCGGGATGCTTCTTGAGCACGTAGTACACGAGCGGATTGCCGAATTCGTCATACACGATGCCGTCCACGGCATGGGCGTGATTGCGTGCCGGGGACCAAGGCGTCGTGACCTGATCCGCTTCGATGAGTTTTAGATCAAGTTGAACCGGGGCTTCCAGACGTGGATTGGTGGACAACAGAATGAAGCACTCACCCGTCTCGCACTGTGCGACGCGCATCGTATGGAGCTTGCTTGCAAGACCCACGGCCTTCGCCCATCGCGAAAACTCTTTCTCGATGACGCGGTTGGCCTCGGGGTCATCCGTAAGCATCTGGAGCCGCGGTCCGGTACCGACGACGTAATTGGCCAGCGTCAGCACGATGCCCTTGGCGTAGGAATTGTTCGCGACCTCGTAGCGCGCGCGGCTCCGCAGGATACGACGCACTTCCGGATTCGCCGCGGCATCGGCCGAAAGGTTGTCGGCGTTCGCCCAGTGTCGCCGATTCTCCGGAGTCGTTTGCGCCGCGTCGTACTTCCCGCGGACGACGAGCGGTCGATACCGCGGACCGGGAGCGCTCGCGGTCAATCGCCTGCCGAGTTGTCGCAGCCACTTGAACATCGAAATGCGTCGCACAGGGTTCTGCTTGTCTCTGGCCAACCGTTAACAGCGAGCAGCCAGCAGCTCCTTTCCTACACCGCTCCCGGTGGAACGACCCTTGTCATCCGCACCCCCAGCCCCTTCTTCGCCGCCTCTTTCGAGGACAGGTACCGATCCGCCTCGATCTGCTCCGTCAGCGAATGCTGCTCCACGCTGCCCGAATCGCCCGAGGCCCGCTTCGGTCCCTGGGCATTTTCCTGAATGCTTTGCTGAAGATCGGTGTCCGACATGGCGTTGATTCCCGGCGGCGGCTACCGCCGCCCCGTTCGACCCCCGAGCAGCACCGTCATCGCATCGAGCAGCGTCTTCATCGTCGCGATGAGTTGGCGAACGGCCCGCCGGGTGGCGCGCCAACCCGGCGGGACCAGCTCCTGCGTCCGAATCGTGATCTTGCTGACCGTCGAGTACGCCATGATTCATGCGCCCTGCACGTCGCTGCAGGCCGCGGCGATCGACCACAAGCCGAACCCCGCAAACGGCAGCTCCACCGACCGCTCGGTGCCCGCGTCGTTTTCGGTCAGCGGCACGTGCTCGGCGATCACGCCCGGCAGCGCCAGGATTTCCTCCATCGTGGACAGCCCCTCGAACGGATCGACGCCGTCGACAAAGGGCGCTGCGGCCAGGCTCAGCTTGGTGAGCCCCGTCAGCGGCGAGCCGTCGGCATCCTGCGTCGGCAGCTTTGTGCCCACGCGCAGTCGCGAGTTGGAGAGCTGCTCGATGCTCACGATCGACGGAGCGTCAGGCCCCGTCAGGTCCAATGCACTCAAGAATCCGCGTGCGATGCGTCCGTAGCCCATGGGTCCTTCCTTCCGTGAAAAAACCGTGAATTCCGCCACGCCAAGGCTTCCTGCCCGGCTGTCGAGAGCGGTTATAGACGTGGATTTCTCTGGACCAAGCCGAAACCCCGGATTTCAGAAAGATTCTTTGGATTGGGATTGCCGACGGCACCGTCGACGATTACGCGAAGGCGACGCCAAACAAAAAGGCCGCACGGGTTCATGGCCCCATGCGGCCTTGTTCGCTCGTTCGAGAGCCGGCAGGGATCAGCCGCCGACCGCTCGCCTCCGGGAAGTCACGGCGTGGTTGTCCTACCCGTTACTTACGCGAAGCAGGCACGATTTCAACGAAGATTCCACGGTTCGCGGTGATTTGTTCCACGGGTAGATACCGGGCTCCTCCTTTCGTAGGTACTTTCCCAGCTAGAATTGGGTCAGGCCCCCCGTTGAAAGCCCTACGGAACTTTCTCTTATTGCTCTTGAACGCCTGGGGAGGAGCTGTTACACTGTTGCTACGGGAGGGCGATCTTCCGGACCTCCGGCGGGCACCCGCAGCCTGAGACTCCGTGTCGAGGAGCTGTTGGGCATCCGAGGCTAATTCGAGGAGCCAACTCATGTGCGCTTCTGGTCGACTCGCGATGTTCGTTCCGGCCGTCATCATCCTTGCCTCTTTCTCCAGCCGATCATCCGCCCAAGATTGCAATCTTAACGGCATTGACGATGCCTGCGACATCTCCTGCGGGGACCAAGGCGGCCCGTGCGACGTGCCCGGCTGCGGCCTAAGCCAAGATTGCAACTCAAATGGAATTCCCGATGAGTGCGACCTCCTTGATGGAACGAGCGAAGACTGCAATCTTAACCTAGTTCCGGACGAATGCGATGTGACGGCCGATTTCCAAGGGATGTCCGATCCTGCTTCCGTTCCTCTAGGCACAACGCCGTTTTGGATCGACTCGGCCGATGTCGACGACGATCTTCGACCCGACCTAATTGCCGTACGTTCTGGAAGTCCTGGTAAGCTCATCGTTCTCAGAAACCTCGCCGATGGCTCGTTTTCTCGTTACGACTGGGATACTACAGACAATCTTGTTCGCGTTGCTGCTGGCGATATGAACGGTGACGCTCACATCGACGTATTGACTCTCGGGACACAGCTTGCCATCCACCTCAACTATCAGAATGGAATGTTCGGCTCTCGATCCTACTACAGCGTTGGCGACTCAGGATGGGGTGCGGTCTTGGCCGATCTTGATCGAGACCAAGACTTGGACATCGTTGTAACGGAAGCCCGCGCCGACAATCTCTACATCTTCCGAAACGATGGTACCGGCGCATTCCCCAACCGCACCACCTACCGAGCTGGAAGGGCGGCTGACGTTTCAACGGCTGACATCGACCGAGACGGCGACATCGACATTGTCACAAGTGCAGTGGAAGTCCTGCTCAATCGGGGTGACGGTACATTCCAGGATCCACTTGCGCAAGGGACTCGCGGCAATGACCTCTTGCTGTCCGATCTGGATGGTGATGAGTATCCTGATTTAGTGATTCTTGACGGCGAAACAGATAGCTTCAAAGTACGTAGGAACAACCACGATGGAACATTCGCCGCTCCAGAAGACTATTCTGTAGGCGATTACCCTCGCCAGGTGCTTGGTACTGACATAGATAGCGATCATGATATTGATCTCTTTGTAATCGTCGGCGGATCAGAATCTTTCTCCGTGCTGCGCAATAGAGGTGACGGCGTTTTTGACTCCATCCTCACGCTCTACGCCTCCGGCGCGAGATGCGCAGTCTTGACGGACCTCGACATGGATGCCGACTACGACTTGGCAGTCTCTGACGGGAGACGGGGCGCTGTTGCAATCTACACGAACCAAACTACACCACCGGCAAGCTTGGACTGCAATGTTAACCGCATTCCCGACGAGTGCGACATCGACTCTGGCACCAGCGCCGATTGTAATACTAATCTCATTCCCGACGAGTGCGACATTGCGGGTGGACCAAGCCCAGATTGCAATAGCAACGACGTTCCGGATGAATGTGATATTCAAGACGGCACTAGCAGGGACTGCAATCTCAATGGCATCCCAGACGACTGCATCAGCCTTGAGACCGACTGTAATGGCAACGGCACTCCAGATGAATGCGACGTCCTTGATGGAACAAGTGAAGACTGCAACATGAACTTGGTTCCAGATGAATGTGATGTGGCCGATGGCTTCAGTAACGATTGCAATAATAACAGAATCCCAGATGAATGTGATGTCAGTTGCGGTGCCAGTTGCGACTGCAACAGCAATCTGGTTCCCGACGAATGTGACATTGTTGATGGGACCAGTCAGGATTGCAATGGCAATTTGCATCCCGACGAATGTGATATTGTAGATGGCACCAGTACGGATTGCGACGACAATACAATTCCGGATGAATGCCAAGGCGTGGTTGACTGCAATGGGAATGGTATCCTGGATGCTTGCGATATCGAAACTGGGTCTAGTTCGGATTGCAACCTGAACGGAATTCCTGACGAATGCATCGCTGAAGAGGGCGACTGCAATGGAAACAATGTGCCCGATGAATGTGATGTCCGCCCACCCCTTCCCTTCGCTGTGGGCCTATCGTTCTGGTTCCGCGCAGATTCGATCCAGGATCTTCATGATGGAGACTCTGTATCCCTGTGGAGCGATGACTCCAGGAATCACCTTGACATAGGACAACAAGCACCTTCGCAGCGGCCGCGGTATATGCACGGTTCATTGGGAGGTTTGCCTAGCGTCCGATTCGACGGTGACGACCTGCTGTTCCGAGAGAATGTCCTTGGAAGCCTGATCACCTCTCAAAACGAGGCCACCGTCTTTTTCGTTGCGCGCCAGACAAGTAGCGACCCGCTGAATACACTTTTTGGTTGGGTTAGTTCCACAGACCGCTTCCTAGTGCATGCTACCGTGGACGATCAGATCAGCTTTCAACACGGCGACCCAAACAACGGCGGCAAGGCAGATTGGTCGCAACCTCAAAACTGGGACGATACCATGCACATCGTCCAGCTGTGGCGCTCAGGTACCAGCGCAGAAGCGATCGTGGATGGCGTGCTCCTTGGGCCTCGCAGTATGACTGATACTCCTCTCTTAGGGGAAGCGACTACGCTCTATCTTGGAAGTGATATCTTCTCGAACACGTTTACAGGAGACATAGGCGAGCTCATCGTTTACAGTAGGGCTCTAACGAACGACGAGCGCTCGGACATTGCGGAATACCTTGAGGAGCGATTCTTGTCCGGACCGAACATGCAGGATTGCAACAATAATGGAATTCCTGATACATGCACATCGGAGAACGATTGCAATACGAACGGTCTCCCAGACGAGTGCGATATTTATGGCGGTACAAGCGAGGATTGCGATTCCAATTATATTCCGGATGAATGCGAGCAGGACTGCAACGGAAACGGAATAGTGGACGAGTGCGATATCCGTGTACCGGAAATGGAGTTTGGCCATGAAGTCATGTTCGACATGCTCGTAAACGAGGAGTGGGCGGCGATCGATCATGCCGATTTGAACGGCGACATGCTAGACGATTTCATCGCCACGGAAGAGGGGAGCTCTGGATCAAGCCTGTACGTCCTCTTGAATGACGGGACCGGGGGCACCTCTGCGCCGATGGGGTTTCCATTTGGGGGTACGGGTGGAGGTCGGCTCATCATCGCTACGGGTGATTTGAATGGGGATTTCAGGACCGACATTGTTATACCGCATGGCACGAATAACGGCAGTTGCCAATTGTTTATCAACAGAGGCGTGGACGATGCAGGCATATGGCTGGGACTCGACTCTACGCAGATCAGCTCCGGGCGTCGGGAATACTTTACCTGGGTCGACATTGCTGATTTCAATGCGGATTCCAGAATGGATCTGGCGCTGATTGATGAGAACGGCGGACATGCATGGGTCTTTCTGAACGATTTGAACGGGCTGTTCTCGGAACAGCGGGATTTTGCGGTCGGAAGCGGTGTGCCGCGCTGCCTAGCCGTGGGCGATTTTGATCATGATCAGCGCCCTGACCTAGCGGTCTCCTGGCACGAGAGCAGCAGCGGAGTCTCCGTTTTGATTAACTTGGGAAACGACTCTTCTCAGCGCTGGTTGGGCTTCGCAGACAGGGTGAAGTACAACGTCGACCTCGCCCCCGGAATGATAATTGCCCAGGATCTGCACGGCGATGGGTGGCTCGATTTGATTACGCTTCACGGTGACCATGTTTATGTTCTGAAGAATCTCGGACTTGGTGACGGACGATTTGGTTCCCCACGCACTTTTGGAACAGGGGGTCGGCGGTGCCTCTGGATCGGTTCCGAGGACCTAGACAGAGACGGGGACCATGATTTGGTATTTGCGGATCCGGGAGAGATAGATCAATTCCCGTACGGGGCGCGGATTCTGTTGAACGACGGGTTGGCTTCTTTTGGCCCGAGTGAGCTCCTATCGACGAGCTATCGACCCTCCTGGGCAACGCTTTCTGACTTCAATCACGATGGTATCCCTGATATCGCCGCGATAACGAATTACGGATCTCCAATTATCAGCTTGTTTCAGAATGAAACTGCTCCTCCCCCAACGAGCGACGACTGCAATGGCAATCACGTCCCCGACGAATGCGATATTTCGGGAGGGCCTTCGGAAGATTGCAACAGCAACGGCATACCTGACGAATGCGACATCGCTGAAGGAACCAGTACTGACAGGAATGCCAATGGGATTCCGGACGAGTGCGAGGCCGACATCCGCGTTATCCCTATTGCCGTGACCAGTGATCCTGCCGCAGGGTCTGAAACCCGGAGTTCAGAACCTATCGGCGCCAATAGCATCACGCGTGGGCAGCGGTACTGGATCGAGGTCTGGGCCACTGACAAGGGCGGCGACAACACCGGGCTGACCAGTGTGTATGTCGATGCCGCTTTTTGTTCGCAGACGCACGCGCTGGCCCTCTTCCACGGAACGATCTTCGATACCTTCCCCAGCGGCACCATTGTTCAGGGAGGCCTAGATGAATTTGGCGGTTCGGCATTGCCCAGCGGGGGCGGCATTGAACCCGAATGGGTCAGGGTGGGGTGGATCGAGATGCGACCGGACAATGAAACGGCTTCGTGCATGATTGAATTGCTGCCGAGTCAAACGGGGATAGGCGCGTTTGGGCGTGGGCTCATACCGTGGGAGTTTGTCGAGCTGGGTTCCTTGGACCTTGAGATCCTCGAACCGAGCATCACGTATGATCTTGATAACGACGGTACCGTGGGCGTCGGCGATCTAGGGGTCTTTGCTACTTCCTGGATGCAAACCGTACCCCCTGCCAACGCCGCGCACGACTTCGACTGCGATGGGTTCGTTGGTCCTGGTGACCTAAGCTGGTTCGCCACGGCTTGGCTCAAAGACGTTGATGATCCCACGATCCAGTATCCCCCGCCGTGCGGAGGCCCTATGCCCGATCCCCACCGGGGTGGGCCTGACGTGGCTGTTAGCTTGATTGCCCTCACCAATCCTTCAGCGAATGATTTGGTCAACACTCTGCCGGACTCGATCGGACACGTCAACATCGGGGATACCTACTTCGTCGAGCTGTGGGTCAGCGATGTGGGCGACATTAATACGGGGGTGACGTCTGCGTATCTTGATTTGCTGTACCCGAGCAGCTCGTCTACGGTGATTCAGCTCGTCCACAGCGATCTTTACAACCTCTTCGCCAGCGGCACGGTCATGGGCGACCTCTTGGACGAACTCGGAGGTTCCAGCCTTCCCGGGAACATTGGGATTGAGCCGCAATGGGCGCGGGTCGCTGTCATCGAAGTCCTCGCCACGAGCGAGAATCAGTCGGCAGAGTTCCTCACGGCCCCGAGCGACGCCGGGGTGGCCTGCTACGGGCGCGGGCTTATTCCGTGGAGCAACATCACTCTAGGAAGTGTAAGTGTACAGCAGGGGGGAGTGGGCGTCGATTGTGGTTCTGTGGATACTTTGAAACTGAAGTGCAAACAGAGCACGTTCAAGCTAAAGGCCGTGCTCCTCACGATTCTGCCTGAGGGTACCGTGGTTCATCTGACCCGAGACGATGTTGACACTAGAGAAGTCGTGATTGGTCGTCGTGGCAAGGGATCGACGAAGTGGAGCAACGTAGCACAGGGCGCACATACCGTCTGCATGGATGAATGCCCCAGCATCTGTGAAAGCCGTAGCTGTAATCCGTAGGTTCAGGGTGGGAGGCGTGCTTCAGGCCATTCCTGAGAATCGCCAAGGGAGTTGGCAATTGCTGGAGGCGAGCGTCTGCGTTCATCCTATGACGCGCTCAATCGTCGTGACTCGGCGCCCGCAGTTCCGACATTCCCTGCGCCGCACAATCCGCCCTCCCACTCCCGAACGCGTGTAGGTCACATGGAAGTGTCCGCATCCACACTTCGGGCAACGCGGCCCGCGCTCGTTCGCCTGATTCGTAACTCCTCGCAGGCCCTCTTTCATCGCTTGGCCGCCTGAAGCTCGGACAGCCTGATCCTCACCCGCGGCGCAGGCCGCGCATCCATCCCGAACAGCATCGCCCCCTCCATCGACGCCGCCACGGCGCAACCGACCAGACAATCCAGCCAGTGGTTGTCCGCGCCGTCGAGGCGCAGCTTCCATTCATCCACCGTGCGGCCGCGGCCCTCCGTTTTCACGCGGTACTCGCTGGTCAGATGCTCGGCGACCAGGCGGTGGTCATCGGGATTGCGGCCGAAGAGCGACAGGCACCCCGGGTCGCCCATCGGCACAGCCAGCCGGGCGTGGACGAAGCTCTTCCAGAAGTTCGTATCGAAGAGCGCATGCCGGACGGACCGCCGGGCAGCAACGAGCGGGATGCGCCAGTTCAGCCCCACGCGGTCGCCGCGCTTGCGCTTGTAATCGGCAAAGGGAATCGACGACGCGCCGACGTAGCGGCCGTGGCTCGGCATGATGATGCCCGCGTGCTTGCTCTGCCGGCAGAACTGATAGACCACGTCCGACGACTGGCCCCAGTTGGCGTCGATCAAACACCGATCGATCCGTACCATCGCCCCGTCGTCGCGCCGCCATTCACGACCGACCGTTCGGTCGCACAGCCGCTCCAGTCCCGCGTAGATCGCGCCTTCCATACCCGCACGCGGCACTGCGGACGCCAGCGTGTGACGCATGTCTCGCAGCGTAAAGTAGGCCGTCTGCTGATCGGGTTCGGTGCCGTAGTCGATGACGTGCCCGGTAAAGTCGTTCTCCCACGCGGCGATAAGCCAGAACAGCGCCTTGCCCTGCACGTCGATGAACATCGTCACGTGCGTCGCGCCGATGGGGATCTCGCCGCGGCGCAGGCCGTTGACCTTCGCGGCGATCTGATCGGCGGTGAGCAGGTCCTCGTCGGCGTGCTCCTCGGGGAGCGGTTCGTTCTGATATTCCGCCCAGAACGCCACGTCGCCGCGATCCAGGCGCAGGTTCATCGCGTGCTGAATGGCGGACAGCTCGTCGGGATGGTGCCGCTGCGGCCAGGCGATGACCGCGCCGTCGTCCATCGCCGCGCGGTTCTCCGCGTAGAACTGCGTGGCCTCACCCATGCCACGATCGGCGCGCATCCCGTCGCGCCACAGCTCCGAATACCGCGCCCACAGCGCCTCGTTGGTGGGGAACGTGTACACCATCTTCGTCCGCTCGCCCTGCCACTGCGGGTGCTTGTCTCGGTCCAGGATGCGGTCGGCCAGGTCGGAAGGGCGAACCACCGTCAATGCCATCAACCCGGCGATTTTCCGCCCCGGACCAGCCAGGCCCAGGATCGCGCCGGCCAGAATGCGCTCGCGCGCCGCGCACTGCGACGGCGACCGCGCGGATTCATCCGTCTGCGGGTCGTCAATGAGCACCAGCGACGGGCGGACGGAGGACCCGTCCACCCGTTTGTGCTTCATCCCGCGGATGCGGCCAGTGATCCCCGACACGCAAATGATCGCGCCGGACGCGCGGCTCCCGGGCATGGTGGGCAGCACGATCTCCTTGGCCGTCCAGCCGATGTGCGTCTGCTTGCCCTGGAAGAGCTGCCCTGCGGCGCGCTGGTGGATGCCCTCCAACGCCTGGATCGGGAAGCGGACCTCGGGAAAGTCGTCCAGCAGCAGGTCATTGGACTCCAGCTCGACCTTGATCGAGTCGAGCATGTTCTCCGCGTGGTCCTCGTCGCTGCCGATGAGCGCGATGAACTCGCGGTGCCCGTAGATCAGCGACCACAGGCAGGCCGTCTCACACAGGCTCGTCTTACCGCTGCCGCGCGGCATGGCCATTGCGAACAGCCCGCCCTCCAGCACGGCCTTTTCGATCTTGCCGATCACCTTCAGGTGATCCGGCGACCACGGCAGGTGGAACGTGAGCGGGAAGTACCGCTCGCAGAAGAAGCGGAAGTCGCGTTCGGCCCGCGCCTTCCACTGCGGGTTGGCGATCGCCGGCAGCTCGCCGATGTCGCGCCCTGACAGTGACATCTGCTCGGCGCGCGCCCGGGCGCGCTCTTTCACCGCGTCGTAGCCGACCAACCCTTCGGGCTCGGGTCGCGGCCGATGCCGCTCGAGGACCAGCCACGCGACGTAGCGCAGCAGGTCCACAATCCTCCCGTCGCCGATGCGGAATCCCGCGCGTGAACGATGGCGGTGGAGCTGGCGCTCCGAGATGACCTCACCCAGCGGCGTGGAATTGAGCAGCCGCACGAGTTCGGTCGGTTTCAACTTGCGCGGGTCAATCGGCAGAATAATGCCCTCCACGAGCCCATTCGCGATACGATACGAGCCGAGTGAAGTCTGTTGTCGAGGGCGAAACATGGCTGATCAGCACATATCGAGCACTTTCGGTTGCCCGCAGTGCTTCGGTCCGGACCCCGAGGCCGCGTGGCAACACAAGCTGAAGCCTCGCAGCGAGCTGATTGATGAGTCGCACTTCGGCGTGACGCTCGGTTGCTGTCCAGCCTGCAATCAAACGTTTGTCTCGATCTTCACGGAGTTCGTCGATTGGATCGATGGCGATGATCCGCAGTATTGGGATCGCCTCCCGCTGACCGCGGCGGAAGCCGATGCGCTGGCCCTCCAAAGTGCCGCCGTGAACCTCAAGCAGATCGAGGAATTCGGTCGCGACCGCCGCCGGCTCAAGGTGGATTACCCCAAGGGCGCGCCGCGCCGGATCGCCTGGGTTACGGGCGGACTTGCGATCGTGCCCGGCCACTGAATGCTCGTTGACGTGTTGTCGCAACTTACCCGGCACGATTGACCATCTCCTTGATCAGCCACGCCGCATAGTGGACCAGGTTCATCGACCCGTCCGCATTCGTGGGCGCTCCGACGACGACGTCGGCTTCGATCATCTCGACGTCCACGCGCTCCCCGCCGACGGCCGACAGCAGCCGCGCGGCGTCGGCCAGAGGCAGCGCCGTGGGATTCAGGCCGGGCCGGAAAGTTTCAGGCGGCGAGCCGTTGGCCATTGCAGGTCCTCCACTGAAGGGGGCGAGGTCCGCCACGGGTACGCCCACGACGCGCTGCGGGCCCACGTGGGCCGCCCTGCGCGACGCGCGGCGGCCACGGGGCCAACCCGGCGTTGCCCATCGCGCCAGGGCCGCCCGGCGCGGTGTCACGCCTTTGACAGTTCAACCCAAACTTTATGCGAAAATATCTTCCGAAAAAGCGGGGAAACGCTTCCCATCTGCGAAAACCAAGCGTAAGGACATGCATGACGCGATCGCGATGGGGCGGCGCGAATGGAGACCAAAGATGACAACGCAAACGATCGAACGACTGACGCGAGGCACGCGGGTGATCAACATCACCGACGGCGAACCGGGGACGATTGAAGGCGTCTGCACCTACCGCCGAGGCGGACGGGTGTGGTCCTACGCGGTGGTGACCACCTACGGCCGCGAGGTCTGGGACGCGAGCGAGACGCTGGTGATCGAGCAGGAGTAAAGGAGAACGAACATGAAGACGACGACCGACCCGAACACGAAGACGCCGGCGAGCAACCCAGACATGAAGAATTGGGAACTGCCGCTGCTGGCCAAGGCCCGCAGGTTCTACCAGGTCACCGTGACCGAGAACGCCGGCAACGAGCCCGCCTTCCTGCGGGCCAAGCTCGTCCAGCACGGAGCGGAGGCCGCCGACGACGCCGCGCGACGCATCCACGGGCTGATCCGAACGCTCAACGAAGCCTACGAGCGGCTGATGAACGCGGGCACGATCGATGACGCCAAGAACGCGGTGTCCTGGCTGCGGACCGATGCCTGGGACACCGTGCAGCGCGACATCGCCACGCTGGACGCGATCAGCCAGGCGCTGCGGGCTTGATGAATGACACGCCGAACCCAAGGAGATCGAAAGATGACCACGACCCACGCAACGACCACGACCCGGCTCAGCCGGATGGACACGATCCGACTTCAGAAGGTGCTCAAGAGCCTCGTAGCGGCGATGGACGTGCTGCAGCGCTGCGACGACCCCGCGCTGCGCGAGGCGGCGGATGACGAACTCATGGATGTCGCGGGGCGCTTCGAGATGCTCCTCGACGAGAACCGGTAACACGCGCTTCCGGGCCACGCACCCGGCAAGCCAGGAGATCGAACGATGAAGGCTGCCGTTGCGATTCACTATGACGCGGGTTTGGAGCGCGAAGCGCTGGCCAAGGACATGGCCGACTGGATGGCCGCGGAGTTCATTCCGTTCAAGCGCGCCCAGCGCATCGAACGCCGCATCCGCACACAGGCCCGCATGACCGGCCTCAGCGTCGAGACCATTCGTGAAGACATCCGTAGCGACGCGCGCGCCATGCTGGCCGAGGAAGGCATCGAGTAACCCCGCAACCTTGAAGGAGACCGAAAGATGACCACGAACGATACCCAAAAGACCGCGATCGAAACCTACACCGCCCGCCGCGCGGACATCGTCCGGCTGATCGACGTGCTGGAGATGGAGCTCGGCAAGTACGACGAGCGCGCCCAGGCCGAGCCGCAGCGCTGGGATTTTCCCGGCACGCTCGACTACGTCCGCACCACGCTCATCGACCTGGTCGAAGGCCTGTCGGGCATCGAGCGCGGCGAGATCGAACAATTCCTCAGCGAATGAAAGGAGCGACCTATGAAGACGATGACGTTTGAAGCGATCGAGTTCGATTCGGCCCATGAGGCCATCCAGCACTACTACGCCAGCGGCCACGGCGACCGGGTGATCCAACTCGGCGGCAAGGCCTACCTGACCACGGAGGCGGAGGCCGAGCGCCTCGCCGCGGCGGGCGTCGAGTTCGCCTACGTCTTCGACCACGACCTGCCCGACGGGCGCAACGTGATCATGACCGTGCCGGTGAACTGACCGCGACCCGAACGCGAGCGCCCTACGGGGCGTCAGCGCCCGGGCCGCATGGGGCGGCTCGAGGTTGAAAGGAGGAACGCGATGAAGAAGAACGCGGTTCACCTGAACGGGACGTACACCGCGAAGGTGAGTGGCAAGATCGTGCGTGTCCGCATCGATGCGGAAAGCCCGTACGGGGGCTGGGACGCCACCAACCTCGGCACGCGGAAGAAGATCCGTGTGAAGAGCGCCCAGCGCCTGCGGGCCGAGGTGGGCGGCACGACGCCGCCGGCGGGCCAAGGGAACGCCCCCGTGGCGAACGTGGCGAGGGACGAGGCCAAGCCGCCCAAGGCCTACGACCCGAACCGCTGCGCCACGAGTCGGTGCAAGGGCGAGCCGGCGCTGACGTACCTCGGCAAGCCGCTGTGCCAGAGATGCTGGGACCGACACTGCGCGGAGGAACCGGCGAGCGCGATGGTCACCGAAGGCGCGGTGCCGCTCGCGGAGGGATTGAACACGTCGCCCGTTGCGGCGGCGAATGAGGCGTCCTGGGAGCGTGCGCTGCCGGGACCGGAAGATGGGGTGAACGAGGACGACGAACACGAGGACGACAAGGATGAGGACGCCGGCAACGCGCCGGCCAACACCGGCGATGCCGGAGAACTGGACACCGAAGACATGGCCACGAAGACGAAAAACAAGAAGAGCAAGGTCCGCAAGGGCGTGACGAAGACGACTGCGGCGCGCAAGCCCAAGGTCACGGCGGACGCCAGGACGTCGCCCGCCAAGGGCGCGAGGCCCACGAAGTCCAAGGCCCAGCGGACGACGAAGGCCGCGCCGGCCAACGGCGACGGCAAGGCCAAGCGCGTCAGCGCCATCGACGCCGCGGCGGTGATCCTCAAGGACGCGGGCACGCCGATGCGCTCGCGCGAGATCATCGAAGCCGCCGCCTCCAAAGGTCTGTGGACCAGCCCCGCGGGCAAGACGCCGCACGCAACGCTCGACGCGGCCATGCGCCGCGAGATCAACACCAAGGGCAAGGATGCGCGGTTCACGGTCGAAGGCCGAGGCCTGTTCGGCTTCAACGCCAAGGCGGGGGCGTAGGTCATGACGACCGCACCGATCGACAACGCGCCGCCTCGGCAACGCGTGGATGTTTTCGAGGTCCTCGACGGATGTCTGGTGCGCCGGGTCGTCCCCCGCCGCGGCGAACCGTACGAGCATCGCTGTCCGCTGGAGACCTACCGCGAACTGACGTGGGCGGCGATCGACCTGGCCGCCGACGGCTTCACCGTCGAGACGCTGGCGGATCAGGTCCGCAGCCGACCGATCGAGGAGCACGACGACCGCGAGCCGTGGGCGTCGTACACCAACGCCGCCGTGGCCATCGCGTTCTGGAAGGAGCGCGGGATCGTCGAAACCCGCCGCCGCCGTAACTATGTGGACGACGGGTACTTCTTCGAGGATTCGATGATCATGTACCACGCGCTGGCCGAAGGCGCCTGACCTCACGTACCCGCCTCCGACACCTCGGCCGACACCGGGGTGTTTCTCCGGCAACAGAGCAAAAACCAGCGAGCGCGATATACTTGAGGCGGAGCGCCTGCACCTTCGGGGGAAAAGTCGAATGCGCCGGACGACGATGCACCGAATCCTGAAGTGGACTGGGACAGCGTCTTGCGCGCTTATTCTGTTGGCAACAGTCGCTTGCCTAAGATGGTATGCCGTCGGCGTTGGATTTGGCCCACCGTTCGGCATCACTTTGAGCGGTGGGGCGGTCAACGTGTATGTCGAGCATGCACACCAGCCAGGGCCTCCACCGTGGACATCCCCGGAAGGTGTGATCTTCATCCATCGAGACAGTTTCCCCGCCCGTACTGCATGGTGGCAACTTGGAGTTGTTCCGAGCTTCATGGACAATTCGCATCTGTACGTGCTCCACGTCCCACTATGGATTCTGTTTCTGTTAGCCTGCATGCCGACAATCCGCCTCTGGCGCTCCGATCGCTACCGCTCCGGGCATTGCACTCAATGCGGCTACAATCTCTTTGGCAACGTCTCTGGATGCTGCCCCGAATGCGGCACGCCCATTACGCCACACGCTTCATCCTCCGTTGCGTGAACTGCACCCCACATCCGCACCGCACTCGCACGACGACGCGACCGTGGCCACCGTGGGCCGCGATCGGCCGCGGGGTGGGCCACTGAGCCGTCCGTCGTGGACGAGGTCGTGAAGATGTCAGCGACGCGCAGGCATCCCGTAGGGTTCATCGCATGTTCTCCTCGCGGGGTTTCATGGAGATCGGCGAGGCGCCGGTGCGTTCCAGGACGGCGGGCTTGCCGGTGAAGCGCTGAAAGCGATCACAGATCACATCGCAGTAGAGCGGGTCGAGCTCCATCAAGAACGCCCGCCGTCCCGTCTGCTCGGCGGCGATCAGCGTGCTCCCCGAACCGCCGAAAAGGTCGAGCACGTTCTCGCCAGGCCGCGATGAATACTGCATCGCCCGCACCGAAAGTTCGGCAGGTTTCGCCGTCAAGTGTTCCATCTGCTGGGGGTTGATCTTCTTGACGTGCCAGAGGTCGGTCGCATTGTTCGGGCCGAGGTAGACGTGCGCCGCGCCCTCGCGCCAGCCGTAGAAACAATTGTGGGTTACGATGCCGTCCGCGACATAGTGCTCACCGATCGGCACGCCGAGGGAATAGACGTCTCCCGCGTGGTGTTGAACCTCGACGCTCTCGATCGGGCACCATTCGCTCCGCAACCGTGGCCTCTTGACCGGAACCAGCATCAGCCCGGGGATGAGGTTGCAGGCGCGCACCTGCATTCCCACCCGCCGCCCGAACTTGTCGCGCGTGTCGCCGATGCGGAGGATCGGATAGTGCGGGTGGCGTTGGAAGGCCGCGAGAGCCGCCAGTGCGCCCTCCTCCATGCGCCGCAGATCCAACTTCTCGTACAGGGCCGCGATCTGGTCCGGCTGCCGCTGCTCCTTACGGGCCGGCCCGTAGCCAGGCTCCCAGTAGGTCGTCGGGATGCCGAACCGTACGGATACAGCCTGCTCTTGGACCATCGCGTCCACATTGGACGCGTGGACGCTCAGGATCCATGCCTCCTCGGCCTTCTCCTTGGCCAGGCGCTGCTTCGGACCGAGCCCCCAGGTGGTGAGCATCTTGGACTTGCCGACGCGCCACCAGTCCCCGCGGCGCATCAAGTAGACACACCACCAGTCCGCAAGGGCTTGGGAGAATCGTACGGTCCAGTGGTGGCCGGCCGTGCACCACGTGGCCTTCCCAGCGGCGCAGACGTTGTAGAGCAGGCCGTTGTAGACCCGGCTCGTCGCCATCACGGGTACGCCGCGTTTGGCCTGAAGGAAGTAACTGCGCGAGGCGTCAAACCCGACAACCCGGTCATGGGTCCTCATGGCCTCGATCGAGGAGTAGCCGTCAGCAGTCAAGACCTGCGTGCCGGCCGGCTGACACCACTCGTGGGCACCCATGAAATCCTTGCGCGTCAGGACCGGATGCTGCTTGTCCCAGATGATCGCCTGCGAAAAGTACAGCCCCACAGCCTTCAGCACCGGCGGGTAGTTGCCGCAGTTGGCGTAGCCGCCCCAGATGTAGAACCCGCGCCCGGGCAACAACACGCGCGCCATGTTGCCGAACCAGGCGAGGAGCATTTCGTCGAAGGCCTCGTCTGAAACGAAGTCGTTGAGCAGCGGCCGGTCCTTAGGGCGAAGCTGCGCGTGCGTGGCCTGCTTCGGTCCCTGACGCGCCACATCGAAAGCCTGGTGATGATGCAGGCCCTTGTCGCCGCGCGCGGCATCGACGGCCTGGGTCAGATGCTGGTTCTTCATCAGAGAAAATGAACTGTTCCCTGCGGCAATCGCGTTGTTGCTGCGCGGCTCGACCTTCACGTTGTAGGGGGGGTCTGTATTTACCAAGTGGATCGGCGCGCCGTCGAGCAGCCGGTCCACGTCGGCCACGGACCCGCTATCACCACACATCAGTCTGTGCTCGCCGAGAATCCAGACGTCGCCGGGCTGGGTGACCGCTTCATCGGGCGGAGCCGGCACGTCGTCCGGATCAGTCAGACCCGCCTTGATCTCTCCGCCCATGAGCTTGGCCAGCTCGTCCTGATCGAACCCCAGCAGCGACCAGTCGATGCCGGCGCCCTGAAGGTCGGCCAGCTCAATCGGCAACAGCTCCAGATCCCACGTCGCCAGCTCGTTCGTTTTGTTGTCGGCGATGCGGTACGCGCGAATCTGCTCCGGCGTCAGATCCCGCGCGACATGCACCGGCACCTCGGTCAGCCCGAGCTTCTGCGCGGCCTTCCAGCGCGTGTGCCCGCAGATGATGACGCCTTCGCCATCGATGACGATGGGCTGGCGGAACCCGAAGCGACGGATCGACTCTGCGACCGCGTCCACGGCGGCATCGTTGTCACGCGGGTTCTTGTCGTACGGTCTGATCGATGAGAGCGGGCGCAGTTCTACCTGCATGTTGGACCTCCCTGTCCGGAGCGCATCATGTTCCCAACGGCCACGGTATCGCGGCCATCTGCGATTCAACCCCAACCGGGGGAATTCCGGTTTTCCCGGAACGGCCACGGCTGGCCTCTGGGGCGTCCGTGCCGAGCCGCGTACGCACGGCCAACCCGCGGCCCGCGTCGCCCCAGGGCGGCCCGGATCGCGTCGTGGGGCCTCCTGGGCCGGCGAAGCACCCAACCAAAAGCGGACAGGGGGTTGTCCGGTCGTAACTCTTTATTCCCTCGCGTCTTATGGAAAAACCGGACAGCCGAAAGAAAGTCATTCGATAAGCAGCGCTGTTCCCGCTGGCATTTTCGCAGTATTACTTCACGAAGGAACCATTGCTTACTCGCGCACAACTCGTGCGAGAGGTTCAAGGGGAGTCGGCGACCAACTTTAGAATCGGTTCCATGCTAACGCTTGCGAGCACGTGTCTCCCGACGTGAGCCAATGACTGATGGCCCGCCAGCCCTTGGGCCGTGAGCTCCCGTTCGTGTAGAATTCCCCCTAGGCGTGGGCCCGCCGGAGGCGCCTTCGGACCGGAAGGAGGAGAGCTAACAGATGGCTCGTCAACGTTGTGATCGACCAGGATTGTGGGCTTGGCTTTGGTTTGTCACTCTTGCCTTCGCGATTGACGGTTCTAGTCGCGCTTCACCATCGGATTGCTTCACCTGGGTCGAGGCCACTCCGGGTCCTCGTCCCAGACGGGAACACGCGACCGCGTTCGATACGAATCGAGAGGTTTTGGTCCTCTTCGGCGGGTGGGATGGTGACGTTAGTGGCGAGACCTGGGAGTACGACGGAACCTCCTGGGCGCTACGATCGACCACCGGGCCTTCCCCACGGCGCTTTCACGGGATGGCCTTCGATTCCAACCGCGGCGTCACAGTACTCTTCGGTGGATCGAATGCCGCCGGCGGACGTAATAGCGAGACCTGGGAATGGAACGGAGAGTCTTGGAGCCTCGCCTCTTCCACTGGACCTTCACCGCGCGACAAGCATGCGATGGCTTACGATTCACAACGTAGCGTAACCGTGCTAACCGGTGGACACGACGGGGAGACGAATCGGGAAACATGGGAGTGGGACGGAGAATCGTGGATCCTCCGTGCGACCGATGGAATTGACCCCGTCCGGGAGCATGCGATGGCTTACGATAGTCGGCGAGCTGTCGTCGTACTCTATGGAGGACGAAGCAGCGGCTATTACCAGCACACGCTTGAATGGGACGGCAGTCGATGGCACCTCCGCACATTCGATGGGCCGAACAGTCGCGCCAATCACACGATGACTTTTGACCAGGAACGAGGAGTTACTGTCCTCTTTGGTGGAGAGGTGCAAAGCAGGCGACTAGGTGATACTTGGGAATGGGACGGCGAGACCTGGCGACGAGTGGCCGAAGAAGGTCCAACACCTCGGCGATCGGCTTCAATGTCTTACGACTCCGCGCGCCGACAATGCCTGTTATTTGGTGGTTTTGACGGAAACGACTCCGGAGAAACTTGGGCGTGGCGCGGTGAGCAATGGTCCCTCGATCATTCCTCGGGTCCACCGTCCCGTTATGGCGCTGCAATTGCCTATGACGAGTCTGCTGAGGTATCCGTTTTGATGGGTGGCGGTACGGCCACCCGGGTGCTTTCCGACACTTGGGTCTGGAACGGCGTGGTCTGGAGACAAGCAGTCCAGAACGGACCCTTCGAACGCATATACCCCGAGATGGCGTATGACTCTTGGCGCTCCCGTGTTGTCCTATTCGGCGGGCGTGATGGGTCCTCACAGGACAAAGCTGAAACGTGGGAATGGGACAATTCGGAGTGGACATTTCGGACAACGTCCGGACCGTCGGCGCGCTACGATCACGCGATGGCGTTCGACAATCGTCGAAGAGTGACGGTGTTGTTCGGCGGCAACGTTGGCGGTCGTGAAACATGGGAGTGGGATGGGAATGATTGGTTGCGTGTGGCTACAACAGGTCCATCAGCGCGCCGTGGTCATGCCATGGCCTTTGATGAGCGTCGAGCTGTGACTGTCCTGTATGGAGGGAACTTCAGCTCACGAGAAACGTGGGAATGGAATGGCAGTCAATGGCATCTGGCCTCCAGCAGCGGACCGACCCCGCGTATCGATCACACGATGGCCTATGATCGTGACCGCGAGGTCGTGATGCTCTTCGGCGGAAATGACGGGGGATTCGACAACGAGACGTGGGAATGGGATGGAGAAGTCTGGCGGCGACGAACAGGGCCCAGTCCGGACGGCAGACGCAGTCCGATCATGGCCTACGACTCCGGCCGTCGTCATCTCGTCCTCTACGGCGGGCTCAAAGAGTCCGGGGACACGGCAGGTGATACCTGGGAATCGAGTAGCCTTGCCGGGCCCGAGTTTCAGGAACATCCCGTTGATGTGCAGAGCGATCCCGGAGATGATGTCGTGCTGAAGGGATCGGCTTTCGGCGCTGAAGATTATCGGTGGACAAAAAATGGAGTCGACGTCGTTGATGGCGATCGCATCATCGGATCCAGAACGCCGATTCTGACGCTTCTCAATGTCGAGCCAGGTGACGGAGGTCGCTACGCTCTTCGCGCGTCAAATGAATGCGATACGTCGACCAGCCACGACGCTCTCGTATGGGTCGGCGACGTAGCCTGCGAAGACATCCATCGCCTTTCGGCCAGATGTCATCGCGAGAAAGTTGTCGTCACGGTTTTTCTAAATTCTCTCGCCTTTGACGGCCAGTCGGTCGTTGTCGCAGCGGGTGAGTTCAAACGCACGCTGCAGATCATAGGCAACAGGGCGCGCGGAAAGTTAAAGAATCCAGAAACGTTCGACTCCATTTCAATCTACACCCCTGCCGACTGTGGGATTGAAACAACAGTCGATTGTGAGTGAAACCCGAGCATCAATAAGGACTATTTACCCAAGCTCCCTTCTCGCCTGCTGGTTTGTCTCCCTAATGCCGGCTTGCACAGCGGGAATTCCCAGCGGAGGGCGATCGGCTCAAGCGGCGCCCAGGAGCGCGCGGCGGCTTCAATGGCCGCGCCGGGTTCTTCGTTCTCGTCGCAGCCCATCGGCAGGAAGCGGTAGAACGCATCCAGCACGACCAGGGCGAACGGGCCCGGCTCGATGGACTCGAAGCAGGCGCGCAGCGAGACGGCGCGTCCCCACCCCCCAGCGCCAGCACCCGACCGTCGCGGTCAACCCGTTTTGCCACCGCGCATCGTGACCACTCAAGCCGATTCCCCCGCCAGGCCAACCGACTTCTTTCCCTTCCTTCCCGCCTTCACCCCACCCCATTGTGTGCGCGCGTGAGCAGACGCATAGGCGCGTGCGAGGGGTGGGAGAAAGAGAGAAAGAAGAAGAGAAGTAGTAGTATTTATATATATTTTCATGCATTCTTCTTTCACTGTTCCTTCACCTTCCTTCCACGCCTTCGCTCTCCAGCCGGTACAGCGTGCGGGGCCGCCCCTCGGTCGCCAGGGCGTCGATCGCCACGTCGCCGCGCTGGACGAGCGTCTCGATCAGCTCGCGGAAGCTCTTGGCGTCAATCTTCATGCGTTTGAGCAGTACGTGGTGCGGGAGGGTCCGGTCCGGGGCATCCCGCAGCTTCTTGAGCAGCCGCAGGCAATGGGCATGGAACGGGTTGTCGGCCACGTGGCCGGCGGCCTGGTACAGCATCCGCCGGACCTGATGGGTGACCAGCCGTGAGGCCCAGCGGGCGGCCTGCGCGCCGATGCGCGGCTCGCGGTGGTTCTCACTGACGGCGTAGACCAGGGCGAGCTTGCGGGCCTGCTCGCTGACGCGACCCCAAACCGTGGTGCTAACGGCGTCCTGGGCGGACTGGGCCCTGTTGTACTCGGCGTCAGCTTCCTCACGGGTTTCGGCAAGCAACCGTCGCGCGTCCTCCGAATGCTCGACGACGGCCGGCGATGGATGAGATTCCGCCAGATTCCCGGCGCCGGCCCGGAACTCCGCCCACCATTTCGCGGTATCGAGGATGCGCGAGGGCAGCTCGCGGATCGACGATTCCTGACCGCGGCGCTGCTGACCGGCCTCCAGGATGAGCATGCGGGCGAAGAAGCCGTTGGTCAGCATCCGCTCGGAGAGGGCCTCGTAATAGTGGTTGGGGATGGCCGTACCGAAGAGGACCAGGCACGGCTGGTCGATGACGCCGGGGTAGTCCTTGCCGGCCTTGCGGCGCATGGGGTAGACGCTGTTCGATGAGGAATACAGCGTCAGCAGCGTGCTCATCATGGTCTCGTAGCGGGCGTCGCGGGCCTTGTTGATCGACTGCAGGATGCCGTCGATCTCGTCGGTCTGCACGAGCATGGCCGGATCGGCGAACAGCGCGTCCTGGACGGCCTCGCCCGAGGCCATGCGCTCGCCGAGGCATCGTGTACAGCCCACGGCGTTGAGGATCTGTGTGTTGACTTTCCGCGGCGCATCCTTGCCGGCCGAGGAATGGGCCAGGGCCAGGACGTAGATGTTGGTCCGATTGTCGCCGGGGTCGCGCACCTTGCGCCCGGCCAGGAACGCCTGCAGCGCCAGCGCGCCGCCGAACGCCAGGGCTTGATTCGGGTACGGGGCGCTCTCTAGGCAGTAGTCCATCACCTCGCCGATGAAGCCGGGAATCCGCAGAAGCTCGTTGGGAATCGGCCCGGGATCGGGAGGCTGGATGTCTCCGGGGCCGGCCGGCGCATCGCGCGGTCGGACGCTGAAGCTGGACAGATCTACGTCACCGGAGTCGACGGGCGGCGGCTCCCAGCCCGGGTCCAGCGCTTTCCGAAGATCATGCCACGTGTACGCCTGCCCGCGGCTGTGCTTGTTGCAGTAGGCCAGCTTGCCGTTGTTGCCAATAAGAACGGCGATGTCGGAGCCGCCCGTGGAGACGATCTCGGGATCGATCGGGCAGCGTTCGAGTAGAAGCAGCGTCTTGTTTCCGTTGCGGCGCTCGCCCTTGACAGCCACGCCGCGTCCTTCGAGCCAGGCCCGCACGCCTGCGGGAGTGCAATCGAAACGAGCAGCGTCACTGGCGGGCACGACCGAGGCCCGTGGTGCGTCGGCGTGGACCCTTGCGGTTTCGGCTACGGTTCGTAGCAGATCTTCAGGCACGACAGCGAGCGTGCCGGGAATGTCGATGAATTCGGATCGCCGATGCGGACGGTCCTCAAGGCCGGCGACACCGCGCAGCTCATCCCCCTTGCGCGCCGTGGTTCCGACGATCTTGACGATCCGCGCCGCGTTATGAACGGAACGATCGACTGCCACATGGCCGTCGCTGAAGCGATCGGCGAGCGCCGCCAGGATGGCCTTCACCAGGCCGCCGTCATCGGCAGGAAGGTTGATGCGATAAAGAAGGTGAAAGCCGTTCCCCGACATCACCTGGAGGGGATCGGGCCAACCGATCGATCGCAGGTGGTCTGAGACGCAGCGGGCGCGCTCGTGCGCCTGCGCCAACTCAGCTTCCGTGGAGCTGATGCCGGCGGGCCGGACCGGGTCCACGTCGATGAGCAGCCAGCGCCGCAGGACGACGTCCTTGTCCGAGGTGGTCTCGCGGACCCTGGACTTTATACGGTTCGCGGCGCGAGCCAACAGCGCCGGGGCGACGGGGCTCATCGTCACGTACATACCCGGCGCGATCCTCGACTGATCCAATTCGGCAATCGCGGCGACGGCTGCATCCAGGGTTTCGTGAGTGAAATACCCACTGCACGTAACGGCGTAGCGCGCATCCTTGCGTTCGCGGCATTCCGGCGCGCGAACCTCGAACACGTCCCCCGGCTGAAACAGCAGGGAGAGGAAGGCGCGGATCGCAGAGGTATCCCCGGAGTGCTTCATCAGAATGGACAGTCGTCCGGACGGACGGACGCCGGTGCTGGAACTTGTTCCTCCTCCGAATCCGGGCGAGGGGGTTTCTCGCCCAACCGATAGGCCACAACGTGGTCGAACTTCTCGCCGGGCTTATGCTCGACGGTCACGCTGAGCGTGAGCGCCACGGCACCGGCATGCGAGAAATCGACGGCGTCCTGGGCGGTTGCGGGTATCGGGTCGGGCGACCGAGCGCGCCACCAATGCTCGGCCTTCTGGCGCGCGAAGCCTTCGTGCTCGAAACACACCCATTCGCTGACGTACTCATTGAACCCGACGCGGTAGTCCACGCGCATCGTCCGCGGCGCATCCGTCGGCGCGCCGCGCTTTGTGTGGACGCTGTAGAACACATCAGTGACTTCGTGCTCGGTGCGCGTAATCTGGTCGGAGAGGATGCCTTCGGAAGACGCGGTGGATGCGTGCTTCTCGCGCTCGCGCGGTGGGAACGCGTGCCCGCACGCCGGACAGGTTGTGTAGCCCGCGGCGATCAGCTCGAGACATTGGGGGCATTCCTTGGCTGGGGCATCGCCGTTGCCGCTGTAATTAGATTCGGTGACGCGCATCGCATCGACGGGCCCGTGACGCAGGACGTTTCCGCCGAAGTCAAGGACCAGGGCATCGGTTTTGCCCGGGTGCAACCGGAACCCACGCCCAACCATCTGGTAGAAGAGACCCGGCGACATCGTCGGACGCACCAGCGCCACGCAGTCGATGTTTGGCGCGTCGAACCCCGTCGTCAGCACGTTGACGTTGCACAAGTACTTCAGCTCGCCGCCGCGGAATCGCTTCAGCGTCACATCACGTTCGAACGGTAACGTCTCGCCGCAAACAAACCCGCACTCCAGGCCGTGACGCTCACCCAATACGCGGCAGATATGCTCGCCGTGGCGCACGCCGCTGGCGAAAATCAGCACGGACCTGCGGTCCTGCGTGTGCTCGATGATCTCGCGGCAGGCGCCCAGGACGAGGTTGTCGTCGTCCATGAGCTGCTCGACCTCATTGGCCATGAACTCGCCGGCGCGGACGTGGAGCCGGTCGGTGTCGGGCTTGAGGCTGCCGGCCTTGGTGCGCAGCGGGCACAGGTAGCCCTGTACGATGAGCTCGCGGACGCTGATCTCGTAACAGATGTGGTTAAGGACGTTGTCCGGCGCGCAGATGGTGCCGGACTTCATGCGGAACGGTGTCGCCGTCAGGCCGACCACACGCACGTTGGGGTTGATGACCTTCAGATCCGCCAGCAGCGTGCGATACATTCCTTCGCCATCGGGCGCAATGAGATGGGCCTCGTCGACGAGGATCAGGTCGACAGGCCCGACGTCGCAGGACTTCTCGTACACGGACTGAATGCCAGCGATGGTGACCGCGTAGCCTAGATCCCGGCGCTTCAGCCCCGCAGAATAGATGCCCAAGGGCAGATCGGGCGCGGTGGCGCGCAGCTTCTCCTCGGCCTGCTCCAGCAGCTCCTTCACGTGCGCCAGGATAAGCACCCGCCCGTTCCAGACCTGCACCGCGTCGCGGCAGATCGTAGCCATCACCGGCGTCTTGCCGCCGGCGGTGGGGATGACGACGCAGGGGTTGTCGTCGCGCTCGCGCAGGTGCGCGTACACCGCATCGACAGCCTCACGTTGATAGGGTCGGAGGATCAAGTACGATGCTCCGGCGGTGTCCTGCGATGAGTCAGTTGCCCGATGACATTTCGTATGAGCGATGGGTCGAGCACGTGTTCAATCACCCGGTTCTTGACCCGGCGTGGTACTTCCACCTCGATAGTGAACACGAAGAAGAGTGGGATTCGAAGGCCGATCCGGCCCGAACCCTGGCCCACCTGACGTGTCTGTTCCGGCAGCCGGCGTTTCTGATCAGACGGTTTTCGTGCGCGCAGATCGACCAGGGGCTCGGGTATCTGGTCTCCCCATCCTGCTCGAGCCACATGTTCTCGCTGTTGGAGACCTCGATCCCGTGGGAAGAACGTCGCGAATGCATCGAGGCTATGCACACGCTCTATTCGGAGCTGATGGCCCCCACGTACGGCGATGTCCTGGGGCACCTGGAAAACTCGACGACGCCAGAGTTGCCTCACAACGCCTGCTACATGTGGTGGGATGTTATTCCGTTGTATGGGGGCATGAAGCACGCCGATCGGGACCAGATCAAGGATGCGGTCCTGCACGTGTTCTCCAAAACACTCAAGCTCACTTCGGAGGCCTGTTTGGAAAGCGTTCTTCACGGCTTGAGTCACTGGCGTATGTATGCACCCGATCTAACCGAACCGATTGTGCGGACGTTTCTCAAGTCGCGGCCAGCGATCTCCGCGGCTTTGCGTCGCTATGCGAAGCATGCTGCGATGGGACTTGTTCAATAGCGCCGGAATCCGCAGTAAAAAGAGGGTTCGCTGGTAAACCAGCCGGTACTGGCTGATCCTCGTTCGCGTGCTTCCGCAGCCGCTCCGGCACCAGCAGGCTCAGGAGCTCCTCGCGCGTGCCCATGTGCCGCAGCAACCGCTTGCCCGCGTTGCGCAGCGCGACCTCCACGTCATTGAAGACATCCATCGCCTGCTGATCGTGTACCCGCTCGCTGCGCGTGGCCGGCCGCTTCTCGAACCAGTCAGCGACGACCACGTAGCGCAGCGCCGCGCCGATCAGCTCATTCGCAAGCACGTTGGGATCGACAGGCTGGTGCATGGCATGACTTCGAGACTTACATCCACTCGCCCGCCCGACGCCACCTCGCCGCGTTCGACGAGCAGCCGATCGATCTGCTCGTCCGTGACGAACACCCCGGCGTGCTGCAGGGCGTCCAGCACCGCCTTCAAACGGTTGTCGATGTCGAACTTGCGCCCATCTGGCGGATGAAGAACAAGCCGAACATCGAGCCGGCCGCCAAGCGGCGGGGCGCGGTAGCCGACGAGGGCACGGGTAACCGCCTCGCGGTACGCGCGACCCTCGCGGCTCAGCAGCATCCGACCGCGCCACGTCCGCCAATAGTGGTTCACGCTCGGCGGCCAGGGCAGCGCCAGTTCGATCATCCGTAATCTCCATTGAGCATCCGTGCTCGCAGTCCACTTGCGCTGCCCCGGCGCACCGATCGACTACCGCTGCCAGGGCGCTTTCCCGTTGGTGGAAGCGAACACCGGCTTGGGCGCGGCCGCGTCCTTGCGTTCGTAGCCGGTGATGACGTTGGCCATCTCGCCGGTGTCCTTGCGCTTCTTGAGCCCGAGCGCGATGACCAGCGGGATGTTGTGCAGCTCGATGCTGTCCTTGGGCGCCAGGATCCCCACGGCGCGGCAGATCGCCGACAACTCGCTGCGCGCGATCCTCACCGTGGTGGCGTTGGCGTTGTCCAGGTTAAGCCGCGTCCACACCACGCGGCCCTTGTTGTCGCCTTCCAGTATCTGGAGCGTGAGCTGGAGGTACTGCGCGCCCCCGGTCTTGGTGGGCTTCATCTGGCTCTCGGTGATCACCGCCAGGTACTTGCCCGCGGGAATCGGCGGGAATGAGAAGTTCGGGTCGACTTCTTGAGCGTTGAATCCATTCAGGTTCGGCATGGGTTACTCTCCTTGCGTTTGCGGGTCTTCAGTCGTTGTGGCCGGCACTTCACCGCGCACATACGCGGCGAAGATGCGGTAATCCAATGGAATCTCGTCGGGCAGGCCGAGGCGGTTCTTCGCCACGTGCGCCGGGCGCTCCGTCGTGCGGAGGATGCGCTCGCCCTGGCCGATGCCCTGGACGCGCAGGCGATCGAACGCTTCCTTCGTGGTCTTGGTGTGGACCTTGTACGTGGCGAAGAGCACCTCGTCGCACCACTGCTGGACCAGCGCTGAGGCCAGCTTCTGGAGACGCGGGCTATAGCGGTCGTAGGTGTCGGTCTCGGGATTGGCGAACTTCTCGATCTGGGCATGCGCCAGCAGGACGATCGTCATCCCCCGCTCGTTGCGCAGGGCGTCGAAGCCCTGAAGGATCTCGCGCCACTGGGTGAGCGCGAACACGTAGCTCTTCCCGTAGGGGATCTCCTCCATGCTCTTGACGCCGTGGGCCTCGCAGACGTCGACCCAGATGAGCCGCTCGAGCCAGTCGAGGCTGTCGACGACGAGCGTGCGAAAGGTGTGCTCTCGCGTGAACAGTTCACCGAGCGCCGCCAGGACGTCGCGGTAACGCAGCGCGAGAGGGAAGCGCTGACAATCGATGTGCGCCAGGCCATCTTCGGTCTGGATGAAGATCGGGGCTTCGGCCATCGAGCCGAAGGTCGATTTTCCAATGCCTTGTGTTCCATACAGCAGCACGCGCCGCGGCGCCACCACCTTTCCGCTTTGAACCTGATCCATCAAACTCATGCTCTTGCCTCCTTCTGATTACCCTGTGAATCCGGGCCCGAAGCCGACGGGGTCCCGTCCCGTCCATGGGACACCGACGCTTAAGCCGCCCGCTTCGGGCCCGGAGTCACAGGCGCTCGATCAACCTCAGCCCCTCGAACCGCGTGAACCAGTTGCCTGTCTCGCGGCAGACCTTCAGATCGCGCAGGGCGTGTTCGTTTTCGAGCTGCGCCTCATCCAGCGCGCGCGGCGCGAGTTGCCAGACGCCGCCGCGGAAGGGCTCGCGCTTCTCGATGGCCACGATGTGCGCCGGGAGGATGCGCCCGCTGACCCGCGCAACGAGCACGCGGTAGAACGCGACCTGGTGGACGTAGCCGAAGGCGCGGATCGCCGCCTCAAACGTGTCGATCTCGTCGCAGGTCTTGAGGTCCACGATCCCCCGGCCGGGAACGGGATTGACCCAGTCGATCCGCGCCTGGCAGCGATGCCCGGCGTATTCGCAGCGCACCACGCCCTCCGCGACACCCTCGGAAAACAGTTCCCTGGCGAAGAGATGCTCGCGCACCGCCGCGGCCATCTGCTCGACCAGCGCCGCCTGCGCATCGCTGAGCACGGGCTTGCTCTGCTTCCCGGCCCATGCGGCAAACGCATTGCTGTTCGATCGGAAGGGCTTGCCCGTCTTGGCGTTGACGGGTCCGCCGAAGGCGAACTCGCGCTCGTAGCGCTGCCGGCCTTCGAGAATGAGCGTGTGTCCCGCGCGCCCCACGAGGTAGAACGAGGCGTCGCGTTTGCCGACCAAGCCCAGCTCCATGCGGTGGTAGAGCCGCGGGCAGAGACGAAAGTCCCGCAGCGCATGGGACGTCACGTGGTCCTTCGCCCTGGCGTGGTAGACCTCCGCCGGCTCGCGAAGGAGGAAGCGCAGGTCGAGTCGGCTCGCGTCCCCTTGAAGCGTGGTGCTCATAGACCGGCCTCCGTAAGCTCCCGCTCGGCGACGTCGTGCGGAGCGAGGCGCTGGCGCAGCGCGTGGGTGTCGATCCGCAGGGGTGGCGCCTCCCGGCGTCGGTTCTGCTCGACGACAAACTCCGCAATCCACGGGCGACTGGTGTAGAAGCGCCGCCCGATCGACACGTAGCGCAGCTTCACCGTGCCGTGAGCCACGCCCTTGCTGCACCAGCGCCAGATCACCGGTCGCGAGGGGCGCTTCCCGCGATGGTTCTTGGGAAAGAGCTTGGCAGCGCTGTCGAGGTCGATAAGGTCTTCCACGGGGGGGTCGATGGAAAGCCCCGTGTCCAGACCCGGTTCTCGTTGATGAACACTCATGTTCTCGCACCTGCCTTTTTTCCACGCCTGCGGGCCTCATCGTCCGAGGTCCGCGAACCCCGGTCCCTCTACCCAAGGGCGTGGTGGTGCATGGGTGGTGCACTCGGTGGTGCAGGCGACGCTCAAACCACGGGCTTTTCTCCGGGGAAAACCACAATGGAGTGGTGCACGAGTGGTGCATTCGGTGGTGCATGCACCACTTTTGCACCACCTTGGGGTCAGGCACCGGTGTCGTCCGGTTCCTCGAGAGAAGGGTAAGGGCGGGATCGACTCGCAGGCCGCTCCCGAACAGCCATTCGTCGGGCCCGCTGGATTTCCGCCCAGCGACCGACGGTGGTGTGGTGCACGCCCAAGGCCTCGGCGATCTGCCGGTTGGACCATTCGGGATGATCGCGCACGAGGATGATCGCCCGGCTGACCAACACGGCCTTCGGTTCACGCTTGCAGGGCGAATGGCGCTGCGCACGCGGCGGAGGGGCCTGGTCAGGATCCAGGCAGATCGTGGACGGGATCTCGGTGACGCCCTGAGCCCGGTGTTGGCGGTATTCCGCCTCGGGGATCAGCCGGGGACGGCCCTCCTGGTCGACGACGGGGACGAAAGGCAACTCGCCGCTCAACACCGCACGAAGGGTATTCGCGGCTGCCGAATCAGGGCTGGAAACGACGATGGAAGCGTCGGCCGATGGCCGCGGGTCCGGCGTAGGCTGCGTCGATCCGCGCGCATAGTCGCTGGGGTTCATGATCGTGCTTGACCGTTGGCCGCAGCGCGCCTCCCTGCGTCGCGATTCCATGCCCCACTGCGGCGGATCAAGACTCCGGCGGGGAACGAGCGATTGCCCATTCGTCTTATGTTAGGTTAGCGTTCGGGCGGATCGGAATCAAGCGCTTTTCAAAGTCATTTCATCATCCGATAACTGTGGCGATCTGCTGGGCCTTTTCCATGTCGCGCTCAGCGTAGACCGCCTCGGTGACCAGGGCGCTGCTGTGGCCCAGGAGAATCTGCGCGGCCTCCAGGCCGTACTTTTTCCGAATGTCAGTGGCGTAGTTGTGCCTCAGCTGGTGGGGGTGCCAATGAGGCACACCAGCCTTGGTGCATCCGTAGTCGATGGCGCGGCGGTAGTTCGCTGTGTCGTAGCCGGCCCCCGGAGACCGTCTCGGCTCAGTCTTGCAATTCGTGCCAGGGCGATTACCGCAGGAAAGTGGAGTCTTACGGGCTGCGTGGCGGCTCGTTCGGTGCCAGTCCACAGCCTCGCAAGGACTGAATATGAAAGAGTCGGTTGCCTTTCCGGCGAGGAATCGTTTGATAATCCCCTGCGCCTTGGGACCCAGATAGATCGTGCGTTGCTTGCCGTGGTAGGAAGTTTTGTGCTCGCGCGGCTCATACAACCACACCTTGCCTGACATGTTGATATCGCAAGGACGGATCCTGCAAACTTCTCCGGACCGCATCCCGGTCAACAGCTGAAGGTTTATCATGGCAGCCACTGGAGGCGCCACGACTTTGCGCACCGCAACGACGTGATTCAGGTCGGCAGGGAGGACTCTTCGTCCCTCGCGGACATCGGTGGAACCGCGCCGCAAAGGCTCAAGAGTTCTCAGCGATTGATAGACGGTGACCGGCAGGAACTCGCGCGAAGCCGCCCACTTGAAGATCATCCGGATCCGCCCAACCATGTGATTCGTGGTGCTTCGAGACCACGCGATTCGAGGACGCTTTCCTCCTTGATCCGCGATCAGCATGCTCTGGCGCACAAGGCGCAGGGCGTTGGGTCCGAACGAGGCTGCCGGCGTTTCGCCGAACATCCTGCGTAAGAGCCGTATAGCCATCTCGAAGGCACGTTGCTCACCTGATACGTATCGCGGAACCACCTCCTCTCGAAACGCATGACACACTTGTGACACCGTCGGTCCGTGGGCCGACGAGCGATCGATCTGCGCACGAGAGAGCCGACGCCCGCGTGATTCCCACTCAGCGAGAATCCGTGCAAACTTCTCGCGGCTCTCGGCGCTGCCGAACTCGCCGAGCCAATAATCCCTGATCTTTCTTGTGTCTTGATCGAAGAGCCGCACATACGCGATGTCGCGTCCGCGGATGGAGCGGTGCCGGTACGCCGGCGGTCGTTGAAGCCTGGCCATGAGTCGAATCTCCGAAAAGGGGAGCGCGCTCCCCCAATTTTCGAGCGATTCGCCACATCGGCCTTGAAGGCAGGTTGACGCAACGTGCGTCACTGGCGTGAGTTACAACACTGCACCGCCTAGGACTCGAACCTAGGACCCGCTGATTAAGAGTCAGCTGCTCTACCAACTGAGCTAGCGGTGCAAGGATAAGAGCGGGGCAGTTTAGCAGGGCGGGCGGCGGTTTCAAGCGCCGGCGATGGAGAAAGCAACCGTCGGATCCGTGGCACTTTTGGCGGCTTGACTTGTGGCAGGATGGAAGCCGTGGGGCCGGCTTGGGATGGCGGGCCCGGATGGATGCAGGTGGCTTCAGGGAGGAAGCACGTCATGCCGTCACGGACGACACGTCAGGAAGCTCGGGCGCGGATTCTCGCGACGTTTCGCGCGCCGTTGGATCGGATGATTCCGGAAGACGAGCACGTCCCGCTCAAAGGGGCGACCTTTGCCGATTTCGAGGATCAGGCGGAGGCGTTGGCGCAGGCGGCGTTGCCGGTGGTTCTGGAGGAACGTGCGGCGCTGGAGCCCAGCGCCGAGGTGCGGGCCGGGGGTTCTGTCCGCACGGCGGTTCGCCGCGGACGTACTTGAGGAAGCAAGCGACGCAACCGGAGAGGCGCTCGCTTCACGGTCCGGTGGTGCTGCCCCATCAGCAGGCCCGGTGCCGCGCGTGCGGCGGCTCTTTTTCCCCCTCAGGTTCGTGACTGGGGATTGCCGGCGGAAGTTCTCCTGACGCCTCGCGCGGCGCGGCGGGTGGCCCGGGAAGGTTCGCTGCACACGTTCGATCAGGCGGCGTTGGCGCTCAAAGAGGATTGGGGGACGCACCTGGACGGCAAGCAGATTCAGCGTGGGTCGGAAGCGATGGGCCGCAGGGTGTTGCGGCAGCGCGAGCAGGAAGGGCGTGCGTACGAGCAGGGCTGCCGACCGGCCTCACCGCCGAACGCGCTGGCGCTGCGGGTGATCGGGATGGACGGCGGTCGCGTGCAAACCCGTGAAAAACAAGGTGAAAACGGCAGTCGCGGGCGCGAGGACAAGGTGTGCGCCGTCACGTCGTATCTGCCTGGGGACGGAACGCCGGAGCATCCGCCGGCGCCGCTGGTGACCCCGTACGTCGCCACGATGGAGAAGACGGAGGCCTTCGGCCGGATGGTGCACGTCGAAGCGGAACGACGGGGGATGCGGCAAACCGGCACGGTGCGGGTGATGGGCGATGGCGGCAACTGGATCGATCCGCTCAGCGATCGGGAGCGTCTGCACGATCGACGCCTCGTGGACTATGACCATGCCGTGGAACATCTCCATGAAGCGGCGCGGGCGGCGCTGGGCAAGAACACGCCGCAGGCGTCGACGTGGGCGGAGCACCAGGAAGACGCGCTGCGGAACGGGCGGCTGGACTCCGTGATCACGAGCTTGAAGGCGCACGCGGAACGACTCGGCCCGCCGCAATCCGGCGACTCCCCGAGCACCCGCGCCGCGTGCTGGCGGGCAACGTCGGTTACTTCCAAACCCATCGGCACCCCATGGATTACCCGACGTTCCAGAACGAGGGTTGGCCGATCGGGTCAGGCGTCACCGAATCGGCGGTCAAACTGCTCACCAAACGCGTGAAGCGGACCGAGCAGTACTGGAATGTGCCGGGCGCGGAGGCCACCCTCGCCCTTCGCGCCCTCTGGCTCTCGATGGACGGTCGTTGGGAAAGGTACTGGAATACCCGACCCGCATACCCCAAGGCCGCCTGAACTGTCACGGACCCCGAATAGCTGGGCTATTCTCGGCTGCCCCTCCGGGGCACAGAACCTCCCGACGATTGCCCTGCACCCTCGTAATATCATGCCATTCCAAAACCCGGCAACCGGAGACTCGGTTCAACGCTTTGGCAAGGCGGATTGGACCGCGTCTGCGCGAGGGGGGACGGTTGCCATGCCCGACTTTCGTTTCCACCACGGCCTGCTTGGGCGCGGGTCTGCATCCGCGGACTGGTCGCCCGCGCAGGGGATCGCACGCCTCAGAGGTGAATCGCGGTCCGACGTGCTCGCCACGGCCTGTTCCCGCCTGCGCGGGAACGACAAAGTACGCCAGACCGTGCCATACTGATAAGAGGCCAGAAAGAGGCTGCCCTGCGGATACCCCGGCGCCATGCGAAACCCCGTTGGCGGAAGGGCGCGCCTTTTGCTATAATGCGGTGGTTTCTCGCCAAAGGCATCGACCCGGTCGCCGGCCAGGGGGACATGCGTCGCGACGAGCGGCGCGGTATCGGCGTCCGGTTTCGGCATACCTGCCAGAAGGGAGTGGTCGTGATGTTCCGTGGACAGCGAATCATGATGGGGCTCGTGTCGGCGCTGCTGCTGGGGGCGGCGCTAAGTCCGGCGTTAGCGGACCGGCTGACGTATGAAGGGCACAAGTGGGTGCGGGTGGATTTGAGCGATCCGGCCGAGTGGGGGCGCTTTGCCTCCCTGACCGGCGGGACGTGGACGACGATGGAATGCCACCCGCCGTCCTCGGCCGCTCCGCTCGATGTCGAAGTCTCGCCCGCCGAGCTTGCACAGCTCGACCAGTGGGGCTTCCGCTACGACGTGGTGGTCGGCGATCTGGGCCCGCTCGTGGCGGAGAACTACGAGCAACACGCCGCGTCGGCGTTCTTCGACGATTATCGCCCGTTGGATCAGGTCATCGCCCAGATGAACACGCTGGCGGCGACGTACCCCGGCTTCGTGTCGGTGGTGGACGTGGGCAACACCATCGAGAATCGCGACATCTTCGCCATGAGAATCACCAGCCCCGGCGGACCGCCGAACAAGCCCATCATTTTCTACCACGGCGGACAGCACGCGCGCGAGTGGATCAACATCCCCGTGCCCATGTACGTCGCCGACTGGCTGCTGCGCAACTACGGGATCGACAGCCAGGCCACGCGCCTGCTGGACAACGTCGAGTGGCTCATCGTGCCGTGCATGAACCCCGACGGATATGCGTACACGTGGTCGAGCGACCGCATGTGGCGCAAGAACCGGCGCAACAACGGCGGGGGGTCGTTCGGCGTGGACCTCAACCGCAACTGGGGGCACGGGTGGGGCGGCGAGGGCAGCAGCAGCGACCCGAGCAGCGAAATCTATCGCGGCCCCAGCGCGTTCTCCGAGCCGGAAACGCAGGCCATGCGCGATGTCGTGCTGAATAACTCTCGCGTTCGCGCCTACTTGGACTACCACAGTTACTCGCAGCTCGTCATGTACCCGTGGGGCTACACCAGCGCGCGGTGCCCGGACGACGCCGAGTTCAACGACCTGACCGGGCAGATGTCGTCGCTGATCCGCGGCGTGCACGGCATGAACTATGTGTTCGGTCCCATCTATTCGACGATCTACCCGGCGTCGGGCGTGTCGGTGGATTGGGTGTACGGGGCGAACCTCGCACAACGTAAGATCATGGCGCTTACCATCGAGCTGCGCGACACGGGCAACTATGGGTTTCTCCTGCCCAAGGAGCAGATCATTCCGACGTGCGAGGAGAACCTGCCCGCCGCGCTGCTTCATGCCGATTGGATCAGCCGCGCGCTGCGCGTCGCCATCCTGAACGTCCCCGACAACGTTCCACCGGGCCAGGGCGTGAACATCGATGCGTCGGTGGAGGAACTGGGCGACACGTTCTCCGGGGACATTTCGCTGTACTACCGTTTTGGCGGGAGCGGCAACTTCACCCGGACCGGCATGGCGCCGTCCGGCGGGAATTACCGCGGCACTATCCCCGGCGGTTCGTGCGGGCAGTCGGTTCAGCTTTACGTGACCGCCACGTCCGACGGCGGCATCGAGGTCAGCGATCCGCTTGATGCGCCGGGCTCGACGTATTCGTACAGCGTGGTTAACGAGACCATCGCGTTCGAAGACAATTTCCAGACCGACAAGCTCTGGACGGTGCAGAATGAAAACCTCTCCGACGGCGCCTGGCAGCGCGGCGTTCCCGCCGGCGACGGCTCGCGCGGCGACCCGACCAGCGACGGCGACGGCTCAGGCATGTGCTATCTGACCGCCAATCGCTCGGGCAACTCCGACGTGGACGGCGGCCCGACTCATCTGATATCGCCGACGCTCGACCTCTCGGACGGGCGGGACTACTCGATCGGCTACGATCGCTGGTTCACCAACGACGACCGCGACGTTGACCGGCTTACGGTGGCCGTCTCCAACAACAACGGCACGTCGTGGACCACCGTCGAAAGTCTCGGGCACTTCGGCGGATGGGTGTCGCACAGCTTCCGCGTGGCCGACTTCGTTGCGCCGACGGCGACGGTGAAGGTGCGGTTCAGCGCCGTGGACAACCCGAACGACTCGGTCACGGAATCGGGCATCGATGGGTTCAAGGTGAACGCGACGGACTGCGGCGGCGGGGGGGGCATCCCCTGCACCGACATCGTCAAGCTGACCGGCAAGTGCCGTGACAACGGCGCGATCATCTCCAAGGTGGTGCTCGTCAATGAAAGCCACAGCGGGGAGACCGTGGTCATCAGCATCGACGGCGTGCCCAACGACGTGACCATCTCCGGTCGCCGGGCCAAGCTGTCGCGCTGCTGCTACAGCGGGACGCACACCGTGTCGCTCGACGACCCGGCCGGCTGCGTCAACCCGAGGCAGGTGGGCTGCCCGTGACGAAGGCGCTCGGGCATGGCGATCTCGCTGAAGTGAAGGCCGCCCGCTGAGGCTCGAGATGCCGCGGTCGCAAGCCGGAGGCTCAAGGCCGCCGGTTGCAGGCCGGGCGTCACAGATCCGGCGTTACAGGCCGAGGAAAAACACAACGACCCCGCGCGGCGGAAACACCCGGTGCGCGGGGTCGTGCCTTATCGGGATGGAGCGCGGCGTTGCCGCGCGGAGATACCCGGCGTCGCCGCACGGACATATGCAGCGTCGCCGCACGCACATATGCTGCGTCGCCGCCCGGCCAAATCCTGCGTCGCCGCCCGGCCATGCGAGGCGGACGCTCCACCTTCGGAAACCAGCCCGAAACAAAGTGCGCACCCTTTCGCCCTCGCTTGCGCTTCGGGTTCTGAACCCGTAGCGCCAGCGAGGGATCCACCTCGGAACCCGTAGCGCCAGCGAGGGAGCCAATTCCGTACCCGATGTCGCAGCCTGATCCAGATCGCTCGCGTCGCTGGCCATGACGCCGAGACCGGACCGCGTCGGTCATGCCGGACCGCGTCGGTCATGCCGGACCGCGGTGGCCCTGCCGGGCCGTGGCGGTCCTGCCGGGTCGCTTCGACAATGCGGACGTGGGTGTTGTACAATCCGAAGGGGGGCAACGGCTGAAGGGAACCTGACATGATCCGATTCCAAAACATCCTGCTGCCGACGGATTTCTCTCCGCTTTCGCGTCATGCCGTGCCCTTCGCACGATCCGTCGCCGAGATGTACGGCGCCTCGCTGCACCTGATTCACGTGATGACGCCGGAGGTTCAGCCCTTTCCCGCGCCGGACATCGGCATGGGCGTGCTGGCATTGCCGCCGGACGAGGGGCTGGCGCGAAAAGCCCTGGATGATTTCGCGGCGGAGACGCTGGCGGGGTGCACCCTGAAGATCGTCAAGGAAGCTTGTGTCGGCTCGCCCGTCTCCGAGATCACGCGATATGCGTGCCGGCAGCACATCGACCTGATCGTCATCGGCACTCACGCGCGCGGCGTCGTCACGCGCATCTTCCTCGGCTCCGTCAGCAAGGCCGTCATGGAACACGCGCCGTGCGCCGTGCTGATGGTTCCGATGAGGGCCTCGGAAGACAGCGCGGGCTGAGCAGGCGCGGCCCGAAGCAGCACGGGTCTTGCCCGGAAGTCACGGGTTGGCAGCAGTGGACCCTTGGATTGCGCGGATGCGCTGTCGTTGTGCTTGGCGCCACGGCCTGGCGAGTACGCCAGACCGTGCCACCCAGGCGCCGCCGGGCTCCGCCCCTTCTCTGCTCAGCCCTTCGCCGTCTTCAGCCCCATGACGCGCGCGCTGGGCGATGCGATTCGCACCTGCTTCTGCGGTCCGACGATCTTGGCCACTTCTTCCGGCGACTTGCCGGCGTCCTCGGCGACGTGGCGCGCCTGCGGCTCGGAGACTTCCTCGACGACGAGCGTGCCGCGCACGCTGGCTTGAAGCCCGACGGCCTCCATCGGAATGAGCCGCCCCTCAATCGGGCAGGTGAACCGCACGAACAGCGTCTGACCGTCCTTCTCGCCGGCCAGCGCCATCCAGCATCCGCGCATCTTGCACACCTCGGCCACCTTTCCGGTGACTTGGATGGTCTTGTCCTTGTAGGCGTCCGGATGCGCGAGCACGGTGGCGACGCTCAGCTCATCGCCCGCCGCGGACTGAAACGGCTCCCCGAAATCCACATGGTTCGCCGACCCGGCGCACCCGGCGAACAGCATGGCCGACATTCCCACGACGCTGGCAATCAACGCTCGACAAATCACGGAGTTGCTCCTTTCGAAAACCTGCGGCCCTATTCTCCATAAGAGCATAGCGGAAAGCGCAGTTTCGCCAAGTTGTCCGAGATGGCCCATGCAGAAAGCGGTTGGCGCGGATGGGTGGCGCGGTTGGGTGGCGCGAATGGGTGGCATGGCCTGGCGTACTCGCCTGGCGATGACGGATGACGCGCGAGCCTTCCTCCCCGCACAGGACGGTCGGGTGGCATGGCCTGGCGTACTCGCCTGGCCATGACGGATGACGCGCGAGCCCTCCTCCCCGTATAGGACGGTCGGGTGGCATGGCCTGGCGTACTCGCCTGGCCATGTCGGAAGACGTGCAAGCCCGGTTTCCCGGAAAGGACGGATCCGCCGGCGCCGGCCCGCAGCGTCCTCCCCACGGACGCGTGCCGCCCGCGCCGCGCAACGGCAAGCAACGCTCACGGTCCGGCGGCTTCAAGAAGTTGAAACTGCACCACCGTGGCCACGGTGGCCGCGAGGTCTTCCGCGAAGGCTCGCGCCAACACGTCCGAACTGATGCACCCCGAAGCAGGCAGCAGAAGGGCGCCGACGACGAGGCGACTCAGGAGCGAACGCCGCGCGTGGAGTTTGAGCAGCCCGGTGCCTGACCTCATGTCGTTTTCTCCGTGGGGATCGAGGTCGCCGCCGCCGTGATAAGCCTTCAGCCCTGCCGCCACAGGCCCCACTCCACGTAGGCAGGTGCACGCCTGCGTGCTCAAACACGAAAAAAGGCCAAGCCCGCGCGAGGCGCGAGCCGGGCCTTGAATTCAACGTATTGCAGAGACAAAGCCGTCCCCGCCGCGCCATCGGCGCGCGGACGCGCGGCATCCCGGCGTCGGGCTGGACTGCGGCGCGACCTACGTCGTGGTCAGCCCGTCAGTCGTCCCACCGCTCGCTTCGTCATCAAGGCTGATGAAGAAGGCCGAGATCAATGTGTCCGCCAGCGAACTCGTGGTGGTCTGCAGCCCGGCCAGGAGCGTGTCACGCACGGCCGGGTCGCAGCCGCTGACTTGGAACACACCGCCGCCCGCCGCGACACACGCCACCCACTTCGCCAACCGCATGCTCAAGCCGCGCCTTGCCATACTCCGCTCCTTACTGTTGATCCCCAACCGCGCTCACGAGGGTCGCGCGGCGATGAACGCTCTCAAGGTTATCGAACGAATCAGCAAAAATCGAACAAGTCGAGCTTCGCTGCTTCCATCAAGGCTTCATCCGAGTTCCCGAAACCCATGAACTTCATACCCATCGGTTTTGCGGACGTTGCAATTTAGTTCCGCACCACCTTTCCGGCAAGTCGCGGAAAACCCGCGGGCAGGTCAGGTCGCCGGCGACGGCTGGCCTTGGTCATGGGGCAGACGGATGACGCGGATCTCGGCGAGCCGGAATGCAGGATCGGCCTTGAGGCTGATTGAGCAATCGGCCTGCCCCGACCCGCGAGCCGCAATGCCCAGGGTCACGGGCTCGCAGTTGGCAGCGATCCAGGGCCGCAATGCCCATTCAGGGTGCGGCCGGATATGATCCGGATCTTATGGCCCAGCTTACGTGTCATACCGCCGGAGAGTCGCATGGTCGTGCGCTGATCGCCTTGATCGAGGGGATGCCGGCAGGGCTGCGCATCGACATCGACGGCGTGAACGCCGAACTCGCCCGGCGGCAAGGGGGTTATGGCCGCGGCGGGCGGATGAAGATCGAGCAGGACCAGGCGGAGGTTCTTTCCGGGCTGCGCGGCGGGGTCACGCTCGGCTCGCCGATCGCCGTCCAGATCGTCAACCGTGATTGTCGCATCGACACGGCGCCGCCCGTGCATCACCCCCGCCCCGGTCATGCGGACCTGGCGGGGAGCCTGAAGTGGCTGACGACCGACTGCCGCAACGTGCTGGAGCGCGCGTCGGCGCGGGAGACTGCGGCGCGGGTGGCCGCCGGCGCCGTCGCGCGACACGTGCTGCGGGAGTTCGAAATCGACGTCGTCGGCTTTGTGGTCGCCATCGGCGACGTGCGGGCGCAAGTTGCCGAGACCCTGAGCGCAGCGGAGTTGCGAGCCTCGCGCGACGCCAACGAAGCGTACTGCCCCGACGCCGCCGCTGCTGCGGCGATGATCGAAGCGATCCACCAGGTGAAGGTCGATCAGGACACACTCGGCGGCGTGGTGGAGGCGCGTGTGTTCAACGCCCCGCCGGGGCTGGGCAGTTGCATGAGGTGGCAGGACAAGCTCGACGGGCGGCTGATGCAGGCGGTCGGCTCGATTCAGGCGATCAAGGGCGTGGAGATCGGGGCGGGCTTTGCGGCGGCGGCGCTTCCCGGCAGTCGCGTTCATGACGAGATCGACTTCGACGCCGCGCTTCGCGGCTCGCCGTGCCTGGGCTTTGCGCGCCGATCCAATCGCGCCGGCGGCATCGAAGGCGGCATGAGCAACGGGCAACCGATCCTCGTCCGTGCGGCCATGAAGCCCATCAGCACGCTGCTCAAAGGGCTGGACAGCGTCAACCTGATCACCAAGGAGGCGCAGCGGTCGGACTACGAGCGCAGCGACGTGTGTGCGGTCCCGGCCGCCAGCGTCGTGGTGGAAAACGTGGTCGCCTTCGAGATCGCCCGGGCATTTCTTGAGAAGTTCGGCGGGGACACGCTGACGGAGGTGCGGGCGGCTTACGACGGATTTCTCCGCGCCGCGCGCGCGATGTAAGGACGAGTCGATCCCGCCTCCTCGCGAATCAACATGCTGGCCATCGGTCGCGTTCAACTCGCTCATCCCTTCGTTCAGGCCGCCCTCAGCGGCTACAGCGACCTGCCGATGCGTCGGATCGCCCGGCGCTGCGGGGCGTCGTACGCGCTGAACGAAGTCGTGCTCGACAAGCTGGTGCTTCAGCGCGGAAAGAAGCAGCGCGTGGTGATGGACGTGCCGGCGGACGATCACCCCGTCGGCGGGCAGCTCATGGGCAGCGACCCGGACGTGTTCGCGCCGGCCGCGGCGGCGATGGCGCAGGCGGGATACGACGTCATCGACATCAACTTCGGCTGCCCGGTGAGCAAGGTGCTGGGGCGATGCCGGGGCGGATACATGCTTTCGCAGCCGGCGCAGGCGATCGAGATCGTGCGGCGGGTGATCGACGCGGTCGGGCGGACGCACCCCGTGACGGTCAAGATGCGCCGCGGCATGGACGACTCGCCCGAGAGCGAGCGCCACTTCTTCGCGATTCTCGACGCGGCGTTCGAACTGGGCGCATCCGCGATCACGGTCCACGGACGCACGGTGCGGCAGAAGTACGTCGGGGCGAGCAACTGGGAGTTTCTCGCCCGCGTGAAGCGCCACGTGGGCGGGCGCACGATCCTGGGCAGCGGCGATCTGTTCGACGCCCCGGCCTGCGTTCGCATGATGCGCGAGACGGGCGTGGACGGCGTGACGATCGCGCGCGGGGGCATCGGCAATCCGTGGATTTTCGGCGAGTGCGTCGCGCTGGCGCGCGGCGAGCCGCTGCCCCCTCCGCCCTCCGTGCCCGAGCAGGGGCGCATCATCGCCGAGCACTTCCGCGAGACCGTGGATCACGTCGGCGAGCACAAGGCCGGCCAGGTGATGCGCAAGTTCGGCATCAAGTATTCCGAGCTGCATCCCGGCGGACGGGCCGTGCGCGACGCGTTCATCCGCGCCACGACGACCGCGGAGTTCCAACGCGTGCTGGATGAGTGGTACGCGCCGGACAGGGCGTGGCCCGAGACGCGCCGGCGCGAGGGCTTCGGCGACCTGATCGCAGCGGGCGCATGCGAATAACCCGTGCGAGTGTGCTGCTTCCTTGAGACAGCAACGTATCCGAAACGGAGATGGCGGGCGAGGACGCCCGCCCCCCGCAAGTCAGCCCCCCAAGATTCAACGTTGTGAGCTTTGAGAGGCGGTACCCGAGCGAAGCCACCACTTCTCAAGCCCGCATCACGGACCAACAACTCCACATCACCGACCAACAACTCCGCATCACGGACCGACGAAGCGCCGCGTTCCGCCGACCCCTCGCAAACGCAAACGACCCCTGCGGAAGCAAATCCGCAAGGGTCGTCAGCTAATCCGTGCTGCGAACGGCACATCTCCGGGCGCTCATCGTGTCTGATGCCCCATTCGCCATTCACCATTCGGCATTCGCCATTTCCTACATCATTCCGCCCATGCCGCCCATGCCGCCCATGCCACCCATGCCGCCCATGCCGCCGCCCGGACCCTTCTTGTCCTTCTTGTCTTCCTTGATCTCGCTGATCGCGGCATCCGTGGTGAGCAGGAGGCTGGCGACGCTGGCGGCGTTTTGCAGAGCGATGCGCTCGACCTTGGTCGGGACGAGCACGCCCATCTTGATCATGTCGCCGTAGTCGCCGGTCATCGCGTTGAACCCGAAGTTGACGTCGTCGCTTTCGGTGATCTTCTGCCAGACGATCGAACCATCGAGTCCCGCGTTCTGGGCGATCTGCCGGACGGGAGCGGAGAGGGCGCGGCGGACGATGTCCGCGCCGGTCTTCTCGTCCTCGCGCAGACCCTTCGTCGCGCGGTCGATGGCTTTCAGCGCCCGCAGCACGGCCACGCCGCCGCCGGGCAGCACGCCCTCTTCAACCGCGGCGCGACAGGCATGGAGCGCGTCCTCGACGCGGGCTTTCTTTTCCTTCATCTCGACTTCGGTCGCGGCGCCGACGTTGATCTGCGCCACGCCGCCCGCCAGCTTGGCCAGCCGCTCCTCGAGCTTTTCGCGGTCGTAGTCGCTGGTGGTCTTGTCGATTTCGTTGCGGATCTGGTCGATGCGGCCCTTGATTTTGCTCGTCTCGCCGCCGCCTTCGATGATCGTCGTGTTGTCCTTGTCGATCTTGATCTTCTTGGCCGAGCCGAGGTCCGAGAGGGTGATGTTCTCGAGCTTGACGCCGAGATCCTCGAAGATGGCGTTGCCGCCGGTGAGAATGGCCATGTCTTCGAGCATCGCCTTGCGACGATCGCCGAAGCCCGGCGCCTTCACCGCCGACACTTGAAGCGTGCCGCGCAGCTTGTTGACCACCAGCGTGGCGAGCGCCTCGCCCTCGACTTCCTCCGCGATGATCAGCAGCGGGCGACCCGACTGCGCGACCTTCTCGAGCACCGGGACCAGGTCTTTCACCGAGGTGATCTTCTTCTCGTTGATGAGGATGTACGGCTTGTCCAGCTCGCAGGTGAGTTCCTGGAAGTTGGTGATGAAGTGCGGCGAAAGATACCCCTTGTCGAACTGCATGCCTTCCACCAATTCGACGGTGGTCTCCAGGCTCTTGCCTTCTTCGACGGTGATGACGCCGTCCTTGCCGACCTTGTCCATGGCCTTGGCGATGTGCTCGCCGATGGTCTTGTCCTGGTTGGCGGCGCAGGTGCCGACCTGCGTGATCTGCTGGGAGTTCTTGACGGGGGTGCTCATCTTCTTGAGCTCGTCCACGACGGCGGTGACGGCGAATTCGATGCCGCGCTTAAGCTGCATCGCATCCGCTCCGGCCGCGAGGTTTTTCAGACCTTCGTCGTAGATCGCCTCGGCGTAGATCGTGGCGGTGGTGGTGCCGTCGCCGGCGACGGTGGACGTCTTCGAGGCGACCTCCTTCACCATTTGCGCGCCCCTGTTCTCATACGGGTCTTCCAGCTCGATCTCCTTGGCCACGGTCACGCCGTCCTTGGTGACGGTGGGGGAGCCGAAGGACTTCTCGAGCACGACGTTGCGCCCGCAAGGACCGAGCGTCACCTTCACCGCGCGGGCGAGCGTGCGCACGCCGCGCCGAATCGCTTCACGGGCTTCCATATCAAATGCAATCTGCTTGGCTGCCATGTGCACCTTACTCCTAATAATCAATCCGAATCGGTTTCAATGCCTGGGCTATCGTTTTCTTTTCGATTTCGAAAGTGCGAACTCTGCGAGTTCGTTCCAACTCAAGGGATGCCCGTACGTGTGGTCTGCCGGTACCCACTCAATCCCACCTTTGCTCGCTTTGAGCGTGCCGAATTTGTTCGACCCTTTCTTGACGGGGAAGACCACGTCCGCCTTTCCGAGCGGGCGCCCTGGAACAGTGAACTTGACTTCATGCGATGCCACTGCGAAATTTCCTTCACTTCAGGCTTCGAGCAGGAGGGCGCTGAGTTAGCCCCGTTCACGACCCAACCACGCCCGGCACGCCCGGCTCGTCCAAGCTCATCCGTCTTCCGTCAAATCCACGTCCCACTCCTCAGGTGTATAGGTGAGCAGCATGCTGATCAGCTCAACTTCCTGAGGGGCTATCTGCGCTTTACGCACGGCCTCGTCGAGGGCGTCACGCATGAGCCGCCGGCGATCGGGATAATCCAAATCGAGGAACTTGGGTGAAATCACGTGACCGCAAATCCGTCCATTGGGCAGCGTATCAAGGCGTGCCTCACCCCCAAGCGTACCGACGAGGATGGATTTCACTTTTTCCTGGAGGTGCATACTCTCTCGCCTCTGCTCACGACAATCTCCGCCGCGTTAAGGACCGAACGCGCATTCGCTTTCTCAGGGTCGCCGACAACGCGCCTGCCTCGAATTCTGCGCATCCGACCCGTTCGCTGGAGTTGTTTCGAGAACCTGGCGGAACCCGTAAACCGCAGATCATTTCTCCAGATCACCGCCAATTCGTTCACCGCATCCGCGACGGCGTCATCCTCGCTTCTATGGAACATTCCCAGATCCCGCGCCTGCTTCAGGTGCTCACGAAGATCATGACCCAGCTCCAGTTCACGATGCCTGACGATCAAGCAGCGCAGCATGCTTTGGGCGGCGCGACCCGCAAGATAGATGGCGCCACGCCACCGTCCTGATTCGTAAAGCTCATTGGCTTCGTCAAGACGGCAAAGTGCGCCTTCTCGATAGTCCTGCGGGCCAAGGGACATCGCTACTTCTCAATCACCCCCAGCACGTCCGACTCGTCCATGATCAGGTACTCGTTGCCCGACATCTTGATGTCGCTGCCCGCGTAGCTGGTGAACACGACCTCGTCGTTGACCCGCAGTTGCATCGGGCTGCGCGTCCCGTCATCCAGCAGCTTGCCCGTGCCCACCGCCAGAACGATGCCGCGCTTCGGCTTCTCCTTGGCTGTGTCGGGAAGGACGATGCCCCCCGCCGTCTTCTCCTCCGCCTCCAGCCGCTTGACGATGATCTTGTCGTTGAGGGGCTTGATGTTCAGCTTGGCCACGTGGTCAGTCCTCCTGCACGAAAAACCGGGGTGTCGCAAAAGTCAAAACGCACCTCTCCCATCCCTCCGCGATGCAACCCATGTGCCGCCGCCAGCGCCGTCCACGGGATGCCGATCGGAGAGCATAACTTATTTGCCAGAAACAGGATAGGGCGGGGCGTCGCGGTCGGGGCAGCGTCTATCGCCGCAGCGCCCGCTGCAATCTTGGCACAGGCGGTAGCCGTCGCGGTGCGACCTCTGACAGATTGTCAGCCGCCTTCAGGCCGATCTGGAAGCGGCTTCGGTGGGCCGGTCAGCTTCGCTCGAACCTCCTCCCGCAGCCACTCGATCGCCCCGCGTTCGTCGTCGCTGAATCGCCGGATGACCTCCCAGACGGGACGGGCGGCGTCCAGGTCGAGTGATCGGCTCAGGCTCGCTTCCGCGTCTTTCAGGGTTCCCGGCTCGCTCGAAGCGTCGCCGGCCTGCAGTTGGCACTCGCCCAGCAGCCGCCACGCGGAGGGGTCCGACGGGTAAAGCTGAACCACGCGCTGGGCGGCCTCCACTGCGCGGCGCAGGTGTTCCGCACGCTGCGTCCCGGTTGGCTCGGATTCAGACGTCAACCGTGAGGCCGCGGCCTGTTCGATGCGCGCGACGCGTCGTGAAATCTCCGCGCGAGAAGGATCGCGCCGCTTCGCCTCGTCCAATGCGACGCGGACTTCGCCGAACCACTCCGGCGAAACGGGCAGAGCACCGCCCACGCACAGCGACGCCAGCCATTCGCCCTGCTCCACGCACGGCGTCGGATCCCATGAGTCCAGCCGGGCCGCGTCGTCGAATCGCCCCAGCACGCGCCGCACGGCCGCCTCCACGACATCGCGCCGCGCCGCGTCGTTGGCGAACTGCCGCGGAGGCACGCTTCGCCTCGCCAGCTCTCGCGCCTCGGCGAGAGCGCGGTTCGACTGCCCCACGACCCATGTCTGCCACGCCGTGAAGCCGAGCAGGATCAGGATCGCCGACGTCACCAGCGAGCAAGCCACGCGGGGGAAGGGTGTTCTGTGTGCGGCTTCGTCTTGTCTCTCGGTTCGCGAACTCGGCGCCGCAGTTTCCATGGGCGTGTGCCGCATCGAAGCGGCCAGCGCATACAGCGCCAGCGCCGTCGTGGCCGACGCGGGAACGAACAGCGCGAAGTTAACGGTGTCCTGAATGACAAACGCCGCAAGCCCCGCGCAGGCGCCCGCGAACATCAGAGGTTCGGTCGCGGCGAAAGGGACCATCGACGCACAATCCCCGGCCTTTCGTTGTGCCGATGAACTGCGTTCCACGGAAGCGCCGGGCAGAGCAACCAGCAGGAACGCGGCGATCCAAACCGGCAGCGCGACGTAGGTCTGCAGCAGCATGAACGCCCCGCTGTCGGCTCCGAGCAGCGGCAGGCGGATGCCGAAGATGACCAACGCCAGCACGAGCGATTGAATGACGACGGTCCGTCGCGAAGGCGGATCCCGATGGGCTTCGAGCGGGAGAGCTACGCGAGTTGCTTCGGTCCCGGGGATCGAAACCCCGTCGCCCGCGCGCTCGCCACCCGCGCGCCCGCCGCCCGGACCGCCGACTCCCGCCAGCCACGCGCTTCCGCCGATCAGCAGCGTCATCAGGCCCGCCAAGCCGAGCACGCCGAAATCCGCCGCCGCCTGCACGACGAAGTTGTGCGGGCTGGCCACTTCCTCCGGGCTTTCGATCGACTTGTATTGAACGTAGTGGCGGCCGAAGTTTTCGCGCCCCACGCCGGTCCAGAGGTGATCGCGAATCATGCCCGCCGACGCCGTCCAGTATTGCCAGCGGAAGTTCAGCGACGCGCCCGGCAGCGACTTGTGATAAAGCCCGTGTCCGATCGCCGCCGCCGCGCTCATTGCCACGCCCAGCCACGCGGCCACAAACACCGCGCGCCGCCGTCGCTCCACAAAAACGCGCCATGCGGCCCATCGCCGAAGCACCGCCGCGCCGACCCATACCACCCCGACCAGAGCAAGGCTCGCCAGTGCCCCCGTGCTGCCGGTAAGGAACATCGCGAGCACGAGCATCGCAATCAGCAGGATGCTCAGCGCGCCGACCCATCCGGCCCCTTGCGAGTCGTCAGCGCTGGAGAGGACGCCCTCAGAACCCCCCACGCCAGTGGGGGGCCGACCTTCGGCAGTGTTCCGCGGCGCATTCGCGATCATGCGCTGCGGCGCATGATCCGAGCCGCGACCGTAAGGGAGCGCGCCCTGCGGCGCATGATCCGTGCCGCGACCGTCAGGGAGCGGTTCCGACGGGTTCCGAGACACCGCTTCCTTACGGGCGCGGCTCTGATCGGGCACCGCTTCCTTGCAGGCGCGGCTCTGTTGCCGCGATCGCGCTGCGGCGCCAGCGGCTACCGCGCCCGTCAGCGCCAGTGCGACCATCGCCAGGTATCCGCCGGCCACGTTGCCGTGATAGAAGAACCCGTCCGGCTCCCCGGCGCGCAGCCGCGCCTCGTACATGCGCACGATGGCCGAGTCGAGCGGCACGCCGCGCTCCCGCCAGAACTCCGTGCGATGCTCCTCGTAAAACCGCCGCGTTTCCGGCAGCGAGAAGTAGGCCTCGTCGAGGCACTCCACCGCGTTCGCCGACGCCGAGGCGACGATCACGCCGAGCAGCACGCGCCGCCGCCATCGCGTGGTCACTTCCTGCACCAGCGCCATCGCCAGCACCGGCAGGCACAGCCAGTCGATCGCGGCATTGACCGCCACGCGCTTCTGCTGCGCGAACGCGCACGACACGCCCGCCGCGACGACCAGCAGCAGGAATCCCCACTCCAGCCCCGTCCGCCGATACGTCCGCGTCCACGCCCGACGCGCGATCAGCCCGGTGGCGGCCGCGAGAATCGCCAGATCCACCCCCAGCGTCCGCACCGGCATCGCCGGCAGAAGCTGCGAAACGCCGGACGAAATCACGTCCTGCGCGGAATCAAACGTCTCCCCGATCAGAGGCCGCAGACCCACCACGACGAGCAGGATCAGGAGCGGAATGCGACGGAGGATGAGGTTCACGGGATGTGCCGGGCGCGCGGATGCGACGCGGTGCTTACCACCAGATGGACTTCCATGCCCAGTAGCATACCACCCACGCGACGGTCCACGCCACACGCGCCGCCCAGAACTCCGGCGTGATCCGTCGCGAACCCCGAACCGTGGTGGCAGGCGTGATGGCGCTGCCGCATTCCGGGCAGCGCGGCGTCGTCAGACCGGTGAGGTTGTAGCCGCAGGGTCGGCAGTGCGGTGTCGTGCCTTGGCGCGGCCACTGGCGAACCATCGGCACGGCGACGGACACGATCGCGCCAAGGATGGACGCCATGCCGGCTAGCGCGTGCATCGCTGTGAGGCCCGAAACCAAAGTCGCCGTCACCCACCCCATGTCGCTTAGCACGTCGTCATAGGACTTGTCGCGGACGTCAACAACGCGATATGAGATTCCGTCCGCCTCGTACGCCTTGGTGAGGCGCCTGACGAAATCCTCCGTGCGATATCCAAGCCCGGCCTCGATGGTTACCGGCTGGGTGCGGAGAAAGCCCGCTTCACACGTCACACGCCAGGTGAACGCGACCCGATCCGGCTCCTCGCCGTTGTATTGTTCAGAAGCGGTGTTGGCCATCCTGTAATAGTCCGGATCACGCAGACTCGTGGAGCTGGGCCCACGTAATCCGCTCAGTCGATTGGGCTTGGCCAGGCAAGCGGGATCCTGCATCACCGACTTGATCCAGTCCCGGTATTCCTGTTCGAATTCTGTGCAGATCTGATCGGTCGTCGCGGTCAACTTGACAAAGGAGTTCAGCCTCAGCAAGCCCGCACGGGCAAGCAACTTCGTGGTGACGAGAGCCGTCAATGCGATGGCGATGAGAACCCAGTAGCGCACCGGAGACATCTGCCTGACGCCCTCAGGGCGTTCCTCCACACGTAACTCAGGGAGCACAGGTCGATCGCCCGCCATCTGACTGGTCTCACCCTTCAAAACGGCGTCCCGCATTCTGGGCAGCGACGCTCCGGCAGCCCTCGGAAATTGTACCCGCAACGCATGTGGTCGCATTCTAGCCGACGGCTTACGTATTCGAGGCTGCTTCTGAACCGATAATCGAACCTGCACGCCTCCAGGGTTGACCTCCGGCCGCGGCACGCCTAATAATCAGCAACGACAACCCCCTTTTGCATCGAGCGCGCCGGCCAGGGAAGGACGAGTGTCCGTGGGTTGGACAACGAGACTGCGCGCCGGGTGCGCGTTGCTGCTTTGCTTGACCGCGTGGGGGCTTACCAGGGCCGCCTCGCGTCAGGAGGGGTCCGCGCCACCCTCGCCGCTGGGACCGTCAGAATCCGCCGCCTGCCAGCCTGAATGGAACGCCGAGCAAGCTCAGTCGAACGCTCATCTGCCTGCACTGAACGTCGATCAGACTCCACCGAACGCCGATCAGCCTCCATCGAATGCCCAGCAGCCCCCCTCGAGCGCCAAGGAGCCTGGGCTCAGCGACAAGAAAGCCGGCCCGGCCTCGGCGCGGCTGAACCTGCTGGTCGTCACGATCGACACGCTGCGGGCCGACCACCTCGGCTGCTACGGCTACTTCCGCGACACTTCGCCGACGATCGACGCCCTCGCGCGCGATTCCACCCTGTTTACGCGCTGCCTCGTGCCCGTGGCGCAGACGCTGCCCAGCCATCTCTCGCTGATGACCGGCGTCTATCCCCTCGAGCACGGCGTCATTTCCAACCTCGAAAAACCCGGCGGGCAGAACTACAGCTCCACGCCGCAGCTTCGCACGCTGGCCGAGTTCCTGCACGAGCAAGGCTACCGCACCGCCGGCTTCGTCAGCGCCACGCCGCTGAAGCGCGAGTCGGGCATCGCTTCAGGCTTCGATCACTTCAGTCAGCCGGACCACGCGCGACGGCTCGGCGCGGAGACGACCGAGGCCGCGCTCGAGTGGCTCGGCGAGAAACCGGCCGAACCGTTCTTCGCATGGGTTCATTACTTCGATCCGCACGCGCCGTATGACGCGCCCTCGCCGTACGATCGCCAGTTCACAACGGACGAAAAGCTTGAGGCGCACCTGACGCAGCGGCAGGTTCCGGCCCGTGTTCAGAAGCAGCGCAGCGACAAGCGCGTTGTGCCGGAGGAGGACGCGTGGGACACGCGCAAGGCCGTCAACGGTTACGACGGCGAGATCCGCTACACGGACGAGCAGGTCAGGACGCTGCTGGCGCGGCTGCGCGAGGCGGGATTGAACGAGCGGACGCTGATCGTGCTGACGGGGGACCACGGCGAGGGGCTCGGGCAGCACGGAATCGTGATGCACGACGCGATCTGGGATGAGCAGCTTCACGTGCCGCTGATCATCCACGTTCCGGGCCGCTCCGCGCAGCGCGTGACGGCGGCGATGCGTTCCATCGACATCCTGCCGACCGTGCTGGCGCTGATGCCCGGCTTGCCCGCGGCGCCGTTCATCCAGCAGTGTCGCGGGTCCAACGCGCTGAACCGTACGGAGCCGGTCGATCTGTTCGCCCAGGAGCCGCAGGGTCGCCGCGACGCTCGCACGCTTGTTTCAGGCGAGTGGAAACTCGTCGTCGAGGACAAGGTCGCGCGGTTGTTTCACCTGCCGACGGATCCGTTCGAGCTGAAGGACGTGGCGAAAGAAAAACCGGAAGTGGCGGCGCAGCTCAAGCAGCGTCTGACGGAGCTGGTCGAGGGTCAGATAACCGCGGCGAAACGATATCTTGCGGCTCGCCCCGCGGCGCCGGGGGCGTCGGACGGAGCCAAGGATGCCAAGCGGCGCGAGGAATTGCACGGGCTGGGTTACCTCGAATCGGATGATGAAGAAGAGGCGGAGAGTGATTCGAAGAAGAAGAAACCATCTCGCGGCTCGCCTTGACGGGCGCTTGGTAACCCTAGGGCACCGGTTTCCAACCGGTGGAGTGGGGCACGGGTTTCCATCCCGTGCATGGCAGACCCTGCGCAGCCGCACAGGCATCCTCTGCCTGGTGCTGGCTCTCCTGCCCGCCCTCTGCCAGGCACAGACGACACCCAGCGAAAAACCGCCGCTGAACTTCCTGCTGGTGTCCATCGACACGCTCCGGGCGGATCACGTCGGCGCCTACGGCTACTTCCGCGCCACGACGCCGGCGCTCGACGCGCTGGCGAAAGAAGGCATCCTCTTCGAGCGCTGCATCAGCCCGCTGGCGCGCACCACGCCGTCCCACGCCTCGCTGCTGACCGGGCTGTACCCCATCGAACATGGGCTGATCGACAACATCACGCACGAACGCAACCTGCTCGTCCTGTCCGACGACGTGGAGACCTACGCCGAGGCCGCGCGATCCGCGGGCTACCAGACGGCCGCGTTCATCAGCGCCGCGCCGGTCAAGCGTGAGACGGGTCTGTCCGCCGGCTTCGACGTGTGGGACGAGCCGGAGGCGAGCCAGCGCCGCGCCGACGAAACCAACGAGAAACTTCTGCCCTGGCTCGCCAAGGCGAAAGACGCGCCGTTCTTCGCCTGGGTCCACTACTTCGATCCGCACACGCCGTATCGCCCGCCCGCGCCGTTCGACGGGATGTTCAAGAGCGACGACGCGCTGCGCGCTTACATGACGGAGCGGAAGTTCGCGGACAAGGCCGAGAAGCAACACGCAGAAGGCGACATCAAGGACGCGAAGGCGTGGGACAGCGAGGAGGCCATCAACCGCTACGACGGCGAAGTCCGCTACGTGGACGATCAATTCGCCCGCGTCGTGGCCGCGCTCAAGGAGGCCGGCGTGTGGGATCGCACGGTCGTCGTACTGAAGTCGGATCACGGCGAGGGTCTGGGGCAGCACGACTGGCCCAACCACGGCGGATTCTGGCGGGAGCAGTTGCACGTGCCGCTGATCATGCGCCTTCCCGGCGTCAGCGCTCGGCGCGAGCCTGCGCCGATTTCCACCGTGGACATCCTGCCCAAACTGCTCGCCATCTGCGATCGGCTCCCGAGGGCGAAGTTCTCCGCGCAAGCGTCGAGTCTGCCGTCGGACACCGCGGGCGTCATCTACAGTCAGACGCCCGGAAACAGCGGCTCGACGATTCGCACGCTCACGAGCGAGCGCTGGCGACTGGTCCGTCGCCCCGGCAAGGGCGAGCTGCTGTTCGATCTGTCCGCGGACCCCTTCGAGCTGAAGGACGTGGCGTCGTTGCACAAGGAAGAAGGGGCACGCCTGCGCAAGCAGCTCGATGCGATCGTCGCGGCGCAGTCGGAGAACGCGCGGCGATTCAAGCCCGCCCGAGCGGAACCCGCCCGCCGCCAGCGCGTCGATCAGCTCAAGGAGCTGGGGTACATCGAAACGGAAGGCGAATCGCAAGAAGAGGAGGAAGCGGGAAAGAAGAAGCCTTGAGAAGTTTCTGCAACGCCGTGCGGCGCCGGCTCCCAACGGATCGCTGCAGCACAGGTTCTGAAGCGGGTGTGGCGCCGGTTTTCAACCGGTGACTGGCCCACGAGTTCTTCCACCTGTGCAAGGCAGAATCCTGGCGTTCGCTGATGCATGGAGCAGGCGGCTCACGGCGCCGTCCGATCGAATACGAATCGGAGATTCTCGCAGCTGGCGGCTTCCGGCAACACGACATGGCCACGTCCGACGACAACTCGAGCATCGACGCCAACGCCGTCGGGGCGGACGACGCTTCTGCTCGCACCGCATTCGTCGTCTCGCGCGCAGCGGTGGGTTGCGCCTGCGCATCCGCGGTTGCGGCGGTCGTTTTCGTGGTCTCGCTCCTCGTGCTCCTGGAATGGCCCACCACGCAAAACATGCGCACCGCGGACGACCGGTTCGCGGCCATCAGCCTCCTCAGGGGCGAGCCCCTCATCACCGCCAAGGGGGAGAAGTACGGCAAGACGCCGCCCATCTACCCGGTTGCGCTGGCAGGGTTGCGCCTGCTCGGCTTTGAGTGGTGGACGTGCGTGGGTCTGATCAATGCGCTGGCGTTCGCCGCGGGCGTGCTCGCCGTTCACGGGCTGGCGAGGCTCCTGGGCCTGCGCACCAGTCGCTGGCTTGTCCTGGCGTACCTTTGCTTCGGCCCCATCTATTACATGTTCCGTGAGGCGAGACCCGACATCATCTTCGCCGTCTGCGGGATCGGCGGCGTGGCGCTGGCGACGGCGTATGCGCATCGACGCACCCTGCCGCTGCTGCTGGCGCTGGCGGTCATTTGCAGCCTCGCGGCGTTGAGCCGGTACATGGCGATCCTCACGCTGCTTCCGCTCGCGGGGGTGGTGATCCTGCTGGCGCGCCACGGCTCCTGGTCGCGCAAGGCCGCGCACGTGGCGCTCTTCTGCCTCATCGCGGGCGGTCCGATCGTCGGCTGGCTCATCCGCACAGAGAGAGTAACACAGCATTACACAGGCATGGACCGCTGGCGCGACCGCAAGCCGGCCGACGAAACGCTGACCACATTCGACAACAACGTACGGTTCATGGCGCGGGCGTTCTACATCGACTTCCTGGCATGGGAGGACTTCGCGCAGCTCAACGTATTGAAGGGGACTCACGAGATCGAGCACGAAGGTGTGGTAGTTCTCATAACGTGCGCCCTGGTCTTGATCCTGGCGGGCATCGCGGTCGCTCGCCGCCGTGCCGTCCGCAACAAGCTCCGAGCGTGGCTCCTGCGATCAGGACGACCGCGAACGGCGCTGCTCATCACCGCGGCCTACATCCTGCTCTACCAGGCCATGATGCTCGTCTTGTGGACCGTCGGCAACAACGACCCGATCGACTGCCGGTTCCTGGCGCCTTCGTACTTCCTGCTCGTCGTTCTCGGCGCAACGCTGCTGACGGTCCTCTGGCGTGCCGGGCCGGGGCTGCTGTCGCGCGGAGCGGTCGTCGCGGCCGCAGCCGGTTTCCTGACGCTCCAGACGTGGAAGACCGCCGCCACGTGGGAAATCGTCAGCGACAACTCCGCCAGCCCCTGGGTAGAGGATCCGGATCAGTTCCTGGAGGCCATGGGCAAGAAGGGAATTGAGGCTCGCATCGAAGATCGTCTCGCCGAGCGCGGACGGACGAAAGGCATCCCGGCCAGAATGCAAAAGCGCCTTGAGAACAGGGGCAAGGTTCTCGATCCCACAGAGCAGAAGACGGATCGGGTGCAGGAACTCGCCGAGCGGATAAGGAACGACCCGACGCGAAAACAGAAGCCGCCCGAACAGGTCAAAGCCGACACGGGCAAGAATCGCGAGGCGCTCATGGCGGAGCGCCGCCGACGGCGCGAGGCTGAAGCCGAAAAAAAACAGCGCGATAGCGCCGCTGGCGACGGGGAGCCCGATGCGATTCAGGCTGATGCCGAGGGGCAACCTGCGGAGCCGCCCACGTCGCTTCCGCCGCTGGAGTACGTCCGCCTCTCGCCGCCATCCCATTGGACGCCCTACGTCCCGGCGACACCCCTCCCAACGCTCCTCGCCGCCTTCCATCTCGGCGAAGCGCAGCGGGGCAAGGACCGGGGCTTTGTTCAAGTGTTTCAGATGGAGTCCCGTTCCAACGCCGATCCCGATCCGTTCAAGCCGTGGCTTGCGGGATTCGTGGGTGAGGAGGAGGGCGAGCGGTTTACGCCGACCAGCACGGCGCTGAGAATCCACGGCATCCCGGTGCGCATGGTGGAGCTGACGGGCAAGTTCCGCTCGGATGATCCTGAGAATCCACAAGGCACTTGCTCGTTGATCGCGGCGGAATTCCGCCATCCCCGCGCGACGGTGGTCGTGGTGGCGCTCGGCCCTCGCAAGATCGTTGCCGACGAGCAGGACGTGATCGTGGCCTACCTGATGAGCGCCGAGAGCTTGGAACCGATCGCGCCGCCGCCGCCGCCGCCGACGGACGAAGCGTCTGCTGATGACCAGCCGGAAGATCCCTCGCCCGCTGAAACGCCGGACGGCGCTCCTTCCGTCGTGGCGCCGGTCGATGAACCCGCGGTCGAGGCGCCGCCGCCCGCCGCCGCCGCCGGGCCGGAACCGCCGGGCGCTTCGACAGATGATCCACCCGCCGATGACGGGCCCCTGAGCCGGTCGGTCACCTTTGCATTCGAGCCTCCCTGGGAAGTGTATGCCCCGAAGAACGCCGGCGACGGCTTTCGTCAGGGTTTCTTCCTTGACCCTCAGGACCGGACGCGTGCTTCGGCCAAGCTCGTGGTGACCCATATCCCCACGCATTCGCCCGATCACGCGGCGCAGATCGCCCGGTGGTTGAAGGACTTCACCGTGCTGGAAAAGCACGTGGTGCATGATGCGCCGACGCCCGCGCGGGGGCGCATCGGCCTCCCGGTGGCGATTGTCGAAGCAGCCGGCACGTATGCGCCGCCGACGTGGGCGACGCCCGTGCCCGACTACTTCTTGATCGGCGCCGTGATCGTCCTGCGGGATGGGATGTACACGGTCAAAGCCACGGGACCGCGGACTCAGATCGAGGCGCAGCGCGCGAAGATTCTGGCATTCATTGGGAGCGGACGCGGCGACGCCGGCGAAGGCGCCCTCATCCCGGAAGCAGTGAAACCCGCGCAGGAACCGCCGCACGACGCGCCTCAGAAGTGAACTCCCGGCGAAGACGCAAGCCTGTCCCGCCGGGACGACCCAAAGTCGTCGGTGGACCGCGTCTCCACGCCGGTTCCCTGGCTGGAATGTACCGTGTTCACCTGGTCGTCGCCCGGACTGCGTCTGTCCCCGCCGAACCCGACCCGGATTTCCGACTCGACTCCATCCTCGCCGCCGACCGTGACGACCGCATCGGCGTTGAGATCGCACTCTGCCGCCCGGAGGGGCTGTGCGGGACGTGGGATGAGAGCGTCCAGAAGTGGCTCAAGTCGTTTTCGCCTTCGCGCGGCGAAACGTCCGTGCTCATCGCGCAGGAGGATCTGCTCATGGACGACCTGCCCGTGCTGCTGGTGGAAGTCGTCGGCGATTACCGGGCCGGCAACGCCGATGAGCCGGAACGGGACACGGCGATGATCCTCGCGCAGATCGTCCACCCCCAGGCGACGTATCATCTTCGCGCCATGGGTCCCGCGAAGTTCGTGCTGAGCGAGCGGGAGAACATCCTGGAGTTCCTCCGCAGCCTGCGACAAACGGACCCGTGAGGGTCCGTACACGCATGGCGCACGGCTCCGATTCCTCGTGGAGGTTTCCTCGCTCGCCAGCGGGTGGCACGGTCTGGCGTACTCGCCAGGCCGTGGGGAACGAGTAGCCAACGCCGGTTCGCGCCCTACATGGGTACGCTGCTGCGGACCCGTGCCGCGCGCCGGTTCGGCCACCCTCGGAATGCGACGGCCTTGACCTCTGACGGTCCGCAGGTGCGCATCGCTTGACGCCGCCCACGCGCGCCCGGACTATGATCCCCCATGCGTTACGCCCTCATCATGGCCGGTGGAGCGGGGTCGCGGCTGTGGCCTTTGAGCCGGCGGCAGCGACCCAAGCAGTGGCTGCGCCTGTTCGGCGGCAAGAGCCTGCTGCGCCAGTCCTTCGAGCGCGCCGCCGCCATCCTGCCCGTCGAGGCGATCCACGTCATCACCAGCGACGCGCTCATCGATCTCACCGCCGAGGAGCTGCCCGAGCTGCCGCGGGAAAACCTCATCGGCGAGCCGATGGGGCGCGACACCGTCAACGCCATCGGGCTGGGGGCGGCCGTTCTGGTCGAGCGCGACCCGGACGCCACCATGGCCGTGTTCACTGGCGACCACGTCATCACGCCGATCGACCGCTTCGCGCACGCGGTGCGCAGCGCCTTCGACAGCATCGGCGAGCACCCGGAGGCGCTGGTCACCTTCGGCATCCGCCCGACCAGCCCGCACACCGGCTACGGCTACATCGCCCGAGGCGAGCGTCTGCGCGAGCGCGTCTTCCGCGTTCACGAGTTCGCGGAGAAACCCAACATCGCCGTCGCCACCAAGTACGTCTCCAGCGGGCTGTACTACTGGAACAGCGGGATGTTCGCCTGGCGCGCGGACGCGATCCTCGCGCAGCTCAAGAAGCACCTGCCGCACTCGCACGACGCGCTGCGCGAGCTGGGGCGTTGCTGGAACACGCCGCAGCGCGCGGAGAAGCTTCGCCTTCTCTACCCGACGCTGATGAAGATCTCCGTGGACTTCGCCATCATGGAGCGCGCCGACGACGTCCTCGTCGTCGAGATGGACTGCAATTGGGTGGACGTGGGCGCGTGGACGGCGCTGGAATCGCTGATGGACAGCGATCCGCTGGGCAACGTCGCGGCCTGCAAGCACGCGATCACGCTCGGCTCGCGCGGCAACATCCTCGTGTCCGAGGACGACCACCTGATCGCCACCATCGGCGTGGACGACCTCGTGATCGTACACTCGCCGGACGCCACGCTCATCTGCACCAAGCGCGACGCGCAGGGCATCAAGGAACTCGTCGACAAGCTCCGCAAGGACTTCGAGGGCCGGTTCCTCTGATCAGGCGAACGAAACGTCGAAACGTCGAAACGCCGAAACGTCGAAACGTCGAAACGCCAAAACGCCAAAACGCCAAAAGCGGCGGCGAGGCCGCAACCCCGCACGGAGCCGCGCCCATCAGGTCAAAGACTCGCCGTGGCGAGAGGCGTGGTGCACAGGGTGGCGCCGCTCCCCTACCAACCCCTCGCAAGGAAAACATCAACTGGGGGACCGGCTTTCCAGCCGGTCAATGGTCGGAACCGACTGACGCCCGGCTCCTCATCTTTGTAGCCGCGCGGTCGCAGACGCACAAGGTCACTGCAAACCTCATGCCAAAGCGCAAACCCCGCGGCACGCGGCAGTTGTTCCAATTCGTCGAATTGTTTGTAATCAGTGGCCGCCCGCCTGGTCTTGTGGTATAATGTTCTCATAGTTACTGCTGTGTGCCGAATGCCGGGGGCGACATGCCGCTCGGCAGCGGGGGAACCAGCGCGGCGCGGAGGGGCGACCTTTCGCATCGCAGGGGCGAATCCCGGTGGACCGGGACGCTGAATCAGCGCAGCGAGCCCGTCAGCTTACCTCGCAGGCGAACGCTGGAGAATCTTCATGTTTATTGCCATTCCGCGCGGGCATGGCGCCCCGCAGGCCGCTCTCACTTTTCGCCACGATCAGGCCGTGCCCGGAGGATGATCCTTCGGGCCTGAGGGTTTCGCCGCGTGCCTTGTGCCGCGCCCGGTCCGTCGTTTCTCGCGATGGAAACGTCGTCCGCGCGGAATGATGTATGCGCGCGAGCTCTTCTGCCCTGACCGTCGCTTCGCATCCTCATGCGCGTAGAATGAAGTTCACCGCGGGCATCGGCGCCGCGGATTCACCATCGCATTGGAGACCCTTCCATGTTTCTTGCCAGTGTCAACAGTACGTTGATCACCGTCGGCGCGCTGCTGTTTGTTCTGACGATTCTCCTTATCACGGGCCTGGGCGGCATCCGCTTTATCCCCAACAAGCGGATCGGCATCGTCGAAAAGCTCTGGAGCGGCGCAGGGTCCGTTCAGAGCGGTCTGATCGCGCTGGAGGGCGAGGCCGGTTTTCAACCCGGCATTCTGCGCGGCGGTCTGCACTTTCTGACGCCGTTCCAGTACCGGGTGCACTCGATGCCGCTGGTGACGATCGCGCAGGGGCAGATCGGCTACGTGTTCGCGCGCGACGGAAAACCGCTGCCGCCGACGCAGACCCTGGCGTCCAACTTCGACGTGATGGGCTTCGAGGATGTGCGCGCCTTCCTCACCGGCGGCGGGCAGCGCGGTCCGCAGCGCAACGTCCTGCGCGAAGGCACGTACGCCATCAACATCGCGCAGTTCGCCGTCGTCACGCGCGATCAGCTTTATTACCTGCCGCTGGAGCGCGACGACCACGCCGTCTTCAAAAACATGCAGTCGGAGATCTCCGCGCGGGACGGCTTCGAGCCGGTCATCATCCGCGGCAGCGACGACATGATCGGCATCGTCACGGTGCACGACGGGCCGTCGCTGCCCGCCGGCGAGCTGATCGCGCCCGTCGTCGGCGATGATCCCGCGGAAGCGGAGACGTTCCACAACAACTTCCAGGACGCGGAGAAGTTTCTGCAAGGCGGCGGCTGTCGCGGTCGGCAACTCCAGGTCATCGTGGACGGCACGTACTACCTCAACCGCCTGTTCGCCACCGTGGAAATGCTGCCGAAAACGGTGATCGAAGTCGGCAATGTCGGCGTGGTCGTTTCGTACACGGGCGAGCGCGGCGCGGACCTGTCGGGCACCGAGTACAAGCACGGCGAGCTGGTGCGCCCCGGTCAGCGCGGCGTCTGGTCCGACCCGCTCATGCCCGGCAAGTACGCGTTCAACAGTTACGCGGGCAAGGTCGTCGCCATCCCGACCACCAACTTCATCTTGAAGTGGATTCGCAACGAAGCGGGCCAGCATCGCTTCGATGAGAACCTCAGGGAAGTGTCGCTGATCACCAAGGATGCGTTTGAGCCGTCGCTGCCGCTGTCGGTCGTGGTGCACATCGACTATCGCAAGGCGCCGCTGGTGATCCAGCGTTTTGGCGACGTCAGGAAGCTCGTCGAGCAGACGCTGGACCCGATGGTCTCCGCGTACTTCAAGAACATCGGGCAGACGCGCACGCTGATTCAGCTTCTTCAGGATCGCGCCATGATCCAGAAGCTCGCGGGCGAGGAGATGCAGGAGAAGTTCGGGCATTACAACCTCGAGCTGGAGGAAGTGCTGATCGGCACGCCGACGTCCTCCGCCGGCGACGACAAGATCGAGAACATCCTCACCCAGCTTCGCCAGCGACAGATCGCCGAGGAGCAGGTCGAAACCTACGCCCGGCAGGAAAAGGCCGCCGTCAAGGAGCGCGAGCTGCGCGAGGCCGAAGCCAAGGCGCGGCAGCAGCAGCACCTGACGGAGAGCGAGCTGGCCATCCGCGTGCAGGAAAACCAGGGCAAGGCCGAGTACCAGCGCGCTCTGCAGCAGGCCGCGCAGATGCGGGCCATCGCTGAAGCCGAGGGCGCTCGAATCCGCACCCTGGCGGAAGCGGACGCGGCGAAGACCCGCGTCACCGGCGAGGCCGAGGCGGACAAGACCGCGCGCATCGGCGTCGCGCAGGCGGTGGCCATCGAGGAGCAGGTCCGGGCGTACGGCGGTCCGCAGTACCAGATCACGCGGCAGGTGATGGAGCGCTTCGCCGAAGCGATCCAGCACTCCGGCGTGGACCTTGTGCCGCGCGTGGTGATCGGCGGCTCGGGCAACGGCGACGGGAAATCCGGCGGCGTCATGGGCGGCAACGTCATGGAAGGCCTGCTCGCCATGCTGCTGTCGGAGAAGCTCGGCCTGCCATCAGCGGGCGCGACATGCGAGTCGAACCCGCTGGCGGCCAAGCTGAGGCAGGAGGTCCGCGATTCGCTAAAGAGCGACGGCGCGCCAAAGGCAACAACGAGGATCTAGAAAACCCCGGTTCCCCGCGAAGGGGACGGATGTTGGAATTGGATTTCCATCGGTCAGTGCATCAACCCGGGACGTCCGCCGCGCGACCCGTCGCGCGGGCGGGCGTCCCCCTCGGTCAGGACGTGCCGCGCCCCTCGGGCATGAGTGAGCCGAAACGCCATGAGCCGATCATGTGAACAGTGCGGAGCGGACAGCCCGGACATCGCCCGGTTCTGCCGGCAGTGCGGCAAGCCACTGAGCGGCCGCATGATCCGCTCCGCGACGCGCGTCACCGCCGTGATGGAGCAGTGGCGCCGATTGTCCACGAGCATGACGCGCAAGGAATTGCGAAAACTCCTCGGCGAGCCGCTGCGCATTGAGGCGGCTGCATCGGCGGATCCGAACGCGACCGAGACCTGGCATTATGAGTATGCGGCCATCGACGCCCCCGAGGCACGCATGGATGGCAGCGTGACCTTCTCCACCGCCGAGGCAAGAGTGCTGAGCTGGACCGAACCGGACTGGCAAAAGGCAAGCTGAACGGCCATCGTGCGCGCTGCAGGCAGCGAGGTTCCATGCTGCATACACGCCGCGGCGTCGATCCTGATCGCCGCAATCATCACCCCCGCGCGGGCGGGGGTCCAGTCCACCCTGCCGTACCGCTGGATTCTTGCCGCCTCGCAAACCACAGGCTGGATTCCCGCCTCGCGCGGGAACGACGAACGCTGCCGTTCGCCACAGGCTGTTACGGCTTGCTGTCCTTGGCTTTCTCCGCGGACGACGGCCCTTGCGCGATCAGCCCGTCAAACGAGCATGACGCGTCCGCCTTGGTCCACAGACCGATGCCGCCCGCGTCCTTGAACGTGTCGTCAACGGCTTCCAGTAGCCTTTTCCCGTCGAGGAAGCACTCGATCTTATTGGCGAGCATGACCGCCCGGACCTCATACCACTCGCCGGACTTCGTCTCCACGTCCGCGCTCTTCAGTTGGGTTCGCTTGCCGCCCTCGACCTTGTACACGCGAAAGTTGCCTTCCAGCGGATTGACGCGGCAGACATAATAGTGGTTCTCATCCTTGCAGCGCCAGAGCAATCCGCCGCCCTGATCCGCTTTTCCGCTGTCGGCGCGGAGCATGACGCGCAGGTCCACGTCCTTGAACGACGGTTTCTCGGCGATCAGCAGGTTGAACGTCTGGTCATCCGCGCTCGTCTCCACCTTCAGCACGTTGGGCTTGCCCGGGGCCGAAGCCTCGGCGGCAACGAGCCACTTGGCGGGCTTGTCGCCGCCGCGCGTCTGTGCAATCCGCCATCCCGCGACGGGCTTGTCAACCTCGTCCTTGTCGAAGTTCCACTCGACCCGCGACGGCGCGGGGCTGGGCTTGTCCTGTGCAACGGCCGATGCGAGCAGCACGGCGCTCAATCCAATGATGGAGAGCTTGAGATACGAGTGCATGAATCGACTCCTTCCCTGTGAACGAACTGATGACCCGAAACTCTGGACTTCAGCAGCGGGATTATGGTCCGCCGATCCCGTCCGCACCAGGGGGCGCTCTTGAACTTCCCTGCATTTCCGCCCCGGACGATTGTCACCGGATTCGCGGGTCGATCGTGGCGATGCTCGCGTCAACAGGCCTTGGGACCGGCGCTTCGCGGCACGCCCTCTGAGCCGAAGCCCGGCGCAGGCGCGCCGCGAGGAGGTTTCCGGCCTCAAGCGTGACTGATTTCGGTTGGAAATCGCCTTGACTTGCCGACGAGTCTGTTGTATATTATAGGGCAGAGTGGGTATCAGTGTTCGGCACCACCGACCACCGACCACCGACCACCGACCACCGACCACCGACCACCGACCACCGACCACCGACCACCGACCACC
>CAZGJA010000092.1:0-16603 GCA_964526695.1 uncultured Phycisphaeraceae bacterium
CACCCCCAAAAGCCGCTTGCGTCCGGCCCGGCCCAACGAGACAATGCCGTCCATGGCTTCGCCTCCAGGATCACCGGGTTCTCGTTAACCACCGGTATCCTGGGGGCAAGCCAGTTTACTTTTCAAGGGGAGCTATTTAGAAGGCCTCAAGAACTCGGCGGATCCGCTTCCATCCCCGCAGTCAGCGCCCATCCCTTCGCATCGCGATACTAGAGGTTTTCTCTGGCATCCTGCGGGGGCGGTCCCCACGTTAGGTCTTTACCGGCGGCATTTTATCATCGGATCGCTGAGATCTGAATGAAAGGGAGGGACTTTCGCAATCATCGCGACGGGTTGCGAACCGCCCGCGAGGTTGGTCACCCGGCATTTGCGTACCGGGTTCTGATGCCGTGAGCGATTGTCGTTCCTGGCGGAGCCGTGCTTTCCGTGAGGGATCGACCCTTGGCGGACCCTTCCGCTTGCGGCGGCGTCGCTTTAAGCTCCTTGGGATATGGAGCCGGAGTCTGGTAGGGAATCGACGGATGTCCTGATCATCGGCGCGGGGCTCGCCGGCGCGGCGACGGCGTATCATCTGCGCCGCGCGGTGACCGGTGCGGCGACGGGAGCCGCTGCGTCCGATGGCGCGGCGACCGTTGCTGCGGCCACCGTTGCGGGGGCGACCGCCGCGGAGGCCGCTGTGACCTTGAGCTTCGCTCACACGCCTCCGCGCGTCGTGCTGCTGGAAAAGGAAGCGCTGCCGGGGATGCACTCCTCCGGGCGGAATGCCGCGTTTGTTCGGGAGCTGATGGATCATGCGCCGATGCAGCCTCTGGGGACGGAGGGGGCGAGGTTCCTGCAGCGCGGGGAGCTGGCGGAGTTTCGGCGCTGCGGGTTGATGCTGCTCGGCGAGGGCGACGTGGAGGCGCGGGAGCACTTTCCGCCGGCGCGCGGCAGGGGGCTGTGGAGGCCCACGGAGGGCATCGTCGATGTGGCCGCGCTGCTGCAAGGGTACCTCGCCGGGCAGGACGTTCGCGTCGAGACCGAGGTGAAGGGGTGGGCGGCGCACGGCGACGGGCTGCGGGTGACGACAAATCGCGGCGAGTTCGCGTGCCGCGTGCTGGTCAACGCGGCCGGTCCGTGGGCGGGGCAGGTCGGCGGATTGCCGCTGACGCCGATGAAGCGCCATCTCGTGCAGACGCCGCCGATGCCGGGCATCGGGGCGGACTGGCCGTTTGTCTGGCACTCGCGCGACGGGCTGTACTTCCGGCCGGAGTCGGGCGGGCTGCTTCTGAGTCCCTGCGACGAGACGCCGGCCGCGCCGGGGGATTACGCGGAGGATCCTCGCGCGCTGGAGGACCTGGCGGAGAAGGTGGAGCGATTGCAACCGGGCCTGGGCGAGCTTTCGGTGCTGACGAGCTGGGTGGGTCAACGGACGTTCGCGCCGGATCGCAGGTTCGTGATCGGCTTTGATCCGCGGGATCGGCACGTCTTTCACGTCGCGGGTCTGGGCGGGCATGGCGTGACGACGTCGTATGCGGTGGGTCGCATCGCGGCGGAGATGATCCTGCGCGGCGCGGAGCCGCCGGGCAATCCGTTCTCTCCCGCGCGGCTGGTGGGACCGGGAAGTTGAGCGCCGTGGCGGCCCGGCGGTGAGCGCAGCGGCCGCACCATCGAAGGCGCTCCAGGTTCGTAGGGGCGAGAACTCGATTCCAACGGGAGCCACCCACGGATGCCCCGAAACCGGGAATCCGCGGGATTTCGGACTTTCTCCGGCGCGTTTCCCTGTCGTTTCCGGCATACAGCTTGAGTCCCTCCGCCCCGCGACCGAAGCAAGATCAGATATGGACCCCGCGGATGCCAATCCATGCTGCGCCCGCGTAGGCGAGGTGATGACCGCCCGCGTGCATACGCTCGGGCCGGATGATTTCCTTTACCGAGCCATCCGGCTTTTCGAAAAAGAGCACTTCCACCACGTCGTCATTCTGGAGCACGGCAAGATCCTCGGCGTGATTTCCGATCGGGACATTCTCAAGGCGCTCAGCCCTTTTCTCGGTCAGTCCATGATGGAACGCCCGCAGGATCTCGCGACGCCGCGCAGACGCATTCACCAGGTCATGACCCGCAAACCGGTGACCATCCACGTCGATCAGTCGACGGCGGATGCGGCCCGGAAGATGCTCGACCAGCACGTCTCCTGCCTCCCGGTCGTGGACGATTCCGGCGCGATGGTGGGAATCCTGTCCATGCGCGACTTGATCGCTCAGATCGCGGGAGCCTCCCTGGCGACGGCATGACCCATCGAGAGCGCAGAGCGCGCTGATGAACAGGGTGGCCCTCGCCGACCCGAGATCCACCCTCCCCCTCACCCCTCGTCGCCACGGAGACTCTTCGACCTTACAGGGAAGGGGGTTCGGCGGTAGCTTTGGTGCATTACGCGGAGCGGCTGCCGGCGCACCCGGACGATCGGGGCAGCGCGCCGGGATCCTCGGGCCTCGGCGAGCATGAGGGAGCGTTCGTTCGACGATGCTGCAGTACACCAAGGCGATTCCGCTGCATTTGAAGGACCATCCGGAGTTCTGCGAGAAGTGGTTGCAAGATCGAATCGCGGAGGATCCCGCCATTCTCGGGCTGGGGGAGGTCGAGGTGCTGGCGCGGGAGCGCCGGCAGTTCAAGGCCGGCCGGCTGGACCTGCTGCTGGCGCAACCGGAGGAGGGCCGCCGGTTTGAAGTGGAGATCATGCTGGGTCCGACGGACGAGAGCCACCTGATCCGCACGATCGAGTACTGGGACATCGAGCGCCGGCGCTATCCCGGCTACGACCACGTGGCCGTGCTGGTGGCGGAGGATATCACGAGCCGCTTTCTGAACGTGCTGGCGTTGCTGTCGGGGACGATCCCGCTGATGGCGTTGCAGCTTTCGGCGCTGGAGGTGAGCGAGCAGGTCGTACTGCACTTCGCGCGCGTGCTGGACATGACGTCGCTGCGGCTGGACGACGAGTCGGCGCCGAGACTGGCGTCGACCGACCGCTCGTACTGGACGGATCGAGCCTCGCCGCAGAGCGTGGGGCTGGCGGACGCCTTCCTCGAAATGATCAATCGCGAGCTCCGCCCGCCGCTGGCGCTGAATTACAACAAGTTCACGATCGGGCTGAGCGACGGGATGCGCTCGCGCAACTTCGTGTTCTTCCGCCCCAAGAAGCAGTTCATCCACGTGCTGGCGGAGGTGTCGGCCAAGGAGCTGTGGGTGGAGCGGCTGGAGGAAGCGGGGATCAGCGCGACGGTCGAGAATCGTTACGTGCGACTGACCGTGACGGGCAAGGATCTGCGTCCGCACGGGGAGCTGTTTGCACAATTGATGGACGCGGCGGTCACGGAATTTCAGCGCGACTAGCGCGGGGGGCGCGCCCGCGCGACGAGCCGCGCGGACCGTGCCGCGCGAACCGTACCGCGCGCGTCAGCAAGCGGGTTTGCGCGCGGCGCGGGATCAGGCCCGAATCTTGCCCGGCGGCTTGACGGACAGGCGGTTCGGGTTGAACCTGCTGTGAGGGTCGAGCGGCGCGGGCGGCCCGACCGATACACGTACATGGATGGCGGCGGCGCGAGGCTCGCGCCGCGCACTGAATTCAGAAGCACCGCCTCCTGGCGGGCGCGGCTCTGGAAGAGATTGGAGAAATCACACATGACCACCCGGTTTGTTCTCGCGTCTTTGGGCCTGCTGGCGATCGCGTCCTGGACGGGCTGTGCCCCAACCACCGGCGGCGGCAACGACAACGTCCCCGACGCCAACGACAACGTCGTCGATGACGGACTGACGGATGAGCAGCAGGCGGCCGTCGATTCCGTGACGGCGATGCTGAACGACTTGAATGAGACGCTCGGCTCGCTGGCGGCGACGGCGGACCCGGCCAACTATGCCGCGGACGGAGTCGGCGAATGCCCGGTGGTGACCGCGTCGCTCGATGGCACGACGACGACGCTGTCGCTGGATTTCGGCGACGGCTGCACGAACGCCGCCACCGGCGAGACCAGCTATTCGGGCAACGTCACCGTGGTCGTCAATTTCACCGCGCTGACGTTCAACGTCACCTTCACGGACTTCACGGTGGACGACGCGTCGATCGCCGGCTCGATCACGGCCACGCTGCAGAGCCTTCCGCGCGACGATTTGCCGCTCGCGTTTTCGGGGACGGTGGACCTGACGACGGACAACGGGACGCTCGCCGGCACGATCAGCGTTACCATCGACACGGAAACGGGCCTGATCACGATCACCGAAGGCGAAGTCACCGTGGTGGACGCGGACGAGAACGCTTATGCCGTGGAACTTGCCGACATCGCGCTGGATCCGATCAACAATGGGAACCTGATCCCTGAGGGCGGAACGGTTTCATTCGACATGGCCACCGGCATCGGCGACACGACCGTGACGGTGACGATCGAGTTCACGGAAGAGACGCCGACGACGGGCGTGGTGCTGATCACCATCGGAGACAGCGAGCCGGTGGAGTACACGCTGGCGTACTTTGAGGCGCCGTAGGCTCGGCCGAAACTCGGCGAGAGTCGAGAAGCGAGTGTTTTCGGCCCTCCCGCGGGTCATGCGACCGGCGGGAGGGCCGTTCTTTTCAGGGATCGCCCGCGCTCCTCACTTCACTTCGGCGGCGAGCTTCGCGATGCGGTCGGCGTGCTCGAAGCACTCGGCGGCCATTTCGCGGAACGTGGTGACGAGGTCGGCGTGCGGCGGGTTCTCGCTGAGCCTGGCGTAGAGGGCGCCGGTGGCGCGCTCCGTCTCCTGGATCAGGTCCAGCGCCCGCGGGAACGCGTCCTCGGCGCTGAAGCTCAACTGCCGGGCGCCCACGGTGACGAGCGCCTTGTCCTGATCCGCGAGCACGAAATCGGCCCCGGGGAAGTGCATGGAGATCAGCTTCTGAATGAACTGATGGTGCCCCTGCTCCTCGTCGGCCATCTCCTCCAGTGCGGCGCGCAGCGCCGGCGTGGGCGCGCGATCCGCCAACGTCCGATAGCGGTAGGCGGCCACCGACTCGCCATACGCGAGGATGGTCAGCGCCTTGGCGGGCGACAGCGCGGCAATGGCTTGATCCAGATTCAGCAAAGCACACCTCAGCGACGCATGATACGCGCCCGACGCCCTTCGTTCACGGCGCGTCTCCAAACCGCCGCGCAGCAAGTTCAGGATAATTGCGTCCGAATCAAACGTCCATCGCGCAAGGCGGAAGTCCGAGTTCGCGCGCCTCGTCCGTGATTGGAATCGTCGGCGTCACCGTGACGGCCTCGCGCGGTTATCGGCTCATCGGCGGCTTGAAAGCTCCGCGACATCCCCATTAGGATCGGCATCGCTTTGCATCGCAGCGGCGCCCGGGAAAACGCCGTGTTCCGAAAACTCGAGAGGAGAGAGAAGCTTATGAGCATTGCTTTCGTGTCGCGCTTGGCGCGCCAGTGGACCCACCGTTGTGCAGGAGCCTTGCTGGCCGTCGCGATGGCGTTCTCCCCCGCGTGGGCGAAGGACGGCATCCAGACGGACCTGACGATCCTGACATTCTCGTACCAGGTGACCAACCCGAACGCGCAGGAAGGCGAAGTCATCGGGCGCATCGCCGTGGCCGACGGCGCCATCTCCGCGCTGGACCTGCTAAAGCTCGACCTCGGCGGGGACAACGTCTTCGGCGGCGGCGACGACACGGTGCTCGACATCGCGGAAATCGATGATTCCGACGAGTTTGACGTCCTCCTTTCCGGAGACGTCGTCAAGCTGGGTGGCTCGAACAACTACACGCTCGTCGGCGGCATCTCCGTCACCGACACGCTTTCCACGCTGGGCAACCCCGCCATCGGCGGAAAGCTCAACACCTCGTCCATTTCGCTCGCCGGCCGCGTGTTCAGCATCATCGGCGAGGTCGGGCCTTTCACCGGCGGCGACTCGCTCCTGCTGCCCGCGCCGGGCGATTCGTGGATCTTCACCGGCTCGCCCTCCGATACCGGTGCGACGCCGAATGAAGACGGTGTGGTCGGAACCGTGACCGTGGCCACGGGGCGCACGCTCTACACCACCGGCAACCTCGTCGAGTTTCATTTCGCTTTCGACGGCAACGTGACGCTTGACCAGTATTTTCAGCAGAACCGCTCGGCTTCCTCGGCGGACATTAAGCTGGTGATCCCCCGCGGGGATGAGCCGCCGGTGCTCGGCGCCTGCTGCCTGCCGGACGGAACCTGCGCGGAAGTGACGCACGAAGAGTGCGACGCTCGCGGCGGCACGTACAAGGGTGACAACGTCCCGTGCGACAATCACACGTGTGCGGATACCGGCGCTTGCTGTCTACCGGACGGCTCCTGCGCCGAAATGTTCCCGGATGAGTGCGAAGCGGCGGGCGGAACCTACAAGGGTGACAACGTCCCGTGCGACAACCACACCTGTGCGGATACCGGCGCGTGCTGTCTGCCGGACGGCTCGTGCGCTGAGATGTTCCAGGACGACTGCGAAGCGGCGGGCGGTACCTACAAGGGCGACAACGTCCCGTGCGACAACCACACCTGCGCCGAAACCGGCGCGTGCTGTCTGCCGGACGGTTCGTGCGCTGAAATGTTCCAGGACGAGTGCGAAGCGGCGGGCGGAACCTACAAGGGTGACAACGTCCCTTGCGACAATCACACCTGTGCCGACACCGGCGCGTGCTGTCTGCCGGACGGCTCGTGTGCCGAAATGTTCCAGGACGACTGCGAGGCTGCGGGCGGTACCTACAAGGGTGACAACGTCCCGTGCGACAACCACACCTGTGCGGAGACCGGCGCGTGCTGTCTGCCGGACGGCTCATGCGCGGAAATGTTCCAGGACGACTGCGAGGCGGCGGGCGGCACGTACAAGGGCGACAATACGCCGTGCGACGGCGACACCTGCGCCCCGCCGAAGGGCGCCTGCTGCGTTCCGGGCACCGGCGAGTGCAACGACAACGTCTGTGAGAACGGCCGGCCGAAGTCGCTGACCTTCCTCTACACCGGCGACGACTGCGCCAACCCGGACAACAACAACCATCAGGGCGGCGAGTTCAGTTGCTCGGACGACTGGAACCAGGATCCGATTCCGCTGAATCCGGTTCGCATCCGTGTGACCAACAAGAGCGATCCGTTCAGCTATTACGCGAAGGTCTGGTTCGACGGCACGATCAGCGTGGGACAGCAGCTCACCGCCGACGCCGCCAATGCCGGGCAGTCGCGCCTGTACAGCGACACGTACATCGCGGTGATCGACCCGGCCAACCGGTGCCGGATCTACCAGAACATCCACATCGACACGAGCTGCTGCAAGCAACTGAACCTCAATGACGTGTTCGCCAGCGTCACGCTCGTGGGCTTCGTCAGCGAGAACGGCGACTCCGGCAGCACGGAGAACTGTGGCGAGCCGGGCGGCTGCGAGGAACTGACGGAAGTGGAATGCCTCGCCCGCGGCGGAACGTACAACGGCGACGGCGTGGAGTGCAGCGAGGATCTCTGCGTGCAGGATTGCGTCATCACCTGCCCGCCGGATGTCTCGGTCTGCGCCGGCTGCGGCCAGTGCAGCGCGACGGGCATCGATCTGGGCCGACCGACGGTGGATGGCGACTGCGACGGCGTGGTCATCACGAACGACGCGCCGGCGGACTTCCCGATCGGGACGACCCTCGTCACCTGGACGGCCACCGTGGGGAACCGTCAGACGCAGTGCCAGCAGCGCGTCACCGTGAAGGGGACGATCTGCGGCAAGAAGTTCTTCGACAAGAACGTCAACGGCGTGCAGGACGGCTCGGAGCCGGGCATCAACGGCTGGCGCATCGAGCTGCGCGACGAGTCCGGGCAGAACCTCATCGAGAAGGTGTACACGAAGCGCGAGGGCAGCGACGACGGGCGCTACAGCTTCTGCGTCGAGCCGGGCACGTACACCGTGCTGGAGGTCATGCCCAACGGCGACTGGATCGCCACGACGCCGACCTCGTACACGGTGACCGTCGGCGACGGCGGCTGCGACCTGACGCGAAACTTCGGCAACGTCTGCCTCGGCGACGGCGGCGGGCACACACCGGGCTTCTGGGGCAACACCAACGGCGAGTGCAAGATGAAGGACGGTGGCAGCGCGAATCCGGAGCTGTCCATGCTCCGCGGACTCAACCTCCGCAAATCCGACGGCAACCACTTCGACCCGACGACGTATGACCAGTTCAAGAGCTGGCTGCGCGCCGGCAACGCCACCAACATGGCGTACATGCTGTCGATCCACCTGGCGTCGATGGCGCTGAACGTCGAAGGCGGATACACCCGCTCAGACGCGGTGGTCCATGCTCCGGGCTGCGGCAATCGCGGACCGGGAAACAACTTCATCACCATCAGCGACCTGATGGCCGCGGCGGATCGGGCGCCGGGCGACGGTCTGGGTGCCGACGGTTACACGCCGTCGGGCGACCCGCACCGCGCGATTCAGGAGTGCCGCAAGAACGCGCTGGACGCGGCGAACAACAACAACAACTTTGTTCGCAGCGAGCCGTGCTGCTTCCAGTCGCCGTATTGACGGCGACGGCGGCGAGAGCGTCGCCGCGGGAATGCAGGCGTCGGGCGGTCGCTCGCCCGATGACGGATAAACGATGACACGACGGGCCCCGAGGCTTCATCAGCCTCGGGGCCCTTTCTTTGCCCATCTCCGGGAATCTCGAGTTGAAACCGCGTCCGGCGGTCCGTTGTGCGTAACGCCCCGCGTAGGACGGGCCATGCCCGCCGTCCCCGCGACCCGTGACGAGGCGGGCATAGCCCAACCTACCGTGCTCGTCATTCCCGCGCAGGCGGAAATCCAGCGGCATGGCGGTGCGCCCTGGACCCCCGCCTGCGCGGAGGTGACGGTCGCCATGCCCAGTTCCGAGTGCTACCCCGGGCTGCTAGCCCTCGCCGCCCACGTCGCGCCACACGGTGTGGTAATAGAGCGAGTCCTCCTCGGCCTTGTGTCGTCGGAACACCGCGACCAGCTCGCGGGCGCGGAGGATGAAGAGTTCCTGCTCGTCCGGCGACAGACCCGACATCGCATAACACTCGGCGCACAGGTGCCCGAGGATGCCGAGCATGGTTGAATGCTCCGCGTTGAGGCGCAGCACGCGGCAGTCGGTCGCGCCCAAAGACTGCGGGCCGGCGGATGGGTCCAGCGAGAGCGCGCCCGCCGCGTGGTGGCGGCGCAGCTTGGCGTGGAGCGCGTCGAGCAGCCTCTTGAACTGCTTGGCCGAGGAGCGGGTCTCAAAGCTCTGCGGCGCGTGATCCAGACCCTGCTCGATCATGGCGAGCAGTTCGCCCGTGGAAGCCTTCACCAGCGCATCCAGCCGATCGTCATACTGTGTGGTGGTCATGCCCGCCTCCTTTCGGCGACGCATCATGGGCGAAAGACATGCCTGATCGCACGCGAGCTTTCGGCTCGCCGCGAGGGCGAACCACGAAGCGTCCGATACAATACTCAGCTTATCCCCCGCAGGGCCCAGCGGCAAGGATGCAGTTGCACAAACGCCGCGCGGGCGGTACTTTTTCGCATCCGGCGTGCGGTCCGCGGGAGGCTCGACGCCGCAGGTGGCCCGAAGTTCGGGCAGGGAGCTTGCCGATGTCCACGGAAACATTCAGTCCGGGCCTGGAGGGCGTGGTCGCGGGAAAAACGGCGATCTGCTGCGTGGATCAGGGGAAGCTCCTCTATCGCGGCTACCCGATCTCCGAGCTGGCCGAGCACGTCGTGTACGCCGAAGTGGCCCATCTCCTGCTGTACGGCGAGCTGCCCACGAAAAAGCAGCTTGTGGACTTCCGCGCGATGCTCGACGGGTTTCACGGCCTGCCCAAACCGGTGATCGACGCCATCCGGCTGATCCCGCGCGACGTGCCCATGATGGACGTGCTGCGCACGGGCGTGTCGATGGCCGGGCACTTCGACCCCGTCAAAGGCACGAGCGTTGACGACCAGCGTCGCCGGGCGGTGTGGCTGATCGCCGTCTGCTCCGACGTGGTCTCGACGCGCTACCGACTGCTCCAGGGCAAAGAGCCCGTGGCGCCCAAGCCGGGCATTCGCCACGCCGCGCAGATACTCCTCATGAGCCACGGCGTCGAGGCGGATGAAACGTCCATCAAGCTCCTCGACCTGACGCTGACCCTCTACGCCGAGCATGAGTTCAACGCCAGCACGTTCACCAACCGCGTCATCGCCTCAACCATGTCCAACATGGTTTCGGCCGTGACGGGCGCCATCGGCGCGCTGAAAGGTCCGCTGCACGGCGGCGCGAACGAAGAGGCGATGGAGCTGATCCTGCGGTTCAAGAACGCGCCGGAGGCGGACGCCTGGGTGCACGACGCGCTCGCCAAGAAGGAAAAGATCATGGGCTTCGGTCATCGCGTCTACAAGCACGGCGACCATCGCGCCCACATCCTTGAACGCGAGATGCGCAAGCTCGCGGAGGTGAAGGGCCGGCAGGATCTCGTCGCCATCTACGACGCGATCAAGAATCCGATCGTGAGCAAGGACAAGCCGATCTATCCGAACGTGGACTACCCATGCGGGCTGACTTATTACCTGCTGGGTCTGCCGCTGGACCTGTACACGCCGTTGTTCGTCTGCAGCCGGGTCACGGGCTGGTGCGCACACTTCATCGAGCAGCAAAGCGACAACCGCATCTACCGCCCGCTCAGCCAGTACACCGGCCCCGCGGAACGCAAGGTCACGCCGATCGACCATCGCGGGTAAGCGGCTGCAGCCGAATGTGACTCTCGTCATTCCCGCGCATGCGGGAATCCAGCGGCTTGTCGATGCGCCCTGGACCCCCGCCTGCGCGGGGGTGACGATGCCAAGGCCCGTGCCACGTTCCGCCTCGGGTCAGAACTGCAGCGTCGTGGTGACGAAGAAGAAGTCGCTGTCGCGGGCGCGGCCGGTGTTGGCCATGAATGAGCCGGGGAAGAAATGGGCGTAGCCCAGCTCGACGCTGGCGTTGTCGCAGACCTTGTATTTCAGCAGCATCTCCAGCGCCTGCCCGACGCGGTCGCCGCTCTTGCCGGTGCGATCCACGCGCCCCGCCCAGCTCGAACGATCCTCGTCCGCCGCCACCCAGTAGCCGCGGTAGTACGCGTCGAAATCGAGCTTCTCGTGCGGCTTCAGCGTGAGCCGCACGGCCGGGTTGATCAGGTTCTCCAGCCGCTGAATCTGGAAGTAGCCGTAGCCGGTGCCGTCGCCGAACATGGGATCAAACCGCTCGGCCATGTGGTCACGGGCGGAGACGTCCGGGTCGCCGGTGGCGTAGTTACAGAAGACGGCCAGTCGCGGCTTCCACGCCCACTTGAACGAGTAACCCAGCTCGCCATGCGTGGCGAAGGCACGGCGGGTAAAGTCGCCGTCGTTGCCGAATTGCCAGTCGAAATCCGCGTCGTAGTCGAGACCCGTCTTGCCGATCGGACCGAAGACGTGCGTGCCCAGCGAATGCACCTCGCGGTCCAAGAGGGCCGGATCGTTGCGATCCTCGTCAAGCACGAAGTAGAAGACCTCAATGGTGATCACGTCCGACCAGCCGCGCCACGTGTACACGAACCCGTAGAGCCAGCGTTCTTCGTCCGGGCGGTCCGGTTGCTCCAGCAGCCGCTCGACCGGCATGACGGCGATCACGTCAACCTGCCATGGATTCTTCTTCTGCCCCAGAGTCAGCCGGAAGCCGTCGAAGGCGTTGGTGGTGTTGCGAAAGCCGTTGCGTGCCACCTGCCGCCGGTTGGCCAGATCCATCGTCTGCCGCCCGACGCGGAAGCTCAGCGGTTGCTCGGGTCCGAAGGCGTCCTTGAAATACAGCTCCGCGAAGCCCTGCAGAATGTCATACTTGTCCACGTCGGCGACGTTGTCGTCGAAGCCGGCCTCGAACTGCCGCGAGTCCTGGAACTCAAACCCGAAGCGCAGCGGATCCCAGATATCGCGGATGCCGATGTACACGTCCGATCGCAGCAGGTACTGATGCTGATCAGTCAGACCGTTGCGGTAGTCATCGTCTCGGTACTCGAAGCGCGTGCGATGCTCGATCCCGAACTCGAGCCAGGACAGGCTTTCAAGCCCCTTCAGGCCGTAGTTTGCCGCGTGCTTGTCCATCGTCTTCACATACGCGGGCGGCTGCGGACGCGCGTTAACGCCATCCGCCTTGGAAGCCTTGAAGAAGTCCTTGATGGGATGCTCCTTGCCGTCGTCCTTGGCGGCCTCTGCGGGGGCGGCGTCCTTCTTCTCTTCCTGAGCGACCGGCGCGGGATCCTGCGGCGTGGTCGAAGGCTTGGGCGGCTCGACCGCGGGCTGGCTTTTCGTATCCGTCGCCGTCTGCGCGAGGAGGATCGCGGGCGATGTCGCCAGGCAAGCCAGGAGAAACGTCACGACCGGCGCCGCTGCACATCGCGTGTGGGCGGACTGCATAGGGAAACTCCCTTCGAGGTGTTCGGAAACATTGATGCACTGCGCGCGGACTATCCGTCCCAGGTCATTGGGCGGCGTTCCGCACCGGGGTCCGCCCCCGCTTAGTCAAGATGGAAGACGCGGGCCACCGTCTGCGTGATGATGGTGTTGATGCTGTCCTCAATGCCGGAATTGAACCCCGCCTTCAGCCCGTCGCAGCCCGCGCTCAGGAGCGCCACCGCCGCCAGAGCCAGCAACCCGAACGCATGAACTTTCTTCCACGACCGTGCCATGTGTTACCCTTCTTATTGAACGGATTCACCTGACCCACCCGGCTCCAGAAGGTTCGAGGGTCGTCCGCAAGGTCGCAACTCGCTGCGCCCAACCCTTGCGCCTGGGAGCGGCACCCCAAGGCCGCGCTCCGCCCTCGATTCCACGAAACCCGACGGGCCTTCGCCAAGACTTCCGGGGCATCCTATTTGCCGTTCCGCTGATTTCAAGAAAAAACCGGGCGAGGCTGAAATCTTAACATAACGGGAACAAACCGGTTCACAGTGTCGGCGCAGCAGGAGCGCGCCGCCCCGATCGTCATGGAGAATCTCCTGCAATTCCCGCGCCGCAGATCCCGTGCAGGACCGCAAGCTCAGCCGCGTTCGTCGTGCGGCAGATCCTCCAGTGGGCAGCCGGCGCAGCGCGCCTTCGTCCGGCAGTGCCGCTTGGCCAGCTCCACGAGGAGCGCGTGGCACTCGTTGTACACCTCCGGCGCCTGCGGCAGGGCTTGATGGAACAGTTGCTGAATCTCGATGTAAGCGGCGTCGGGTTGGATCCAGCCGTGTCGCCGCAGAATGCGCCGCGTGTAGGCGTCCACCACGAACGTGGGGCGGCCGACCGCGTAGAGCAGAATCGCGTCGGCGGTTTCCGGTCCGATGCCGTGCACCGTCAGGAGTTCGTCACGAACCGCGGCCGGCTCGCCGTCGCCAAGCCCCTCAAGCCTGCCCGCGTGATGCGCCCAAAGGTGGTGCACGAGCGCCTTGAGGCGCTTCGCCTTGACGCGGAACGTCCCCGCGGGCCGGATGACCTCGGCCAGCTTGCTTTCAGGCAGATCGCGCAACCGCGCGGCGTCCATCAGGTCGGCGGCGAACAGCGCGGCAATGGCGCGCTCGACGTTCTTCCACGAGGTGTTCTGGGTCAGCACCGCGCCGACGGCGATTTCCAGTTGCGCCTGGCGCTGGTCGCGCGCGTGATGACTGACGGGCCACCAGTGCTGGCGTCCGAAGAACTTCATCAGCCTGCGGTACACCTCACGTAGTTCGAGCGATACGTCGCCGCTCGCGCGCGGAGTTCGGCGGACAGCGCCGCGCTGCAGGGTTTCGCGACCGGCCTTGCGTGTTGAGTTTCTCATGAGCCGGCGGCAAGATACCACGCCATGCCAACGGGTCGAACGGATTCGACTTCCACTGCGTCACGCGCGCCCGGCTTCGTGCCGGACCGCGGCGTGTTCATCAATCCGCTGATGGCCGTGGTCGCGTTCTCGCCGTGGCTGGCGTTCCACGCGTTCATCCACAGCATTCATCCGACGGGCGAGGCGGCGTATGAAGGGCTGCGGCGCCTGCTGCCGCATCCTGCGGGGATCGGCTGGTGGGCGCCGGCGTGCGTGCTGGCGCTGTTCCTGCTCCTGGCGCAGTCGGTGGCGCGCTCGTCGTGGAAGATCAAGCCTTTGGGTGTCGTGACGTTGTACGTGGAGTCGCTGCTGTGGGCGGCGCCGCTGCTGCTGTTCAACCGCGCGGTGCTGCTGTCCGTCGATGTGCTCAGCGGATATCCCTGGGCGGTGGAGGTGGCGGGTCGCGTGGGCGCGGGGCTTTATGAGGAGTTCGTGTTCCGAGCCGTGCTCGTGACCGGGCTGATCGTTCTGGGAACGGGCGTGCTGCGCATCGGTTCGACGAAGATGGGCGTGTTCTCAATCGTCGCCTCGGCGGTGCTCTTCTCCGCGTATCACCACCTGCCCGATTTTTCCGGGATGCTGACCAGTCGCATCTTCCTCTTCCGCTTCGCGGCGGGGCTGTATCTCGGCGCGGTGTTCTGGCGGCGCGGGTACGGGCCTGCGGCGGGGTGCCACATGGCCTACAACCTCATCATCGGCGCGGCGTGACGACGGCTTTGGCGCGCGGCCGCAGCAGCGCGACGAGATCGGCGAGCGTCCTTCCCGGCAGAATGGGGAGGCGACCGAACGCCCCCAGCCACGCCGGCGGCGGCGGCGCCGTGACCTCATGCGGCATTCTCCGCGCGAGCCGCAGGATCACCCGCGCGGGCAGCGTGGGCATGTCGAGCACGCTGCGGTCCTCCGCGTAGCAGGACTCGCCCCGGTTGCTCAACCAGCCCATCTCCCGCGCGATGCCCGAGGCCTTGGTGTTGGGAAACGGATAGTACACGCGCACCTCGAACAGGTCGGGCGCGAGACGGCGGTTCATCTTGATCGTGTCGGCCTCGGTGATTTCCGTGCTGTACGGAGCGCCGGCGTAGCTGATGGCATGGGTGCGGATGCCGCGATCGCGCAGCAGCTCGAAGGTGCGGTCGATCTGCCGCGCGCTGGTGTCCATGTCGAAGATTTCGTTGCGGATGAAGTTGCTGCCGCTGATCAGCTCGATTTCGGCGAGGTCGCACCCGGCGGCGTGGAGCAGGTTCGCGGTGCCCTCGTCGAGGCTGTTCGCGCGGACGTGGCAGGAGAAGGGCAGCCCGCAGCGGTTGGCGTAAACGGCGGCGAACTCCGCGAGCCACTCGTGATCGAGGGCGAAGGCGTGATCGCTGAAGTGGATGCGCTCGGTCTGTGGGTAGGCAAGGCAAAGATCGTCGATCTCGTCGCACACGTGATGCGGCGAGCGACGGCGGACGAAGCCCGGCGGTTCGTCGTACAGCGTGCGCATCGGGTCGTTGACGCAGTACGCGCAGCGCATGGGACAGCCGCGCCCCACGACGACCTCGAACTCGCTCGCGTCCGGCGACGCGCCGAAGATGCCGCGATCCGGGCAGGGCAGATCGTCGAGATCCTCGATCAGCGCCGCGGGCTGGAAGTGGGGCGCGCGGCTGTCCCCGCGGAGGAGCACGCCCCACGCCCGCGCCGTGTCCGGAGCGACCGTCAGCCCGGCGGACACGATTCGCGGAAACGTGAGATCCGGCTCGCCGACGACGACGCCGCAGACGCCCGGCATGCTCAGCGCGGTCGACGGCAGGAGCGTGGCATAGGTGCCGCCGGCGTAGATCGGCAGGCTCTTGCGGTGGCCCAGCTCCGTGAGCGCGCGGCGCGCGAGGTCCACGGCCGTGCCGTCGATGGACACGAACACGGCGTCCGGCGCGAAGGCGTCGAACGCATGGAGCAGCGCCGCCAGGTCGGAAGCCGTGACCGCGTGAAGCCGGGACTCGTGTCCTGCCTCGCGCAGGATCGACGCCATGACGCCGATGGACATGTCGAACCGCGGGCGCGGCGCGGCGCTGGGGCCCCGGCGATAACATTGAAGGAACAGGATGCGGCTCATCAGCCATTCCGTCGGCGGCTATGCGCGGGGGGACGAGCCGAACCCATGCAGGTGAAGTGAAACGTCCGGCGCCCGCGCATCATCAAATCCACCCACCGATTCCCCCTTCAATCGATGACCCTCGAAATGCTCAGGGCTACGTATAAGCGTAGAGAGGCCGCCGCCACAATTCAAGGGCGGCTCACTCGACGCCCCTGAAATAGCGCGAGCAATTCAGAACCCCCCACGCAAGTGGGGGGCCTGTGGCTTCGCGCCATGACGACGTACATCCCGTCGAGCCCCCCACTTGCGTGGGGGGTTCCGTCAGAGCACCGGGCGCAAGTGCGGTGACGCGCAGGCCGCCCACTTGCGTGGGGGGGCCTGTGGCTTCGCGCCATGACGACGTACATCCCGTCGAGCCCCCACTTGCGTGGGGGGGTCCGTCAGAGCACCGGGCGCAAGTGCGGTGACGCGCAGGCCGCCCACTTGCGTTGGGGGGCCTGTGGCTTCGCGCCATGACGACGTACATCCCGTCGAGCCCCCCACTTGCGTGGGGGGTTCCGTCAGAGCACCGGGCGCAAGCCCGGTGACGCGCAGGCCCCCCACTTGCGTGGGGGGGCCTGTGGCTTCGCGCCATGACGACGTACATCCCGTCGAGCCCCCCACTTGCGTGGGGGGTTCCGTCAGAGCACCGGGCGCAAGCCCGG
>CAZGJA010000093.1:0-22626 GCA_964526695.1 uncultured Phycisphaeraceae bacterium
GGGAGAACTTCTTCGATCACACCAATATCCCCGCGGCGAGCATTCACATTCCGGACGGCCTGGTGGACCGGAGCAAGGTGGCCGCGTATTGCGAGGAATACGAGCGGAAGATCGCACTGGCCGGGGGGATCGACATTCAGATTCTCGGGATCGGCCGCACCGGGCACATCGGCTTCAACGAGCCCGGCTCCCCGCGCGACAGCCGCACGCGCCTCGTCACGCTCGACAAGGTCACGCGCATGGACGCGGCCAGCGATTTCTTCGGCGAATGGAACGTGCCGCGGCAGGCCATCACGATGGGCGTGGGCACGATCCTCGACGCGCGGCGGATCATTCTGCTGAGCTTCGGCGAGCACAAGTCCGCCATCATCCGCCGCAGCGTCGAAGGCGAAGTCAGCAGCAGCGTGGCCGCCAGCTTCCTTCAACAGCATCCGCGCGCGAGCTTCGTCCTCGATCCCGCCGCGGCCGCGGAGCTGACGCAATTCAAGACGCCGTGGCTGCTGGGGCGGATCGAGGAGTTCGGCCTGACGTGGGATTCCCCCACGACGCGGCGCGCCGTCATCTGGCTCGCGCAGCAGCTCGGCAAGCCCATCCTGAAACTGACGGAAGAGGACTACAACGAGCACGGCCTGCAGGAGCTGCTCGCCGTGCGCGGCAGCGCCTATGACGTCAACATCCGCGTCTTCCGCGCGATGCAGCAGACGATCACCGGCTGGCCCGGCGGCAAACCGCCCCGGTCCGCATTACCCCCCTCCCTGAAAGGGAGGGGGCAGGGGGAGGGTCGAAGCCCCGGTGCATGCCTGATGCAGCATGAGCGAACCGAAAGCCTCAGCGCGATCCCGGCTCCACCGAGCGCATCCAGCGCCGACACACTCCCGTCTGACAACTCCCCAGAGCCGGCCTCCGCTCGCAGCGGCGGACCGGACCTCTTCGCCCACGCCAGCGACGTCTTCCCCAAGCGCGTCGTCGTTTTCAGCCCGCACCCCGACGACGACGTCATCTCCATGGGCGGCACGTTCATCCGCCTCTGCCGTCAAGGCCACGAGGTCCACGTCGCCTACCAGACCTCCGGCAACATCGCCGTCTGGGACGACACCGCGCGGCGACACATGGACTTCGTCATCGAGTTCTGCCGCGCGTTCGGCATGGGCGACGGCGTGCAGAAGGCCCAGCGGATCGCCGAGCGCGTCCAGCAGTTCCTCCTCGCCAAGAACCCCGGCGAAGTGGACAGCGCCGAGCTGCAGCAGATCAAGGCCCTCATCCGCCGCACCGAAGCCCGCGCGGCCGCGTTCTACTCCGGCGTCAAGCCCGAGAACATCCACTTCCTCGACATGCCGTTTTACGAGACGGGTCGCGTGCGCAAGAAGCCGCTTTCGCCGGAGGATATTCGCAGCATCGCCGACCTGCTGGAGCGCGTGCGCCCGCACCAGGTGTACGCCGCGGGAGACCTGTCGGATCCACACGGCACGCATCGCGTGTGCCTGGCCGCGATCGTCCGCGCGATCGAAGCGCTGGCGGATCGGGAGTGGATGAAGTCGTGCGAGGTGTGGCTCTATCGCGGCGCGTGGCAGGAATGGGGCGCGCACGAGATCGAGATGGCCGTGCCCCTCTCGCCCGATGAAGTCGAAGCCAAGCGCAAGGCCATCTTCAAACACGAGTCTCAGAAGGACAAAGCGCTCTTCCCGGGACCGTGGGATCCGCGCGAGTTCTGGCAGCGCGCCGAGGACCGCAACCGCGCCACGGCGCAGCTCTATGACAAGCTCGGCCTGCCGGAATACCAGGCGATCGAGAGCTTCGTTCGATGGTCGAGGGCGATGTAAGTTGGCTCGCCGTCCAAATCCGAAATCCGAAATCCGAGATCGCAAATCGCAGATTGCAAATCTGAATCGCGCGCGCCCATGCTCTTGCTACGCCACCTCTTCCCACGCCCAGCCGGCCGCGCCGATCATCCCCGCATCGTAGCCCAGCACCGCCCGCGTGATCTCTGGAAAGTCGTCCACGAGGTTCCAGCGGAATCGCGCGAACGCCTCGCGCACAGGCAGGATCAGCGCATCGCCCGCCTCGGCAAGTCCGCCGCCGAGCACGATCTTCCGGGGGTTCACAAGGTGCTGCAGATTCACGCACGCCACGGCCAGGTACTCGCACGCATCCTGCCAGAGACGGCGGCACAGCGCGTCCCCGTCCGCGGCGGCTTCGGCCACGTCCCGGCTGCTGACGGCTGCGATGTCGCGGACGCGCTCGCGCAGCATAGAGGCGGCGCCCGCTTCGATTGCCTCGCGCGCCCGCTTGGCCACGCCCGCCGCCGACGAATACTGCTCTAGGCATCCGCATTGTCCGCAGGGGCACGGTCGCCCGTTGCGCTCGACGATCATGTGCCCCGTCTCCGCGGCGTTTTCGTGATGACCGTGCAGAATGCGGCCGTCGATGATGATGCCGCAGCCGACGCCGGTCCCCAGCGTCAGCGCGACCATGTCCCCGGATCGCCCGCCCGCTCCCGCCCAGTATTCGCCGAATCCCGCGAGATTTCCGTCATTGTCAAACACGACGGGCAGGTTGAGCCGCCCGGAGAGCCAATCTCGGATCGGCACGTTCACCCAGCCTTCGAGATTCGCGCACCGGTACACCACGCCTTTGCTCGCGCTGAGCGGACCGGGGGTGCCGATGCCCGCGGCCTTGACCTCTTCCCGGCGCACATTCGTCTGCCGCAGAAGTTGGTCGAACATCTCCGCGATCACCGCGAGCGCCGCCCCAGGCCCTTGCGGCGTGGGACGCACATCAGCGCCGACGATCCCCCCATCCCGCGCCACCAGCCCGGCCTTGATGTTCGTGCCGCCAACGTCGATGCCGAGGCAGACGGCGGGATTTGCGGATGAAGTCACGGCGAAGAATCCTCAAATGCCGAACGCTAAATGCCAGAATCAGAACCCCTCACGCGAGTGAGGGGCCTTATTGGCGACCGCCGAGTATTGAGTGCTGATTGCCATGTGGCAAGGGTCCGCAGCAGCGGACCCGTGGGGGTACACCGCAGAGTTTGTTCCTCACCTGCCACGGCCTGGCGAGTACGCCAGACCGTGCCACCCACTCTACCCCTACGTTTTTCCTTTCAATATCCAGCGACCTTCCTTCGGCATGTGACCTTCGCAGCGCTCAGCATTCAGCATTCGGCATTCGGCATTCGGCATTCAGCATTGAGCATTCAGCGGTCGCACGCAAGGCCCCTCACTTGCGTGAGGGGTTCTGATTTCAGCATTCAGCATTCGCTATTCGGCATTCGGCATTCGTCATTCTATGCGCCAAGTCCCGGCAAATTCACCGTGCTGATGGACAGGATCGGCGGTCGGCGGGCTTCGAGTCGCGCGCGAAGGTCCGCGCCCAAAGGCGCGTCCAGCTTCAGGAGCATCAGCGCCGTCTGCCCGCGCCGCGACAACGTCATGTCCGCGATGTTCACGCCCGCCTCCCCGAGGAGCTGCCCCACCAGCCCGATGACGCCGGGGCGATCATCATTGAAGATCAGCACCAGGTGCTTTTCCGGCACGACCTCCATGCGATAGCCGTCGATCGCCAGCACGCGCGGGCCGATCTCCGGATACACCGTGCCCTCGATGCTGCGGGGTTGAGCTTGGGTCTCGATGAGCAGCACGACGCTGTCTGCCCGGTCCTGCCGCGGCGCGTGGACGGCGTGCTCCAGCCGGATGCCGCGCTGCCGCGCCTGCTCCTGCGCGTTGACGAGATTGACGCGCACGTCCAGATGCGGATCGAGCAGGCCCACGACCGCCTGCCGCGCCAGCGTCTCGCCGAGTTTCGCAAAGCCGTCCCCGTGAATGCTGACGCGCACCGCCTTCAACCCCTGCTCGCACCACGGCGACAGCACGCGACCCATGCGCCCCATCAGGTCCACCATCGCCCGCTCGCGCGGGGTCAGGTGCGCCGGCAGCGAATGCACGTTCACCGCCGAGCGAATCTCCCCGCGCAGCAGATACGCCAGCAGAACCTCGACCGCCTCGACGGAAACCGCCGTCTGCGCCTCCTGCGTGGACGCGGCCAGGTGCGGCGTCAGCACGGTGTTCGGCGCCGTCAGCAGCGGGCTTCCCGTCGGCGGCTCGTTCTCATACACGTCGATCGCGGCGGCCGCGACGTGCCCGCTCTTCAGCGCCTCGGACAGCGCCGCCTCGTCGATCAGCGCGCCCCGCGCGCAGTTGACGACCCGCGCGCCCTTCTTCATCCGCGCGAACTGCTCGGCGCCCAGCAGCGCCCGGCTATCCGCGGACAGGCTCGCATGAAGCGTTACGCAGTCGCACATCGGCAGCAGCGCGTCCAGGCTTGGCACGAGTCGCACCGCGCCCTCCAGCGCCGACTCTCCCGCCACGAACGGATCATGCGCCAGCACCTTCATCTCCAAACCCAGCGCCCGCCGCGCCACCGCCCGCCCGATGCGACCCAGACCCACGATGCCCAGCGTCTTGCCGGCCACCTGATCGCCCATGAACTGACCGCGCTTCCACTGCCCGCCGCGGACGTGCGCGTGCGCGTCCGGGATGCGCCGGTACATCGCCAGCATCATCGCGATGGTGTGCTCGGCCGTGGAGATCGTGTTGGCGTCCGGCGTGTTGAGCACGAGCACGCCCGCGCGCGTGGCCGCGTCGAGGTCGATGTTGTCCACGCCCACGCCCGCCCGCGCGATCGCGGCGAGCTTGCCGGGCCTCGCCAGCACGTCGGCGGTGACTTCGACGGCCGATCGGACCAGCATCCCGTCGTACTCGCCCACGAGGCGCGCCAGCTCGGCGGGCGCAAGCCCTTCGCGCGTGTCAAACGAGACCCCCGGCTGCGCCTTCAGCGCCGCCAGCCCGGCCTCGGCAATCTTGTCAGCCACGAGGATTCGAATCATGTGTGTTCATCGGCGCAGCGGGCGCCGCATTCAACGAGCGATAATCGGGAGGATAGCGTCGCGGCGACGCGCACAACAGCCGCGAAGCAGACTGAAACGGGGCGCGAAGGAGAGGCGCAAGGTGGGGCCACAAGGTGGGGCCGCAAGGTGGGGCCGCAAGGTGGGGCCGTAAGGTGGGGCCGTAAGGTGGGGCCGCTCTCCGAGCGGCCACCGGTCCGCCGGCTCTCCGAGCCGGCGAGCGTGAAGGCACCCCTTCATCCAAGGCCATTCAAAGCAAGCCGCGGCACACGCACTGCGAGAACCTCGCAGTGCATGTGCCCACAGCGAAAACATCAGGGCAGCGTCAGTTGCTTCTCGCCGAAGTACCCCACGCAGACGCGCTGACCCGTGGGATCCTCCACTTCCAGAATGGCGCAGGTGTACAATCCCGGTCCCTGCGAATCGAACTTCAATCGCTTGCGCCCGCGGTTGCTCGTCCGGCGTGATTTCACCTCTGTTTCCTGGGGTCCGACCAGTTGCCCGGTGACTTTCCAGTCGCGCCGGATGCCGGGAATAAGCTGGAATCGATACACCAGCTTGTTGGCGCGGTATCGATACTTGAGCTTCGTGCTCTCCACCCAGCCGCAGTCATACGGACCGATGGAAAACTGCGCCGATCCCAAGGTGCCCGTGACATCAAGGTTGGGGATGAAACCGTCATACACCACCGTCTCACCCGGCGGGCTTCCGGCTTCCTCCAAGATATCCAGGATCGTCGAAGGCGTGTCCGCCAGCGCCAAAAACTCAAACGTGGTGAGCAGCGTTCCTTCCGGCGTGGCCGCCACCGGCTCTCCGAAGTTCGCCAGAGCGTTGTAAAACCCATCGCCGTCTTGCGGCGGGTTGGACTCATTAAGCTGATATGGATCGTCGGGGAAGCCGGAATAGAGCCACCCCGGCGAGCCCGCGTCGTCCTTGCCCAGAAGCCGCACGTACGTCGGCGACCACGCGAAGATCAGGTCCACGGCCGCGAGGTACTGGTCCTCCGCGCTGTCCGAGACGGCGTAAAGCCCGACGCGGAGGGTCGCCCCCACGGGGTGCGTCTGCATCACCGGGCGCCATTCCAAGTTGATGTCCGCGCGCGCCGCAGCCGCCAGACACAACACCCATCCAAGTATTGAACCGATTCGCAACCTTATATCTCGCGTCTTGCTGCTTCGACGACCATGACGTTTCATTCTCGTTTGCCTCCCCGCCAAGTTCCCAAGCTCCTCACCTCAGCGCCGCGCCGCCCGCGCAGCGCTGGTGAAGGATCCCCCTCCCATACGATCAGTCCCATCGTTGCCACACGTTCTGCCTGCCACCCTGTTCCGTTGAACAGGGTCTTGTGAGTCAAAGAAACCCCGCCCGTAAGGGCCGGACCGCGGCGGGAACTGGGCGGAGGCCGCGTTCACGGTCCCTTAACGGGCGAGGAATCACTGGAGGATGCTGACTATGGACGATCCTGCCCCTCCACTGAGCCAGGATCTTGCGCGTTGCCGTCGCCTCCGATTTCCGGACGCTTCGGACGCGCGCCGTTCTGGAACGCGATCATGTCGGCCTCGTCGAGCACGCCGTCGCCGTTCAAATCGCCCGCGGCCAGTTGCGCCATGCCGCGCCGCCGCAGCTTCTCCACCGTGATGGAGCGCACCGCCTTGTTGCGGCGCCCGTCGCCGTCGCCGGGACCGAAGCCGCAGCAGTTGGCCTCGTGCGAGTCGAGGAAGTTGCCGAAGATGTAGGTCCAGTCACCGGTGAATACCACCCCATTGCCCGTCACGTCCGCGTGCGGGTATGGCGTCGAGCAGGTGGTGTTTCCGGTGCCGTAGCTGACGCTGTACTGCCAGACGAAGACGCCGAAATCGAGTATATCGATGTACGGGTCGTCGTTGAGATTGCCGCCGACGAGCCAGTCGCCGCTGGAGTCCACATCGCCGGTAAACGACGCTTCGTAGTCCGTGCCCACGATGGTGAAGTCATCCGCGGTGCGCCGCAGCGTGTGCAGCGTATCGCGCGCCGTGACGCAGTCGTACACGCCGCACGGCACCTCGATCGTCGTGCTCGCATAGCCGCTGGCGTTGAAGGCGATCTCCCATTCCACCACCGTCGGCGTCGGGTTCGGGCAGTCCCACAGCTCGAACGTGATGCAACGCGTCACCGCACCGTCCATCGTCGGCGACAGCTCGACCTCCACATTGAAGTCGTTCACGCCGTCCACGATCACGTCGAACCCGCAGGAAGCGATGTTCCCGCAGGCGTCCGTCGCGGTGCAGGTCACCGGCGTGGTCCCCGTCGGGAAAATCGAGCCGCTCACCGGCGCGCTGACCACCGGCACGTTGCGGATCAGCCGCGTGTTGTCGATCGCCAGCTTGTCCACAGTAAGGAAGGTGAACCACATGTAGCGGTTGCCGCCCACGACGGTGGCGATGATGTCGCTGGCGTCGTTGCGCGTCTCGGTCCAGAGCAATGTGCCGCCGGAGTCGCGGAGATTGCAGTCCACCGCCAGCGTGCCGCCGAAATCGCGGAAGACCCACTCGAACCGATACCAACCACTCGTCGAAATGACGTAGTGGTTGATCGACTCGAGGTCGTTGCGCTTGGTGAAGTTGCTGTTGTTGCTCGCGGCGATCAGCACCGCGCCCGGATTGGTGTCGTCATCCGCCGCGGCGTGGAAGATGAAGTCGCGCCGATGCGCCCCCGACTGATTGCTCGCTGCCGTGCTGAGATCCCAGCCGTAGGTTTCCGCGGCGACGGCCGGATCGGACAGGTCGATGTACACGTCCACCGACGCGGAGAAGCCCGTGCCGAACACGGAGCTGTAACCGCGCAGTCGATTAAACGCGCCCGTCCAGTCATCCGGCGAGGGAGGCAGCGTCGTCGAGTCGATGCGCCCGTGGGCCGCGCCGCTCGCCGAGGCGATGCCGTCCGTGCCAGAGACCACGCGCTCCAGGTGACTGTTGTAATCGTTCCAGTTCACCGAAGGCGACCCGGCGCCGTCCACAAAAGGTCGCCCCGATTCGAACGCGGCGTCCTCGAACCCCTCGAAGTAGCACTGATCGGTGGCCGTCGGCGGCGTATAGGTCACCACCGCCGTGCACAGGCCCGCATCAGCATTGACGCTGATGTCGCTGGGGCAGGGCGTCATGACCGGCGCCTCGTTGTCCTCGACGGTGATCGTCTGCACGCACGTGGACACGTTGCCGCAGGCATCCACCGCGCGCCAGGTGCGCGCGATCGTCCCCGTCGCATTGCACCCCGTCAGCCCGCTGCGGTTGTCGTCGTAGGTCACCACCGGCGAAGCATCGCAGACGTCGATCGCCGTGGCCTCGCCCGCCGCGCCCCACGGATCTGTCGAATCGCCGCATTCCGCCGTGTACGCGCCGGGGCAGAACAGCGTCGGCGCGGTCCGGTCGATCGTCATGGCGGGCGCGTCGTTCAAGTCCGCCGCCACCGCGCCGCCGTAAGCATCCGAAAGCCGGCTCGGCGGCGTGTGCGCGCGGAAGCTCACCAGCGCCGGCGTGCTGCACGTGTCCACAAGATAGTTGAACGTCAACCGCGCCATGACCGTGTCCGACGAAGTCCCGGTGCCCCCGTTCGGAATCTGCACGGCGTAGTCGATCGTGCCCAGCGACTCGTTCACCACTTCGTAGAGCTGAACGGTGAACGGCGCATCGCCCGGGTCGGCGCTTACGAAATCCAACACGGTCTCGTCATACGACAGGAAGAACTGCCCGCCGACGACGATGTCCGTCAGGTCGCTCGCTTTGATATCGAAGACGATCGTGCCGGCCTCGTCGCACGGGTCCGTCGGTGTGATGTCGATCTGACCACCCGGCACCAGCGCGCTGAGCGCTTCGCCTTCCACTTCGATGTTCTCCGAGCCGCTTCCGCCGCCGGGCCAGCCCTCAAACCCGCCGCCGGAGAGCTGGCGGGCACGCAGCCAGTCTCGCCCCAGCTCGATCTCGGCGGAGTAGGCTGTGCAGGTGACATCCGCGGCCATCAGCGCCAGCACCGCGTAGGCGGTGGTCTGGGTGTCTTTGTCGTCCTCGCCCGGCGAGCCGAGATTCGACGACCAGTACCATGAGCCATCGGCGTTTTGGTACCCGGCCAGCACGTCGGCAAGGTCACAAAGGTCAGTGAGCCCGCTGATGGGCGCGAAATTGGGCGCGACCAGAGCCGTGAATGAAGTCGTGCCGTTCAGGGCCAAGCCGCGCACACCGCCTGCCAGACCGAGCAGATCGTAGTAGATCGTGCCCGGACTGGTCCGGTCGAGCGTGTCCAGACCGGCGAGCACCGCGTCGCGCAACGCATCCTGCTGCCCGGCGTTGCCGATCTCGCCGGCGACCCACGGCAGGTTGTGGAAGTCCCAAGGCCGCAAGTTGATCTGCGAGCCGCTGCGCGCGGATTGAACCACCGCGATCCACCCGGCCGTGTCCCAATCACTGGGACCGTAGGTGCCGGCGCTAAGCTCGTCGAAGAACTCCACCGCCGCGTGATCGCTGTACGTGGAATCTCCCGTAGCCGCGGTGAGCCTGCGCAGGAAGGCCGGCATGAACGAGCTGAACCTCGCCTCGCTGTTGCCGTAAACGAAGGTCAGGTCGTAATCCCCGCCATCAACCGCCGCATTGAGCGACGCAAGATCGCCCGTCTGAGCGTACACGTTCAGCAAGCCCATGCAGATGGGGCTGGTGATGTTGTTGTACGTGGCGCCGCACCCGCCGTGGGGCCAGTTCCACCCGCCGCTGGGGCACTGCATCGAGATGATGTGGTTCGCTCCGGCGCCCATGCCCGGACCGAAACTGGCGATCATCCCGTCGCCGGTTCCGTCAGCCTCTTCATGCAAACCGGGCGCCCCCGGCAGCAGCTCATCGCCGAACGGCGTCGCCGATTGCGGCGGGCCCGCAAAACTCGTCCATGCCGCCAGCATCACGCCAACGACAACACTCGGTGCAAACAACCTGCTCATCGCTTTCCTCCTGTTGGGCAGAATGGGCGTCGCCAATCGCGTCGCCCGGTTATCACACGCCAGCCAAGACGCGGGTCAGAACCCCGCACGCAAGTGCGGGGCCTCCAGCCGCTCCGTCAGAACCCCGCACGCAAGTGCGGGGCCTCCAGCCGCTCCGTCAGAACCCCGCACGCAAGTGCGGGGCGCGCGGCTCCACAGCCGCCCCCGGCTCGCACCGGAGGCGATGGACCGGCCCAGAAGCCCTTGCCGACCTCGAGCACGCCGAGGTCTCAACCTCGCAAGGAACTCAGGCACATGCCCGACGATCGCCGACACGTCTTGATGAACTCAGGAATGGGGCAATAGAATGAGGAGAGCGAGGCGCGCAACAACGCGCCAAGCCCGCGGACCGGCCGCTCTCGTGCCAACGTCGTGGCCGGTCCGCACCCTTATTCATCAAGCCCCGCGGTGCGTTTACGCCGGAAAACGCTGCTGCGCGCCTCCCCAGTTCGCAAACGCCCACCGCGTGGATCATCAAAATCCGCGTTGATCGATCACAACCTCCTTCCTGGCCTTGAATCCTGCGATCGCGGGCGCCGAGCCGACGCCTCTCCCATCGCGGCTCACCCGCGCTCCGCATGAACCCATGTCACCCAAGCACTTCGTGCGCCCTCCAGCGAAATAACGCCAGTCGAATCCGATCGCTCAGGAAAAGCAGAACCGCTTACGCCGACGGGGCGGCGAATCGTCCTGGCCGGAAACCACGGAAAAACACGGGCGCGCGGGGACGACTTCGATCGCGGGGTCTTGTCCCCGGGGGACGAAGCGAAGCATCTCTGCGCAAACCCAGAGCCTGGTCTGACCAACATTCGGTCTCACTCCAGCTACTCGGGCCGCAGTCCGCCTCACTCGCGGCACAATAGGCATGGGCAGCATACTCCATGACGGGGTAGCATGTCAAGCCCTTTTTCGGTCCATCCAGTATTTCGGGCGCGCGACGGCTCAGGAGGTCTTGGAGTACGCGGGTCGGGTACTTCATTGATGTTTTCCGACGACCGTCCACCGAGAGCCGAACGGCACGAAGAGCCAGGATGGACTCCGCGCCCGAGCTTCCTGACGTGCCGTCCGCGCCGGCATGACACGCCTCCTCCCTGATCATCCGTGGCGATAGGCGACGCGCGTCAGTCCCGCCCAAGCGGGAATCCCGCCTGTTGCTCGCGAGGTGGCCGGAGACTAGCCGCTCGCCGGGGCGGGTGGGGCGGCATAAGCGTGAACTTGAAGACGCCCGCTTCCCTTTGCGCGGGGGTGGCGGGTCAGCGGCGCGCCGTCCGTTGAGCCGACCGACTGGGCCCCTGCGTGGGTGAGGGGGTGGTTCTCATGATACGCAACGGGGGTAGGCTAGGATCCGGCTTGCGCGGGCATGACGGTCCCAGTTCCCAGTTTGAGTTCTACCTTCGGCTGCAAGGGTCATCCGAGCGGCTTTCCGGCTCGCTCGCGCGTTTCAGATCTCTCCCGCCGGCAGACCGCTCCTGTCGGCGGATTCCGCTCGGTGGCGGATCGTCCCCGCCGGAGGATCGAGTTCGTCCGCGAATGGCTCCCGTCTGATAATCCGTTGCGAGGAGCACCTCACGTGTTAAGGCGGGCAGCCCTTGCACGAAAAGCCGATCGGTCAGATTGGCGCGGACGTGATTCATTTCGTAGGCTCAAGAGCATACTCCCCGTGCGGGGCGCGTGCCGGGAGACTCCTCTACTCGAAGGGCGTGGTCATGCTGAGTCCAAGGCTGAAACTCGCGGTCGCGCAAACCCGGCGGACGGCCAAGCGGTTCCTCGCCGATGAAAACGGACCGACGGCGGTGGAATACGCCATCCTGCTGGCCGTCCTGCTGCTCGTCGCGGTCGGGGGAATCTCCGTCCTGGGCCGGAAGAACTCCAAGATCTGGCAGGCCGTAGGCGACGCGATGGGCGCCGTGCTGTAAGCGTTCGCCAACCTCAAGCTGACGAGCACCGCGCCTCAGCGTAGGGCGGGATTCGTCCGCCTCACGGGTCGGTGTCGTGCCGCGGCGGGCAAAGGTCGCTCCGCGACGAGAAGGGTAGTTCGTCGCTCCGCGACGAACGCTCGCCACGGAGTGGCGAACTACCCTCGCGCTTCGCCGCGGTCATCGTCTAGCGGGTCTCGCGCCGGTCCCGGCTCAGTTCGCCACATCCATCAGGAACACCGCAAGCCGGTTGTTACGCCACTCCACCTGCCCGGTCGCCTTCCAGTCCCCTGCGGTGATTCCCGAGTCGAGCGTGTCGTTCACGCTCCGCGCCACCGTGTCCGGCACGCCGTTGAAGACGATGTACTGCCCGTTGCCGGTCGCCGTGTTGCCGCCGCCGCCGGTCAGATCGAAGCCGCCGTTGGCCACGCCGTTGAAGTTGCGATACACGAACAGCTCGCCGAACGGATTGTCCGCAGCGCTGAGCGGATGGTCGAGGTATGGACCGCTCCATCCCTTGTAAGTCTGAGTCAGCGAGAGCTGATGGTTGCCCGCTGCCGCGTACTGCTGGCCGCTGTATTCGATGGCGAGCTGGTTGGTGTGCATGTAGTGCGTGTTCACCGCGGTTCGCACGGCGTCCACGGTGGCGAGAATCTTGGCGGCCTTCGCGTCTTCCGCAGCGCCCGCGGCGCCGGGAATCACAATGGCCGCGAGGATCCCGAGGATGATGACCACGATGAGGATTTCGACCAAGCTGAAGCCGCGTCGAGTTGCCGTGCGAGAAGTCATGCCGTCGTTCTCCCGTTGCCGATCCTGAAGCTCTTCAGAATCCCGGTTCCGCCCACGCGCCCCATCGCGCCCGTCGGTCGAGCCGCGATGGAACCCGTTTCGCTTTTCGGGGATTTCGCCAGGCCGGTGCAGCATCAGCGCAATTCCGGACGCAGGGAGGTTGACGCGGGGTTGAGCCGTGCGGCGTTAGCGGACGGCGCGTATTTCCGGGCGTCGACGCGGCGCGTGGGCATGGGAACATGAACAGCGGTGAGCCGCCGCCGTTCACCTCGGCTCAGTGCCATTCATCATGGCAATCGAGCAGCGAGCTTTGATCCAGCAAGTGAAACTGCCGGGCGCGCAGCACCTGCACGGCTGCGTGAAGATCATCCGGCAGCACGGCGATGGCCGCATGTCCATAGGGCTGAATCAGCAGCGGGTAGGTGTAGAAGATGTTCACTTCGGCCCCCAGCAGCGCCGCCCAGGTGTGCAGCAGCGCCCGGCGACCGGGAGGAAGGCTGACGACGAGCAACTCCGCCTCGCTGACCTGGAAGCCGCACTCCGTCAACACGCGGTACGCCTCATCCGGCTTGTCCAGGATCATCCGGCAGATCGCGCAATCCACCGAATGCACCACCGAGACGGCCAGAATCCGAATGTCGGTCTTGTCGAAGAGCTGCGTCAGCCGCAGCAGTTGGCCAACCCGGTTCTCGACAAAGACGGATTGCTGGCGGACGGTGGGGAAATCATGAGCCTCGGCGGTTTCCAGCGGTTCCAGTGCCATACAGCCTTATGTTATCGGCTGGGCGGCGGATCGAAAGAAGAAAGAACCGCCGAGATTCAAAACGATGCTCGTTCACCGGATCTGGCCCTCGCGCCACGCGGAAGCCGGGCGGAGGCCGCGCCGTCGATGTTCGATCCCCACCGCAGGGGCCGGCTCAATCACCGGAAGAGCCTATGCCCTGCCAAGCCCGCCTTTCACCTGGGTGCCATCAACGCGCTGCCAAAACCGCATTCAACGCAATCCAATCCGCTGTCAGGATGGCACAATCAGACCGCAGCCCGCTGGCCGCGCCTTCATTAAGCTGTTACGTATTAGATGGTTACATGCCAATCTCGTCCGGCGGATGGCTGGTATGTGCTGTGCTGGATGGTAGCCGGATTGTGTACTGCGCGCAGATGTGGCAGGCACGAAAAGCTAGGAGCACAACGTGTCAAAGACCATCGGAATCGACCTCGGGACTACTAATTCGGTTGTCGCTGTAATGGAAGGCGACACCGTCAAGGTTCTCACCAACGCTCAAGGCGGGCGGCTGACGCCGTCGGTCGTCGGCATCACCGAAAAAGGTGAGCGGCTGATCGGGCAGCTTGCCCGGCGGCAGCAGGTGGCCAACCCCCAGAACACCGTGTTCTCCATCAAGCGCTTCATGGGGCGCCGGCACAACGAGGTGGCCAGCGAGGAGAAGCTCGTTTCCTACAAGGTCGTCGGCGGTCCTGAAGAACTCGTCAAAGTCGAAGTCCGCGGCAAGCAGTACACGCCGCAGGAAATCAGCGCGATGATCCTTCAGGATCTCAAGAAGACCGCGGAGGCCTACCTCGGCGGTCCGGTGACGCGCGCGGTCATCACCGTTCCCGCTTACTTCAACGACTCGCAGCGCCAGGCCACCAAAGAGGCCGGCGAGATCGCAGGGCTGACGGTCGAGCGCATCATCAACGAGCCGACGGCGGCCGCGCTGGCGTACGGTCTGGAGAAAAAGAAAGAGCAGCGCGTGGCGGTCTTCGACCTCGGCGGCGGCACGTTCGACATTTCGATTCTGGAGATCGACCCGGAAGTGGGCACGTTCGAGGTGAAGGCCACGTCGGGTGACGGGCATCTCGGGGGCGACGACTACGACGAGGAGCTGATCAACTACGTCGCCGAGGAGTTCCGCAAGAAGGAAGGCATTGACCTGCGTAAGGATCCCATGGCGCTGCAGCGCCTCAAGGAAGAGAGCGAGAAAGCCAAGTGCGAGCTGTCCACGGTGATGGAGACGAACCTCAACCTCCCGTTCATCACCGCGGATGCGTCCGGTCCCCGGCACCTTCAGATGACCATCACGCGCAGCAAGTTCGAGCAGCTCACCAAGCACCTGACCGAACGCTGCCGCAAGCCGGTGATGGAGACGATGCAGGGCGCCAAGGCCAGCCCGAAGGACATCGACGAAGTCATCCTCGTCGGCGGCTCGACGCGCATGCCGGCCGTGGTCGCGCTGTGCAAGGAAATCTTCGGAAAAGAGCCGAATAAGAGCATCAACCCGGACGAGGTCGTAGCCGTCGGCGCGGCCATTCAGGGCGCGATCCTCTCCGGTCACCGCGACGACATCGTCCTGCTCGATGTGACGCCGCTCCGCATGGGCGTCGAGACGCTGGGCGCGGTGATGACCACGATGATCGAGGCCAACACGACCATCCCGACGTCGCGCTCGGAGACGTTCTCCACCGCGTCCGACGGTCAGACGGAAGTGACCATCCACGTGCTTCAGGGCAACCGCCCGATGGCCGCGGACAACCGCTCGCTGGGCAAGTTCAACCTCACCGGCATCGCCCCCGCGCCGCGCGGCATGCCGCAGATCGAGGTCACCTTCGACATCGACCGCAACGGCATCATCAACGTCTCCGCGAAAGACAAGGCCACCGGCAAGAAGCAGGAAGTGCGCATTGAGGGCAGCAGCGGCCTTTCCAAGGACGAGATCGAGAAGATGAAGCGCGACGCCGAGGCGCACGCCGCGGACGACACGCGCAAGGCCGAACTGGTCAAGACGCGCAACGAAGCGGAGCATCACGCCTACGCGGTCGAGCAGCAGCTCCGCGAGCACGGCGACAAGATCCCCGCGGCTGAGCGGTCGAAGATCGAGTCGTCGATCAACAACGTGCGCGAGGTGCTCAAGGGCGAGGACGGCGGCGCCATCCGCAAGGCGATGGAGGCGCTGGTGCAGGACGCGCAGTCCATCGGCAAGATCATCTACGAAGCCGCCGCCGCCAAGGCCGGCACGACGCCGGGCCCCGCGCCGACCGAGCAGGCGGGCGCCGCCGACGCGAAACCGCAGGACGACGTGATCGACGCCGAGTACGAAGTCAAGGAATCGCGCTAGACGGGCGCATGGAGCACGCCACATCGCGTGCATATCGGAGCCGCGCCCGTTGGACGCATATCAGAGCCGCGCCCGTAAGGAAGCGGTCGTTTCCCCGGAAACGCGACCGTCAGGAGGAAATCTTGTTGCTCCTTTGCGCATCCGCTCCCGCTCGCTTGTGTTAGACTTCAGCAGCGGCGAACGGCACGCAGGTCATTTCCTTCAAGGGGCACGGCCACGTGGGACGGATTCTATGCGGCGTGGATCCGGGGCTGGGGGTCACGGGGTACGCCGTGATGCGCGCCGGGGGCGGCGGGATCGAGCTGATCGATGCCGGGGCGCTGCGCACCGATGATGCCCTCGAACTTCCCGACCGGCTTTGCCAGCTCGAAGTCGACTTCTCCGCCGTGCTCCGCGAGCATCGGCCCGAAGTCGTGGCCGTGGAAGACCTCTACTCCCACTACAAGCATCCCCGCACGTCGATCCTCATGGGTCACGCGCGCGGCGTCATCCTCTGCACCGCGGCCAAGCTGGATGTGAAGGTCACGCCCTACCCGGCCACTCGCGTCAAGAAATACCTGACCGGCAACGGGCACGCCTCCAAGGCCCAGATGCAGCGGGCGGTCGCGCGGGCGCTGGGACTGGCGGCGCCGCCGGAGCCGCCGGATGTGGCGGATGCGCTGGCGCTGGCGTTATGCTGTGCGGGCGCGGTGGGAATGGCGAAGGGTGAATGGTGAATGCTGAATGGCGAATGCAGAATGCGGAATGCCGAATGCGGGATGGCGACCCCTGACAGGCCGCAGCAAAGGGCAAAACTTGTCATTCCCGCGCAGGCGGGAATCCAGCGGTTTGCCGGGGCGCCCTGGACCCCCGCCTGCGCGGGGGTGACGATGCCAACGCCCATTTCGGAGTTCTGCAATTGTCCACTACGCTCGCAGCGCGGGGTGCGCCGATCGGCTCGTCACTGGCGTCCGTTGCACCGCTCGGCCCACCACTGGCGTGGTGGGTTCTGATCGGCCCACCACTGGCGTGGTGGGTTCTGATATGCCGTCAGCCTTGCCATCGCGGCCGCGGAGCTTGTCATGATCGTCCGACTCACCGGCATCTTGTCTGAGCTGACCGAGGACGCCGTGATCCTCGAGCGCGACGGCGTGGCGCGCGAGGTGCTCGTGCCGCGCGCGGCCATTGCGCAGCTTGCGGCGGAGCGCGGGCGCAGCGTCACGCTGCACACGCTGGAGATTTTCGAGGGCGCGCAGACGTCGAGCTACCTGACGCCGCGGCTGATCGGCTTCACGTCGGCGGAGGAGAAGGCGTTCTTCCTGCGGTTCATCAGCGTCAAGGGCATGGGCGTGCGCAAGGCGCTGAAGGCGTTGTCCGAGCCGGCGCGGCGCGTGGCGCGGTGGATTCAGGACGGCGACGTGAAGGCGCTCGCGCGACTCACCGGCATCGGCCCGCGCGGGGCGCAGGTCATGGTGGCCGAGCTGAAGGGCAAGCTCAGCGACATGGCGCTGCCCGAGACTGCGGCGGGCGAGGTGCTGCAATCCGCGTGGACAGACGCGCAGCGCGACGCGATCACCGTCCTGACCGGATGGGGCGACAACCGCGCCGACGCCGAGCGGTTCCTTGCGGAAGCCATGCGGCTTCAGCCCGACCTGATTCGCGCGGACGACTGGGTTCGAGCGGCGTACAAGATCAAAACCGGCGGCGGAAGGGGGGCGTAGCGCATGGCCAGAGACCGGATTCTCAGCGGTCAGCCGCGACCGGAGGAGGAGTCGCTCGACTTGGCGCTTCGCCCGAAGCGGCTGGACGAAATGGTCGGGCAGCGGGCCATGCTCGACAAGCTGCGCATCGCCATGACCGCGGCGCGCCAGCGCGGCGAGCCGCTGGAGCACATGCTGCTCGAAGGTCCGCCGGGGCTGGGCAAGACCACGCTGGCGTTCGTCATCGCCAACGAGATGGGCGGGCGCACGCCGCGCGTCACGTCCGGTCCCGCGATCGCCCGGCAGGCGGACCTCATGGCCATGCTCACCACGCTGGAGCGCGGCGACGTGCTGTTCATCGACGAGATCCACCGCCTGCCGCGCATCGTCGAGGAGTTCCTGTACACGGCGCTGGAGGACTTTCGCGTCGATTTCACCATCGAAGGCGGCCTCTCGGGGCGCGTGGTCAATTTCAAGCTGAACCGCTTCACGCTGATCGGGGCGACGACGCGCTCGGGGATGCTCACGGCCGCTCTGCGCGACCGGTTCGGGCATCGCTACCATTTCAACTTCTACGACGCGGACGAGCTCAACACCGTGCTGCTGCGCTCGGCGCAGAAACTCGAAGTGCCGCACGACGGCGACGCGCTGCGGATCGTAGCCGGGCGCAGCCGCGGGACGCCGCGCGTGGCCAATCGCCTGCTGCGGCGCGTCCGGGATTACGCGCAGGTCTGCGCGGACGGGCGCATCACGCCGCGCATCGCCGAGGAGGCGCTGACGGTGCAGCAGGTGGACACGCTGGGGCTGGACGAGCTGGACCGCGCGTTCATCAAGACGCTGGTGAACGTGTACGGCGGCGGTCCGGCGGGGATCGAAGCCCTCGCGGCCACGATGGGCGAGGAGCGCGACACGCTTGAGGACGTCGTCGAGCCTTTCCTGCTCCAGATCGGCTTCGTCATCCGCACCCGAGCCGGACGCCAGGCGACGCGCGAAGCGTATCGCCACCTGGGCCTGCCCGAGCCGGTGATCCAGCAGCCCAGCGCAGCAGACAGCCAGACGCCGCTGTTTTTGTAGGCCGTGCAGCCGCTGTTCTGGTAGGCCGTGCAGTTCATTCAATGCGATACGCAGGTGTTTGCGACGCCTATCCGCAGGTGTTTCCAACCCCTGTCCGCAGGTGTTTGCGACCCCTGTCCGCAGGTGCTTGCGACCCCTGTCCGCAGGTGTTTCCAACCCGCTGCATCAGCGCCGCTTAATCTGGCCCGAACTTCGACGCGAGCGGCTCGCCCTCGGCGAGGAACTCCCGAAGGCGCTGCCCACGTGGGAAACCGTGGGCTACACGGCGCTGACCCTGCTGATCGCCCTCGGCGCCGGCTGGATGGCGCTCATCGCCGGCGCCCGCCATTTCGAGCGCGTCGAGGTCTGAGAGCTTCCGCATACCCCCCCCTGCAAGGGAGGGATTGGGGGAGGGTCCGTGTTCATCAACTCCCCTCCCTGCAAGGGAGGGATTGGGGGAGGATCCATGTTCATAAACCCCGCCCCTCAAAGGTCGAGGGGTCGCCGTGGCGACGAGGGGCTGGGGGTGGGTGATTCTGCACAGCGTTTCGCCCCTCCCCCTGTCTCTACCCAAGGTGGAGAGGAGTCTTGGCATAGCGTGTAGAAGATTGGAGCCGCAACTTGCCTGGCGCAGCTATCCAAACGGCGAATGCCCGACGGGTTGCCGGCTCGTTCGGGCCCGCGGCTTCGCCTGTGAGCAAGCACCGAACGTCGTGCCTCCTTCCGAGCGGTCTTGAGGCAACTCCGCTTCCGGGGAGCGAGCCGCAGACTTCAGTCCGCGCGGTTCAAATGCGCGAACGCCGGCTCAGGCGGGCGACTTGCACCCCGGAAAAAACACGAACTCGCGCCGCTACGGCTGGCAGACGACCTTGCGGCACAGGTCCGGGCAGTCGGGGATGCAAATCCGGTGCTCGCCCTTGATCGACGTGAGGCAGACCGCCATCGCCCGCCCCCGCTCGTTGACCGTCGCCGTCCCGCAACCGCAGGCTTCGTCGCCCTCGAAACACACGGTCAGTTCCGCGCCCACCCGCAGCGCCGTGCGCACGCTGGCGACGATCCGGCACCGGTCACGAACACGCTTCACCTTGGGCTTGATCTGTTCAAACCTGCGGCAGACGGACCCGTACACCCACGTCTCGTGGTTGCCGAACCTTGCGTTGTCCTCCCATCCGCCAAACAGCACGATCTCGCCGCGGGCGCTGTCATAAGCCATCGCGTGATCGTTGCGCGGGCTGGGTCCGGTCTCGGACCGCAAAGCCCATTCGTCGCCATCCCACTCCCATGTGTCGCCGTAAAAGTGGTCGTACTCCTTGTCACCGCCGAAGAGCAGGGTCACACCCCGGGCGCTGTCGTAGGCCATGGCGTGGTTGCTGCGCGGACCGGGTCCGTCGGTGGCTCGAAGTGCCCAGGCGCTGCCGTCCCACTCCCACGTGTCGGCTGGACTGCGCGAGCCGTCATACCCTCCAAACAGCACGGTGACGCCGCGGGCGCTGTCGTAGGCCATGGCGTGCATCTCGCGTGCGCTGGGTCCATCCGTTGCCCGCAGGGTCCATGTGCTGCCGTCCCATTCCCACGTGTCGCCGAGCCAGGTTGGATAATTCCGCCCTCCAAACAGCACGGTCGCTCCCCGGGCGCTATCGTAGGCCATGGCGTGCTGAAAACGCCCGCTTGGACCGGTCGCGTCGCGCTGCGTCCAGGCGCCGCCGTCCCACTCCCAAGTGTCCTGCCGATTCCAAAAGCCCCCGAACAGGACGGTCATGCCACGGGCGCTGTCGTACGCCATGGCGTGACGAATTCGGTAGCTTGGGCCACCGTAGGTCCGCAGCATCCAAGAGGTTCCGTCCCACTCCCACGTCCCCCAGTTTTCCTGTCCCCCACAAATTACCGCGAGACCCCTGGCGCTGTCGTAAACCATGGCATGCAGATCGCGAGCCGGTGGGCCCGAGGTGGCCCTTCGCTGAATCCAATGGCTGCCGTTCCACTCCCATGTTTCGCCGGCGCCTTCCCAACTCGATCCACCAACCAACACAGTCACGCCTCGCGCGCTGTCGTAGGCCATTTCGTGGAGGGCTCGCGGGTCGGGGCCGGAGGTGGATCGCCGCGTCCAAACGCTGCCATCCCACTCCCAAGTGTCGCCGTCGTAGCGCGATGTGCCTTCATACCCCCCGAATAGCACGATCTCGCCGCGGGCGCTGTCATAAGCCATGGCGTGATCATGGCGCGGGCTGGGTCCGGTCTCGGACCGCAAAGTCCATTCATGGCCGTCCCACTCCCATGTGTCGCCATAGCGCGATGTGCCGTCGTACCCTCCAAACAGCACAGTCACGCCCGGGGCGCTGTCGTAGGCCATGGCGTGGTCTCTGCGCGGCCCGGGTCCGTCAGTGGCTCGAAGCGCCCAGGCGCTTCCGTCCCACTCCCATGTGTCGCCATAATGCGATGTGCCGTCGTACCCTCCAAACAGCACAGTCACGCCGCGGGCGCTGTCGTAGGTCATGGCGTGCTTGGAACGCGAACTGGGACCAGTCGTTGCCCTCCGCCTCCAAGTGGCGCCGTCCCACTCCCATGTCTCACCCCCGCCGCCACTTCCGCCGAACAGCACGGCCACGCCACGAGCGCTGTCGTAGACCATGGCGGCACCGGAACGCCCATCAGGCCCCAACGTTGACCGCAGGGCCCAGGTGCGTCCGTCCCACTCCCACGTGTCATCGTATCGCGTCGATCCCCCGAACAGCACTGTCACGCCGCGAGCGCTGTCGTAAGCCATGGCGTGTGAACTGCGCGGGCTGGGCTGCACCGGAGTCAGGTTGATCCATTCGAACTCACCCCCAAAGGCGGCGGGCGCTGTCGTCGCAAGGACGGCGGCGGTGAGTGATGCAAGAACAACACGGCGAACGCGGGTCATGGGTCGTCTCCTGTTTCAGTGGTCTCGGGGAACGCTTCATCGAGGCTGACTACTCGGGGCTCGATTCCTTGGCCGCGCCGCGCCGCGGCGGTCCACGGCTGCAAGCAGCCGCGCGGTGCGGCCGATGGACGTCGCCCCCACCGCGGACGCTGCCGCCAGGCCGTCCAAGTTCGTCATCAACCGCCGATTCTCATGATCCCGGAACCGCAGGCTAGTTTCTCCGCAGGTCCGATACGTCTTCCGGATCCCCCAAGGTTGCTCTCGGCATCCGAGCTTCCCAGGATCCCCCAAGGTTGTCCGGGCCTCCTGCGGCCCCGGCTATCACCTGAGATTCCTCCGATCACCCTGCCCCGCCGCGGCGTCAGACGGAGTCCCGCTATTCTACAGATTCCCATCCGGCCGCGCCTACCCAGTTTTGGTTCTTCCGCAGAATTCGTGGGTGCCAGGGACTGGGGCTCCGCCCCAGACCCCGGGATTTTCTGAGGCATGGCTCCGGTGTTCCAAGGGCTTGGGAAGGGGGCTTGCACGGTAAGAAGGGGCGATCTGCCTCCCTGAGGCCGGTGCATCCGCCGTAGGGACACTCCCCGGTGGCCCGGTAGAACCCGCCTTCAATCCGGGGTCCGGATTCGGTGCGGTTTCCAGCCCGGCTCCCCCGGCCCAGAACCCTGGAAAACCGGGAGTTGCGACATCGGATACCCCCAAAACCCACCCACGAATTCTGCTGAGGAGGCCGAATTGATTGGTTCCGCCCGCCCGGCAACGACGGTTGATAACGGGCCGCGGCAAAACTTGGAACCGCGTGCGGGCACCGTCACCCCCGCGCGGGCGGGGGTCCAGCGCGCGCCGAAGAACCGCTGGATTCCCGCTTGCGCGGGAATGACGGCCCGCGGGGTAGTTCGTCGCTCCGCGACGAGACTGGATTCCCGCCTGCGCGGGAATGACGAGCCGCGGGGTAGTTCGTCGCTCCGCGACGAGACTGGATCCCCGTCTGCGCGGGAATGACGAGCTGCGGGGTAGTTCGTCGCTCCGCGACGAGACTGGATTCCTGCCTGCGCTGGAACGACGAAAGAGGGTTCCCGCCGGCGCGAGCAAGGAGGCTTGCGAGAGTCCTTCACCCCGCATTGCGGAATCCCGCGCCCGGTCGAATAATCACGCTGCGTTTCGAGAGGCCGGGGATCCATCGCCGTGTTCGAGCGTCGCCTGCGAATCCTGCTTGTGCTGTTCGGCGCCGCGGCGCTCGTGCTGCTGGCGCGATTGCTGCAGCTCCAAGTCGTG
>CAZGJA010000094.1:0-34963 GCA_964526695.1 uncultured Phycisphaeraceae bacterium
GATCCAGTCGGCCAAGCGGAAAGCCCGCGGCTTCCGCTCCAGCGCCTATCTTATGACAATGACCTACCTCATCGCCGGAAAACTGGACTTCAAGCTCCCAGCCTTGGCTCAGGCTACCCACACGAAATAGCGAGGAAGCAACAAAGGTAGGTCAGCTTAGCTTGGCGATTTCCTGCGCTATTCTCATTCCTGCGAAGCTGGAGGCGCAAAACTGCGATCACTCTTGCATTGACACATTCTATCCGAACCTCGAGATTCTCGATGAGTCCTGCGAGAGCGATGTGCGCTCGGGCAGATGCGGACCAAGTGATGCTTTGATTTGCGACGACGGCATAGATGTCGCGATTGAAGTTGATCCTGGCTGTGGGGACTGTGACGAGATTCAAGTCTGGTTCAAGAACGCGGACTACAGCTACCAGGCGTCTGTTCCACTCTTCACCGAAAGGAACGGCAACTGCCTCTTCATCAGAAACAACATGACTACATGGAACGACTGGCGTACCCATGAGGACTGGGAAGTGAAGGTCTGCAATAACAATGGAATCTGCAATGCCCGCCTAGTCCAATGGGACATGATACTCTTCTGGTGTAATAATAAAGTATGGTATCGGGACTACGACAGCGACGGATATGGCGATGATTGCAATCAAGATATCGAATCTTGCAGTCAGCCATCCGGTTACAGCAGCAATTGCAGTGATAACTGCCCCGGCACATACAACCCCAACCAAAGCAATTGTGATAATGATTCTCAAGGGGACGCTTGCGACACCGACGACGACAATGACGGCGACCCGGACACGTCCGATTGTGCAGACTGCGACGCGAACAGGTCTAGCCGCTACAGCGAAGTCTGTACCAACGGTATCGACGACGATTGCGACAATCGAACAGACTGCAGCGATTCCGATTGCGATCCCGACGGTGATGGCGTATGCCAGGGAGACAACTGCCCCAATACGCATAACCCCGGGCAAGAAAACTGCGATGGCGACAGTCAAGGGGACGCATGCGACAGCGACGACGATAACGATGGTTACCCGGACTCGAATGACTGTGATCGGTGCGATCCGCGAAAGAACGCTGCACCAGAACGGCTTTGCAGCGATGGCATCGACAACGACTGCGATGGCAGCACCGATGCAGCCGATTCAGACTGCGGCCCATGTCCTGGCCGAGGTGGCGACTCGGATGGCGACGGAGTGTGTAACGACGTTGATAACTGCCGCGACACCCCAAACCCACTTCAGGAAAACTGCGACGGCGACGCTCAGGGCGACGCGTGCGACAGTGATGACGATAACGACGGATTCCCGGACGGCGTCGACTGTGATCGATGTGACTCGAAGAGAAACGGGTCGCCCGAGCGGCTGTGCGGGGACGGAATTGACAACGACTGTGACGGATTCGCCGACGATGGCGATTCGGATTGTGCTGAACCGTGCACATCCCACTCGCAGTGCGACGACGGACAATTCTGCAATGGGCTTGAGGTCTGCGAGGCAGGTGAATGCAAGTCGGGACACGCACCCTGCGGATCAGAGCCATGCGACGAGGCGACGGACACCTGCCGGTCGTGCGACATTGACAGCGATGGGGATACAGTGTTGGATTGTAATGACAATTGTCCGGACCATGCGAATCCCGACCAGAACGACACGAATGGCGATGGCGTGGGCGACGCCTGTTCAGACGCTTCCGACCCGGATGGCGATGGCGTACCTTCTGACCTAGACAATTGTGGAGCATGTTACAACCCTTGGCAACTGGATGACGACGGTGACGGAAAAGGTGACGAATGCGACTGCGAGGCTTCTGCGATGGACCCCAGCGAACCGCCGTGCGACGGCTGTTGTGAGCGGCCCTGCGGAGGAATCACCGAATGCGACTCCGATGAAATTATTGACGATGCAGACAACTGTCCATGTGAGAATAATGAATCCCAGGCCGACTGCGACGGAGACGGGGAGGGAGACGCATGTGAATCTGATTCCAGCGGACGGCCCCCCGAGACGCCCACCGGCCCGCATCCAAGCAATGGTGCAAACGTCTCCAGTTTCTCTGGAACTGTCAGGTGGCAAGATTCAGGTGGCACGGAGTATTCAGTTTGGCTGGACGGTGAGTGGCTCGGTCGGACCGATGAGACCTTCTACGAAGTGGGAAGCACCCTTTCAAACGGCAGTCACGAGTGGTGGGTTCATGCAACAAATGCCTGCGGAGTTGCTCAAGGAGACGTCTGGACCTTCGATCTTCAGAGAAACGAGTGTGCGGACAGCGGCGGTGATAGCGATAGTGATGGTTTCTGCGATGATGATGATAATTGTCGATTTACGCCCAATGCGCTACAGGAAAATGAAGACGGAGACGCCCTAGGCGATGCATGCGATGATTGTCCGGATGCCTTCGGCGGGAGCGAAGATGGGGGTTGTCCAAAGGTTGTGATCCGGGTGTGTTCCGTCGACATTGACGGTAATATTATTGAAGATTGTAGTACGACCCAGCCGGTGAAAAGCGAGGAAGCCTGTGCTTCAGCGGGCGATCCGGACGGATACGAGTTTGTGCGATGGGATGGAGACCTCCCCGATGGCATCGACCCGAATGCCAGGACGATCTGTTTTGAGGCAGACCGGGAAAGGGTCATCGAAAGAGTCTTCCAACTGCAATGCACTCCGATCGGCGCGCCTTGTGGGGCTTGCGGCCCGACGCCTTGTGCAATGGTGCTGACCATGTTGTGTACGGCGAGTCTCCGGGTTATCGGTCCGCGAGGGGGAAAACGCCGCCGTGCGCGTGCGTCGAGTGCTGCTCGTCAGTAATCACAAGACGGTCATCAGAACCCCTCGCGCCAGTGAGGGGCCAGGCTTGAGGATCGGACCCGCTTCTCTTCCAAGGGAGGCGGGTCTGTTGTTTTCAAGGCGGTGGCGACGGTGCTGTGGGTGAGGGTTGAGGGTTCGGGGTTGAGGGTTCAGGGTTCAGGGTTCAGGGTTGAGGGTTGAGGGTTCAGGGTTCGGGATTCAGCGGGGGTCGTTCATCGCTGGGCGACAGGCGTTCGCGGCGGAGCCACGAAGTACCCGTCTCGTCACGGAGTGACGATCTACCCAATGTGGAGTGACGAACTACCCGATGCGGAGCGACGAACGACCCAACGTGGAGTGACGAACTACCCGATGCGGAGTGACGAACGACCCCATCTGCGTTCCTCTGCGTTCATTTGCCGTTGAATATCCCCCTTCGCCCGCTTGAAGGCGCTTACGGGATTTCCACGAGTCGTGACCCGCGCAGGGTCCGGACGCAGCGGCCCGTAAGCTGCAGGCCGAGGAATGGCGTGTTGCGGCTTTTGGAGAAAAGCGTCCCGGCGCCGACCTGCCAGCGGCGGTTCGGATCGATGAGCGTCAGGTTGGCGACGGCGCCCAGGGCGATGCTCGACGGCAGGTTTGAGGGGTGCCAAACACTTGGCAGCTTGGAGATATGCTCCGCCACAGGCAGCTCGGAGATATGCTCCGCCACAGGCAGCTCGGAGAGCTGCTCCACCACAGGCAGCTCGGAGAGCTGCTCCACCTTTGGCAGGTCAGAGACCTGCCCCACCCTTGGCAGCTCAGAGAGCTGCCCCACCTTTGGCAGGTCACAGACCTGCCCCACCCATGGCAGCTTCAGCACGCGCGACGGACCCAGCGTGAACCAGCGGACCAGATCGCGCCAGTCGGCCAGGCCGCTTTCGATCATCGCCCGCGCCGTCAGCGCGACGGCCGTCTCCAGACCGATCAAGCCCGGCGGGGCCTTCAGGAAGGCAGCGGTCTGCTCTGCAACCGTGCGCGGCGTTTTCAATAGTCCCGCGACTTGCTCCTCCGCAGTGGCGGACGTCTTCGGCAAGCCCCCTGCCTTTTCCTCCGCCGTGTGCGGTGCGTGGTCGGTGGCGACGCAGTCGATCGTCCCGTCGAGAAGCCCGCGCCGGCAGGCCTCGACATCCGCCGCCGGTCGCAGCGGCGGGTGCATCTTGGTGTTCGGGTCAAGCCCGCCGCAGGTCTCGTCGGTAAGCAGCAGATGATGCGGCGTGACCTCGGCCGTGACGGGCAGGCCCTCGCTCTTCGCGCGACGGACCAGCTCCACGGCGCGAGCGGTCGAGATGTGCGCGACGTGATAGCGCCCCCGCGTCCGCCGGCACAACTCGATGTCGCGCTCGATCATGGCCTCCTCCGAGTGCGGATCAAGACCCGGCAGGCCCAGCCGCCTTGAGACTTCGCCCTTGTGCATCACGCCGCCGGCGGAAAGCTCGCGGTATTCGCAGTGCTGAATGAGCACGGCATCCACGTCGCGCGCACGGACAAACGCTTCGTGCATCACCGCGTCGTCCTCGACGCCCGTGCCGTCGTCGGAGAACGCCACCGCGCCCGCCGACTTCAGCGCCGCGAAGTCCGTGACGACTCGCCCCTCGCGGTTCACCGTGATCGCCGCCACGGGGCCGACCTCGCACAGCGCCGCCTCGCGCGCGCGGCGGATGATCCGCCGCACGACCTCGACCGAGTCGATCGCCGGTCTCGTGTTGGGCATGCACGCCACAAACGTGAACCCGCCCGCCGCGGCCGCGCGACTGCCCGTCTCGATCGTCTCCTTGTGCTCGAAGCCCGGCTCGCGGAGGTGCACGTGCATGTCGATCAGGCCGGGGCAGAGAATCATGCCGGCGGCGTCGATGTCGCGGACGGGGGGGCTTGCCTGCGTGGATGCGGGGATGCGGCTGTCGGGCCGGCCAGGTTCAGCGAGGGTGATTTCGCGGATGCGACCGTCCGCGACGACCACGGTGCCCGTCGCGTCGAGCGCGGAGGCGGGGTCGATGATCCGCGCGCCGCGAAAGATGACGGTCCCGGGCTGGTCAGTTACGCGCACGTGAAGCTCCGATGTCCCGACGTAGCGAGGCGTTCTGAATCAGCAGCAGCGGCCATGGGTCGCGCTCCCCAGCATGTAACCTCGCCCCACGTGGAACGTCAAAGCGCTGGGAGGGCCGCGCGCCGTGTGGTCGCCGCCGCGCTTCTCGCATAATCTGATCAAAGGAAACCGCGGAGGTTGCGAAAACCCGCCGCCCCCCGAACCGGAAGGGAGTTGAACGATGCCATTGCCGAATCCACAGGACCACCGAAAGCCGCAGCATCCGATCGAGCCGATCTTCTGGCGGCGCTGGTCGCCGAGGGCGATGAGCGGCGAGCCGATCAGCCGGGCGGAGCTGATGTCGCTGTTCGAGGCCGCGCGATGGGCGCCCTCCACCTACAACGAGCAGGAGTGGCGATTCCTGTACGCGACGCGCGACGGGGCGCCCTGGAAGACGTTTTTCGATTTGCTGCTGCCGGCGAATCAGGCGTGGTGCGGCCGCGCGGCAGTCCTGATGGTCGTCGTCTCGCACAAGGTCTTCTCGAAGAACAACAAGCCCAATCCGGTCCACACGTTCGACGCGGGCGCCGCCTTTGAGAACCTGTGCCTCCAGGGCAGTCACATGGGTCTGGTGGTTCACGGCATGGCCGGGTTCGATAACGAGAAGGCTCGCGCCTCGCTGAAAGTGCCGGAGGATTTCAAGGTCGAGGCGATGATCGCCGTGGGCCGCCCCGGCGACCCGGGGGATCTTCCGGCGGAGCTGCGCGAGCGGGAGTTCCCGACGGACCGCAAGCCGGTCAGTGAGATCGCGGTCGAAGGGAGTTTTTGGAAGTAGCCGCGCCATTCGGTCCAATCGGCTGGCGTGGGAGAGACAGTCATCTCTCGACCCAGCATGGTCAGGCGAGTACGCCAGACCATGCCACCCGCCGACCCACCATGGTCAGGCGAGTGCGCCAGACCATGCCACCCTCGCGCATTGCTTTGTCCCCCGTTCTTTTGGTAAAATACCCGTCCGCGAGATATCGCCGCGCGAGCATGGGCACGGGGGGGACGTGCCCCGCGCGACATTCTTGGTCGTCCAAAGGGGGATTCCAATGCACCGAAAGTGTTGCGTCCGGCCATGCGCCGGCGGGGTTATGCCTAGGGTGGCGTTGACATGCGTGGTGCTGGCGAGCGCGGCTGCCGGCGCTGCCGTCATGCCGAACCGCGCCGCGGTTCCCGCTGACTGCGCCGCAGGTCGCCCTGATCGCGCCGCGCGCGATGTTCAGGTCAACGCGTTCGAGGTCAGCGCGCAGGAGTCGGCCACGCTGGCGATTGACGCTTTCGATCGCGTCTTCGTCGCATGGGAAAGCCGCCGTCAGGAGGGCGGAAACTACGGCGTGTACGGTCGATTCCTGGACCTCGCAGGGAATCCGCTCAGCGATGAGCTGCGCATCAACGCGACCACCGACAATGCGCAGTGGCGTCCCGCGGTGTGCGCGGACGGACTGGGCGGCGTGATCGTGGTGTGGGAGTCGATCGGGCAGGACGGCGACATGGGCGGCATCGTCGCCCGGCGGCTGGACGGCGCGAGGCTCACCGCGTCGCCGGAAATTGCGGTGAACCGCACGGCGCGCGGGCATCAGTCCGAGGCCAGCGCTGCATCGCGCGCCGACGGCTCCTTTGCCGTCGTCTGGTCGGGACCGGCCAACCAGGGGGAACGCGGCGTGTTCGTTCGGCGGTTCAACGTCGATGGCGTGGCGGCGACGGATGAGGTGATGCTGCCCTGTATTTCGGACGGGCCGGCGAGTTGCCCGACGATCGCCGCACTGGCGGATGGCCGATGGGTCATTGCGTGGGCGTCGGCGGATGAAACGAATCGACCTTATGCGATTCACGCGGCGACGCTGAACGATGCGATGCGGATCGAAGGCGTGCCTTTCGTCGTCGGCGACACGACGGGGCATGACGTTGAACCATCGGTCGCGGCCGATGCGACGGGCGGATTCGCAGTCGCCTGGATGCGTGCGGAGCAAGATGAGTACGCCGTTTGTGCCAGGCGATTCCGCGCGGACGGCGAGCCGATGGCGGACGCCCAAGTCGTCAGCGGCTCGGCACGGCCGGGCCAGAGTGGCGCGACGGCGGCGTTCGCCGCGGACGGTCGGCTGCTGGCGGCGTGGAATGCCGAGTCGGCGATCGAGCCGGGCAAGGCGGACATCCTCGCCCGGTGGCTGACGCCGACGGCCTCCGCAGAAGGCGAGCCGTTCCGACTCACCGCGCAGTCGGAAAAGTCGCAGCGAATGGCCGTGGCCACGGGCGCTGCTCGGCTTGGGCTTACGCTCGGCGGTGGCATCGTCTGCGCATGGTCGGGGGACGGCGGCGCGAAGGATCAGACGGCTGCGCATGTGACGGTGCTCCCCGGCGAAGGCGATGCTCAAGTGAGCGAACGGTTTGGGCGGCTCGCGTTCCAGCTTGATGCGGAAAGCTCGTCGGTGGCGGACGCTTCCTCGTCCGCGCTCGTGGCAGGTCCGCACATCCCGCCGACGTTCAACCCCGACGACGTCGCGCAGGATCCGTTCGGCGGCGACACGGATCCGTCGCCTGCGGGCGGAGATTTCGGCTTCATCGGCGTGGTGAACACGGGCTGGACGCCGCCGGATCCGCACTCCGCCGTCGGTCCCAGCCACGTCGTGCTGATGACCAACGGCAACATCTCCATCTACACCAAGGGCGGCACGCAGACGTTCACCGATCAGATCGAAGGCGCCGGCGGCTTCTGGGGCTCCGTGGGCGCGAGCGATTTTATCTTCGACCCCGAGGTCATCTACGACGATCTGAGCGGACGGTTCTTCGCCATGGCCGCCGAGGGCTACGCGCCCGGAAGCAAGTCGTATGCCCTGGTGGCGGTTTCCGACGACTCCGATCCCAACGGCACATGGTACAAGTACCGATTCGAAACGACGGGGTTGGCGGGCAACCTCTTCGACTCGCCCAACATCGGCGTGGATGATGAAGCCGTGTACGTGACCGGCGACGGCTTCGGGCTGCGTTCCAACTACCCGGTGTACATCTTCGACAAGGCCTCACTGCTGGCGGGCAACAACCCGGTGATCCGCAAGTCGTTCGAGCTGTCCACGAGCACGCAGTCGGCGGGCATTCCGCCCGTGTCGTTCGGCAATCCACCGGCCTACTACATGGTCGAGCACCAGGAAGGCTCGAATCGCACGCAGGTGCGGCTCATCGCTCTGCGCGATCCACTGGGCAGCCCGACGACGACGGCGTTTCAGTTGACCGTGCCCGCTTACAGCGACCCTGGCGATCCGCCGCAGATGGGCACGTCGGTCCGTCCGGAGACGTTTGACTCGCGCTTCTGGAGCGTGGAGTACCGCAACGGCTCGCTCTGGGCGACGCATCACATCAACAGCAGTCCGGTGAAAGCCCGCTGGTATGAAATCCGCATGAACGACTGGCCGACGTCGGGGCAGAACCCCGTGCTCGTTCAGTCCGGCGACATCGACCTGGGCGGCACGGTGCATGCGTTCTTCACGTCGATCGGCGTGGACGAGAACAACAACGCCGCGCTGTGCTTCAACCGCAGCGCCAGCACCGAGTTCATTTCCATCTGCCGGGCCTACCGGCTGGCGGGCGACGCGCTCGGGACGATGGGCAACGTGGAGATCGTCAAGGCGAGCAGCGGCGGCAGCACGAGCGGGCGTTTCGGCGACTACTCGAGCATTGACGCCGATCCGGTGCAAGGCTCGTTCTGGCTGCATCATGAGTACAGCCCGTCCGGTGGCTCCTCCTGGAACACGTGGGTGGCGCGCGTGGACGTGGTCGCCAGCGTGCCCTGCGCTGACATCAAGGCGCTGAAGGGCAACTGCAAGGCCTCGGGCAAGATCGTGGCCAAGGTCGTGCTCTTCGACGCCAGTCACGACGGTCAGACCGTCACGGTCGCCATCGACGGCACGCCCACCGTGGTCACCATCAGCGGCGGCCGCGCCGTGCACAAGTCGTGCTGCTACACGGGAGCGCACACGGTCACGCTCGAAGACCCGGCCGGCTGCAAACCAGCGGTGAACGTGAGCTGTCCGTAGACAAGGGTCCGGCAGCGCCGGCGGGGAACCCGAGCTGTCCATAAACTCGGGCCCGCCGGCGCTGGCGGTCGGCACGGGTCCGCGCCGGCGGGCCGGCGCGTGACACAGGTCCGCAGCAGCGGACTGGCGGGTGGCACGGGTCCACAGCAGCGACCCGTGAAGCGCACGACCTCGAATGGGTTGTGCGCTCGCCGCGGCGTGTTCCCGCCTGCGCGGGAATGACGGAATACGTCAGACCGTGTCACGCCGAAACGAGACCCGAATGCGGATGCCCTGGATTCCGACCCCTACGACGCCCTGAGCCGGTTTTGACCTCCGCTTCCCGCCCCTGTTTTCGCGGACCGTGGCGGGATACGATCGCCGCGGCGCGGTAGACGCACGTCACGACGCGGTCGGCGTGGGCTGCAGCCCTGTGGGTGGGAACGGTGCAGCCCGGGTTATCAGTCGGCTTTCACCTCATGCCTAACGTCTCGCACAGACCGGTGTCTGATCCTGTGGAGTCGCAAGAACCAGGCATGACGGACGCATGTGCGGACAGTCAGGAGGCGCTGTGGGTTCTTGCCGCCCGGGGCGGCGATTCAGCGGCCTTCGGGCAGTTGGTGCGGCTCCATCAGCGGCAGGCGGCGGCCATTGCGTATCGGTTTCTGGGCAACGCCGCCGACGCGGCCGACGTCGCGCAGGATGCCTTCGTTCGAGCCTATCGCAAACTGGAGCAGCTTGACGACCCGTCAAGGTTCCGGTCGTGGCTGATGCGAATCGTCACCAACCTGTCGCTGAATTTCCGCCGGGGGCGGAAAGCCGCGGCGGCGTTGACGCTGGAGGAGGGCATGGACCCGCCGGCGACGGGCGAAGGCAGCGAGGTGGGATGGAGCGAGGGATCGGCCGCGGCGGAAGAGCTGAAGAGCCGCATCGACGCGGCGATGCTCAAGCTGCCGGAGAGCCAACGCACGGCGCTGATCCTGTTCAGCGTGCAGGGCATGCCGCAGAAGGACGTGGCCGAGATCATGGGGTGCAGCATCGAGCTGGTGAAGTGGAACGTGTTTCAGGCGAGGAAGAAGCTGAAGGACATGCTGGGAGACATGGTCGGCGCGTGAGTGTGAGTCGCGGGGACGGGGCGAATGACCGGCTGGAAAGCCGGTCCCCCAGAGTTGGAATGTTGGTTCCCCAAGGCAGGAAGATGTGGGCATGACCGGCTGGAAAGCCGGTCCCCCAGTGTGATTCAAAGCGGTCCCCCAGTGTGAGTGAGTGTCACGAATATGGCATCGCAAGAAGAACAACCGATTCATCCCGACGATCCCGGCTTTTTGATGAGCCGGCGGCTGGATGACGACCTGACGCCCGACGAGCGGCGTCAGCTTGACGAGCTGCTTTCGCGCGACGCGGAGGCCGACCGGCAGATGCGTGAGTACGCCCGGCTCGACCAACTGCTCGGCGAATGGGGGAGGGCGGAGCCGCGCATCGAATGGGGGCGATTTCAACGGGACGTCCTGGCGGCAATCCGGCGACGCCCCTCCGCTTCCCGAAGCCCCTGGAACTTCGTAATCCGGCTGGGGACGCCGCTCGCCGCCGCGGCCGCGATCGCGCTGGCGTTGTGGCTGCCGTTCGGGCATGAATCCAATCCGACAGCGATGGCGCAGCCGTTTGTCGCGGTGATGATCGAGCGCCCGCCCGCAACGACGCCGTGGGGAGAGGGCGAGCGTTCGGGCGCGGCGCCGGACATTCGCGTGGCCTTCGCGCGGGAGCGGGACATTGTCGCCGAGGAAGCACTGCCGCCGAGGCGCATCATGCTCGGCGCGGTGACGCGAATCGACGAGACGTGGGACATCCCTTCGCACGAAGCGAGGGGAACCTACTGACCGAGGGGGACGCGGGGTTCGCCCGCACGGGCCGGATGAGGCGCGTGCCGAAGAGAGACGATGCCGTTCGCCGGGGACCGATCCCGAGCGGGAGTGTGCAGATGATCGCCATATTGCTCAACGTGATGATGACTCTGATGCCCGCGGCGCAGCAGCCGCCGGAGGACATGCGAAAACTCCTCGAAACCGTGCTCGACCAGCCGGCGCAGCTTTCCCTCAGGGATGTCAAGCTGACCGAATTGATCGAGACGCTGGACAGAGAGACCGGCGTGGCCGTGCGCATGTCGCCGGAGACGATGGCGCTGTTGCCCTATGGGCCGCAGACGACGTTCACGCAGGCGGAGTTCGGGCAGGTCTCGTTGCGTCAGGGTTTGACCGGCTTGTTCGCGGGGCTGGGGATGCGCATCGAGGTGCAGCGCGATCACGTCGAAGTCGTGCCGACGCAGGCGCTGCTGGGCATCGGGCGCAAGGCGACGTGGGCGGATCTGGACACGTTGGCGCAGGTCTCGGCGCTGCAGCCCGGCGCCCGTGACGCCGACCGCGAAGGGCTTCGGTCGCGCCTGCAATTCCAGGTGCCCCAGCCGGGCGCGTGGGAACTGCTGGCCTCGCAGATGAAGGACGTCGGCGCCGGCACGGGCGATCAGGTGCTCGACATCGCCTGCGCCAAGCTGGGGTGGAGCTGGTTCCCCAGCGATGTGAACATCGTGGTGCTGCCCGTGCAGGCGCGGTTCGAGCGACAGTTGCAGCACATCGTCACCGTCCGCAGGCAGACGCGCCCCTTCGTGCAGGCGCTGGACGAGATCGCACGGCAGTGCGGTTTGCCGGTGCACGTCGAGCCGAGCGCGCTGGCGGCGCTGACGCCGGGCACGCGGCAGAACTTCCTCTTCGGGGTGGAGGGCTACTCGGCCGGCGACGCGCTGGCGGCGATCGCCTCACAGGCGCGGCTGACGTATGTGATCACTGAAGAGGGCGTTGTGTTCTACGATCCGGCGAACGGTCGGATGGCGGCGCCGGCGCAGCAGCCGGATTCAGGCGCGACGGGAATGACGCTCGCGACGGCGGCACAAGGCACCATTCAGGCCGCTCCGTCCGGCGACGATGCGATCATCGGCATGGTTCCGATGACGATCGCGCCCGGGCAGGTGATGCACGTGCTGATCCGCGCATCTGACCTTCCGCCCGACCTGCGCGAGGAAGTGCTGCGTCGAAAGGCCGAGGCGATCGAGGCGCTGCGCAAAGCGCTGGGCCGGCCGTGATTCGTTGATCGCGAATCGTCAGACCTTGGCGGGTTGCCGCACGGGTGGAACGACGCGCCGCGCGGCCGGGCTTTGGACCAGCAGCCAGTCGAGCAGCGTGGGGTGAGGCCTCTGCGCAGTGGGCAGCGCCGAGCCGTGTCGCCGGGATGGCTTGGGGACCGCACGTTCTTCCGATGGCTTCGATGTGTTCATGAGGAAAACCCCGTGATGCGCGGCATGGAAACGCGCAAGACCTGCCGCCGCGTCCCTGGCCGTCTGGGCGTCTTTCGACGGTTTCACGCCCGCGCTTGAGCGGGACAGCCCCGAAACTCGCGAGCGCCGCGGCCCCCTGCCACTGCCCGATAACTCCAGCCAAGCCGATAACTTTCCGATGATTCCCCCAACGACCGTCTCGGGAGGCGGTTTCGGCAGGGGCTGCGCCCAGGCCGATGCGGGCAGCGACGTCGGCGGCCCAGGAGCGGCCGCGCGAGGGAATGGACGCCATGGACCTCGATTTCTTCGGGCTGAAGCGGGATCCGTTCGCGGACGCGCTGGAGTCGGACCTCTACTGTCCCACGCAGGTTCACGAGGAGGCGACGGCGGCGCTGACGCGCTGGGTCGGCGCCACGCCGGGCGCCGTGCTGCTGGTCGGCGACGCCGGATGCGGAAAGACGGTCCTGGCTCAGCGCCTGTGCGCGGAGCACGGCGAGGCGGATCGCAGGCTCGAGCTGACCTGCTCGCGCGCCGCCGGGTCGCAGATTCTCACCGGTCTGTGCCAGAAGTTTGGCATTCAGCCGGCAACGGGCGGCGGCGGTCTGCGCACGCTGTCGCGCATCCGGAACTACCTTCGCAACAAAGTTCGTTCGAAGGGTCGCTTTCTGATCGTCGTCGATCAGGCGCAGGACATGGACGCCGAGACCGCCGAGCAGCTCGCCGCACTGGTGCGCGAGGACGGCGGCGGCGAGCGCGGCTGCCAGATTCTTCTCGTCGGGCGATCCGGAGCACAGACGCTGCTGCAAAACGAAGGTCGCGCCTTGCGCCGACAGGTGCGCAGCCTCATTCAACTTCCCCCGATGAGCCTTCGCGACACGACTGTGTACATCGCCCACCGGCTCGCCGCGGCCGGGGCGAGCGCGGATATTTTCGATGCCCAGGCGTCGGCGCGCGTTCACGCCCTTGCCGGCGGCAACGTGCGGCGCGTCAACCAGCTCTGCGCCTTGGCGATGGAGGCCGCCCGCAGCGCCGGACTGAAGCGCGTCACGATCGCGCACACCGCCGAAGCCGCCCGCCGCGCAGCGCTGGCCGTGGCCTTCGCGACGGACCCGGTGCCCTCAGTGCCGCAGCGCTCGCCGGTCGAGGCGCGACCCACGCCCAGGCCTTCCGAGACCCCGGAGTTCATCACGACGCCGACCGCCGAAGCGGTGCGCGGATCGGTGCTGGCTGAATCCACGACCGACCGCGATGAGCTGGAGACGTCGCTGGTAGCTCCGGCAGGCGCTGGACCCTCGGGCGCGACGCCCAAGCCGGTCGCGTTTGCGCCATCGATCGACGAACGCTTCCCGTCTGGCGGATCCTCCGCGCCGACCGACGATCTCAACGAGCTTGATTTTGCCCATCACGCAGCGCCGACAGGCATGACGGCGACCGCCGCAGCGCCCACGCCGGGCGCGGGCATTGAGGTGCAACACGCTATGGACAGTCTGATTGCCAACGGTGAGGCGCTGCTGGCGCGCCTGGAAGAATCGCTCGATCGCACGGACGGGCGCGGTGAAGCCGAGCCGGCGCCGACGTTCGATTCGAGTGGAACGGAATCACGACTTGAGCAGGCCCTGGTCCGCGGAGAGCGGCTCCTGCACAAGCTCACCGGCGCGGCCGAGCGCATCACCCGCGCCGTCGAGACCTCCGAAGCGCGGGCGACGCAGGCGGCCAACGTGTACCAGAACACGGCCCGCCTGATGATGGCGCGCGTGGAAAACGCGCAGTCCGTCTCGCGGCAACTGACCACGCAGCTCGAACGGCTTGAAGTCGTTTCGCGCGAGGCGCGGGAGGCCGAGTGGCGGCTTCAGCAGACGCGCACGCAGCAGACCGAGTGGACGCATCAGACGGATGAGCTGGCGTCGCGGCTGGAGCATACGCGCGTCGCGGCGGAGCGCACCGGCGCGGAGCTAGCGCGGAGCCTGCGCGGCGGGCAGGAACTCGCTGACAGCCTCACGACCGCGGTTGGGCAGGGTCAGACGCTGGTGCGCGACCTTCCGGAGCGGCTGTCGAAAACGGATGAAACGCTGAGCGCTCTGACGCGCCAGACCCGTGCCGTCGAGCAACTGCAGGACACTTTCCAGAAGAGCACGACCGGGTGGAAAACCACCTTGCAGTCCGCCGTGGCATCCGCGGAACGCGCGTCCGAGCAACTCAAAGGCCGGGTGGATCACGCCGGCGCGATGCTCTCGCAGACGGAAGCGTCGCTCGCGCGCATCGGCGAACATGCGACGCGCATTGACGAGTGGAAGAGCATCGAAGAGCAGGCCGCACGTCGCTGCACGGAGCTGCAGGAGTGCGTCGAGGATCTGCGCCAGCGATTGGAGACCTCCACGACCCGTGCGGACCGCGCGGCGACGACGATCGCCGAGGCGACGGAAGAAGCCCAGCAGGCTCAGACACGGCTCGCGGAAACAGGCGACAAACTTCAGGGCTGCGAGCAGCAGGTCATGGATCGCATGTTGGCGCTGGGCGCCGCGTGCGAGCGCGCGGACGCTTCGCAGCTCGCCGCCGAGAAACTCGGCGACCTGCTTTCGCACGTGCAGCGGGCGCACGAGCGCGGCGAAACGTCGCTGCGACAGTTGAAAGAGCTGCTCACGCGCGCCGACCGGCTGGCCGAGTTCTTCCGCGAGGACGACTCCCCCGGCGGTCGAAGCCGCGCCTCCATGCTCATCGAAAAGCTCACACTGGCACGGGATCGCGCGGCCGAGGCGCAGTCGGAACTCGCAACGCAGACGCGAGAAAACGAAGCCCGCGCGGAAGCTGCGCGGACGCAAGTCACCTCGCTCTTGGATCGCGTCGCCGCGCAACTTCAGAAGCACGGCGACATCGACGCCGTGCTGGCGGACGCGCAGCAGATCGCCGATCGCCTCCGCACGGACGTCGCCGCGGCGCAGGACCGGCTCGGGGCGCTGGCGTCGCACATCGCGGCCGCCTCGTCGGTGATGAACGAACTCAGCGAGCAGCATCAGCACACCCGCGCGGACCTCAAGGACGCGCGGCAATCCGAGCAGCACCTCGTCGAAGTTCGTCAGCAGATCGAGGCGCTGGTCAAGGATTTGTGGGAAATCGGCGCGTCCGCCCAGGCCCAGGGCGATCGGCTCACCGAGCGCAAGGGCGAGATCGAGCCTTTGATCGCGCAGCTCGAAACGCTTTTGAGCCAGTCCCAAACGCAGACGGACGCCTTGACGCAAGAGAACGCCGCCGCGAAGCAGCAGACCGACGCGCTGCGTGCCACGGGCGCCGGCGCGGGCAAGCTCGTTGAGAAACTCGCGGGGATCACGCAGTCGCTCCAGTCGGCCAAGGTGCTGCGCGACGCGATGACCGTGCTCGTCACGCAGGCGGGCGCCGCGCATCAGGCGCTGGCAAAAACGCAATCCGACGTGCAGAGCTGTCTCGATCAACTTCGCGGGACGCACGATCAGGCGCTGGTCACCCTCGGCGAGCAGCGGCAACTGCACGATCAGTCCGTCACGTCCGCCGAACGCCTCGAAAACGCCTGTCGCCAGGCGCGACAGACCAGCGTCGAAATCGCCGAGGCCGAATCCAAATGCCACGAGACGCTGAGCCGGGCGCACGAGGCCGTGGAGCGCGCGCAGCTCGTCGCCTCCGCCGCCGACGATCTGCTCCGCCAGCTCTCGGACAAGGAAGGCACGATCGAAGTCGGCGACCGCATGTTGCGCGAGTTCATCACGCAGGCGCAGGGTCTGGCCGATCGACTCAAGGAAGTCCACGCGCGGACCGGGCAGATCGAACGCCAGATCGCCGACCTCTCCACCGAGCCGCAGAAAGTCGTCGTCGAAGCGCGTCAGCAGGCCGACCAGTTGGACAAGGTCTGCAAGGCCGTGCAGAAAGTCTTCGCCGGACTTTCCAAGGTCAGCCTCGACGCCACCAAGCGGATCGAGGAGTTCCGCAAGACGAGCCAGGAGACCGACTCGCGGCTCGAACGCCTCGCCACCGAAACGGAGCACGCCGCCTGCACGCTGAAGGAATGGGTCGAGGAAGCGATTCGCGCGCAGTCGCGCCTTGCCTCGACGCTGGCGAAGTCGCCCAGCGTCCTCGCCACGCATCCACAACAAACGTTGCAGGCGCTGTCCGGCGTGCTTGATCCGCCGGGATCCTCGAGCTTGGCCTCGCGGTTGCCGCGCCCGCCGCGGCGCGAAGCGGAGGAGCGAACGACGAAGGGCGAGCTGATCACCAGCGCCGCCGAAAACATCGTTCGGCCGCGCAGCAAGACCCAGGTCATCAACGACCTCGTCCGCGACGCGCAGCGAATCGTGCAGGAGCCGGCGAAGGCGTAACCGGGTAGTTCGCCGCCAGGTAGTTCGCCGCCGGGTAGTTCGCCGCCGGGTGGTTCGCCGCCGGGTGGTTCGCTGCTCCGCAGCGATCGGGTAGTTCGCCGCTCCGCGGCGAGCTTCGCTCTCGTCCACAGGAACGCCTGTCCCCGTAGGGCGGGCTATGCCCGCCGACCACACCGCGCCCGTTCCGCGCGGGCATAGCCCGCCCTACGCGGGTTACGCTGAAACGCGGCGGGCGTAGCCCGCGCGAGGCTGCGCGGTTTCCATCATGCACGACTATTAGAACCAACTTAGCCAATCCGCCCCCCGCTACTGCTCCCGGTAAGATCGCCTTCCGAAACGTCCGCGATCCGCGCGCCTTAGCGGACGTGGCAGGACGCGTGGTGCGCGAGTAGAATGCACCGACCTCGCATCCGTGTGGTGACATCATCCGCGGCGACAACATAGCGCGACGGCGACATCCGTGGCGGCATTATCCGTGTGGCGGCATAAGCATCGATCCGGCGGCCGGCGGTTTCCTCGCATGACTCGACCTTGCATTCGACAACTCACCCGCCCCGCTCGTCGTGCCTGTCTTTCGAGCGCTCCCCTGCTCGCATGGATGCTGCTCGCACCGCCGATGGCGCAGGCCTTCCAGACGGAGCGAACGTTTCACGACCCCCCAGGCGATGCCCTCACGCGACGCACCGATTTCGGCGACGACGGGCCTTTCGATCCGCTGCTCCACCACCCGCCGGAACTGGTCACGATCCGCATCGGCGCGTGGGCGCCGGACGACGCGTCTGAGGATTTGTTCCAGGGGCAGTTCTCTCGATCCGGAGGTTTCGTTCGATTCGACCTTGTTCTGCGCGGCCTCGCCAACCCGCCCGGGCGCGTGACCGATCCTTTCAACCCCTTCGAGTTCGGCCCCAATCCGGCTCTGGGCTTCATGGAAATCGACGTGGACGCCAGCGTCTGGACCGGAGGCGAGGTGGACCTGCCGATGCACCGTTATCTCGGCGCGGTTGCACGGTTCGGCGGCATGCCCTCGGAGCCGCGGTTCCATGACCGGGTCGCCACCTGCAGGGAGGACCTCCGGCAACCGTTCAACCGGCCGCCCTACACGCGCCGCCACGGCGAGGAGTTTCACCTCGACCTCGTCGGCGAGTATCTGCGCGAGGCCGTGATCGCCTACCTCGTGGGCGATGACGACGAGACGTTCGAGCCGGGTGAGACTTGGCGGATTACCGCGCCGCTCTTCCACCGCGCTCACGGCTTCGAGCGGCTCAGCTTCGCCAAGGGCTGCGGCCGCAGCGGGGAGTACGACCCGTGGGACATGCAGACGCAGTTCGCGCACGATCTCCACAAGGGCCTGACCACGATTTCATGCGTTTTCCCCTTGACGAACGAAGCGTCGGCCGCGGCGCGCGGCGAGCGCCCCGAGCCGAACGACGGCAACGCCTGCAACCAGTTCTCCGTCCTTGAAGGGCTGGTGGACCTGGTGGACAGCGCCCAGTACCTGCGCGAGCATCCGTCCGGCAAACCGGAGGAGGACATCATCCTCGACTGGGCGGACGAGAATCCGTATGCCGCGCTCGATCCGGACGACTGGACGTTCACGGTGACGCTCGGCGCGCCCTACGCGCGGCGCGACGTGGACGGCCTGCCGATTGTCTTCACGGACGTGTTCCCCGACCCGCGGCATGGCGACGTCAATGGCGACGGCGTCGCGGACGAGCTGGATCGTCTGCGGATCACGCAATTCATCCGCGAGTACGGCCGCGACGGGCGATACGTGATCGTGGAGTTCTCGTCGGACTTTCACCTGTTCGACACGAACTATGACGGGCTGATCGACGGTTTCGACGTGGCCAACCGCCCGCGCCCCGGCGACTCCGACGGCGATGACGACGTGGACCTGCGCGACGCGGCGCAGTTCTGGCGTTGCTTCGGCGAGTCAGGCTCGCTGCCGCCCCCGTGTCAGCAGATGGACTTCGACCTCAACGACCGCATCGACCTGCGCGACTACCGCCGCATGGCGGAACTCCTGCGCGGTCCGGGTCGCCGCTGAGCCGAATGAGCCGGCGTGCTGCTCGCGCAGTCGTACCCTTCGCCTTTTTCCCCCCTCCCCCCGGGAGGGGCCGGGGGAGGGCTTCCTTTTCTCCCCCCTCCCTCCGGGAGGGGCCGGGGGAGGGCGTTCGATTCACGTCAAAGCCGCCGACCTCAATGCCCCGCCTGCGGATGCAGCTTCTTCCGCACGCGCATGTTCAGCATCTCCACGCCCAGCGAGAACCCCATCGCGAAGTAAATGTACCCGCGATTGAACTCATGCCCGACGCCCTCCACCACCAGCATCACCCCGATCAGCAGCAGGAACGACAGCGCCAGCATCTTGAGCGTCGGGTGTTTCTCGATGAAGCCGCTCACCACCCCCGCGAACACCATCATCACCGCCACCGAGATGATGACCGCCGCGATCATCACCTTCACGCTGTCGGCCATGCCCACCGCGGTGATCACCGAGTCGATCGAGAACACCATGTCGATGACGACGATCTGCACAATGGCCGCCCGGAACGAGCCGGCAAACGTTGCGGCCTGCTGCTCGTGCGTCGGGCCTTCCATCTTGTGGTGAATCTCGAAAGTGGCCTTGCCGATGAGGAAAAGCCCGCCCGCCAGCAGGATCAGGTCGCGCCCGGAATACCCGTGCCCCAGCAGCGTAAAGAGCGCCGTGTCCATCTTGGCGATCGAGGTCACGCCCAGCAGGAGGAGGATGCGCATCACCATCGCCAGCGCCAGCCCGACCTTGCGCGCCTTCTCCCGCAGCGACGGATCGAGCTTGCCCGCCAGGATGGCGATGAACACGACGTTGTCGATGCCCAGCACGATCTCCATGCCGGTCAGCGTCACCAGCGCGATGAGGTTCTTCGTCGTCAGCAGTTCTTCCATCCGTGATCCTCCCGACAAGGCGGCAGAAGGTAGCCGACCGGGCGGGGAACTCCAAGCCGAATGCGCTCGGCCAACCGATGCCTACACGTGCGAGCCACGTTGGCAGGTTGGAACACGTTGGTCGAGTTTGAACACCTTGGTCGAGCTTGGGCACTTCCCGTAAGTTTTGACGCGCCTCGGCGAGTTTGTTGGACGTTCATGTTACTCGTCGAAATCCGAACGGTGACGGGCTGGGGGGTCGGCTTTAGCCGACCGGTTCTTGCCCCCCGCTTCAGCGGGGGGGGGGAGGAGCCATCCAAACATGAGTCAGCCGGCTTCAGCCGGACTTGGAGCACCACGGCAAGCCCGGCTGAAGCCGGCTGCAATCTGCTTCGCTTCGCCGATGTTCCACCGACTGAAGTCGGCGGCAAGAGCCGGTCGGCTGAAGCCGACCCCACCCGCTGCGGTTACTGTCGCGTGCCCGACGTGCGCAACACCGCCCCGCCGGGTTGACACGGACCCGCGCGGGCTGATGGAATGGGAGGAAGGTCGAACGCCGCGCCGTTCCCGGGTGTACCCCTGTTGGGCGGATGCGCGACGATCCCCAAGGATGCCAACCATGAACCTGAAGGCGTGCGTGTTTACCAGCCTGTCACTCTGTGCCGTCGTCATGTGTTCGTCGCGCTGCCTTGGCGCGGATCAACCCGGCCAACAAGCCGCGACAGCGCAGCCCGCGAAGACTTGGACGATCGGCATGAGCCAGTGCAACCGCGGCGAGCCGTGGCGCGTGCAGATGGACAAGGACGTGGAGAACGCCGCCAAGGCTCACCCCGAGCTGAAAGTCATCTTCAAGGACGCCTCCAACGACACGCTCAAGCAGCGCGCCCACGTCGAGGAGTTCGTCGCCCAGAAGGTGGACCTCATCATCATCAGCCCCAAGGAGGCCGCCCCGCTGACCGAGCCGGTGGCCAAGGCGATGGACGCGGGCATCCCCGTGATCGTGCTGGATCGCGCGCTGCTCGGCGACAAGTTCACGTGCTTCATCGGCGCGGACAACAAGAAAATCGGCAAGGCCGCGGGCGAGTGGATCGCCAAGACGCTCGGCGGCAAGGGCAAGGTGGTGGAGCTGAAAGGGCTGATGACGTCGATCCCGGCGCATGACCGCAACAGCGGCTTCCGCGAGGGGATCAAAGGCTCGCAGATCGAGGTCGTCTTCGAGGCGGACATGAAGTGGCTCGAGCCGGACGCGCGCAAGGAGATGGAGTCCGCGCTGTCGCGCTTCGATCACATTGACTTGGTGTACGGACACAACGACCCCGGCGCGCACGGCGCCTACCTCGCCGCCAAGGCCGCGGGGCGCGAGAAGCAGATCAAGTTCGTAGGCATCGACGCCCTGCCGCACGAGGGCGTGATGTACGTCAAGCAGGGCATCCTCGACGCGACGTTTCAATATCCCACCGGCGGCGCGGAGGCGATCGAGACGGCGCTGAAGATCCTCAAAGGCGAAACCGTGCCCAGGCAGATCACCCTCGGCTCACGGCTGTTCACCAAGGAGAATGTGGACAAGGGCGGCGAGGCGATTGAGTAGCGCCCCTGCGGGTAGCCCGCCGCTCCGCGGCGAGCCGCGCGCGATCTCGAGATTGAGCGAAACCCGCAAACTCCCCTCCCTCCCAGGGAGGGGCCGGGGGAGGGTGATTCACCATGCCGTTGCGCCGTCTCCGCATCCCCTCCAAGCAGCAGCACACAGTGAGGTCGCAGCTCCTCAATCCTCGTCGGCGGAGTCGCCTGTGTTCTTCGGGGGATTCACCAGCACGTTCTCCCATCGGATCGGATCATCAGATCGGTCGCCCTTGAGGTAGAACAGCAGATCGCCCTCGCCCCCCTTCGTCCGGCCGCCAGGTCTGCCCGGGTGTTCCACGCCGCCGTCGTCCACCCCGTCCTCAGATACGCTGTACAGAATCGGCGGATCGTTGCCCGGCAGGTACATCAGGGGCCGCCCCGGCTCGGCGAAGGGATCCACTGGAACCGCGGGCAAAAGCTCCGGCACGAGTTCATCCAGGGTCGCGGGCCGCTTGCCATGCTCCAACTCGTACAACCGAATCGCCAGCGCCGTTGCCGCCATGCGTCGTTCGGCCCGGAGTCTGAAATGCCGGCTGACCGTACTTCCGAGCGAGGGCATCATCATGCGCGAGAGCATGTGGGCGGCCTGATCCAAGGTCATGTCGTCCTCCATGAATGGAGGCGGATCGGAGACGGTTGCTACAACACGAGCAGCCGCCGGATAACAGTCCAGCAGCGCCGCATCGCGCAGGCGCGTGATGGATTCCAGCCCCGCGGCTGCGTCGAGCCGCACGGTCGGTCCAATCGCAAGGTCGAGGGCGCGGGCGGAAATCGGTCCAGGCCCGCCGATGACGCCCGCAAGGTTTCCCGAAGGCAGCGCCCGTGCCGTGTCCAGCAGCGATGCCCGTTCGCCGTTCATGGCGTTCGTCCACCCCCTGTCCCACGCCTCATCATCCAGCAGCGCGTGAATCAGCTTCTTCACCTGCTCACGCGAAGCCGGGCGGACCTGCGCCGACGAAGCTTGATCCGCCGAATCCGAAACTTTCAGCTTTGAGGCCACGGCCTCCACGGAGCGGCACAGCCGAGCCTCGCACGCCGTGGCCACGAAGTACTGAATGAGGAACGAATCCCGGGGTGTCACGAGATGATGGGCGAGCCGCTGGGCGTGCGCGAGGCACTCCATGCACGTCGCGTCGTCGCCGGTCACATGCTCCGCGACGGCCAGACTGCAAATCGTCTGGTCCAGGCTTCGGACAAACGCGACATTGGGCCACACCAACAGGACCATCGGACTGGCAAAGCGCACCCCCCAGTCGCAATCGGGCAAGGCGTCGGCTTTGCGCAGCAGCGCCAAAAGTGGGTCATTGGCTTCGACCCAGAGTCGCGAGTCCTGCGGGTAAGCGAACGCGAGGCGGGGATCCTGGACGAAGTACTCACCCTTGACTTCGACGCCGGTGGGCACGACGACCGCGATCGCCGCGTCCTCGTACACCAGCGCCGCGTTCTGCGTATCCGCAATGAGCTTCGTCGGCGCGAAGTCCGCGATCAGGATCGGTTCTCCGGCGGCGTGGTAGCGGTCGATCACGGCCTGCAGGCGGCGGTCCGCCATGTGTCCCCACCACGCGCGCACGGCGACGAGGAGCAGGAGCACCAGCCCGATCGCCCCCCACGCGCGTCGCCAACGCCGGCGTCTCCGGCGGTCGAGGCGTAGCAACTCCTCCGGGGTTTCACGGCTCGGATCAGGCATGGAACAGGCTTCCCGTCAGTCCCTGAGTCGCGCCGGAGCGAGGACTGTTATGCCCCGCGCCGGTGCCGTGCCTCACAGACGCTGCGTCGTAAGTACGTCAGAGCCGCGCGCGTCAGCAAGCGATCCATCCGATTATCCCTGGCGGGACCGGGCCTGCATTCGCGCTCGCGCATTACGCTCCCTTACGGTCGCGGCTCTGATCAGATGCAATACCCGCAAGTCGCTGCACCAGGGCTGTCATGTCGCGCGGGAGGACGCGATCCGCTCCGCCGCGGCGAGCACTTTCTCGAAGGCCTCGACGACCTGATCCAGCAGCGCCCGGTCCGCCTGCGGGAACGGCGGCAACTGGATGAGCCGCTGGTTGGCGGCGATGGTGTTCGGCAGGTCGCCCGGGCGATACGTCGGCAGCGTCTCTCTCGGCAGGTGCCGCAGACGCGCCAAGTCGATGAAACGATCCTCGGTGAACACCGGCTGCTGGTGCAGCAGCGGATAACGCGGATAGGACGCGTCGCAGCCCTCGGCCTTGAGCGCCTCGACCAGCAGCCGCGTGGGGATGCGCGTGCGCTCCTCGTGATTCTCGATCATGAACATGAAGTACACGCGGTGCGCCTCGGGGGGGGGGAGGAAGGTGTTGAAACCCATCGGCTCCAGGCGCTGCGACAAATACGCGAGATTCTCGTTGCGGCGGGCGTTGCGCTGCGAAAGATGCTTCAACTGCGTTCGCGCGACCGCGGCGGAGAGCGGCGACATGCGGTGCTTCATGCCGAACCCCGTTCCGGCAAAGCGCCGCGCGGGCGTCGTCAGGTCGATCACGCGCTCGAAATGCCCGAGGCAGGTGACGTGCTCCGCGATGGCGTCGTCGTTCGTCACGAGCATCCCGCCCTCGCCGGCGGGCGCAAGCTTGTTGGTTTGCAGGCTCAGCACGGCCGCGTCGCCGAATGTGCCCAGCGGCTTGCCGCGCCACGTCGCCCCATGCGCGTGCGAGGCGTCCTCGAAGACCTTGAGGTTGTGCCGCCGCGCCAGGGTCATCAACTCGTCCATGCGCGAGGGCATGCCCCACAGATGCACGATGACCATGGCCTTCGTCCGCGGCGTGATCTTCCGCTCCACGTCGGCCGGGTCCAGCCCGCACTGCGCCGTCTCCGTCTCGCAGAACACGGGCACGCCGCCGCACCCCAGCACCGGCATCACCGACGCCCAATACGTGGCCGAGGGGCAGAGCACCTGGTCGCCCGGCTCCAGCCCGAAGGCGTGCAGCGCCGCGAAGATGGCCGACGTGCCGTTGCAGCACGCCACGGCATGACGCACGCCCAGCAGCGCCCGGTAGTCGGCCTCCAGCGCCCGCGTCACCGGATGCAGCGAAAGCTCGCCGCTGCGCAGCACCTCCGCCACGGCCGCGACGTCCTCATCCGTAATGATCGGCCAGCGGTTCGCCTCGCGCGCGTCGAGCGTCACCGCCCGCGGACCGCCGAGGATCGCCGGGACGGGCAAAGCCAGCGTCGTACTCACCATGAACTCTCCGAAACAACCTCGTTGCGGGCCGGAAAGTCCACGCCGACCGCGCCTCTTGCGCCGGGCATGTTAGGAAGCGGTGAACGGCATGGCAAGGTGAAACCCGCATCGCGCGGGCCGTGCGCGCGGGCGAGCACGCGATGCTCGCGGGCGGGTGGCACGGTCTGGCGTCCTCGCCAGGCCGTGGCGAATGAGCAATTGACGTTCGTCCGCGCGCTACACGGGTCCGCTGCTGCGGACTTGTGCCACCCGGCAGGCCGCTCAGCCTTGCCATCCAATCGCTCCGAAAGGGTGCGCCCATATTTCCGGGTAAGAGGTTGAACGTGATAGCATCACCTGTTCACGCCCACCGGCGCTATCGATGAGGCGGTTCGCATATTCGTAATCCGAGCGCTGCCCGGAAACATGGATCCAGCCGGAACATCCCTGAAGATGGCGGGAGGCGCCGACGGGCGAGCATGGATGGATGCCCCGATGAGTTTGTTCCCCGAAGGGGAACCACGTGAATAGCCGCGGGTGAAACCCACGGTCAGCGCGGCCCATCGCCATTCGACCCCGTCGGGGTCGAAAGGTGGTGGGACTCGTTTTCCGTGGGCTGCGCCAACGGCTATTCATGTATTTCCCCTTCGGGGAGGGGATTGAACAGCGCTTGCTCGGACCGGTCGGCGCCTCCATGGCTCGATCGACGCACGCCCAGCGGGATCCCGAAGCCTCAACTTGCCAGAATTGGCCTGCCCCAACAAGTAGCCAGACCCGACGGCGCAGGCCTTGCGATCGCCTTGCTCGGAATTCTGGGCGCGCGCTATTGCGGCTCGTCCGGTCCTCGATTGCACCCCGGCGACGTTTCCGGGTTATCATGTCCGCTCGACGGCCCCCTTGATCGCGGACGCGCAGCACGGCCAAGGCACGTGCGCCGCGCCGGCATGGAGGGACGCGGCGTGAAGTGGACGAGCTTTTCCATCAAGGCGGGACTGGTGCTGGTTCTCGGCGTGGCCGCGTGGATGGAGCTGGGCAGCCTTCAGGTCGCGCGGCTCACGGCGCAGGTCAATGCGCTCGAGGAGGAGAAGGAGCGGCTGCGCGCCTTCGCCGAGCGTCTGCAAAGCAGCCGCCGCGCCGCGCAGCTCGACGTCGTGCGCCAGTATCAGGATGCACAAGGACGCACGCGCAGCGTCCTCGTCTGGCAGGAGATCGGCAAGGACGGGCTGCTGGGCCGACCGCTCGCGGTGGAGACGATCGGCAGCCAGGTGTACGTCGAAGGTCGCGTGCTGAAGTTCGAGCCGAAGCTGCTCGAACTGCCGCAGCCGGATGCGGGCGCGAGCCTCGTGATGTTCCGGCGCATCTTCGGCGACAAGCAGACGCCGGACTCGGCCATCGAGCTGGACCGCGCGACAGGCCCGCCGATCGCGCCGCAGGATCCCATGTCCTCGCGGCAGCAGCTCTGGGATCGTTTCTGGGAACTGGCGGAAAACCCCGAGCTGGCGAAACAGTTCTCCGTCCGCGTGGCCCAGTGCGAAGCGCCGTCGGTCCGCGTGCGCCCGGGACAGGTGTGGGAGGTCTCGCTGGACACGGCCGGAGGTCTGAACCTGCGGAAAATCGCCGAACGCCCGGACGAAAAAGTCTCGGACGCCGATCCCTGACGGCGATGAAGCGCATAACAAAACAAGCCGGGCCGCGCGCCCCATGCGCGTCGGTCCGGCTTGGTGTTCCATTCGCGTCAGCGCGACGCTGCCCGCCGCGAAGCCCGCGGTTTACGGCTTGTACTTCACGCTGCAGCCGTACGCGTCCGTCGTCTTAACCGCTACGGTCTGCCCCGAGATCAGCGACGCCAGCGCCTCGGCGACGTAGTTCTTCACGTTGGCCTTGCCCTGTTCCGTTTTCCTGTTGTCATCGATCGCGCCGGCGTAGGCGAGGTTGCCGTCCTTGTCGATGATGAACATGTGCGGCGTGTTCTTCGCGCCAAACGCGTGACCCGTCGCGCCGCTCGGATCCAGCAGGATCGGGTACGGCAGTTTCTTCGACTTCGCCCACCCCTTGATGCTCTCGACCTTGTCCTGGCAGAAGTGGCTGGAGTCGATGGCCAGCCAGACCACGTCCTTGCCCTTCACGCCTTCGAGCGTCTTGAGCATGGTGTCGTGGTCGCCGTGATGGAACTTGACGATCGGGCACTCGTGGTTGGTCCATTCGAGGACGACGATCTTGCCCTTGAAGCTGGAGAGCTTGACCTCCTTGCCCTCGGTGTCCTTGAGCGTGAAGTCCGGCGCCGGCTTGCCGATCTCCGCGGCGGGCTTGCCGCCTTCGGGGGTGGCCGGCTTCCCGGCGGTCGGCGCGGGCTTGCCGGTCGTCGCGCCGCCCTTCTCCTGAGCTACGGCGTTGAGCGTCAACCCGAGCATCCCCAGCGCGCCCAGAGCCAGTCCGGACGCCATGCGATTACGAAGCATTCGATGTGTCTCCCTGCCTGTGAAAAAGATTGTCGGCGCCGCGCGGCCCGTGCCGCGTTCGCCGACGTTGAGCGAACCCATACGTATCTTTCATAACCTACGGCCCGCCCGGCTCATGCCGCAAGCTCGCAAGCCCGACAGAATTCGACAATCCTGTCTGGTGTACACGCCACGGTCGGGGGGTCGGCAGACTTTGTCCGAACAGGAAACCCGGCAGAGAAACCGCCGCCCCCGCGCAGGCAGGGGGGTCCAAGCCGCCACCGAGGGCCGCTGGATTCCCGCCTGCGCGGGAATGACGGGTGTCGTCCTAAATCACGGGGAGTTGGCCCGCCCCCGGCGACTTCATCGCGGAACTGGCAGCCGTATGATGGACCACTGAAGGAGACTTGCGTGATGTCCAGTGACCGACCGCGAATCCTCGTGCTCGACCGGCTTCAGCCCTCCGCGCTGCAACGACTCGAAATCGCGGGTGACGTCACCATCGTGCCCGACCCCGGATCGGTGGACGTGGCCGCCGTCATCGCGCCCTACGAGGCCGTGATCATCCGGACCTCCGCCCAGTTGACTGCGGCGGTGTTGGAAAACGCGGTAAAACTGAAGGTCATCGGTCGCGCGGGCGTGGGGCTGGACAACATCGATCTGGAGGCTGCCCGCCGCAGGGGGATCGCGGTGGTGTACACGCCGGAGAGCGGGACGGAGGCGGTGGCGGACCTGACGATCGGGATGCTCCTGTGCTGCCTGCGACGCATCCACGAGGTTCATGCGGAGGTGCGGGCCGGTCGGCATCAGCAGGCGCGGAGCCTGCCGCCGGCGCGCCAGATGAGCGAGTTGACGATGGGGATCGTCGGCATGGGTCGGATCGGCCGCGCCGTCGGGCGTCGATGTCGCTGGGGGTTCGGGATGCGCGTGATGTACCACGACATCGTGGACGTTGGGCGGCTTGATTTCGTGGCTGAGCCGGTGGGGTTCGAGCCGCTGCTGCGCGAAGCAGACGTGGTGAGCCTGCACGTCCCGCTGACCGAGCTGACGCGGGGTATGATTTGTAAGCGGACGGTTGATTTAATGAAGCCTGATTCGATGCTCATCAACACAGCGCGGGGGGCTGTCGTGGATTGCGGTGATCTGGCGGCGGCATTGGCGTCAGGGCGACTCGCGGCCGCGGCGCTGGATGTTCTTGATGTCGAGCCGCCGCCGCAGGATCACCCGCTCCTGCGGTCGCCGCGCGTGCTCCTGACGCCGCACATCGGCGCGCGGACCGCAACGGCTCAGGCGCGGATGTCGGATGTCGTTGATGACGTTGTGGCCGTGCTGTCGGGTCGGACGCCGAGGTTCCCGGCGGCTTAGGCTGCAAGCGTTGAGCAGTCGGGGGCACGGGTCCGCGGCCCGGAGTTGAGGGGGCACGGGTCTGCAGCAGGGGACCCGCGTAGCTTGTGAATGTAGAGGTGATCCAGCGACCACCACGGCCTGGCGAGTACGCCAGACCGTGCCACCCTGATCCCAACCCAGAATGCGGTTGCCCTCACGCTGCTTCCCGGGCAAGAGGGGAAATCCTTGCATTTCGTGGAGAGAATGGATAAAGAACGCCGATGCTGTTTCCGGGGCGCATCGCCCGACCTGGCGCGGACGTGGCGATGAGGGCGCCGGAGACACCGTTCGGTGGACACGGTCGTCCTCCGGACCCGACCTGATTTCCTTCGGCATCATTCAAGAGAGCCTATGCTGGAGCTTGCAACGCTGCTCGCCCAGGCCGGGGCGTTCTCGAATGCCTGGCTGTGGGGCGTGGGGCTGACTTTCGTCGGCATCCTCGTCCTGCTCGTTTATCCTGCCATCGTGCTGCGCAAGTACGTGCGCATCATGATCAACATCATCGACGAGCAGGCGCCCGACTCGGAACCGGACCCGCGCAACGGAAACGGACTGCACGGCGAGGACGTGGAGTTCCGCGCGGCCGACGGACATCTGCTGCGCGGCGAGATCCTCCGCGGCAATCCGGATCGCCCACAGCGCGGCGTCGTCATCTTCGCGCACGAGTTCGACAGCGACCGGCGAAGCTGTCTGCGGTACGGCCGGTTCCTGCTGGCGTATGGATACGACCTGATCACGTTCGATTTTCGCGGGCACGGACAATCGGCGCACGAATCCGGCTACAAGCCGCGGCAGTTTCCCAGCGATCGCGAGCGAAGCGACATGCTCGGCGCGATCGCTTTCGTGGGAGAGTGGCTGGAGCAGCAGGGCCGACCGCGCGACGTGGCGCTGTTCGGCGTCTCGCGCGGCGCCGGGGCGGCCATCCTCGCGTCCGCGAGCACGGGCAACGTCAAGGCGATCATTCTGGACAGCGCGTTCTCCAGCGATGCGACGCTGGAGTATTTCATGAAGCGCTTCGCCACGATCTTCGCCAAGATCCGCGTGGTGGCGGAGAACCACCCGCCGATGTTCTGGCGGTTCCTTCGGTGGCTGCTCTTCCGAGAGTGCAAGCGACGCTTCGGCGGGACGTTTCCTTCGGTGCGCCGGGCGATGCGCAAGCTGGGGCGGCGCCCGGTGCTGCTGATCCACGGCGGCAAGGACAGCTACATCCCCACGGCCCAGTCGCAGCTCCTGTATGACAGCGCGTACGGACCCAAGCAGCTCTGGATCGTGCCCAACGCCAAGCACAACCTCAGCGCCCTGGCGGAGCCGGAGGCCTATCAGCGCCGCGTGATCGACTTCCTCGACGAGCATCTGTACGGAGACTCACCGGCACCCGCGCCGGCGAGCCGATCCCGTTCCGTCGAGCCGCCCTCGCAATCGCCGGTTCGCGCGCCGATGATGGGCGCGGCCGTCGTCGCCCCGGTGCGCCGGGATGCCTGATCTCTTGCGGGCCAGCGCAGCCGTGGGAGCAGCTTGGGGCTTTCCTTTGATCGACCGCCACGCCCGGACTCGCGCCTGCGCGGGGGCGACGGCGTTGTCCGTCATTCCCGCGCAGGCGGGAATCCAGTGGCTTCGGAGTGCGTCCTGCACCCCTGCTTGCGCGGGGGTGACGATGCCAAAGTCTGGTTCCGAGTTCCGCCGCGACGTGATAAACCGTCACGGACCGGCTGTGGCAGCACCGGCGGTTGGGGGACCGTCTGTAGAGGGGCGTGCGGGATTCCCAGCCCGCCAGCGGGACACGGGGCGGCCTATCATTGGGTGCAGCGAGCCTTGGGGCATTCAAGCGTCGGGCGGCCTGCCCGAGGGCGGCTTCTCTTTTGGCTTGGTGAGACCCTTTTCGGACGATAACACCCATGCCGCAGGACCGTCCTGAGGATGTGATGAGTTCCGCCTTGAGCCAACCCGTGGGGCTCTCCCTGGTCATGCCCGCGTCGGATTCGCCGGCGCCCGCCGCGTCCAGTTCCGTGCGGACGGCGGCGGCGGCGGCGGTGACTCCCTCGGCAACGGTGCAGCCGCGCGGCGTCTCCCGGCACGCGTGGATTGAGAAGATCATCTGCTCCGACGGGTCGGCCATCCTGCGGATGTTGTGGAAGCTGCTGGGCAACGAGCAGGACGTGCTGGATGCGTATCAGGATTGCTGGTGCTCGCTGGCGGCGCTGGCGCAGCCTGAGGGGCTTCGCAGCGCCCGGGCGTTCGCCTACCGCACGGCCACGAACATCGCCATTGAGATGATCCGCCGCAAGGCGCGTCGGCGCGACCACTGGGGCGACGTGGTGCAGAGCCGGACGCGCGAGACGCAACCGGTCGATGGGCCGCCGCCGGGCGAAGATCCTCCCGTGGACCTTCGCGGGGCGATTGCCCGACTGCCGCAGCACCTGCAGAACGTGATCGCGCTGCGCGACCTGGGGCGGCTGAGCTACAAGGAAGTTGCCAAAATCCTCGGCATTGAAGGCGGTACGGCGCGCGTTTATCGCCGGCAGGCCGTCGTTCGGCTGGCCGAAATACTCCATGAAAGACCCGACCCATGAACTCCATGAATCTCCCGGATTCGACGGCGATGTGCCCCCGGCGCGGCTGGGTGCTCAGCGCGCTGGCGGACGACGAGGCGGATGACCCCCAGGGGTATCCGCGCGCGCTCCATCTTCACCTGGCGGCGTGTCCGTCCTGTCGGCAGGCCGCGGATCGCCTGCTCGCGGTCACTGAGGAATTGCAGGCGCTCAGCTCGGCGGAAGCGAGCGTGGCGCTGGAATCAGAGGCCGAATTTCTGGCCTTTGCGGCACTGCGCGACGGGCGTGCGCCGCAGGTCGTGTGCGATGGCGGCGAAGCGATGGACGAGCTGCTCCTCGACCATGAAGCTCTGCGGCGAAGGCGGAAAATGTGGGCGCTTCGCGCGCTGGCGGCGGCTGCGGTGCTGCTGTTCGCCGTGCTCTTCGGCAAGGCGTGGCAGACGGCGCTGAATGAGAATCGGCTCGCCTCGAAACCGATCACCGCGCCGGCGCCCGCTGGTGGTCCGATCGCCGCGCCCGCCGAAGGCGACGCAGCGCTGGTCGGCTCGACTCCGAATGCCGCCGATCCCAACGCCCTCTCGCCAACGGACAGCGGCGATCCCAGGGGCGCGCTGGAGGGTAAGATCGACGCGGCGCAGCGCCCCGCGCTGCCGGACAAGGGAATCGGCAACGCCATTCAGCCGCCGAAGAAGGAATGAGCGTACCGAACTTCGCCCAGCGGATGTCGTCTGGGCAGTTCACCCTCGCGCCGCTTCGACCGCTCCCCGTGTCGGCGTTTCGGCGTTTCGACGTTTCGACGTTTCGACGTTTCAATTGGCTGGCACGGTCTGGCGTACTCGCCAGGCCGTGGCGGATGCCGAATCACCTGCACACCAGCGAGCTACGCGGGTCCGCCGCTGCGGATCCGTGCCGTCCGCGGACTCGTCCCACGCAGCGTGGAGGTTTCGTTGACCCTGCGGCTGCCATCCCCGCGCGGCCCTACGGATCCAGTCGGCCCCTGCGCACGTCGTCTCATCACCTGTAACTTCTTTCACGGACAACGTTTAGAGAAATCTCGAAAAGTTATGATTTGCATCGCTTGACAGGTTCGGCGGGTCGCGTAGTATAGCCCCTCCCGCCACTGGACGGCTGACGAGGCCGACCGGGGGTGGAAGTTCTTTGACAAGTGAACAGGTTTGTCGCCGAGAGGGTGCGAGGCGCGTTGCAACCACGCTAAAGGGTTGCGGGCGTCTTTGAAATCGCGGGCCGTTGTCACAGACGTGTCCGCGTCTTCACGAGGCGGGGTCAGCCAGACCCCGTTTCAACTGCATTCTCATCGGCGTGTGAGAGTGTAGGCCAACGTTAACATCGAGCGCTCGTCTCGAAAGAGGCGGGCACAGGATGATAAAAACCAAGTGAAGAGTTTGATCCTGGCTCAGATCGAACGCTGGCGGCGTGGCTAAAGCATGCAAGTCGAACGGTCCAGGGGCTAGGGACTAGCGGCTGGAGGCGATGCGAGGCCGGACCCGAAGGGTCCGCGTCTTTCTAGTTTCCAGTCTCCAGTCTCTAGTCTCTGGATAGTGGCGGACGGGTGAGTAATGGAAGGATGACGTACCCGGGACTCGGGGATAGCGGCAGGGGCAACCCTTTGCGAAAGCGCCGGTAATACCCGATGACCCCGCGAGGTCGCATGACCTTGCGGGCAAAGCTCCGACGGTCCTGGATCGGTCCTTTCCCTATCAGCTAGTTGGTGAGGTAATGGCTCACCAAGGCTTCGACGGGTAGGGGGCGTGAGAGCGTGGCCCCCCACATCGGAACTGAGACACTGTCCGGACACCTACGGGTGGCTGCAGCAACGAATCTTCCGCAATGGGCGCAAGCCTGACGGAGCGACGCCGCGTGCAGGAGGAAGTCCTTCGGGATGTAAACTGCTGTCAGGGGTCAGAAACACAATGATCGACCCCGGAGGAAGCCCCGGCTAACTTCGTGCCAGCAGCCGCGGTAATACGTAGGGGGCAAGCGTTGATCGGAATCACTGGGCTTACAGCGCGTGTAGGCGGGGCGGCAGGTCTTCTGTGAAAGCCCCCGGCTCAACCGGGGAACTGCAGGGGAAACCGCCGCTCTTGAGGCAGGTAGAGGTGACCGGAACGTGTGGTGGAGCGGTGAAATGCGTAGATATCACACGGAACGCCGGTGGTGAAAACGGGTCACTGGGCCTGTCCTGACGCTGAGACGCGAGAGCGTGGGGAGCAAACAGGATTAGATACCCTGGTAGTCCACGCTGTAAACGATGTGCACTAGGTACGAGAGAGTCTGACCTCGATCGTGCCGAAGGAAAACTGCTAAGTGCACCGCCTGGGGAGTACGGCCGCAAGGCTAAAACTCAAAGGAATTGACGGGGGCTCACACAAGCGGTGGAGTATGTGGATTAATTCGAAGCAACGCGAAGAACCTTACCTGGGTTTGACATGCACGGATGGTCTTGGTGAAAGCCGAGTAATCTGCCTTCGGGTGAAACGTGCACAGGTGCTGCATGGCTGTCGTCAGCTCGTGCTGTGAAGTGTCGGGTTAAGTCCCTTAACGAGCGAAACCCCTGTCGTTAGTTGCCAGCGGGTCATGCCGGGAACTCTAACGAGACTGCCGGCGTTAAGCCGGAGGAAGGTGGGGACGACGTCAAGTCATCATGGCCCTTATGCCCAGGGTTTCACACGTACTACAATGCCCGGTACAAAGCGAGGCGAGACCGTGAGGTGGAGCAAATCGCAGAAAACCGGGCCCAGTTCAGATTGGAGTCTGAAACCCGACTCCATGAAGTTGGAATCGCTAGTAATCGCGGATCAGCTATGCCGCGGTGAATGTGTTCCTGAGCCTTGTACACACCGCCCGTCAAGTCATGGGAGCTGGGAGCACCCGAAGTCCGCTTAGCTAACCGAAAGGAGGCGGCGGCCGACGGTGAGACTGGTGACTGGGACTAAGTCGTAACAAGGTAGCCGTAGGGGAACCTGTGGCTGGATCACCTCCTTTCTAGGGGATATCCTGGAGGGCTGATCGCTCCTTTCGGAGCGCTCAGTTTCTAACCGTCAGCGCAACTTCCGGTTGACTTCGGTCAACTTCGCCGGACCGCAAGGTTCCGGCGGGCGACAAACCTGTCCTTGATATGCAGCGCCCGGCAGGCCGGTAACTCCGACCCGCCGGGCGCTTTTTCATGGCCCCTGGCCCGCATTCCCTCGAGCAGTGCCCCCCTCCGGCAGGCACACGAAGTTGCAAGGCGACGCCGCAGGAAAACGCCGGCACCCGCCGGGAGCGAGAGACGGACGTTCAACCGGCCCGTGCGCGCGGCAGGGGTTTTCCAACCCGCGTCCCGGCCATGCGCAGGCAGCCGTCGCACCCGAGGCGGACGGGCGCCGTACGCATCGTGCGCCAGCGTCGCGTCGTCACGGTGCGCAGGTCACGTTCACGATCGAGTCGCAGACGAAGACGCGATGCTCGCCGAGCGGAACGCCGCGAAACTTCCCCTTGCCGCGGCCAGAGCCGTCCAGCGCGATGCTCATCGACTGCGGATCAGGCGGATCCAGCAGCGCCGTCACAGTCCCGTTGGGGGAACCGCTGCGCACCTTGACGACCACGTCGCCAACCTGTTCCCCGCCGCGCACCCGGCACTTTGCCCGCACCCGCTCTTCCCCCACGCAGTCGCCCGCGGGGATACCTTCGACTCTCATGGAGAGCGTGTCGGGTTCAAACGATCCGTCACAGATCCAGTCCTTGCTTTCTCCCCAATCACCATTTGCAACGCAACAGGATTCATCCTCGTTGGATTCACGCCATGTCGCGCTTCCGATCTGGATGCAATCGAAAGCTCTGGCTTTGGCGTAACTGATCGCCGCAGGTCCACCAAAGTCGGCCTCGCCGGCTGGTTGCAGGCAGGCGAGCCAAAGCCCATCCGACAAACGAGGCGGCGCCGCGAACGAGACGGCGGCGCGCCGCCCTTGGAGCCCAGTAAACACCGTCTCTTCGAACGGCTCCCAGGAGAATAGAGTTGAATCCACAGCCAAGAACCAGGCGGGTTCTTCGCTTTGCGAACACCCGCCACCGATGAACTCGTAGAACGAAGCGCAGACGTAGTCGGGCACTGTTCCGTGCAAAGTCAGAAAATCCACGGTCACATTTGTAATAAAATGTGAATCGGAGAGCCTAACAGCCCGTGGTAAAAGTCCTCTTGACACATGAAGTATAATGATCGGAGAAGGGCGTGTCGAAGGCGGGTCATGGAGGACGGCGATGGCGATGGGGCGTCGAGAGTTGGAAGCGCAGGGCGATTTGTGGATTGTGGCG
>CAZGJA010000095.1:0-7725 GCA_964526695.1 uncultured Phycisphaeraceae bacterium
CGGCATCGCCTCCCGGACCGGCAGCCGGAAATCATCCACGTCCACGCCGATGCGATTCGCGTCCATCTCCCCATCGCAAGCATCAGGAGCCGGTCCGTCAAGCGCTCGAGGGAACCTGCAAGGCAAGCGAGGCGCCCCTCATGGTTCACGGTGCGTGGCGATTGTGGCGGATGGATGGAGCGCCGGGTCCACGCGTGAAGCGTCGATCAGCGCCGGTGTCGGGGGTCGGCTCCCGCCGGGGTGGGTCGGCTTCAGCCGACCGGTTCTTGCCCCCCGCTTCAGCGGGGGGAGGGGAGCAGCGAACCTGAGTCAGGCCAGCCGGCTTCAGCCGGGCTTTGGGCGGTGCGGCAAGCCCGGCTGAAGCCGGCTGACATGCTCTTGAAATCTCAGGAATCCCACCGACTCAAGTCGGTGGCAAGCACCGGTCGGCTGAAGCCGACCAAGGGAGTGCGGCGGTCCAGCGGAGTGCGGTGGTCCAGCGGAGTGCGGTGGCCCAACGGAGTGCGATGGCGCAAAGGAGTGCGACGGCCCAAGGGCCTGCGGCGCCGCGCAACCTCTTGCACATCGGATCGCCTGAGTCGTCTGCGAGGTGCGCCCTGCGCTCCTGGCGAGCATCGCGGAGAATCCCGATCACTCCGCAAACGGAAACGCCCGCTCCATCCCTTCGAGGTACGCCCACTGCTCCTCGACGTGCTTGCGAACCGCCTCCAGATTCATGCTCGCCGCGGCGTAGCGCCGCTGACGTTCCGCGTATTTCTCCAGCAGCGTCCCGTCCGGTCGCACGTTGATGCGGTAGCGCATTCCGTCAAAGACCTCGAACACCGGGAACATGCCGCTGCGCACCGCAAGGTCGATCAGCTCCACGCTCTCCTGCGGCTCGGACTTCCACCCTGTTGGGCACGGCGACAGCAGCACGAGAAAGCGAAAGCCCTTCACGCTCAGCGCGTAGCGCACCTTGCGTATGAAGTCGTCGCGGTGCGCCACGGAAAGCGTCGCCGCATACGGAATGCGATGCGCCGCCATGATGGCCATCATGTCCTTCTTCCTCTCCGACTTGCCGCGCGGCGTGGTGGAGGTGGAGACCCCCTCGGGAGTGGCGCTGCTGCGCTGACCGCCGGTGTTGCCGTAGATCTCGTTGTCGTAGCAGAAGTAGAGGATGTTCTCGTTGCGCTCCGCCGCGGCCGAAACCGTGGCGACGCCGATGTCGTACGTTCCGCCGTCCCCCGCCCACACCATCACCGGCGCGTCCTCGCCGTTGATCTCGCCCACGAGGCTCAGCCCCGTCGCCACGGCTGCGGCGCTGGCAAACGTCGTCGCGGCCACCGGCGCGCCGTAGGCGCTGGTCGGAAACGCGCCGGCCGTGACAATGCCGCAGCAGGCGGGAATCGCCATCAGCGGCTTGCGCTCCTTCCCCAGCGCCTGTTCGAGCAGTTGCAGCCCGATCGACATGCCGCACCCGGCGCAGTTCGTGTTCCCCGCGCGCAGCAGCGCGTCGCACGTCGCTTCAACAGGCGTCGCACAAGCCGTCATGACAATCCCCCTGGGTGACCCGTAAGCGTCCCCATTTCGATTAAGGATGCTCCCGCCCCACGAACTTGACCGAACCCCAAACCCTGAACCCTGAACCCCGAACCCTGAACCCCGAACCCTGAACGCTGAACCCCGAGCCCTGAACCCTCTCAGCCCACTTCCAGCCATTCCGGCTCGCCCACCGCCTTGCGCGTCCGCAGATCATCCGCGATCTTGCCCACCACCTCGGGCGTAACGTCCCCGCCGCCCAGCCCCACGACGTAATCCTGCACGATCACCTCGCTGCGACCCTGGAACGTCGTAGCCACCTCGCCCCAGAACACGCCGCCGGAGCCGGGCGAGTGGTTGCGATCCAGCACCGCCACGCGCCGGGCACTGCCCACCGCTTCCAGCAGCGCCTCCCGCGGGAATGGCCGAAACATCTTCAGCTTCACCAGTCCGAGCTTCTGACCGGCGCTGCGGCGCGATTCCACCAGCCGCCGCGCCGTCCGCGCCATCGTGTTGCACGCAATCAGCACGTCGTCCGCATCCTTCGTCCACTCCGCGCGCAGCGCCCCGTCAGGCCGGCGCCCAAACACCTTCTCAAACTCGTCCAGCGCCTCCTCCAGAACTTCCGGCACGCGCTCCATCGCCGACTGAATCTGTCGCCGGTGATGCGCCGTCTCCTTCGGCCAGGTCAGTCCGCCCACGGTGGCCGGGTGATCGAGGCGCAGGCGATGCGGCACGTGGCAGGGGGGCAGGAAGCGATCGACCTGCGCCTGCTCCGGCAGCTCGACGCCCATCAGCGTGTGCGAAACGACGAATCCGTCCAGCGCCACGCACGCCGGCAGCAGGATGCGCGGATCCTCCGCCACGCGAAACGCGAGCAGGATCGTGTCCACAAGATCCTGATGCGACTCCGTGTAGAACTGCAGCCACGCCGCGTCGCGGAACATGAGGCTGTCGCCCTGATCCACCCAGATGTTCCACGGCGGACCGAGCGTGCGGTTGACCGCGATGAGCACTATGGGCAGGCGGTAATACCCCGCGGCGAAGATGTTCTCGGCCATGTACGCCAGCCCGTTCGCCGAGCTGGCGGTGAATGCCCGTGCGCCGTTCAGCGCCGCGCCGATGCACACGGCCATGGCGCTGTGCTCGCTCTCCACCGGCACGATGCGCCCGCGCGAGAAGTTGAAACCGCGGAGAAACTCGACGATCTCCGTCTGCGGCGTGATCGGATACGCACCGGCCGCGCACCCCCGCGCGGAGCGATTCGCCTCGCCGCACACCGACAGCGCGTAACCCGCCGCGTGATTCCCCGTGATCAACGCCTTGCCCATGTGCTCACCTCTTTGACCTCGTCGAATGGCGAACGCCCGACGCGCGGCGCCGCGCGATCACAAGCACTCCGCCGCCGCGCCGAGCCGGCACCACTTCAAGGTGACCGAGTGCGTCCCCGCCGTCACGCCGGCGTATTTCACTTTCAACTTGCCGCGGTCATTCGTCCGAAACTCCCGGCATTCGCCTCCGTCGAAGCACAGGGCGTACAGCGCCATCGGCGTGCCTTTCTTCAGCCTTGCGATGAAGGTAAATGTCCCGTCGTCGCGCGGCTTGCACGCAGCGCTCATCACCTCGTGCATGTTGCACTCGAACGGGTTGTCCGCCAGAACCACCCATCCGTCGTCGCGCCCGAAGCCGTATTCGTTGCCCCCGGCGGCAAACTGAACGGTGCGCGGCCCGGAATACGGCCAGTAAGCGACGTTGCCGGTTTCCTCGTCATACATCCGCATCTCGGAGTAATCGCCCGCGTTCCACAGCTTCAACGTCGCGTCGCGCGCCCCGGTGGCGAAAAAGCGACCATCCGGCGTGAACGCGAGGGTGTTGATGATCTCCGCGTGCGCGTTGCGGATGCTGTGCACCAGCGCCCCGTCCGACACGCGCCAGAAGTTCACCGTGCCCTCGAACTCATCCTGGATCGCACACCCGCCCGAGGCCAGTACCTCGCCGCGCGGCGGAACGAACGCCAGCGACTGCACGACTTGCGGATACCCGTATCCCATCAACTGCACGAGCTGCCCATCCGACACGCGCCACACGCGCACCCAGCCGTTCTGCCCGCCGCCCGCCAGAAGCTGCCCGTCGAACGAAAACGCCACCGCATCCGAGTATGCGGGCAGATCATGCAGCACCTCGCCGCTGGCGATATCGATGATCTTCGTGCTCGAAAACTGGTCCGCCGCGCCGAGGACGGTCCCGTCCGGGCTGTACGCCAGCGCCGCGATGTCGTAGTCAAACTCGTTGATCGTCTCCAGCAGCTCACCGTCGGAAACCTGCCACAGCGTGATCGTCGTCCCGCCCGCCGCAGCCAGCTTCCGCCCATCCGGCGAGAAGCAGACATGCGGACCGTAACCGGCAAGCGTGCGGATCAGCGCGCCGTCGCCCGACTTCCACAGCTTGATGCCCTGCGTGTAACTCCCCGAGGCGACCTTCGCGCCGTCCGGCGAAAACGCGAACCCGCTCGCTTGAGCGCCATGCGCGGGCTGCTTCCAGAGAATGTCCGGCGGTCCCTGCGCCTCCGCCGTAGCGACCCAGACGCCCAGCCCCGTCGCCATCAAGATGATCCCGATCCGCTTCATGCTGCCCGTCGTCCAACCATCCGCGAACATCGCGTCCGCATCCTTCCCCCCGGCCACAATTCCCTTTGGTTCTCGCTCCCTTCGCTCACAATTCCGTCATGTACACCACGCCGCGCGGGCACACCGACGCGCACACGCCGCATCCCTTGCACTGACCGTAATCGAAATGAAACTCCTCGCCGCAACGCAGCAGCACGCCCTCCGGGCAGTAGTGAACGCAACGGTCGCAGAGGTTGCACACGCCGCAACTGAAGCAACGATTGGCCTCGTCCTCCGCGGGGTGGAACACCGGGTCGTCCACAAACCCGCGGCGCACCTCCTCGAACGACACGCGCCGCGCGGCCGGCGGGATCGACCGCCCGTCATGCTTCGGCGCGTGCTCGAAGATGTGCATCGTGATCTGCTCCGGACCGGCGACAGGAGGCGGCGTCGGGAAGAGATCCTCCCCCGTGAGCGTGCGGTGAATGTGCAAGGCCGCGCGGTGACCGCTGCCGATCGCCGCCGAAACCGTGCCCTCGTTGTTGGAAAAATCCCCGCCGAAGAACACCGGCGAGCTGGTCATGCCCACCAGCGCCTTTCCTTCGTGCACCTCCGCGCCTTCCGGCAGGATCGACACGTCCGCCGATTGCCCCAGCGCGAGAATCACCCGGTCGCAGCGCAGATCAAAATGGCAGTCTTCGCCGACGTGCGGCACGCTGCGCCGGCGTCCATCCGCGTCCGGCTCCGCCAGCTTCATCCGCTGGCAGGTCAGCATCGTCGCACCCTTTTCGCGGAAGATTCGCAGCGGCTGCACCAGCTCATCCAGCGCGACGCCTTCCTCCAGCGCCTCCTCAATCTCCTCGCGGATCGCCGGCATCTCCTCGCGCGAGCGGCGGTACACGATGCGCACGTGCCGCGCGCCCAGCCGCAGCGCCGTCCGCGCCGCGTCCATCGCCGTGTTGCCGCCTCCGACGACGATCACCTCCTGCCCCTTGGCCGTCTCCTCCGCGCGCCGCGCGCGATCCAGAAAATCCAGACCCTCGATCACCCGACCGTCCGCCTCGGGACCAAGGTCCAGCCCGCGCACGTCTTGCAACCCCGTCGCCATGAAGATCGCGGCGAAGCGCCGGCTCATCTCCACGAGGTCCGCGCGAGTGACGCGCTTCTGACACGGCTCCACGCCGTGGCGCAGGACGTGGCGAATCTCGCGGTCCAGCACGTCGCGCGGCAGGCGGTACGCGGGAATGCCTGTGCGCAGGACGCCGCCCAGTTCCTTGTTGGCATCGAAGAGCGTCACCGGATAGCCGAGTCGCGCGAGATGATACGCCGCCGCAAGCCCGGCCGGTCCAGAGCCGACGACGCCCACGCGCTCCTCGCGACCCGGAGTCGTCGGCGCAGGCCACTCGCCGTGGTCCGCCGCGTAACGCTCCAGGTCGCGGATGTTGACGCTCTCATCAAAGATGCGGCGATTGCAGGCGTCCATGCACGGCGCGGGGCAGACGCGCCCGCACACGCCCGGCAGGGGGGTCGTCTCCAGGAGGATCGACAGCGCCTCGGTCGAGTCGTTGCGCTGCAGCGCCTGCACGAACGCTTGAATGTCATTGCCCGCCGGACACGCATGATTGCACGGCGGCGTAAGCTCATGCCGCTGCGGCTGCCGCGTCGCCCAGTTGCCGGTGCGGATCGCGGGCATCCCGCCCACGCCTTCGTCCAGCATGTCCTTCACCGGCGCGCCGGCCGGTCGCGCCTTCGGGGACGCCGCCGTGCCGGGCAGCTTCGCCATGCGCACCGACTCAAACGCCTCCTTCGCGGCCTCGAGATTGGGTCCGCCGAACTTCGACTGCGCCAGCGTTTCGGTCACGTCCTTGAACGTGAGCCCCTGCGCGTTCGGCGCAGTGGTCAGCCCGGGCGCGTTCGGCGCAGTGGTCATGCCCAGCACCTTCGCCACCGCGCCGAGCAGCGTGGTATTGACGATCGGCACCGTCCGCGTGCCCAGCCCGTGCGCCACCGCGATCGACGTCGCGTCCAGCGCCGCGACATTCCGCCCGGCCAGCATCTCGGTAAACGCTTCCGGCGGCTGCGGCGTGTTGAGGATGATCCAGCCGTCGGGCTTGAGGCCGTCAAGGATGTTCGGGGCGATGAGCGTGCGGTCGAGCACGATGACGTGATCGGGCGTGCGGACCTGGTTGTGGTTGGTGATCTCGGCGTCGTCGATGCGGACGTAGGCCTGCAGCGGCGCGCCGGACCGCTCCGCGGCATAAACCCCGAACGCCTGCACGTGCTTGCCGCGGTTGAAATACGTCGAGGCAATGAGCTTCGCGAGCGTCACCCCGCCCTGCCCGCCGCGCCCGTACAGCGTCATCTCGATCATCGTGAGCCTCCAGCCCATCCGGCAGCCCTTTGAACAAGCCCCTGTCCCGCAAGCAGTCCGTCTTGGCTTTGGGGGACCGGCTTTCCAGCCGGTCAGACGCGCGTGCCAGAACGTCCCTCGTCCCGCCTCTTCATGGTGCTGCCCCCACCCCCGGTCCGCCAACAGAGCCGCGCCCGGAAGGAAGCGCGTTCAGCCGAAACGAACCGCGCCCCGACCCCCCCGCGCGCCATCGAGCCGCGCGGCTTCAGCCCGCGCGAACGCTCCGGAGAGCACGGACCCATCCCGCCACGCAGCCCCGTCTCCACCCCGCTTAACCGGCAATCGGCGTTCCTGAAAGCTCACCCCTCGTCCGGCTCAGGTTCCCCAGCGTGTGGCTCAGGTTCCCCAAGGTGTGGCACCGGTTTCCCAACCGGTGTCTGTAGCACAGGTTTCCCAACCTGTGCATTCAGGCCGGCCAAGCCCTTCCCCTCATGCAAAGCCCGCCGGCCGCGCATCCCATCAAGCCCGAAGGCCGCCCGGAACCCCCGCAGAACCCGCCCGCCTGCGCCGAATGACCCACCGCCTGAGCCACAAACCGCCCCCAAAGCTCCGGCCCGGCCGAGGGAAAAAAGATCAACCGCAGATGAACGCAGATAAACGCAGATGAACGGAGAGTACACAACCCGCCCGCCGCCGCCTCAAATCCGCGTCCATCTGCGTTCATCTGCGGTTGAAAGGCCTGTGCAGGCCGGGCATGGGAAGCCGGCTCGCGTCGATGCGCGCCACCGGGCGCGGGGTCGGCACGGGCACTGCGGAGGGCGTGCGGTTGGGGACGGTGATGCGCAGGGCGGCGAGCTCCGCGTCGTCCACATCGGGGGAGGCCTGCAGGCGCTGGACCAGCGCGCGCCGGGCCGACTCCACCACGGCCCGCGCCGCGTCCTTGTTCTGCGCGGCCGCCTGCGCCGCATTCCGCTCCGCCCGGTGCGCCGCGTACAGGGCGTCCCGGATCGACGCCGGCGTGTTGACGCCGATCCGATCGCCCAGCGTCAGCCCGAGCTGCGGGCGGTGACTGTTGGACTACGCCAGGAAGTTCGTCCGCCAGGCGTCGAAGTCGGGATCAGATGCGGGGAGGTAGGATGGCATGGCGGATTTGTGTTCTCATGCTCAATGGCAAGCCCGCACGAAGCCGGGAGGAAGAAGTACATCCGCAGAGGGCGCAGAAGACGCAGAGAAAGCAATGGGCTTCTTGCA
>CAZGJA010000096.1:0-16282 GCA_964526695.1 uncultured Phycisphaeraceae bacterium
TAGGTCTTAGATGAGTTGAGGAATCTGAATTCCGCTCGTCGCCCAAGGAGGTCCGCCCGTGACCCATACAGGCCGCCCGTTGCGTCGCAAGATTCCGGTCATCCGGTCATCCGGTCATCCGGTCATCCGGTCATCCGGTCATCCGGTCAGCAGGGAGGTTCACCACGCTTCAGCGTTAACCGTTAAGCGCCGCCAGACCGCCGGGCAAGCAAGACAGGCCGCTCGCCCTCGACGGTCGAAGGCTCCGCCGGCGTCGCTGATCCTCATGTTCTTCTTCCTGTCCGCGCACGTCGGGTTTCCGCAAGCGCGGTTCTCCATAATGAAGCTCGTGTTTCAATCCGCCCAGGCCATCGCGCAGGAAGAAGGGGGGCAGGGAAGCGATTCTCGCGGCGGTCGGGATCGGTGCTCCCGGCCGCCGTGCGCCTATCCTCAGTCAACAAGGAACCGCGCCGCGCCGTCTAGGGACACGCTCCGCAAGTCACGGGCGAACCGAACTTGGCGTCCTTTCCGCCGACGACGTAAATCCTGGGATCGGTGTACAGACCGCCGCCCTTGGAGATCGACTTCAGGATGAGCTTGCCCGTCGTGCAGAACTGCTCATAACATTGCAGGTCTCCGGCATGGATCGTGACCGGACCGGTGGCATTGACGCAGCCGTCCTCCTCGACGATGAGTTGGCCGCCGTCCACGTCGAGGATCCGCCAGGCGCAAGCCCCGGTGACGTTCGTTACGACGTGGAACTCGGCCCCGTTCTCCACTTCCCAATACCCCGCGCTCGTGCCGGTCTTGGCGTCGGTTTTGAGCTTCAGGCAGGAGTCATCGGACACGACGAACGCGCGGTTGTCCAGCCCCACGTGAATCTCCGCCGAGCCGTGCATCAGGACGGTGCAGTCACGGTCGTCGGGCCCGCATGACGTGCTGGACTGCAGCGTCAGATAGTCGCCCGTGCCGTCATTTTCCAGGATCTTGGTGTTGTTGAAATCGCGCATGGTGATCGTGCCGCCCTCGCCCTGGATGATGTGGTTCCCGTTGATCTTCAGTGTGCCATAGTTGCTGCCGCCGCCGTCCGTTCCGAGATAGACGTCGCCGTGAATGGTCGACGTCTGGGCGTTTCCGTTGCCGAGGACCAGGACAGCCTGCGCAGTGATCGTCAGCGTTCCACGCGCGGAGCCGTCGAGCTGGATCGTCAGTTTCTTGGCGTGGGCGTCCTGCGCCGTGGTGTTGATGATCGGCATCGCCCCGCCTCCTACGAGGTTGGCGGGGTTGATGATGACTTCGTCGGAACTGGTTGGTATGGAATTCTCATCCCAATTGCTCGCGGAGAACCAGTTCGTGCTGCCTTGGTTGGTACTTATCCAAGTTCTGTTCTCGAAGGCCATCGCGTTCGGCAGCCATACGGGGGCAAGAACAACGACAATCGCAAGAATCAAAATAATCGCAAGTCTCATGGCCAAATTCCTTTCCAACAAGCCGGGCGTCAGCCCGGGCTGAATGCGTTCTGAAAGGCGGAATAGTCCGCCAAGTCCACATCTCCGTCATGGCTGATGTCCAAGAAGCGGCATTCGCAAAGTCCATCCATTCGTCCGGGACCGGTCATGCACTCCGTCAAACGGAGCGCGTCGCTCAAGTCGATGTCGAGGTCGAAATCGGCGTCGCCCGATCGAATGCGCCGCAGGAACAGTACACCTCCGCCATTACCCCCGTGTTCGATGGGAAATCTCCACTTGCAGACCGACTCTCCATGGTCGTTGATGTCACCGACACCCCAGCGCCGATCCTCATCCGAAAGCTGGTGCGGTCGGACTCGTTGACCCGCTGCCCGGATGAGCCAGGGGCGCCATACATCACGAGCCTCGTCCCAGATGATGGTGAACACATCATCTCGATTGCTGAGCCTGGAACCCCCAGTGCCGTCCGGGGCCAGGCGAACGAGCTCACCCTCGCGCCACAAAACAACCGTGTCGGGTGGAGACCAAATCGCGTGGCGATCGTTGTTGATGTCCGGCACCTGATCCTGCTTGGAAACTGACGGCAGATCGACGATCTGCCCGTCCCAATAGGCCTGAATGCGCCCTTCCCACGGACTGGCGCATACGTCCATGTGCGTCCACGCGAGTTCATCGAAATCATTCAGGGCCGGGCTTTGCTCAAAGTACGGTCCGTCCGGTGTGATCTGTCGAACCTCAGCGCCGTCCCAGAAAAACACACTGAAATCGGTGTCATAGCACCCGCCGGGGCGGTAACGCGACCATGCCAAGTGCCCGAGGTTGTTGATCGCAACCCCGTCGATGATGTCGGCCTCCTCCACGACCGTCTCGACGCCGTCGCGCAGGATGATGACCTGCATCCTGCGATCCGAGAATCGGAAACGCTGCCATCCGATGTCGCCGAGGTCGTTGATCCTCGGGAAGTCGTCCGACACTTCGCCGTCAGTGATCTGGACAAGCCGCCCGTTATCATAAAACCACAGATCCCCGTCATACGGCGGAATCTCCTGATTGGCCTTGGAGAACACGATTTGTCCGCAGTTGTTGATCGAGGGACGCCCGGTGTATTCGTCGTCCACGGCGATGTCGAGGACTTCGAATCCCCGGGGCAGGTTGACCTGCGCGCGGGAGAGCGGCGCACAGATGAGCAACACTGCAATCGTCAAGCGACGCCATCGTGCCATCATGGATCAACTCCTGAAAACGGGAGTGCAAAGAAAGTCCGCGTCCCGGACGAAGGGGACCGCAAATGCCGTGTCCCGGCTCAGTCCGTCTCGACGCCGGCCCGATAGGACACCTTGAGCTCGGCCGCGCTCGCGCCGCCCGAGATGGTGACCGTGTCGCACGTCAGGGTCCGGTCGTTCTCGAACGCGTCGAAGAGCACGTCGGCGTTATTAAGACTCAGATCGTCGATGGTACGACTGGCATCCAAGTACGGACCGGCGCCGATGTTGAACGTCGCGTCGTCCGCCGAGCTGCTGGGATAACCAATGCCCGCGGAGGCCCAGTTGGTGGTTAGGTTCCAGTCATCCGTCGCGCCGCTGCCCGTCCACGAGTACGACAGGCGCATCATTGGCGCCGGCGCCGGTTCGACCCGAACCGCCGGATCCACCGCTGCCGCCGTCAGCGCCATCCCCGCCGTCGGCTGAGGCGCCGCCCCCGCGAGCAGCCCCGCGGCCGCCGCCACCGCCGCGACGCCACACAGCGTCGCGCCCCCTGCTCTTAATCCTACGAGTGTACCACGTTTCATGTTCGCAACTCCTTCAAAAAAAGGGAAAGGAGAACCGGCCCGCCGCGCGGCAGGACCGGAAACACAGCGAAGTGGCGAGGGCGAAGGCAGGAGGGGCGAGGGCGACTCAGACGCGTCCGGGCGAACCCGCCGAGTGAACAAGAACGCACGGCCATATATATATATATAGCATCAGGCCCAGACTCCTGCTGACAGCGACACAGACCGCCGGAGGCGCCCGACCGTCGGGAGGAACCGCCGCGGTCCAGCTTTACACGTCTTTCGCTTCGATCGGAGTCCTGCCCTCTTGAAGGGCAGGGCACCCACGTCGGCGAGCGCCGCCGTGGAGGACAATCTTATACGCTCATAGTCTGTGTCCGTCAAGGGGAAAGTTGAGCGATTGTCGGGGCCTCGTCAGGGCGCGTTTGCCGTGTCGCCTCCGCACAAGTCGGGGGCCGGTTGAGCGGTCCAGATCAACCCGGCCGCCGCGAAGGACGCCTGAGACCATAGCCACCATGAAGTCAGCATCGCCTTTCGCTTCGAACAGGCTTGCGATCCGCAGCCGCATCAGCGGTGCCGACTTCTGAGGTGTCCTCTCATGCCCAGCATGCGCCGACGCCGCACGCACGCGCCGCGCGCGCCCAAACCGCGGTATCTGAACTCATGTAGTCACCCGGCGCGTTCTCACCCTGGGGATTCCCGCCGGCGCCCATTCCGCGCCCCGGGAACGTCCAGAGGCCCAGGCGACCCTGCCTGGCCGCTGTGCGCTGAGTATCAAGCCCATTCGGCGGAAACCGGCCATGCGCAAAGTTGCGGGAAAAACCCATTTCAAACCCATTCGCGCGCCCGACGATTTCTCGTTTTCATCGGGAAAAACAACGAATCATCGCCCAAAACCCCAGCGCCGTTGCGCTTTTTTTCTGACGAAACAAACCCACTCGCTGCGTTTGCACAAACGCCATCGCCCGACCTCTCCTCTTCCCCTCGAGCCTCGCCATCTCCCCGACCCGAACACCAGCTCCTTCCCCCCCGAGCTTCGCCTCTTCGCCAACCCGAGCGCCCCTGCCGCCCCGATCCCTCGCGACGCAGAATCCAGCGGCAGGAGCCTTGAGAGGCCGATTCGGTGTCTGTAAGGTATCCGCGGTTTCGGGACCGGACTTCACTTGCGAAAGGAGAACGGAGATGGGAAGCAAAGTGCCGACAACGCCCGCGGGGTCTCACACGATTACGCCTTCGATGATCGGCAAGGCGAATAGCTCGAAGCCCGCTGATGCGCTGTTGGGGTTTGGAGACGCATGATGTGATGGTCGGGGTCGGCGCCGGAAGTCGTGCATGAAGTGTGCGGCACCGCGTGGGGGGCGTGCGACGCGGGGGCGTTGCCGGGGCGGATCAAGTGGGTAACCGTGGACGGCGAGGAGCCGGCGGGCAGGCCGGTGGCGGAATGCCGGAAGCGCACGATCCGGCTGACGGTGCACCGCGGCGGCGCGGATGATCGCTGTCTGCAGGAGCAGGGCGTGGACGCGTTCCGGCCGTCGCGCCTGGCCGACCTGTGCCAGGAGGCCCTCCGTCAGGGCGCCCTGCTGACGCGCGAGGATCTGGCCTATCGCATCTTCTTTGTGAGCCCGCGTACGATCTCGCGCGATCTGCAAGCGCTGCGCCAGACCGATCCGCAGACCCCGATTCCGCTGCGCAGCACGGTGCACGACAGGGGTCCGGTGTTGACGCATCGGACGCAGATCGTGCGGCTGGCGCTGGAGGGCAAGACGACGACGCAGATCGGCCAGATCATGCGTCATTCGCCCGCAGCGGTGGCCAACGACCTCTCGACCTTCACGCGCTGCGCGCCACGGGCGAAGGAAGGCATGCAGGCCGGACAGATCGCCTTCCTGCTGCGGCGCGGCAAAGGGCTGGTGGAAAAATACCTGGAGCTGCTGCGTCAGTGCGAAGGCGACAAGAACCTCACCTATCACCGGGAGGAGTTGCTGCACCTCGGACAGGCCGGGCCGGCAAGAAAAGGGGCGACGGAGAACTCCCGATGAGCGCCGCGCCGGACTGCGTCCGCAAGCATTACGGCCCCTTGCTGGCCCAAACGCTGCAAAACGCCTTGGCCCACGTGATCGGGGAGCAGTTCCCGCGGATCGGCGGGCCGCGCATCCGTGAACGGTGCGCCCAGATGCTCCTGGAGGGGGTGAGCGCGCATCTGCGTCCCGTCGAGCACCTGCGGCACGGCCAGGCGCTGTGGCTGGGGATCGCCACGGACGACCCGCCGCGCTGGCGGCAACGAACGCAGGACACGACGTGGGTGCCCGTCGTGCTGGACCTGAGCACGCCGGAGGACATTCATGCCCGCTTGGATCGAACGCCCGCGCCGCAGCGACTGCGGATCAAGGCCTTGCGTCTGTGCGAACAGGCGCATCGGCAAGGGGCGCTGTTGTCCAGCAGCGATCTGTGGGAACTGATGGGCCGGGATGGCGGGACGATTTCCCATGTGTGGGTGCGGCATGAAAAGAAAACGGGAAAGCTCGTGCCGCGCCGCGCGACGCTGCACGAGGGGGGCACGGGATTGACCCACAAGCGCATCATCTGCTGGAAGCGCTGCGCCGAGGGTAAATCGGCGGACCTCGTGGCGAAAGAAACCTACCCCAGCCTCGAAGCGGCGGATCGTTACCTGGCCCAGTTCGATGGCGTGCGACATGGCCGACGCCAGGGGATGTCGCCGGAGAAGACGGCCTTCACGCTCGATTGCAGTGTGGCGCTGGTGCGGGAGTATCTGGCCATGGAGCAAGAACTGGAGGTCCAGCCATGATTGACGCAGACCATCCGGAAACGACAATCGCCGCCGTCGGTCGAGAGGACAGGGCTCTGCTGAGGAGCAACCCGAGCGCTCGCACCGGCGCCGGGACATGGACGGGCGCGTCGCCCTCACCGGCGAGGCGCCCGGCTCCCCCCACCCTGTTCTGGCCTGAAAGCGATAAACCTTGGGGGTCCGGGGGCCAAGCCCCCAGCCACCCACACCGCGCGGTGTGCCATTTGGCAAGATCAACGGGGTTGGACATGGGTTAAGATCTCGGCGTATCTTTGGGAGCTGATGGTACGACTCCGCTGGGGTCGGATCGGGTTGGGGGCACGTTCTCCGTGGGTTTCACCCACGGCTATTCACGTGGTTCCCCTTCGGGGAACGGGGTGGTCGGCTGATCCAAGAATGTTCATGGATCTCCCGCTGTTCGAGCTCATTGTCTTTTTCCGGAGGGCGGCGGTGGGCCATCCAAGAGGCGCGATTCCCCTTCTCGCCTTTGGAAGCCTCGGTTCCTCATCTTCTCGGGTAGCTTGCCAACGTGATTAACTACACCCAGTGCGATTGCGCCGTTCGCGGCGCATGCGGATTGAAGCCGCCCAAGGCGTTCTCCCTGATCGAAGTTCTGGTCGTCGTGGCGATCATCGCGCTGCTCATATCGCTGCTGCTGCCCTCGTTTTCCCGGGCGCGGGCGCAGGCGAGAAGCGTGCAGTGCTCGTCCAACCTGCGGCAGATCGGCATGGCGATGTCGGCGTACTCCCACGATTACGCCGATCGCTTCCCGATCGCGCAGTACGTGGACGAGCGGCATCGCGAATTCGTCGCGTGGGACACGATTACGCCGTGGACCGGCGACCGTCGTGCGCGGGCGGGGCTGATCTGGGAGTTCGCCGACGGCGGCGAGGTCCAGCAGTGCCCCGTGTACGAAGGTCCGAACCTCACGCTGGGCGATCCCTTCACCGGCTACAATTACAACACGACGTACATCGGCCGCGGGCAGAACGAAGGACCGTTCCACGGCATGGACGAGTCGCCGGCCATGACTGCGCAATTGCGCCGGCCGTCGGACACGGCGCTGTGCGGCGACGGCGGTTATCGCGCGGGCGCGAACAAGTTCATGCGGGCGCCGCTGGATGAAGGCGTGTCCGAAGGGACGGTTCACGCCGGCGCGCAGGCGTTTCGCCATGCAAAGACCACGCTGATCGGTTTCAGCGACGGTCATGCGACCGCGGAACTGAAGCCCTGCCGCAAGTTGGGCGCCCGTCCGGAGAATGAAGCGCTTCTGGACTGGCCTGACAACGGGTTCCTATCCCCGAACGACCGGCTGTACTCCCGCGAATAGCTCGCCACCGCGGCTGCGGCGGCGGTGCGTGACGTTTTACTTTCCGCCGTCCTTGGCATCGCCGTCGGCTTTCGCCGGCGGGTTCGGCGCGGCTTCGGCCGGCTTGGCTTCGGCAAGCTTTGACATGATCGCGGCGAGGGGCAACTCCTGTTCCGCCTGCGCGGACAGGCACTTCTGGTAGAAGCCCAGTTCCGCGGCGAGTTGATCGCGCTCGAATCCCTGGATGCGATTGCAGGCGTCGGTCAGCACGTCCACGGCCTGCTTGACCGCGCCGATCTCCTTGAGGCTGCGAGCGTAGAGCGGGGCGAGGTCGCCGAGCAGGCCGGTGTTCTTGCCTGATTCATACGCGATGCGCGCGGCGCGAAAAGCGGTGAGCGGATCCCGTTCGGCCAGCTCCCCCTGCACGGCCGGGCGACTGAGGGCGGTGGCGAGGCGGTGCATGGTGCGCGCGTCTTTTGAGTAAGCGGCGAGGTAGTTCTGGGCCCAGGCGCGCATTGCCGCCCAGTCGCGCATCTGCTGCGTGTAGATGAAAACCTTGGCGTTGATCGCCTTGGAGCTGGCCGGATACACGCGGAGCACCTCGTCGAGCTGGGCCTGCGCCTTGTCGAACTCGCGGCGGTTCATGTAGCCGCCCATCGCGCTCCAGAGTTCGACGACCTTCTCCCATCTGGCGATGCTGTGCGCGTCGTCCACCACGTCGATGATGATGTCTTCAAAATCGGGGTCCGCCGGCGTGCCGATCCAGACGATGATGCCCTTGCGATCCACCAGGAACACCTTCGGCAGCGACGGACCCTCGCCGGGCTTCAGCGACGCCACCATCCACGCCATCCATGTTTCCTTGGCCTTGTCGTAGGCGGCCGTCCAGCCCACCTTGGGACCCATGTCCGTCACGAACTTGCGGACGGCCTCGATGGTGTTCGTCTCACTTTCGGTGACGACGCCCACGATCTTCAGCCCCTTGTCGGCGTAACGATTCTGCAGGATCGTCAGGCGCGGCGTGAGCTGAGTGCTGCCCAGGTCGCCCGGCTGCCAGAACCAGATGGCGTAGCACTCCTTGCCCTTGCCGGCCGCCAGTTCGACGGGGCTGTGGGTCACCCACTCCTGAACGGAGATGGGCGGCGCGGGATCACCAACCTTCAGCAAGGCCTTGGCGACGGCACCCGTCTCTGGCGGAGAGGCGTAGGACGGAGCGCAGAAAAGACTCATTCCCATGCAAGCGCAAAGCAGTCTCATGATGCTAATCTCCCGTCAGGCAGGACCGACCGCGGACGGTCGCGTTGCTTCCTGTCCATGACGCAACACGACGCGCCGATAGTAGGCGATCCCCAGCGACGTCAGCGGAATCGCCAGCAGCAGACCCAACATCCCCAGCAGCTTACCCCAGATGAACACCCCCAGCAGAATCGCAACCGGCTTAAGCCCGGTCGCTCGGCCCATGATGCGGGGGGTCAGGATCGTGTCCTGTATCACCTGCGTAACAGCGAAAACGAGCAGGACTAGGACGATCGACCCCAGCAGCGTCGTGCCGGGATGCTCGAAGGGCCGCATCAGCGCGAGGAACAGCATCGGCGGCAGCGCGATCGATTGCAAATACGGGACCATGTTCAGCGCGCCGACCAGCAGCCCCATCGGAATCGCCAGCGGCAGCCCGATGATCGAGAAGCCCAGCGCGAGGATCATCCCCGTGAGCATCGCCACGACGAACTGCCCCCGCAGATATCGACGCAGCACAAAGTCGAATTCGTGCAGGAAGCTGAGAATCTCCTCGCGATAATCGGGCGGAAGGTAATCCCGCCCCATCTGCACGTAGGCCGGATAATCCAGCAGCAGGAAGAAGAGGAACACGGCGGCCAGCACGAGGTACGTCGTGGCCACGACGATGGCACTGATCCCGGAGGTGAGCGCCACCCATCCGCCCTGGAGCAGCCCCTTCGCCTGGGTCAGCGCCCAATGTGAGAATTCGAATTTCTCGGGCATCAAGTCGTGAATCGCGGTGAACAACCGCGTGCTGGACAGCCGTTTCCAGAACCGGCGGTACCGCTCTGAGGCATCCAGGGGCGGCGCGGGCGCGCTGGTGCCGCGGTCTTCCTCACCGACGGTGGGGGGGGCGCCGTCCGGACTTGCGGCCTGATCGTTCACCGCTTTCGCCGATAACTCTGAAAACGCCCCCCACGCCTCGCTGACAAGCGGAAACCACGGTCGTGAATCCCCGTCATCGAGCTGCGGAGCACCCTCCGCTTCCTGCGTCGATGCGGAAGGGGTCGGCGCCGCGAGCGTCTCCTGGAGCACCGCCTTGTACGAGTCGGACATTGCCCGGATCGTCGTCGAGAAGGCTCGTGTCTGGCGCACCGCCAGGCTGGCGGCCGCGACGGACAATCCGAAGAGGACGATGCCGATTCCTGCGAGCGTCAGCAGCACGGCTACGAATCGGCGCCGCACTCGTGTGGCAAGAAGGGTCACGAGCGGATTGAGCACGTAGGCGAGGATCGCCGCGGCCGCGAAGGGAATGAGCACGTCGGCGAGGTATCGCACGAGCAGGAAGCACGAGACCGCGCCGAGTGCCGTCAGCACCATCCGCACGACGCGATCAAAGGTGTAGCGAGTCGTTGGTTCGCCCATGCTGCCTCGAAGCGGCATTCAACCCGCGCGACCGGGAGTTGGCAATGCGATGGGCGGGGGGAATGCCACGGTTGGCGTGGACACTCGCGCGGCGGCGTGTGGCACGGTCTGGCGTACTCGCCTGACCGTGGTCAGCCCACCGCGCACAAGCTCGGTGGCCGCTGCTGACCCGCCTGTCGGCAGGCTCGCGCCTGCCGCTCTATTGCGGCGCGTGGCCAGGCGGCGGAGCCATCACGGCATCGCCAGGAGCAAGTCGTTAAGCTCGCTTTCCGCGTGGCCGTTGCCGATGCGGCGGGCGGCCTGGATCCCCGCGTCGATCGTCGCACGGGCCTCGTCATATCGGCTCAATGCGGAAAGCGTCGCGGCCTTGTGGTGGTAGGCGGCGGTGTAATCGGCATCGAGGGAGATGACGCGATCGAAGCTCGTCAAGGCGGCGTCGAAGGCCTTCTCTTTCGTCAGCTCCATCGCCAGTCCGAAGTTCAGAAAGACGTCGCCCGGCTCGGCCGCCAGCATCCGCTCGATTTTCTGCCGTCGCGTTTCCATGACTGCCGTTTCCCCCCCTCCCCCCGGGAGGGGCCGGGGGAGGGCTTCCGCCCTGACTCCCGCCTTCCCCCCTCCCCTTGGGAGGGGCCGGGGGAGAGCCTTCGAGATGCTCCGCAAGCATCCGCGCGAGCCCGCCGCGCGAGCCTACACCTGCTCAATCTGCAGAACCTGAAGCCCCTGGTAATTCGCCATCCGGCGCAGCAACTCCTCGGCACAGCGAGAGTCCTCGGCTTGGAGCTTGTAATGGCGGACCGGCCCGGGGTTCTTCTCCCCCGAGACATGGTACCTGAAATACACGACAAAGGTCTTCATGGTTTTCATGGACTCCGCCCCCGCACTCTTCATCGACCGGCAGGGGGAGGCATTGTAGGGCAGTTCGGGAGGATGAAAAGGCGATCGTCGCGGGGCCGCGCGGGGTCGCGGGACAGCCGCATTTTGGCTTGGGATCAGGGTGGCATTCTGACCTGGAACAAGCGTGCCATGCTGGCCTGGAACCAGGGTGGCATTCCGGCTTGGAGTCAGGGCGGCACGGTCTGGCGTACTCCGTCATTCCCGCGCAGGCGGGAACAGGCCGTGGCGAGTGGGCAACCCGTCAGCCCTGCGACCCCACACGATTGTTCCGCAATCTGAGTCTCCATTCGACTCCGGCGCACTGCGTTTTCGTTGTCTTGAGGTTGCGATGCGGCGCGCCGGTGTGCCCCGGAGAGGCATCCGAGAACCGCACAGCCATTCATGGCAGGGGGAAGTCGCGTCGGACGGCGCAGTCTTGGATGGCCGGCTCCCGGGCCGCGCGGTGCGCGCACGTCATCTTCGAGATTCATCCGTCCCTTTGAGCTTGGGATTCTTTCGATGTCACCCTGAACGAAAGGGTATTCTCCCCCGCCGAAGGCAGTGGCCCACGCCCACGCCAGAGATTTGCCGCAGCGCACGATCGAAAAAAACCGAGGCTCTCCGGGGCACAAGAGATCCCTTCGATTTCCCTGCATGATCGTGAGTTCATGCGAATCCAAACACGCTGTTTCAAAACCCACGGAGTTGTTCGGAAACACCTGCTCCCTCACGGTCGCGCTACGGTTTTGCGACAGCGTCAAAGCCCGGCAACTGGAGCCAACGGGAGACTCAGTGCCTCGCTTGCAGACCGGGTTCCACGTAACGTAACCCCATGGTCATCAAGCCGCCGAGTCGGCGCATGATCCCGCTCGACATCGAGCTGCATTGCCCACAGTGCGGCTACGACCTGCGCGGCATTCCGGAGGAGCGGTGTCCGGAGTGCGGTTTTGGATTCGACGTGCCCGCGCTGCGGGATCTGGCCCAGCGGGCGGCGCTGATGGTCATGAGCGCCTATCAGGCCGTCTTCTGGCGTGGCGTATGGCTGGTCGGACTCTCGATCGCCACGGCTCTGCCCTGCCCCTTGAGCCTTTTGAGTGGCGCCGGAGGCGTTGTCGCGCTGGTGGTCGTTGCCGTCGTGCTACTGAACCGCGAATACGGCTCGCCGCGCTCGTCGTCGGAATTGCTCATCGACTGGGGATTGCCCATGCTGCTGGTCGGCTCGGCGTGGCTCTCGCCGGGATTGTTCGAGGTTGCTCAGTGGGCGTTTGTCGTGGAGATGGCCGTGAAGCTGTTCGACCTGCGCCGCCCTTTCCCGCAACTGCCGGCCGTGCTGCGTTCGACTTTCGCGGGGGCGGTGAGGCGTCAACGGCTCCGGGCGCACCTGGCCTTCGTGGTTGGCATCGCCATCGCCATCCTGATTTGAAGTTCATGGGCTTGCCCATGTGTTCACATTGAGGGCGTCGTTGCGAAGCGCGGAAGGATGCGCGACCTTTGTGAATGAAATCACAAACTCGACACGCCGGATCTACCTTGTAGGGATTCATCCACGGTTGCGTCCAAGCCCGGCGGGCCCACTCCGCCGCCGAAAGCGCACTCGCGTTAAGAACGCGGGATGCAGTTTCCAAACGAGTTTGCGTGGGTAGAATACTCAGATGACTGCCTGTCGCTCCGGGCGCCGTAGGGGCACGTTTGGCGACAAGCGGCTGCGGCCTCCGCGGGATGGCGCGCAGGCCGGTTGATTCACGTCGTCTCGGGCATTTGCGTCGTCTCGACGCCGGCGCTTCCCGAGCCTGTCTCCCGGGAGATTGCCACATGCCGACCGTTCAGAGTGTTCTGGAACGCAAGGGCGCGGACGTCGCCACGATTACGCGCGAAGAATCCGTCCTTCAGGCGGCGCGCCTCATGAACCAGCGGCGCATCGGCGCGCTGGTCGTTACCGAAGGCGATCGCGCCGTGGGCATCTTCACCGAGCGCGACGTGCTCAACCGCATCGTGGCCGCGCAGCTTCCGCCCGGCACCACGCGCGTCGGCGAGGTCATGACCGCGCCGATGGCCTGCTGCCGCCGCGCGACGCCGCTGTCCGAATGCCGCTCGGTCATGACCGCCCGGAAGATCCGCCATCTGCCGGTCGTCGAAGACGGGCAGCTTTACGGCATCGTTTCGATCGGCGACATCCTGGCCGCGGAGAGCGCGCAGCAGGCGCACACCATCGAGTACCTGCACGAGTATCTGCATGGCCGGGTGTGACAATGACTGCGGGGGTCCGTGCGGCGCCGCCGGACCCCTGGATTCCCGCCTGCGCGCGAATGAAGGGATCAAGTCCGACTTGGGCGGGAATGGAGAGTTGCGCTGCTCGGCCCGGCCGCGATGACGCAGGCACATCAGCCGAGCCAAGCCGTCGATCCCAAATCCGAAGTCCGAAATCCCCGAACCCCGACCCCTACTCATACCGCAACGCCTTCACCGGCCACACCGCGCTGGCGTGGATCGCCGGGATCAGCGCTCCGAGGATCGAGGCGAAAACCGCGCCGATGCTGATCCAGATCACGTCCGCCTGCTTCACCACGTTGGGGATGCGGTCGAACGTGTACACGTCCGGGCTCCAGACGCGAAGGCTCGGGTTGAGGCTCGCCAGCCAGTCCTGAATCTCGTTGATGTAGAAGACGAACACCCCGCCCAGCGACGAGCCCAGCACCGCGCCGAGCAGCCCGATCGCCACCGCGTACGTCACGAAGATGCCCGCGATCCCTTCGCTCGACGCGCCCATCGACTTGAGAATGCCGATGTCCTTCGTTTTCTTCTCCACGATCATCCAGAAGACCAGCCCGACGAGAACCACGGCCACGAGCATGACCACGCCGAAGAGGACGGTGACGAGGTTCTTCTCCTTCTCGACCGCGGCGATGAACCGCGCCTGCATGTCCTCCCACGTCTGGATGCGCACGGACGTGAGCATCTCGGCCTCGGGCGAACCCGGTTCCAGCGCCAGTCCGGCGCGAAACTCGTTCCACAAGTCGGTAAGCCGCCGGCGTCCCTCGTTGTCGTCGACGCCGGGTTGAAGGCGAATGAGAACCTGCGACGCCCGCGCCTTTTGAAACGTGCCGTCCTCGTACTCGAACCGGTGCATGTCGAGGAGTTTCTGGATCCAGTCGAAATCCACGTACACGCAGATTTCGTCGATCTCGAAGACGCCGGTGCGTGAGTCATCGGCGTATCGGACCAGCTCCGTGCGCGCGTCGAGACCCGTGCCCACCGAGCCTCTCTCGGAGATCGGCAGCGCCGTGAGCGTGAGCAGTTCGCCCTTTTTGAAATAGCGAAGGTACGTGCCGTCCTGCTGGCGCTCGTGCAGGATGTCCACGCCGATGATGATGCCGCGGTGAGGATCCCCCTCATATCGGGGCGTCAGGTCCGGCTCCTTCGACAGGTCGCTCCATTCCTCTAGATCCATCGGGCTGGCGAACACGCGCTCTCCCGCGCCGCGCAGCACGACGAACGGCTGCTTGAGGTACTTCTCAAGCTCATCGGAATCCGGGTTCGACTCGCGCCAGCGCCGGTTGGCCTCTTCATACTCGGGCGGCAGCCGGTCGAAGCGGCCCGCCTCGCCGGCGCCGGCGATCGGTTGCTGCTGCTCGCCCAGGTGCGTCGTGCCGGGGTAGGTGCCGTTAAAGAAAAGCCCTTTGTCGAACGTGTTGACCTTGCCGTACTCGTCGAGGCGAATGCCGACGATACGCACCGGCTTCGTGAAGTAGCTGCGCGGGGACCGCAGTATGCCGTAGTTCTGGACGACGGGCGTGGCATCGCGCAGAACGTCGGGCGCGTGCTTGCGGACGTGCGTGATGAACTCCTCGTAGTACGGAAACCCCTGCAAGGAGCCGTTGTCCACGATGATGTCCGAGAGCAGCCCGCGTGACCGCTCCTTCACCATGTCGAGGAACCCGCCCATGACGCTGAGCACGACGAGCATCATCGCCACGCACAGCGTCACCGCGCAGATCGCGAAGAACGCGATGAGCTTCGTCCGAAGATAGCGCCCGACGAGGAACCACTTGTACATGGCGGGCATCCTACCCGAGTCGAGTCCGCGGGGGAGCGGGGGAACCGGAAAGCGGAGTGCGGAGTGCGGGGTGCGGATCGATTCACGCGGCAGCGGGGACAAGGTCGGCTTCAGCCGACCAGCTCTTGCCACCCGCTTGAGCGGGTGGGGGGAGCGCTTCGGGCATCGGTCGAGCCGGCTTCAGCCGGACTTTCCCTCCGCACAGCGCAAGCCGGCTGAAGCCCGGCTGGCGGCGCGCCGGCGGTCCGTCCCCCACCGCCTCAAGGCGGTGGCACGAACCGGCCGGCTGACCCCGGCCCGGGACGACTCAGCACGATGCAAGTTCAAGCTTGGGATCGGCGGCGATCGAAGCCAATCATCAATGGGCGTAGGCAGAATCGGGTAAGACGTTCTGCGGTTCTACTTGGCGCCTTATGCGGTTCAATCTGGATGCGCAGGGTTTTGGCGCCGAGGCGCAGCATCTGTGGTTGATGTGGGGCGTCAGGGAATCGAAGCGGGGCGTGGGCGATGCCCGTTGGACGTTTCGGGACAAAAGTAAAAAAAAGCGCCGGCGGCGTCCTTCCTCGTTCGGGCCGGAGATGGGAAATCGGAAGGCACTGGAGCCGCCGGGCGCCGTTCGGACAAGGACTCGGATTCAGGCGGTCCGGCGTGCGTCAAGCTCTATCGGACGCACCGTCGATGTTGCACCGCTTGAATCCGAACCTTGCTTCTGCTGTCCCCTTGTCAAGGATCGGTTCTACGAACTCAATATACTCCTAGCATGTTATATACCAAACCGCCCGCAGGCCGGCTTGCCCCGCCCCGGCAGCCGAAACGACGCTGCCGCCGTGCGATCCACATTCCACAATTGAGAATCCCTCACCGTCCCGTTCCCAAGCTGCACGGTTGCGCGGAGTTTCGCGCAGCCCGCGCAGAATGGCCCACGCTGCACGGGGTCCAGCGATTGGTCTTGGCAAGCCAGCCCTGGAGGGAAGGGCAGCGGGATTCCCAAGCAGAGGAAGGTCATCGACATGTATCGAAACGCAAGCCGCGGGTCTGCCCGGTGCCAGCGGCACAAGCAACCGACGGGATACCCATGAACATCCATAGCGCCCCCGCCCACGCCCTGCGGCCGCCGACAGATTCGTGCAAGCGCCGACCGATTGGTGGCTGCGCCGACCGATGCGTCCACGCCAACCGAGCCGTGCAGTCGCCGACTGATCTTGGGAGGCGCCGACTGATCCCTTCCCCGAAGGGGAAACACGTGAATAGATGGGGATGAGCGTCCGTTGCTCGGGCCGGTACCTTACACCGGCTCGAGGAGTCCTTTGGCTTAGAAAGGAGCAACGGACATGGGACATGATAACAGGAGCGGCTTGGAGGACCAGGTTTACGTCGGTCT
>CAZGJA010000097.1:0-35410 GCA_964526695.1 uncultured Phycisphaeraceae bacterium
CGCAGCCTCCCAGCCCGGCGGAAAATAACGCTTCAACAGGTTCCATTCGTCCGCCGGTATCAAACCTTCCGTGGCTTCCATGCCCCAACCATACCACGATAATCCTCAACGCACCACAATTAAGTTAACGCTTATGGGGCAGCCCACCCCGTAAAACCGCTGGATTCGCGCCTCTGGGAAACCACCGGCTGGATCCCCGCCTGCGCGGGAATGACGAGGGCCGCCTTTCATCACGGGGGCCAAGACTGCCGGCTTTGGTATTCAGCGGCAGACGAAGTGAATGGAGACGGCCCGCACACCGGCAATTGCGGAATCGCCGGCTTCGCCGCGCAAACACGGCGATTCCAAACCTGCGCCGTTCGGCTCCTGGTCCGCAGCCGCGTTCTCAACACCCCGCCTCCAGCTCACATGCCTGCACAGTGTGCGCGCCGGGGGCCCGGTCGGTGTACTTGGCCTTGGCCTTGCCGCGAACTGTGACCGTGCGCTCGATCGGATCCCCGCCGTCCAGCGTGAACGTCACCGTGATGCCCGGCGTCGCTTGCTTCAGGATTCCGACAACCGTCGCCCCACCGCGCCTGCACCGAGCAAACAGCGTGGCGTCAGGCCCGCAGGGCGGTTCGGAAGAAAGTCGGGCAACCCGGAATCCCACGAGGAGGTTGTTCTGGTCGGGCAGGCTGCCGACGAACGTGCGCGAGGCGCGCAGGATGTCGACACCATCGTTGAAACTGCCACCCCACAAGCCGCGATCGTCCGTCTGCCCGGGATGCACGAGCGTCTCGTTCCACTCGTAGATGTTGCCACCCTGATCGAACGTTCCGTAGGGGCTTTCGGAGTTCTCGTGCTCGCCCGCCTCCGTCCGGTAGTACGGGCTGCCGATCGTCCAGCCGTTGTCGTTGAACGTGGCGTTGTTGCCGGGATCGGGGTCGACCAGGTCATTGCTCGGCGTGGCGTCGTCGCGGGTCGGAAATTCGAAATAGTTGCCCGTCACGCCGTCGTTCTCGTGATAGGCGGCCTTGTACCATTCATCCACGGTCGGAATGACCCATGTGGCATCGGGCTTGCGCACGATGGCCGCCAGTTCCGCGTTGGTCATGGCGCCGTTGACAAAGTATGAACCGTCCTCGGTGGTGCTTGGATCCTGAGGTCCACTCGGTTGGCCGTTGTGCAACCAGTTGGCAAACCGCGCCGCGTCGCCCCAGCTCACAAGGTTCACGGGGCGGTCGGCCCGGTCGGAAGCCACGCTATAGGTGTAGCCTCCGGAGTCGCCGATGCGCTCGATCTTGCACCCGAAACCGCTCGACCACATCCTCGTGTCGTAGAGCTGGTACGTGTCCGTGGCGGCGACGGCGTTGAGGAATTCGGCGTACTGCCCCGCGGTCACCTCGTACTTGCCGATGTCGTACGCGTAGCTCACGGCGCCGAAGCCGGTGGTGTCGGGCGGGTTGCCGACATTGCCGACGCCGACGGTTTCAATAATGGCCGCCGATGCGATCGAGACCAACGTCGCACACACGGTCGCGGCAATGCGGCCAGCCAAGCCAGCCCGCTCGTTCGGTGCTCTCCTGCCTTCGTGCCTCATTTCCGATTCCTCCGTCCGTTTGACCCCAGGCGGCCGCGCCAGCCCCGTGCGCGACGTGCGCACGGCGATTCCGCAGGCGTGCCGACATCGAATTGAATCCCCGTTGCCCATGAGATTCGGTTTACCCACTGAATACGAGGATGGGACCATACTATGCGAAAATCCTTTGGGCGTCAAGCTGTTGTTGGAAATGTATTCAGAAATCTGTTCAGGGTTGTCTAACCATCGGTCGGTACAGTGTTTATCAAGATTCCAAGACAGTGTTATTGACATCAATCGACGCCGGCCGTATGCTGAATCTCGTGTCCAAAGTGGTGACCGGAACCGACGCTGACATCTCTTTTGCGACCGAGGGTGCCCAGGTGATCGGCCGATTGCGCAGCGCCTTTGCGGCCGTGGTGGACGCGTTGCCCTGTTCACGGCTTTCGACCGGCCCGCAGCTTGCGGAGGCGCTCAACATCGACCGAACGCTGGCCTGGAAGATCACCAAATTCATCGAGGGCACAGATCCGTTCGCCGCGGCCCGATTCGTTCCTGGCGCGAGCGGGGTCAACATCTTCCTGCGGGCGGCCTCTCGCTGCACGGGATCCCGCGAGCCCATCGAGTTGGCCCGAAAAGCCTTTCAGGATTATCGCGTTTTAATGCAGGTCCATGCCGGCGATCGCAAGTCGTTCAGCATGATGCTGGCCGGGCACGTCAAGGATCAGCCCGCGCGAGCTGATCTGGAGCATCGGAAGCAGGCGTTTCACGCGAACAGTTACCTCTGGGGGGTGCAGGCCGAAACGCAGGTTGACACCTATCTGGTGAACTGCTCCGCGGATACCGGGAGGCTCGATGTGGCCATCATCCGCGGGTACGTCGGCCTGCGTCGGATTCGCCCGAACGTCCCCTGGCGTATCGCCCGCTTGTACAGCGTGAATGATGTCGGGGAGCTGCGAACCTCGTTCGTACGGGAACCGCTGGATCGCGGTCTGCCGCACGAACCCGAGGCGGACGAACTGCCGCTGTTGAGCGAGTTCTGCTCACAACCGTTGCCCCGCTATCGCCGGGTCAGTGGGCCTCGCGGCTCGGTCGAATACGAGCTGACGGAGGCTCCCGTCGGCAACACGGCTTCCCACACCTGCATGATCGGCGAGCTTGTGCGCGGCGCCGGTCCGCGCTATCGCGGAGAACGCGACTGGCTGTTCGTGGTCAGAGCACGCATGCGAACGCCGTGCGAGGCCTTGATCTTCGATCTGGTGATTCGCCGGGAGGTATTCGGTCGAATCGCGCCGAAGCTCGCCTTGTTCAGCGAGCTGTTCGCCGCCGAGCTGGACGCGCACTATGAGGAGTCGGATCGGCTTCCGATGCACGAAAGCGTCCAGTACCTGGGCTGTGGTCCGGACGTCATGGGCTCGCCGGGTGTCCCCCACTACGCCCGGATGATGGGATACGCTTTTGAGCGCCTGGGTTGGGACGCGCGCCAGTTCGACCTTTATCGCGTCCGCTTGCAGTTTCCCGTAATCCCGGCCGCAGCCCTGCTCACCCACCCACTTGGGCTATCCGCTTGAGGAAGCGGCTCGCATGGAGAATGAGAAACCGCGAACTGTCGGGACACGAGGGGGCGACCCCTCGACGAGAACGAAACCTCACAGAGGAGCCGTGCTCGTGAGGAAGTTGCAACGCGGTGAGATCAGCGCCGAAACGGTCTGCGGCATGAACTTGCCGCCGGGCGAACCAGTCTGCGCGGGCCCTGGCGGCGCTTGACGCGCCGACCTTGCGCTGAGCATCGTGGAAGCTCACCGTTGCAACCGGCCGAAGCCGGCCCAACCGCCCCATGATTCACCCGCCCCATGCGTCGAGCCAAAGTAAGAATGTCAAGCAATTGCGGCGTGTGGCATGCTCCCGCTGTACTCAGCGTGAGCATGCAGCTCCCAGGGGTGATGTTCAATCATGCGATGCCGTTCTTGAACTGCCAAGGTCCAGGCGGCGGGTGGCATGCTCTCGCTGTACTCAGCGTGAGCATGGTGCTCCCAACGTGGTGTTCAATTATGCGATGTACTTCTTGAATTGCCAATGTCCAGGTGCTGCTGAAGCACGGCAAGCCCCGTTCGGCGAAGTTCGTGGCGCAGCGCGTTCTCGTGCACTTTCTCAAGAAACCCCGCCCCCAGCCCGTTGGCAACCTCATACGCGCAGCCGATGATCTTCTCGCTGACCGCGTTGAGGTCGTCAACCGCAGATGCACGCGGATAAACGCTGATGTTGAGTTCACCATGCCCGTCTGCAAATCTGCGTTCATCTGCGTTCATCCGCGGTTCCTTATGTCCTGGCCCCAGGATCATCAACCGCAGATGCACGCGGATTAACGCTGATGCTGGACTTGCCGTGACCATCCTCAAATCCGCGTCCATCTGCGTTCATCTGCGGTTCCTCTTGCACTTGCATCAGGTCTTTCAATCGCGGTCAAACCCGCGTGCCGAAGGTGCCCTCGGAGTAACCTGACGGAGGCCGAGTCGTAGCAACGGGTGCGAGGCGATGCAAGCGCGGGATATCACGGAGTCTTTCACAAGGCGAAACTTCGGCACATGGCAAGCACCTCCGCTCGCACGGCCTACACCGCCTTCGCCTCGCCATTCGCGTTAAGCATGTGATCGGGTGGCATGCTCTCGCTGTACTCAGTGTGAGCATGCCACCCAGCCCGGGAATTCCGCCGCACAAAAACGAATAATGCTGCAAGACCCTGCTCGCACGACAACATGCTCACGCTGAGTACAGCGAGAGCATGCCACCCTCTGTATCAGGGCCGCCAAAGCAGTGACTCTCCCGTCATTTCCCCCGGCTTCTCCACCCCCATCAACTCCAGCAACGTCGGCGCGATGTCCGCGAGGCGACCCCCTTCGCGCAGGCCCGCGCCGCCGGACGGTTGCCCACCGGGGCCGCACGCGCCGGTCCGCTCCAGGCCTTCGCCTACCACGATGCACTCCACCGGGTACGTCGTGTGCGCCGTGTGCGGACCGCCGGTGGCGGGGTCGATCATCTGCTCGCAGTTGCCATGATCGGCCGTGACGATCAGCGCGCCGCCGCGCGCCAGCACCGCGTCCACAATCCGGCCCACACATTCGTCCACGACTTCCACCGCGCGGATCGCCGCCGGGAGGCTGCCGGTGTGGCCGACCATGTCCGGGTTGGCGAAGTTGAGGATCATCGCGTCGTCCGTGCCCGCGGCGATGCGCTCGAGCATGACGCGCGTGACCTCCTGCGCCGACATCTCGGGCTTCTGGTCGTAGGTGGCCACGTCGCGCGGGGACTGCACCATCTGCCGCTCCTCACCGGCGAACGGCTCGTCGCGGTAGTCGTTGAAGAAGAACGTGACGTGCGGATACTTCTCCGTCTCGGCGCAGCGGAACTGGCGAAGCCCGAGGCGCGAGACAACCTCGCCAAAGATGTGCTTGAGCTTCTCGGGCTTGGGGAAGGCGACGCGCACGGGCAGTCCCTTCTCATATTCGGTCATGGTGGCGAAGTAGAGGTCGAACTTGCTGCCGCCATTGCAAGGCCCGCGGTCAAACCCCATGCGTTTCTTTTGACCCGTCTTGTCCACGCCCTGGAAGGGGAACTCGTCGAACGTGAACGCTTGCACCAACTCGCGCGGGCGGTCGCCGCGATAGTTGAAGAAGATGACGCTGTCGCCGTTGCGGATGCGACCAGGCATGGCTTCCACATCCAGCGCGAAGGGATATTGGGCGCCCGGCTGGCCGGGATCCGCTCCCTCACGGCCGCGGCCAGGAAACACGATGGAAGGCGGAATAAACTCGTCGCCTTTCATCGAATCGCTGGACGGGTTGTCGTAGTAGTGCTGGATCGCCCCGGCCGCGGAACTGAATCGAGGGCAGGCTCTCCCTTCGGCCACGTCGCGAAGGGAGGACGCATCAGACTTCCCCATCGCCCCGTCCCGAGCGGAAGGGGAGAATCCCGTCAGCATGTCGTATGCTGTCCGCACACGGTCCCACCGATGATCGCGGTCCATCGCCCAGTAGCGCCCGCACACGCTGGCCACCGGATGGATGCCAAGCGCCTGGCACTTCTCGTCGAGGGCGCGAATGAAGCCCAGCCCGCTGTTGGGCGGCGTGTCGCGTCCGTCGGTAAAGGCGTGGATTCGCATGCGCTCTCCGGGGAACTGCAATCGAACGCTCATCTCCATCAACGCGTACAGGTGATCGAGGTCGGAATGCACCTGCCCATTGCTGCACAGGCCCATCAGGTGGACGCTCCCGCCCGACCGCGCGGCATGCTCGAAAGCTCCGACCAGAACGGGGTTCTTGAAAAATGTGCCGTCCTCGATCCGTCCGGTAATGCGCATGATCTCCTGCTCGACGATGCGCCCCGCGCCGATGTTCTGATGCCCCACCTCGCTGTTGCCCATCGTGCCGTCCGGCAGCCCCACATCGCGCCCGCTGGTCTTGATCAGCGCATGCGGATACGTGCCCATCAGGCGGTCGTCCACGGGTTTTCGGGCGAGGTGCACGGCGTTGGCGTGGTTCCACTGCGGATACGGGTTGGCCCCCCATCCATCGCGAACGATCAGAACGACCGGGCGGTATCGGCTGCTGGACATGCGGTTCTCCCTGCGGATCGGCCCGGTTGTATCCGCTGCGACGGCCCGCGCGAAGGCGGACGACTCCGCCGACGGAGTCGCGGGGATGGAAAGGCCTGCGGGCAGCAGACCGTATCCCCCCGGCCCGCACGACTTGGAGCGCGGGCATGGGTTGGTCCATCGACCGCCGCACGGCGCCCCGGCCTGGCGAGCACGCCAGAGCGCGCCACCCGAAGATCATGGTCGGGCGAGTACGCCAGACCATGCCACCCGAACTTCATGGCCAGGCGAGTACGCCAGACCATGCCGCCCTGGCGTGAGATCAGAATGGGGTTGCCCTGTGGGTGTGCGGCCCCGCCAACGTGGAGCATTGACCCGGACCGGTTGAATCGTGTATCATTCACCCGGGTCGCATGGGCCGGTGTGACGCCGCTGGGGGGCGGCGTCTTGTTTCCCCTCCCGGTTTTTTTTGTTCCTTTTTTTGAGGAGAGGTGCAAGATGAGGATGAAGGTCTATGTTGGCGCGCTGACATGCCTGGCACTGGCATGGGGCGCGGGGGTGGTCAAAGCTCAGGACGGGGATTTCAACACGCTGCCGGCGCCGCTGCCGCACGATGAGGTGCCGTATTCTCTGGACTCGGGGTTGCTGGACAACCTCAGCGATGAGCACGTCATCGTCTGGTCCGAGACCATTACGCTGGCGGACTACGTCTCCATGCGCCTGCACTTCTCGCAGTCCAGCCTGCCGGAGGGCAGCTTCATCCGCGTCACCTCGGCGTTCGACATGGACGACCAGGCCCTGGACGGATATCTCCTCAATGAGTGGTCCAACAGCACCGCTTACTTCAACGGCAACACCCTGATCCTCGACCTGTACGCCGCGCCGCAGACGACGGGCAACCGCCTCGTGCTCAGCCATGTGGAAGCGGCGAAATCGTCCAGCGACGCCGGCACCGGCGGCAACGGCCAATGCGGCATCTGCAACGGCGACGACCGCGCCGCGTCCTCGCAGGACTGGTCGGGACGCATCATGAGCGTCGGCTGCTCGGGGTCCATCTGGAACACAGACAGTTGCGTCGTCTCCGCGGGCCACTGCCGTTCCGGCGGCGTCATTCAGTTCCGCGTCCCCGCTTCCAACGGAAACTGCTCGACGAACAACCCGCCGGCCGCGGATCAATTCCCGATCTCCGGCGGAGGCCAGTCAAGAAACGCCGGCGTGGGCGCCGACTGGTGGGTGACGACCACCAGCGTCAACGCCAACGGCCAGAAGCCGTTCGACCGCTACGGCGTTTTCATGCAACTGGCGGCCGCGGATGCCAACGTGGGTCAGGCGGCGGAGATCTACGGCTTCGGGGTGGACACGACCTGCACGCGCAGCCAGACGCAGCAGTTGTCCACCGGCTCGATCAGCGTTCGCTCCGGCACGCACTACGAGTACAGCAACGACGTGCGCGGCGGCAACAGCGGCTCGGGCCTGCTCGCCGGCGGCAAGCTCATCGGAATCGTGACGCACTGCAGCACGGGCGGCTGCCCGAACTACGGCACCAAGCACACGAACGCCGACTTCAAGGCCGCGCGCGATGCCGTCTGCCCGGGCGGCGGCGGCGGCGTGCCCTGCGCGGATGTGAAGCGCCTGCGGGCAAGCTGCCGCAGCAACGGCACGATCAAGGGCAAGGTCATCATGACGGACTCCTCGCACAACGGCGAAACCGTCACCGTCACCATTGACGGCACGATGGACCTCGTCCTCACCATCAACGCGGACCGCGCGCCGTTCAGCCAGTGCTGCTTCAGCGGCAATCACACGGTCTCGCTCAAGAATCCGGCCAACTGTGCGTCGGTTCCGGTGAGCTGCCCGTAGTCGGCGGAAAGCGGAGGCGATCATCATGGGCGTCGGCAACGACGCGCGAGGTGTTTGCCAATCTCTGATGCACAAACAAACCGGCCCGCGCCGAGCAAGGCGCGGGCCGGTTGCGTTTGCAGGTTATCCGCTGTGGATGCCTCGACAATGTGAAGACGTACCGGTTCAAGATCGCGGGTGACACGGCGGGTGATACGGCGGGTGGCACGGTCAACGGTACTCCGTTGGCCGTGGTTTTGCCCCGCTCGTCACGGCCTGGCGAGTACGCCAGACCGTGCCACCCGGTTTCCCTGCAACGAGCTTCCATCTGGACGAGTGGAAACGCCCGTCATTCCCGCGGATGCGGAAATCGAAGTCCGTCATTCCCGCGCAGGCGGGAATCCAGCCCCGTTATTCGCCGTGCGCGTCAATGCGGATGCCGAGCAGACCCCGGTCGGTCCGCTGCACGATCGCCCGCGCGAGATCGCCGCGCTGCAGCGCCGCCAGCCGCACGCGCTCGCCGTTGCGATACACTTCCGTTTCCGCCGTCACGTGAATCTCCGCGTCGCCCCGGCGCGTATGCAGGAGCAGCACGCCCTCCCCCACACCGGCCACGACGCCCTCCATCACGAAGACGCCCTCGCCGAACGCCTGAATCGAAATCCCGAGCAGCCCGCGGTCCGTGCGCTCAACCAGCGCCCGTGCATGGTCGCCGACCTGCAGCGCCGGCAGCCGCACGCGCTCGCCGTTGCGGAAGATCTCGGTGTGGTCGGTGACGTGGATTTCCAGCGGTCCGCGTCGCGTTCGCAGCACCACCACAGCATCCCCCACTTCCGCCACCACGCCGCGCACCCCGAAGACATTCGGGTTCTCGCTGCGCGCGTTGATCGTCAGCGCGACCAGTCCGCGATCGGTTTCCTCCGCCGAGACCGCGGCCCGGTCCCCGGGCTGAAGCGCGGGCAGCCGAACCAGAATCCCGTCGCGGATGATCCGCGTGTGCTCCGTCACCCACACGCGAACATCGCCCCGGTCCGTGTGCAGGGCAACGCCATGATCGCCCACCTCCGTGATGACCCCGCGGAAGCGCACTTGTGCCTGTGCGTCCAACGCGGTCCACAGGCCAACGGTCAGCGCGACGGCCGCCAACCCTCGGATCGTCCTCTTCATCTGCTCAACCTCCTTTTGTTCCGTTCACAACGATTCTGAAAACACCAGATTCAGCGTGCAAAGTCCACGCCGTTTGCTTCATGAATGCAGGCCTGCGCCGGTTGCCCGCCTTAGCCGGTTCTAATGCGGGCCTGATTCGCGCCGCGATGCGCCAAATCAGAACCGCGCCCGATCTGAGCCGCGCCAGATCAGAGCCGCGCCAGATCAGAGCCGCGCCCGTGAGGAAGCGGTCTTCCCCTGCGGACAGACCTCGCAAGTGGGTGGCACGGTCTGGCGTACTCGCCAGGCCGTGGCCGCAAAGCTACGGGAGTTCACTCACGCGCCGCACACGGGTCCGGCTGCGAAGCCGATCCGCCGCTCAGCCTCCCCCTCGACAACGGCGCCCTACGGCTTCGGCGCCGACGGCTCGCTCGATTCCGGCGCGTCCTTCTTCAACTCGCCGGGCAGGGGGCGCTGCGGACCTGCGCCCGGCGCGCCGCCGGGACGACCTCGGCCGGCCGCGTCGCGCATCCTCTGCTCCGCCGCGCGAAACTCCTCTTCACTCAGCTTGCCGTCCTTGTCCGTGTCAGTTTCCGGATGACGCTGCAGCATCTCCTCGCGCTGCTTGAGCGCCTGCGCCTCGCGGAACAACAAGAACTCGTCCTCCGAGAGCTTGCCGTCTCCGTCCTTGTCCGCGTCCTTGTTCGACGTGAGGATGCGCTGCCCCACGCGCTCCAGCGTGGACGCCTTGAACTCGGCGAGTTCCTCGTCGGAGAGCTTGCCGTCGCCGTCCTTGTCGGTGGCGGGCTGCGCTTCCAGAAGCCGCTTCACGGCCATCTCGTGGGCGAAGTCCAGCGCCTTGGCGAACTCCTCGTCGCTGAGCTTGCCGTCGTGATCCGCGTCCGCGCGCGGCGTGGCCGTGAGAATGCGCTCGCGCGAAATCTTGCCCGACTCGATCCGCAGGAATCGCTCGAACAGCTCCAGCACATCCGCCGGTCCGCCGGGCCCCGGACGACCCGGACCGAACCGCCCCGGCGCAGGCCGGTCCGACTCGCCGCCGCCGGCGCCGCCCGGACGACCCGGAAGCGGCAGCCCCTTCTTCTTGTAGAACTCGAACACCTCGCGCCGCGTCAGCGTGCCGTCGCTGTTGGCGTCAATGCCCTCTCCTCCGTACTGCTCCATCAGCGCCTTGGCGCGCTCGGGAAGCACCGGCTGATCCATGTCCACGTTGGGCCGCGCCGGCGGCGGGTTCTGGGCGGGCTGCGCCGGCGGCCGCTTTTCGGGTGCATCCTGAGCGACAGCGCCGCCGGTCAGCGCGAAGCCGGCCCAGGCGATCACCGCCGCGGTCGCAAGCCACGAGTATCGCGGCGTCTTGCAGGTTTTTTCGAGAATCATGTGGAATCGTTCCTCCAATAACCGCCCTCGACGGGCGAAAGCCAGGGTCGCACCGGCAGGCACAGGCCTGGCGGTGCAGCATCGAACCACCTTCAGCAGAGAATTCGCATAAACATCCGGCGACACGCGCGCGGCCAGCACCGCCCACTGGTCGCATGCCATCTCTGAAAAACGCTCGATCTGACGACATACCCATCCCACCGGCGGCCAGAAATAGAACGCCAGCCGGACGAAGTTCTCCACGCCGCGGATCAGCAGATCGCCGCGACGAAGATGCGCCAGCTCGTGCAGAATGAGAGCGTCGCGCTCCCGCGCCGAAACCGCGGCGAGCACGTCCACGGGCAGGATCAGCGTGGGCGAGGCGAAGCCGCTGATGAACGGGCTGATCGCCTCGCGCGTCATCCGCACACGCGGCACGGACATCAACCCCACGCGATGCGCCAGCGACGCGATGTCTTCCATCGTCCGATCGTCCGCCACCGGCCATGACCGAATCAGCCGAGCCAGGCACAGGCGATGCCTTATCCATCGCAACGTCACGGCCGCCAGACCGATGAGATACAGAAGTCCGATCGCGCCGCGCCACGAAACGCGGCTCAAGCGCGTGCCCGCGAAAGTCCCTCGCGCGGCGGAGTCCCATGCAGGCGACGCGCCCACCGTCTCAGCGCTCCCCGCCCAGTCAAACTCGCCCGGGAACTCCACGCCGACGGCCCGCTCCGCGGCGGACGGCGCTTTCGCCAGCCAACCGCTCAGCGCCATCTCCCCCGGCAGCACCGGCGGGATGACGAACTTCAGCAGGACGATCGTCCATAGCGCCGCACAGAGCGCGGGTCGTGCCTGCTTCAGCGCGAATCGGCATACGCCCCACGTCAGCGCCGCCAGCACGGTGGCGTGGAGCAGCGTCAGACCGCCGTAACGCAGAATGAGGTCGTACAGCGCGGCCGCGGTCATGATCGCTCCTCCTGATCAGCGTCACATGAAGTTCCCGACGAGGGGGCGGAAGGGTTTGGGGCCGCGGAAGAGCTCTCGGGCGCGGACGGAGAGTTCCGCCGATGCTGCATGAGAATCTCCTCGAGCCTGCGGAGGGATTCGGCGGAGATGGGCGACTCCTCGACGAGCTTCAAAGCAAGCTCCGTGCTTTGACCGTCAAAGAACTGGTCCACGAAGTCACGCACGCGCTGCGCCAGCATCTGCTCGCGCGAGATCGCCGCGGTGAACAGAAACGGCTGCCGGCTTCGATCCACCGTCAGCGCCCCCTTCTCCACCATTCGCGTCAGAAGCGTCATCACCGTCGTGTATGCTAACACCTTGTCCGCACTGCGGTTATGTGCGTCGAGCACATCCCGCGCCGAGACGGAGCTGATGCGCCACACAATGCGGAGCAGGTGATGCTCCAGCGGCCCAAGATCAGGTACGAGCGTCGAGCTCATGGCGAACTCCATTCGGCTGCCTCTACGCAAGTCTGTTTATTACTACAATCGTAGAAGGCCGTCAAGGACTTTAGTCGGCATCGGTCCATGACCTGGAACCCTTCCCGGTTCACCTCCATTGTCACCCCGGAGCAGGCAGAACTCCTGCATCCGGCCTCGATCCGGGGGTGATGGGCACTCGGTTTTGCGCTGGGGAGCACAATGGGAACCGCAGAAGGTCTTACCTCACTCCGCCTGCCCCCACGCATGGCGGCGTCCAAGGGCAAGAGATCACACGTCCGAACGTGTTTCGTGCTGAGTCGTCCTGGGTCGGCTGACGATTTTATGGCCCGTGGTGGAATCCCGTTTTCTTGCGCACGCCAACTTCATCCGGCGCAGCGCGCCAAGTGTGATCCCGCCGTTCAGAGACATCCTCCCCGCCCGACACGTATCGCTTGCGGAGCACGTCGTCAATCTCGACGTTCGCATGGCGGGCGTCTCGTCGTGGTCGCCGCGCCTGTGTCCCAGTGCGCTACAGCCGCAGGCAAAGCGATGATCGTCCCGGATGAGCAGCTTCGACCGACACCGCGCTGATCTAACCGTATCCCGTTCAACCACCTCTCGGAACGGCGCGCATGCCGGGATCAAACATCGTCCCGCACTCCGGGCATCTTGGCTCCGGAAGCCCCGTGAGGTTGTAGCCACAGTTGAGACAAGAACCGCGCTTCCGCCGCCGCCATTGGCGCAGTCGCAAAGCCCCCAAGGTGATGAATCGCAGGCCAAACCCAACCAGCGCCGGAAGCCACAAGGGCAGCCTCAAATGGTAACACGTAAGGGCGGAGTCGGATTGGAACTGAGGTGGACTGGAACCAGAGTCCACATTGGTCTCTACCGACCGAAGGGACGGCGGAACGTCACCGAGAGGCTGGCCGCTGGCCCCGACGATAAACAGCCGAGCTGAACGTCGGACAAATGCTATGGCCGGACGCGGAGACGGCGGCTGCCAAAAAGCAATATCAGGGAAGTCATCGTCGAGTAGTCCTGCGTCCATGAACCAATAGGGTTGCCGGCTGATTTCGAGACGCGCGACGCGCTCTCGAATGTGGCTTGCTTGAAATAACCGGCGAAGCCCTTGAAATCCTCTATCTTCCGGAGCACGTCCGCGACCCGCGAGTCCTCAAGCTCGATGCACCACAGCTCGACCTCGCCCCTGTGAACTCTGGCCTGCGTCCACGCCGACCCTATTCCAAACCCGCCGGTTCGCTCGCTCTGCCACGCCACGGCCATCAGGAGGAGGCTCGCGACGGTCAGCGCCATGCACGCCGCAAGAAACCGCTGGCACGGCATTCTCTTCCGACCGCCGGTCTGGGCATGATCCGCCGGCGCAGGCGTACCCGGCTCATCCTCAGTTCGCACCATGGCCCGCCTTTTCCTGCCTCAGCACGCGAGGAACGAACTTCGTCCCACATTCCGGGCATCTTGGCTCCGGTAGCCCGGTGAGGTTGTACCCGCAATGGGCGCAGCAACCACGTCGGGCGCGAAATCGTTTCCGGGCGGCTGCAACGGCGGATAGAACTGGATAGACGGCACAGCCAACAATCAACGGCCAAATCGGAAACTCAGCGCGGGCCGCCCGGCCCCCTGTAATAATGCTATAGGGGTCCGATGTGTCAGCGGCGGAAGTTGTCGAGGTGAGAAGTTTGCTCTGCCCGCCAGTAGCCCAGATGCAAATAGACACGTGGTATTCCAGCCTCAACCAGTGAGGCTCTACACCTGCGTCGCAATAGGGCTCCCAAACAACGTAAGGCAAGTACTTCGGTGATCCGCCGAGCATGTGGAGTTGTCGAGGCAGGCGCTGCGCCGCCTGGATTAGCTCGACGACATGGGGAGAATCGGGTGAGAGCAAGTATAGCTTCACCGTTCCATAGCCGCATTGAGCCTCCACCCATCGACCTCTTATCGCTCCTCCCCCGCGCACAGGCTCGGTGTGCGAAGCGAGCATCAATGTGGTCAGCAGGAAGCCCAGCGCCAAACAGGCTGCCAACTTGATTCTACGCACCATGCGGCGACCCCTACCGCGCCGGAGTGGTCGCCCGCGCCGCATCGTGCAGCGTGCGGATCCAGCCGTCGTCGGGGCGCAGCTTCCGCGCGCGGTCCAGCGCGGCTTTCGCTTCAGCGGGACGCGAGCTGAACAGATTCACATAGCCGACCAAAGCCCACAAATCCGCCGGGTCGGCCGAGGCACGGTCGCCTGCGTCCGCGCTGCTCACGTCGGTTGGGGTCATGTCCAGCGTGAGCTTGGCGCGCGTTGCAGGCTGACCCGCTTGCTCGGATGTCGCGCCGAGTGGGGACGTGCCATCTGGGGACGTGCCATCTGGGGACGTGCTCTCTGGTCTCGCATCTTGCTGAGAGGTATTCGAGATGGGTTCGACTCCCTCGGGCCCGCGCGGCGCGAGCGACGCCTCAGCCGCACGGGTCAGCGCAGTGACGTGCAGTTCGAAGTCCCCGGCCTTGTGATACTCACCCCGAATATCCAGCGGCAGGTATGCCAACTTCGGCTGAAGCTCGAACGCCCGGCGGAGGATCTGCGCCGCTTCATCGTACCGGCCCAGCGCGATCAACGAGTTGCCCGCGCACACCCGGCTGGCCGGGTCGCCCTGGCTCATCCGCGCGGCCAGGATGTACAACTGCGACGCCTTGCCGTACTCCCCCTCGGCAAAGGCGGCCTGCCCCGCCTCCATCGCGTCGAGATAAGACTTCAGCCCCAGCTCCGCCTCGCGCTCATACTGCTCGAAGCGCCGCCCGTCGGTCACGCCCTGGCGATACGCGCGCTCATAGAGATACGGGTCAGAATCATCCAATCCGCGCCAGTACGCGCCATAGCCGTAGTCGTAGGAGTAGTCCTGGTTCGGGTACCGATTGGTGGCCGAGTGTCCATAGGGCCGGCCCCCCCACTGGTAATAGCGCGCCACGGGCGGGCTGTTGCGGTAGCCGAAAGGCAGATGCGGATCGGGTCGTTGAAAGTCGCGCCGCAGCCCGGGCGGCAGATCGCGCTCCGGGCGCTCGTCGTCATACGGCGACATGAGCGGATCCTGCCCCGAAACCTCGGGGCGGACCGCACCCGGCAGGCGCGGCTCGCCCACGGCCTTCTTCGCATCAGACGGGGCGGCAGTCTGCCCCGATTCCTGGGCCGCCGCGCTGTTGAACGAATAGCCCCCCAGCAGCATCGCCATCACCGCAAACGCCGCCGCCCGCTGTACGCCGTAAGTGAACATGGCTGCCTCCGCGAAAGATTCCGGGCACTCGGACCGTCGCCCGGTGTCAGATTATACCATCGCGGTCGGGGTTTGGTGCAGGCATCCGCCTCTGCAGGCCGGCCTACCACTCGTTCAGCGACCGCAGATAGCCGATCGCCTCGGCCACCGTGGGCGCCGCCGCGCCCGGTCGCCGGGCCGCGTCGTCGATTTCCAGCAGGGCCATCAGATCCTCGTGCCATTCGCTGTCCAGCAGGTGCTGGCGAAGCCGCCCCGTCAGCGTGCCCTCCCGCAGGTGCCGGGCCGCGCTGTGAAACTCGATGAGAAACGCCGTGCGCGGCGAGATCAGACCGCGCAGCGCCTCCAGCGCCGCCTCGATGTGCCGGCTCGGATCAATCCCCTTGCCCACGTCGTGCAGCAGCGCCGCCTGAAGGAACTCCTCGTCGTACGGAAACTGCTCCCGCGCGAGATCGAACGCCTGCAGGCTGTGATACAGCGCGTCGCCTTCCGGGTGGTACTCCGCCTTCTGCTTGACCCCTTCGAGCCGCCCAAGCAGAAGCTCGAACACGATGTACGGATCGGCCCAGGTCTCCTCCCCGCCGCGCAACTCGATGAGGTTCGCGTCGGGGTATTGCAGCGACACCCACGACTCGACCTGCGGCAGGTTCATCGAGGCCGGGGACGGTTCGCCGCCGACGCTCGATCCGGCGTCAGGCTGGTCCCCGCGCAAGATCCCTCGATCGGCACGAACCACAAGCCGGAACTCAAGCACATGCCCCCGCGCCGAGCGAAGGTGGAACCGGAATGCCGCCCCCCCCCCGGCGCGCGGCTCGACTCCGGATGGCTGGCTGTCGGGAGACGCCGCGCCGCGCGGTTCATCAGCGTATGATGCGCCACCATCCACGGCATCGCCGCCCGTGGTTTCGTCGCGCGGGGCATCGTCGCTCGTAGCGTCGTCGCGCGGTTCATCGGCGTCCGCCGCATCCTCGCCCGATCCCTCCACGACGTAGGGAAACCGCTCTGCGTCGAGCACCGACCTCACGTCCTCGGCGCTCGCCGCGACAAGCTCCAGCTCGACCGGCGAGGAGTCCCGCCCCGCTTCGTCCGCGGCCCGGAGCCACAGCGGATCAAACCGTTCCAGCAGCCACATGAGCTTTAGCGCAGCGAGGTGGCGTTCGCGGGCGTTGGCGGGCTGGGCGTCCCCCTCACGCTGCAGCGTGATCTCGTCCACGCATTCGCGGATCTCCCGCCCGGAAGGAAGATCCCGCGGCCGGCGCTTCGGATGCACGCCGTTCATTACGGCCGCGCGCAGCCTCGCCTTATGGACCTCCGTCTCCTGCCGCTCGTACAGCAGCCTGGCGGCGTCCATCGCAATGGCGCGTTTCAATCGCTTACTTGGCATGTCATGCGATCGCAGGAGGCCTGGGCCTGCCTGACCGCGCGGCGACCGCTAAGGGGCAGCCTCTGCAGCACTCAGCGCCACCCGAGAACCCTCGACTGAACCCGGACGCGCGGATCGACCGTGCTGGACAAGGACCGCGCAAGGCGCCCGCGCCAACGCGCGTCACGCCTTGAACATCTCCGGCTTGAAGTTCAGCCGCGCGCCGCTGGCCACGGCGTCGTTGGCCATGAGCACCGACACGCACGTCTCGAAGCCCACTTCCGGCGGGCAGGACAGCGGCGTGCCGTTGCGGATGGCGCCGAAGAAGTTCTCCAGATGAAGCTGATGCACCGGCTTCTTGCTCTCCTCGAGCAGGCGCTGCCCTTCCGCGTCCTTGGTCCCGTCCGGCGCGAGCGTCTCTCCGATCTTCAGCTCGATGGCGTCGCGGCCCATGCTCTCGATCTTCTCGGACATGTCCTCCCATTCGCGGCGCTTGGCCTCCGGCTCGCGGAGCATCTGCCCGCGCCGCGTGTCCTCCGACATTTCGATCGAGCCTTCATCGCCCATGAACACTTCATAGAAATTGCCGAAGCTCGTCGTGTTCAGAACCTGGTACACGCCGCGCACCGTGCTGCCCGCCACGTCGTACTCATAAATCGCCATGACGTGGTCGTACCATTCACTGTTCTTGTAATAATCCGCGCCGCCGGCCGCGAGCACCGACTTTGGCGGCGTCTTGAGGATCCAGTTGAACACGTCGATCTGGTGCGAGCCGAGGTCCGCCAGCGCTCCGCCGGAGAACTTGCGGCACCAGCGCCAGTTGCGAAACCGCTCCATCGTGTCGTAGCCGTATTTCTTCAGCTCGCCCTCACCGAGGTTCTGCCCGTCCGGCCAGCCGATCTCATACCGCTTGCCGCGGTTCCACTGCCCGTAGAAATGCGTGATGCGGCCCAGCACCTTGTCCTTCTCAATCAGCTTGATCGCGTGCCAGTAGCGCGGGTTGCTGCGCCGCTGATGCCCGATCTGAAGCAGCCTCTTCGTCTCCCGCGCGGTCTGCACCATCTGCCGGGCGCTCTCGATGGTGTTCGACATTTCCTTTTCGCAGTACACGTGAAGTCCGGCCTTCATGCACGCAATGGACTGCTCCGCGTGCATCCAATCCGGCGTCGCCACGATCACCGCGTCGAGATCCTTCTCCTTCGAGAGCATCTCCTGATAGTCGGCATAGACGCCGACCTCCTGGTCGTATTTCTTCAGGAGGTTGGCGCAGTATTTCTGATGATAAGGCCAGATGTCGCACACGGCGGCGAAACGAATGCCTGGGATTTTCAGGCAGTTGGTGACGAGGTTGCGCCCCTGACTGCCGGGGCCGATGATCGCCACGCGCAGCTCGTCGACCTTTTCCGCCGGCGCCGCCGCTGCCTCCGGCGCTGCGTCCTGCGCCCACCCCGGACGACTCAGCGCCAGCCCGGCCCCCATGGCGGCGGACTGCACAAACCGCCGACGCGAGACCCGAATGTCATGCAACATCGAAGGCGTCTTCATGGATGACCCTCAAATGGAAAAGGGCAGACGCGAGGCCTGCCCTGGATTCCCCAAGCTGTCGCGTTCCCCCCTCCCTGAAAGGGAGGGGCCGGGGGAGGGTTATTCCCCTCCCAAGACGAATACATCCTGAACTGCGCCGCGGTAGTTCCGACCGCCGGCCACTGCCGCCTAGCGCTTGGAAAACTGGAACCGCTTCCGCGCGCCTGGGCGCCCGTACTTCTTGCGCTCCACTTTACGCGAATCCCGCGTCAGCAGCCCCTTGTCGCGCAGCAGCGGCTCATACTCCATGTTGCCGTTGCGCAGCGCCCGGGAGATGCCGAGGAGGATGGCGCCGGCCTGCCCGGTGGTCCCGCCGCCGTCAACGCTGATGAACACGTCCAGGTGCTTCTTGGTCTCGGTGACTTCCAGCGGCAGCCACACAGCGCGGCGATCGCGCTCGACGTGGAAATACTCATCCACCTCGCGCCCGTTGATCTTCACCGCCCCCGTGCCGGGACGGACGCGAACCTGGGCGACCGACGTCTTGCGACGCCCCGTGCCCCAGACATAGCCGTATTTCTTGGCCGCGTCGAACGCGGCGCCGTTGAAGGCCGGCACCGGAACCGGCACGTGCTCCACCACCGGCGGAGGACCGGAACGATCTGAATCGAAATCCCGCCCGCGACGACCGTCACGACGATCACCACGCTTCTTAAAATCCATCGCCACCGTGCCGTATCTCCTTCCTTCGCTATCAGGGCCTGCTTCGTTGTCAGGGTTTGATCCCGCCGCGCCGTCTATCACGGCGCTTCATACTACCCCTCGTGAGCCAAGCCCACTCGTAGGTCGGGCTGTGCCCGCCTCTTGTCCCGCAGCTCTTCGGGATGAGCATGGTCCTCCCGCAAGAGTCGCAGCGGGACGCTTTTCAGGACCGCCAAGGCTTCAAGTCATGATTCATGTGTGGGTGCGTATCCGACGCGTACACCTTGAGCTTCTTGAGCATCCGGTCGCCCATCGCCGTCTTCGGCAGCATGCGCTGCACCGCGAAGCGGATGACGCGATCGGGATGCCGCGCCATCATCTCGCGGAAACTCGTCGAGCGGCCGCCGCCGTAATGATAGGTGTAGCGATCGTAATGCATTTCGTCCGCCTTGCGGCCGGTGAGCTTGAACTTGTGAGCGTTGGTCACCACGACGAAATCGCCCGTGTCCACATGCGCCGTGTAGGTGGGCTTGTGCTTGCCCATCAGCACGTTGGCGATGTCCACCGCCAACCTACCAAGCACCCTCCCCTCGGCGTCCACGTGCAGCCATTCACGGCTGACCTCGGCCGGCTTCGCCAGATACGATTTTTGTCTGCCCGCGGGCATGTTCCCTGCGCTCCGATCTCGCTTCGTTCCAGATTCGCTAAAGACCGGGCAGTTTACCCCCCGGACACCCCCCGTCAAGCACCACCCTTCGCGGTCCGGCTGGATTTTTTCACCCGTTCAGACGGACGCCTCATTCCCCCCTCCCCCCGGGAGGGGGCAGGGGGAGAGCCTCTGCAACGCCGAGCACCGCGCGAAACAAGCGTCGCTCCCAGATCAGCTAGCGGTGCGTGCCTGCGTCCTCGTAAGGCGGGCTATGCCCACCGCCAACGTTTCCTCAGCACCCGGCGGGCATAGCGCGCCCTACATCATGACCGCCGGGCGGCTGAACCTCTGACCCCGCTCACTTCGCCTTCAAGTCGAAGCAGACCACCCGGTCCACATTGTCGCGCGCAAACAGCCGGCCATTCTGCAGAACCGACACCGTCCAGCACCGCGCGGCCAGCACCTGCGCGCTCGTGGCCGGGTCGAACTTCTCGGCCGACGCCTTGGCGATCTTCAGCGTTCCATCCGAGCCGAGGAACAGCAGGTGACCCTCAACCAGAATCAGCGTGCCGTCTTTCAGCCCGCGCATCCGCCAATCTTCCTTGCCGGTCATGAAGTCCACGCACGCCAGTGAGTTCTGGTCGCTGCCATAGAGCTTGCCTTCATGCAGGAGGCACGTCTGAAACTTGTTGAGCAGCACCTTGCTGCGCCACAGCTCGTTCGCTTGAAGCCCATCCCCTGTCGCTGCGAGCTTGAACACGCCGCACCCGGTGTCGTAACCGGATGAGAGGAACAGGTGCCCTTCATGAAAGATCGGTGAGGCCGCGTTGACGTCGTAGGCCGTCTTCCACGGCATGTGCAAGGCCAACTTGCCGGTGGCGGCCTCGACGATCATCGCGGAGACGCCGGACATGCTCACGATGTACCGCTTGCCCCCGAACGTGAACGGGTACGGCGTCGCGTAGCCCGCCGGGTCATCGCCTGTTTTCCAGACTTCGTTGCCCGTGCCTTTGTCCAGCGCGAGCAGCGCGCCCTGGTCCTTGCCGCCCGAGGTGACGGCCAGGTTCCCCTCGATCAGCACCGAGCCGGCATATCCCCACTGCGGCACGTGGTTGAACTGCTTTTCCCAGACAAGCTTGCCGTCCTCCGCACTGACGCAGACGAGACGCCCATGCGCGCCGACCACGTACACCTTGCCCTCATGAACCGTCGGCGTGGCGCGTGGGCCGTCCCACGTGTTCTGCACCCACTCCTTCTCGATCGGGAACTGCCACTTCACGGCCCCGGTTGCGGCATCAAGACACACCAGCGTCTGCTGCTTTTCAAGTTGACCGCACGTGTAAACGCGGTCGCCCACCACGGCGAACGAGCTGTACGCCGGTCCGAGTTTCTGCTCCCAGAGCATCGGAATCGGCTCTGCCCAGGCGAGCTTCAGCCCGGTTTCCACGCTCTTGCCGTCGAAGCGCGGACCGCGGAAGTTAGGCCAGTCCTCCCCCATCGCGAGGGGCGCCGGGACCGCGATCAACAGAAACCCCAGGGACATTGCAATTCGACCGTGCGACATGATGGCTCCTTCCGGATTCACCTCGATGCTCCCCCGAACGGCGCCATTCTGCATTCGAGGAGGAACCGGAGCAAGCCGGCGCGCGGGAGACCCTTGCTCGCGCTGCGGGTTCCGAACCCGTAGCGCCAGCGAGGGACGGCTCCCCGGAACCCGTAGCGCCAGCGAGGGTCAATGGTGTTCACCACCCGCGCAGGCGTTCCGGCCTCGTTGCTCGCACTCGGCCGCCGCTACCCGCGCGGCGGGGGCTGGTTGTTCTCCGCGACCTGCTGCCGCACGTTGGCCACGCGCCGCCGAATCCATTCGCGCAGGTTGTCGAAGGCCTCCGGCACGCTGTCGCTGAGGTTGTTGTTGGAGTCCTCTTCGAGGGAGGGAGTGATGATCGGCTCGACCGTGTTCAAGAACGCGATGATCTCGCCTTCGGACATCGGTCCGTCCAGCAGGTCGGTCATGATCCGATTGAACTGCGTGCGGAACGTCGGGTGATTCAGGATGGTCTCCTGGTACGGGCTTTGCCGAACGCGGCGACCGCCAACTCGTGTGGCGTAGATCGGCGAATCGGTCTGGCGGAACACCGCGTCAAGGTCCCAGGGAAAATGCGACCGCTTCCACTGAAGTTGAAGGTAGTCGGCAAAGAAGTAGTTCTTGCCCTTGTTGATCAGCTCGTCAGGGTTGGCCGTGAAGGCGTTCACCGCCCCCAGGGCGAGCATCCCATCCATGTCGATCCAGTACGTCAAATCGGCTTCAAGTGTCGCGTCATCCGGCGTCCGACAGCCGCCTTCGGACTTGCGGCGCTTGGGCTGAAAGGGCGGATAACACAGGGCGTCGAACGCCGGGCTGCTGCCCTCTCCAACTTCCAGTTCGTAGCTGCCTACGTCGTCGATCTCGTAAAGCCACGTCTGACCGGAGATGTACATCCCGCGGTTCTTGAGCATCTGCTTGTCTCGTTGCTCAGCGTTGACGTAAAGCCCAACGTATTGCCCGTTCACGTTGAGGCGCACCCATGAGGCATATCCGGCGGCGTACCCGTAGCCCTCGGGTCCGGAGGCCATGCGGTGCAGGTTCCACGCCAAGCCTTCGGCCAGAACGTTGACATCGTCGCCGTTTTCGAGGCTCACCTTGGCCAGGTCGCGCCAGAGCTGATCGTCCACGTACTCATTGATGTCAATCTTGAGGCTGACCTTGACCGGGTTGTTGTCGTTCGGCAGACCCGTGGCCGATTTACGGCGGACGGAGACGAGAATCGGATTCTCCCCGTCGGCGTTGAACATCGCCGGCACTTCGATCTCGTAGGTTTGATCGTGACGGATCGTGTCCCAATCCCGCTCATCGAGTTCAAGATTGAGCGTAAGCAACTGAAGAGGATCGAAAACGCCGGGCCAGTCCTCTGCCCGCAACGTGGGAGCCACGAACCCGAGCGCCAGACCCAACACCCACAAAGTACCGCCCAATCGTGACATGCTCCGCCTCCCGCTTCACAATCGAGACTAAGCTCTTGGCGAAAGGGGTTCACGTCTCGCGGCGCGCTCGCAACGCGCGGGCGCCGGCCAACACAGCCGTCGCGGACCTGCACCTGAGCCGCACCTGCACGCCCCGGAAGTGATGACGACGCGTGCAGCACGCCCATTATACCCGCAGGCTGCCTCGAATTCAAAGCGCCGGCGCTGCTCACCATCCCGCGGCGGACGTGGCGCGAAGGGCGCGACAGGCAGAGGAAACCCGGACGGTCCCTCCTCGCTTGCGGCGATGCCGTGCCGTCGTCGACGGCGCGACGGTGGCCTGTATGATCCCCGCATGATCCCGCCGGCGCCGGATTCGTCGACAAGGTCCGCCTGCTCCGACGCCGCGCAATCGGCGCACGCCGTGCCGACTCCGGCCGCGCACGCCAAGTCGACCCAGCACGCGCACCCCACCCTGGCCCAGGCCACGCGCTTCTGGCTCAAGCTCGGATTCATCAGCTTCGGCGGGCCGACCGGGCAGATCGCCATCATGCACGAGGAGCTGGTCGAGAAGAAGCGCTGGATCAGCGAGTCGCGCTTTCTTCACGCGCTGAACTACTGCATGTTGCTCCCCGGACCCGAGGCGCAGCAGCTCGCCATCTACATCGGATGGCTCCTCCACCGCACGCTCGGCGGCATCGTGGCGGGAACGCTCTTCGTGCTTCCCGCGATCTTCATCCTCTGGACATTGTCGTACGTGTACGTCACCTACGGGCAGGTCGCGTCGGTGGAATCGCTCTTCTACGGGTTGAAGCCGGCGGTCATGGCCGTCGTGGCGTCGGCCGTGTGGCGCATCGGAAAGAAAGCGATCAAGAACGGCGTCATGTGGAGCCTCGCTGGCTTGGCGTTCGTGGCGATCTACTTCTTCAGGGTTCCGTTTCCCGCCATCATTCTCGGCGCGGGCGTGATCGGGCTGATCGGCTCGCGCGCACGTCCGGACTTGTTCGTGGTCATCCGCGGACACGGCGCGGCTTCGCCGGAGAGGGCCGTCCTTTCCGATCATCACGAGACCCCGGAGCATGCGCGTCCCTCGATCGGTCGGGCCGTTCGGGTCATTCTGGTTGCGGGGGCCCTGTGGTGGGCGCCGGTGCTCGCCGCGGGATGGTGGCGCGGATGGGATCACGTTCTCGTCAAGGAGGGCCTGTTCTTCAGCAAGGCCGCGATGGTGACGTTCGGCGGCGCGTATGCCGTGCTTCCTTACGTCGCGCAGCAGGCGGTCGAGCGCTTCGAGTGGCTCACGGGACCGCAGATGCTGGACGGGCTGGGGCTGGCGGAGACGACGCCTGGACCGCTCATCATGGTGGTGCAGTGGGTCGGCTTCCTCGGCGGTTACCATCAGCCCGGCGCCGCGCCTCCCTTGGTGAGTGCCACGCTCGCGGCACTGATGACCACGTGGGTGACGTTCGCGCCCTGCTTTCTTTGGATCTTTCTCGGCGCGCCGTACATCGAGCGCCTGCGCGGCAGCGCCACGCTGAGCGCGGCGCTTTCCGCGATCACCGCCGCCGTCGTCGGCGTCGTCCTCAACCTCGCCGTGTGGTTCGCCGTGCAGGTCGTACTGCCGGAAGGCGGCGGCGTGGATGGGTTCGCGGTGCTGATCGGCGCGGCGGCGCTCGTCGTCTTGACCCGGCTTAAGTGGAATCTCATCCCCGTCATTCTAGGCAGCGCGCTGCTGGGCTTCGTATATCGGCGACTGGCCATGTAACCGTTTCCAACAGAATCGCGATTGCCGCATCGCACTTCATCAGGCGGTGGCTGAACTCGAGGCCGGACACTCGCATCGTCACCCCCGCGCAGGCGGGGGTCCAGGGCGCACGGCTACGCTGCTGGATTCCCGCCTGTGCGGAAAGGACGGAATTCGGGGTAGTTCGTCGCTCCGCGACGAGACTGGATTCCCGTCTGCGCGGGAATGACGAGGTTTGCCATTCGCCGCGGACTGCTAATGTCGGCGCAGCGCCTGTAATTCCGCACAGAGTTTCTCGATCCACGAACATAGCGCCTCCTCCTCAGCAGGAAAGCGCATGCAGCGTACGCTCGGCCCAAGCGGTCGCCACACACGCGGGTCGGTCGGACCGAAAATCGCCAGCGTCGGCACTCCCAACAGTGCGGCCACGTGCGTCATCCCGGCGTCCATGCCGATGTAGGCGGACGCCCCTCGAAGCGCGTTAGCGACTTTGTCAGGGTTCTCCTCCCACACCAGCGGCGCTGTCAGCCTGAGCCGATCGGCAAAGCCCTTGCCAAACCGCTCAATCTCGTCAGGCCCGATCATCCAACGAATGGAATCTCCCTGCGAGGCGATCGCAGACGCGACCTGTTCCAACACTTCGAGCGGCAGGCACTTGGCCAGTCCGCCGCTGCCGGGATGCAGCACCACCCTCCGCCGATCGGCGCGAAGAGATTTATCCGCGGATGACGCAGATTTCGCAGGTGAAGAGGCGGAGGTCGCCGGCACGTGCGGAACTTCGGGTCCTAACGCCGTGCAACTTGCATTCGCGTTGGCAAGCCCACGACGGAGCGGCCGCTCGATTGCGTTCGCCGGCTGAGGCGAAGCGCTTTCCAGATTTGACCTTGCATCTTGCCAGTCCTGCAGCCACTGCTCGACGATGTGTGTCCCCTCTTCCAAGGTGCGCGGGGCGGGACGCGGGTCGATGCAGGTCAGCTTGTCACAACCGACGATCTCGCCGAGATGTTGGGAGAAGGATTCGTCCCGTCCGCCGAGAAGACTCAGCACGTGATCAAACGAGTTCAGAAACTCACGCAACGCTGGGGGCACGGCCGCCGGATCGCCGTGGATCGCGTGGAATCCGATGCGATCCATCAAGACCGCATGATCGACGAACTCCTGCATCGCGGCCCACAACCCCCAAGACGAACGCGACGCGAGCGTCGTCTCCGATGCGGCGGTCAAGCCTGATCTCTGGAGAAAGTGCAGAGTGAGGATCAGGTCGCCCAGCGCGCCGGCGTGAAGCACGAGCAGTCGAGGGCGGCTCACTGCCTGCGGCGCATTCGATGACCGTCGCAGCGTCACGCCAGGTCCTGGCAAGAACGCGCGGTGACCGAAGCGGCGCTGCCGCCTTCGTCAGCGCTGCCGTCATCAGCGGCGCGTGCGACGGAAAGAGCTTCGGCGGCGCGCTCGGCGGCGGCGCGATGCGTGGCTTCGGATGCGCCGGCGGGCGGTGCGGCGGCCGCGGTGATCCAGGCGCCGCCGAGTACGACGCCGCCTTCGTAAAAGACGGTCGCCTGGCCGGGGGTGACAGCCGACTGCGGCTCGTCGAAGGTGACACGCACGTGGCACTCGTCGAGGCGCTCCACGGTCGCGGGCGCGGCGCGGTGGAGGTAGCGGATCTTCACGTCGGCGCGGAACGCGTCGGGCACGTCGATCAGGAAGTTGGCGCGGTCGGCCACCAACCCGCGCGAAAGCAAGTCCTGGCGCGGACCCAAGGTGACGGTGTTGTCGAGCACGTTGAGGCGCGTCACATAGGCCGGCTCGCCGAGGGCGATGCCCAGCCCGCGTCGCTGGCCGATGGTGTAGCCCGGGATGCCCGAATGCCGACCGATGACTTGCCCCGCCGGGTCAAGCACGTCGCCTTCGCGGAAACTCTCCGGGCGGCGTTGGCGGACGACGCTGGCGTAATCGCGGCCGGGGACGAAGCAAATCTCGACGGAGTCCGGCTTGTCGCTGTTGGGAAAGCCGCGCTCCCGTGCGATGCGGCGAACCTCATCCTTGGTCAGGTCGCCGAGCGGAAACACGACGCGATCGAGCGCCCGGCGGTCCAGGCCGAACAGGAAATACGACTGGTCTTTCCCCGCATCGGCCGCTCGGCACAGGACGTTTCGCCCCGACCTCTGCTCGACCCGCGCGTAATGCCCGGTGGCGACGAACTCCGCGCCGACGGCGTCGGCGTACTCGATCAGCCGGCCGAACTTGAGCTGGTTGTTGCACACGACGCACGGGTTCGGCGTGCGCCCGGCGGCGTACTCGTCGGCGAAGGCGTCGATGATCCGATCGAAGTCCTCGCGAAAGTTCAGCGCGTAGAACGGCACGCCCAACATGCCGGCGACGAACCTCGCGTCGGCGGCATCGGCGGCGCTGCAGCAGCCCTGATGCTCGCGATGCGAAGGCCTCGCCGCGCTGGCGCGGCGATCGTCGGTCGCGGCGCCTAAGCGCATGAACAACGCGACCACCTCATAACCCTGCTCGACGAGCAGGGCGGCAGTCACGGAGGAGTCCACCCCCCCGCTCATGGCGACGACGACCTTCTTCATTCCCAAGCCCAACATCTCCGAGCGACGGAGAAACGCGGCAGTACACGGTGAGCAGCACATCGCCCAGTCGCGCCGGTGCAAAAGCTGCGATCGCCAGAGCTGCGCTCCTCGGAACCGCGCCCGATCGGAAACCAAAACGCGCGCTCCCTTACGGTCGCGGCTCTGTTGCGGCGCTCGCTCCCTTACGGTCGCGGCTCTGCTGCGGCGCTCGCTCCCTTACGGTCGCGGCTCTGCTGCGGCGTCCGCTTCGTTCACGTGATTTCTCACATTCTAGAGCGGAGCGGGCCGGTCGTCACGCGAGCTACGGCTTCCAGTTTGCCGCTCGCCGGGCACACTCGTCGGGCGCGACGTCTTCAATGTGCGTGGCCAGGCCCCATTGGTGACCGAACGGGTCGAGCACCTTGCCGTAACGGTCGCCCCAGAACATGTCGGCGGGCTGCATGATGGCCTTGCACCCGGCGTCCACGGCGCGCTGGAAGGCCCTGTCCACCTCCGCCACGTACACGTGCAGTCCGCCCGTGGCGTGGTTGGGCAGCGGGGCCTTCATGCCGTGGTCGGGCCATTCGCCGCCGAGCATGAAGACCGAGTCGCCGAGCTTCAGCTCCGCGTGCATGACGGCGCCGTCGGGCATACGCAGGCACATCACCTCCTCGGCCCCGAAGGCCTTCTTGTAAAACTCGATCGCGGCATTGCCGTCCTTGACGATGATCGAAGGCGTAATCGTATGAGACCCCGCGGGCGTCGTCGGCACTTTGCTCCCCATCTCCGTTCTCCTTTCACAGTTGAAGTCCGGTCCGGAAACCGCGGATACCTTACAGACACCGAATCGGCGTGTCAAGGCTCCTGCCGCTGGATTCTGCGTCGCGAGGGATCGGGGCGGCAGGGGTGCTCGGGTTGGCGAAGAGGCGAAGCTCGGGGGGCAATGAGCCGGTGTTCAAGGCGGGGAGAAGGCGAGGCTCGGGGGGGAGGGGAGAGGTCGGGCGATGGCGTTTGTGCAAACGCAGCGAGTGGGTTTGTTTCGTCAGAAAAAAAGCGCATCGGCGCGGGGGTTTGGGGCGATGATTCGTTGTTTTTCCCGATGAAAACGAGAAATCGGCGGGCGCGCGAATGGGTTTGAAATGGGTTTTTCCCGCAACTTTGCGCATGGCCGATTTCCGCCGTTATGCCCTGGTTGTGGGGCGGCGCGGGCTTCACGTCTGCCCTCGCTGGTGCTCCTTCGCCGCGCGCGGAGAGGGCGCCGACGGGGATCCTGAGGCTGAGAACGCGCCGGGCGCCTACGGCTTCGAACTCCCCGCAGTCGGTTCGCCGGCTTGTGCCTGCCCCAAGAGGTACATGCTGATGGTAAGTTTCTGCGGGTCGCCTGAGGAATCGAGATGCAGGGGCACATCATCATACCAGGCTGCTTGCTCCTCCCGATTGGGCCACGCTTCGTGGTCCCCCTGCTTGCGACCACGAGCGGATTCGATTCGCAAGTGGCCGGCGGACGTGGGGCTGGGCGACCAGGTGACCACGAAATCGTCGACCGCCTGCCAGGGGAAGCGGAACACGCCGGTGAGAACCGCCAGGAGTCGCTCCTTGTCGATGTCCTTGACGAGCACAGGGCCGGCGATTTGATCAGGGGCGAGGTCTTTCAGTTGCGGGTACTTGCATTGAACGCGGGCATCGCCACTGAGGTGTATTGTGACGCTGATGGAGTCCAACTTATCGGGATCCCGCCGTGTACTCCTCACTACGAAAGGCGAGCCGTTGGACATCCAACGCGCCGTATATTGGTCCGCGCATGGCGGCGTGGGAGTTTTGCCTGGCGGTTTCAGGGTCTCCCATCGAACCTGTGACCAGCGCAGGACGCGCCATTCCACGGATTCATCGTCCTTCGGGCGGGATTCGGGGGCGAGGACGATTTCCCAGAGACGGCGGACCCGGGCCCGCTTCTCCTCGGCCACGTCGCCAATCGGAACGACTCCGCCCATTCGATCGCCGCTGGCCGCGTCGAAGGGTGAGAGGCGGGCCAGGCTCGCGGCCAGTTCCGTGGTATAGGAGTAAGCGGGGGCAGGCTCGGTCAATTGTCGATCAACGTTTGGCTCGCGCTGCGGGTTGGGATCCTGCGCAGCGACAACCCAGAATGGGCGATCCGCGCGGAAGCTCTGGCCGGTCGTCGGCGCTGCGAAGATGCCCCAAGCGCCCGACAAGACCACCCACCCCGCGAACCCATGAGTTGCGCCAAGGCCGATCATCACGCTTGCGCCTCCAAACCCCTGCAGCGCATCTGCAGGCTTCGAGCTTCGCCGTTTGCCGATGGCTGCCGAACGGCGGCAACCGCGTGGGCTGCTGCTCATCCCTCAACCGCGGCGCGGCACGCGAGGCCTACGGCTTCGGCTTGACCGGGCGGTGATCGATGGCGAACCGCAGCAGGTGCCCGAGCCGACCCTGCTCCGAAAGTCCCGACGGCAGGCGCTCCATCGCGTCACCCTCGCCGTCGAGAATCACGCCGTTATGCACGAAGTAGTTCACGCCGCCGTCGCGGTCCTCGACGACGAGCAAGGGCTCGTCGCCTTCGCGACGGACCAGGGGGGTGAACTGGAGTTGGTTTCCATGAGCTTTTCCGAACACACCCCAATCGTCGTCCTGAGCGGCCACAAACGATTTCCCGTTATCCAGCGCTAGAAACGGCCCCTTGATCGTCCCCGCATGGTCCCTGATTAATCGCCAGTTACGTCCATCTGTCGCCCTCACCGACGTTTGACGATCGCTCGTCTCCCAGATGGACAAGTCACTGTCGACCGTCATGAAAAGTCGAACGGATGTCCTTGATTGCCCCACGATATCGAGGAAAATAACCTCTTTTCGGGAAGTGGCGACATTCCCGGGCAAACCCTCTTCGGTCCATTTGACTCCTCCTTGCATGATGAGTTCATATGAGAACACGTCTGCGAAGCTCGAATCGATCCAGTCGGGGTGATGGGCGTTGATCCACTCCGGACTCAGCTTGGACACGTCAAACGGGTTCGCTGAGGGAGGCAGAGGATGAATCAAGGCGAAGAGCGGGTATCTGGTGATATGGCAAAGCCCCAAACGAGGGATCGAGCTCGTTTTGAATGCAACATCCCCTCCTCCCAGAGTCCATCCGAAGTGCGGATTGGAGAGCGGCTGCGACCCGCCGAAAACATCATACAACTCCACCTGCGATTGCGTGGCGACGGCGAGGAGGGGCTTCCCGGGCATGGCGGCCCGCGCACAACACAAGGCCCGCGCGATATCGCCTTCAATCACAACACGCTCGAAGACACGGCCATCGGGTCGCGCTGCAACCTGCGGCGATCCCAGCCCGACGAGGATGGACGGCAAACAGACGCTCTGCGCGATGATGACGAGTTGCGACATGCAGGTTCTCATTGCAAGCTTCCCTCCTTATGGGTAAGGCTCTGAGGTCTCAGTCAGGTTGTTTCCAGGCAGGTTCTTTTGTATCAAGAAGGACTGCGTCGGCACAATGTCCGTCTGGTTTCCGTTTCCGTTGAGGTCCAACCCAACGTCCGCCTCGTTCACGGGCCAATCCTCGACGGCGATGAGATAACCGTGGATGGCCTGGTTCTCAAGGTCCGCCAGGGGTGCGTAATCCTCGCCATAGCTAGGGTCGTAATAGTGCCCAGAGATCTTGACCACTTGATGGTAGCCGAAGAGTGAAAGAGGACTGTCCGTGCCCTGGCCCGGGAGGCCTGTGCGATCCGTGACCTCCGCAAAGAGCCAGAGAAACGAATCCTGATTACAGAAATTATCGATGGCTTGCGGGAGGTTCAGGTATGGAAAGGTTGCATGCCTGCTGAGGCCCGGGCCGGTCGGGAAGCTCCAGTCGGCCACGAGGAATCCGCCAGCATGCGTTGCAGCGAGCTTGACGTAGCCATTCTGTTGATTAATGCCTTGCGCGCCTATCGCATCGATCAAGAACTTTGCCCAAGCGGTGCACTGTCCGTCTGCGTGCTCCAATAGGAGCGCAGTGCTCGTGTGATCCGTCATCCAATCGTTGTAATATGTGAGTTGCGTTCCATCCGTTCTTCCCGTGGGATCGACGCGGTACACGACCTGATCGGTGAAATCGCCCCAGATGCCCGCGATTACCGCGGAATCCGTGTTGTTCCCCGCGGCATCCCGGCACGAATTGTGCAGCAAGGTGTGGAATCTCGATCCGGAATTCGGCGTTCCGAGAGTGACATAGAGCTGATTGTCCGTCCGACCCGCGTCGATCCAGGTCAAGCCGTCATCAGGAGAGACGCTCCAGTGAAGCTCGAAGGGGTTGAAACAGTCGACCCAGTCATTCAATGCCGGGTCCGACGACACGGAGGCAACATTGATCTCGAAACTGGTCGGCATCGTATCCTGCTGGAAGGCGTAGGAATGCGACCCTGCGCCCCTGACCCGCACGGTGTCCCAGAGCACGTCCGGCGGATCCACCGTGATCTTCAGGTCCAGCTTCACGTGCTTCCCGCGCAGATAGGCCGCGGGATAACGCTGATCATTCTCTTCGGGATCATCGGCGTCCCCGTCGTCGTTGGCGTCCTTCCAGTGCGGAGTGCCGTAGTCCCCCGATCCGTCATCTTTCTTGATGACGAAGAACTCGGCCGGAATGCCTTTGAACGTCAGTTCCACGACGTCCAAGTCCACCACGGTCAGCGTTACGCGGTCCTTCACCGGCATGGGTCCGTTGTCGAACTTCAGTTCGAGCGTGACTTCGCCCGCCGTCAGCCCTTCCGCGTACCAGTTGAACAGCTTGTACTGCCCGGTGGAGATGAAGTAGTCGTCGCGCAGGTTCGCGCCGAGCGGAACCTCGACCCAGTCGTCAACCAGCGGGGGATCGGGATTCGGTTTGATCGCCAGCACGCGGACGGCGCCCGGCCCGGCGACCTTGGTGAGCGTGATCGTCGAGCCTTCCAGCAGCGCGTCGCCGGGGGGGAGGATAGCGCGCGTGAGCGGCACCAGGTCGTCCGTCACGATGGACTGGCCGTTCTCAAAGACCGGCGAGGCGTCGGCATCGTCGGGGTTGCGTTGCACGTTGGGATCGCCCTTGTTCTCGTCGAAATCGTCGTTCTCGGCCATCAGCCGACCGGGCGCCACCTCTTCGGTCAGGTCGGCCAGGTTCGCGGCGTCGAGATCGACCTGCACGACGGTCAGCTTCACGATGTCGCTGCAGACGCCGTTGCCGCCGCTGGGGGTGAACCGAAGCTCAAGCTCCACGTCGCGCACCGTTGAACTGACCACGACGCCCTCCACATAGAGCGTCTCCGGCTCACTGCCGAGCGCCCAAGAAGCCGGGAGGGTGACCGGCTCCGTGCGGTCGGCATTCTCGTACACGCGGATGCGGTTGCCGCCCGCGGGCGCGGAGAGCCGCAGCGTTCCGCCCACCCATGCACGTCGGTGAAGGCCGTGCCACCAGCTTTCAGCAGGCTACCACGCGTTGAACATCTCCGGCGTGATGATCGAGCACTGACCGCTCGGGATCCATACACTCATGGACCGTCCTCAGGAGGAACGTTGGCATCGGGCTGCGCTCGCTTGCTTCGCGCGGGCGGCGGAGTTCCCGTCCGAAACCAAAGAACCTCATCGGCGGATTCCAACTGCCCGCCAAGTCCCTTCAGAGTTGCGAACACGACAACGTTGCCGTCTGTATGCACATGCGCGGTGCCCCACCAGTAGGATCCGGGGATTCCAGATCCCTTGATTGCTTTCGGCAAGGGCATGGACGGATCAAGCCCATGCAACGTGCGGGCCAGTCGACTCTCCTCAGCCCTGCTTAGATACCCGGTCGTGGGCGGGGAGTCCATTCGTATGCCGCAGGCGGTGTCAGTGACCTGCTTGGACAGGTGGAGTATGGGTTCTGCATGACATATCAACTTTCCAAGCGACGCTCTTGCGAACAGCTCGATCTCCGACGGAGTGCGTGGCTTCCCATCATCAGCAGAGCTTAGGGTTTTCGCCGTGACAACGATACGCCATCGATTCTGCGTAACGCGCAACTGGTACGATGCCGTAGTCCACTCCGCCTGAATCGTGTCGTTGCCGGCGATGCCGGCCGGCAGACCCATCAAGCGCGACCCAACGTCCGGCGGCAGGACATCCGGCTTGATCACACGGGAAATCCATTCAATTGCCTCCGACTTCGCTTCCTCCCAGCGCTTCAAGTCCACGCCGTGTGATTCGCGGCCGTTGGGCAGCCGCTCGCAATAAGGTGCGAGTCGAGCAGGAAGCGCCCGCAGGAACTCCTCGGTGCAGAGACCATCCAATACAGCACGGTCCGGCTTTGCAACGTCGTGCTCACGGTCGAGTCCTGGCGGCGGCTGCTTGGCTTGAGTCAACATCAGGCCGGGTGTTGTCATCCATGCATTGATCAGCAGGATGAGCAGCGAATAAACAGCGCTCGATAGACTGAAATACATACTCATGCTCCTCGTTTATCGCCATCACTTACGGGCATGCCCGCGGAAATGGAGCCGGAAACTGGTTCTCAGTATTGATTTGCCACTCATCCTCTATTTTGAATCGCCACCCCTGATACGCGCCGTCCGGCAGATTTGGGCAGACGATGTTCATGATGATCGCCACAGGGTCAGTGTCGTGGGTCTCCTTGACGGCATAATGGTGTCCATTTACGGTGAAAACGGCCTGCCAGCGATTCCATCCGTCGAAGGTATAGAAGCGGAGCTCCTCTCGTCGTGGAGGCAGCCCTTCGTCAAACTGAAACAAGCGCGTTTCATAAGCATCGGGGCTCGTTGAATAGTTGTTGTGATCGGTGGTCGCGTAGCAGAATCCGAGCGATCCGTCCACGCCAAGGAGATTGCAGCAGGACTTCATCAGCTTGGAGAGCTGCCGGCAATCGCCGAATTGATCCCGGAGCATCAATTCCCAGGGGAGTGTCGGGGAGCCGCGACCTGAGCTAAACGAGGGCGGTGAAACGTCGGTTAATCTTCGCCAAATGCCCAGTGCGCATTCGTCTTGATTCCTAGCATGGTTGGCAGATCGACACGTAAGGGCAAGACGGCGACGTGTGGGCTTCTCCTCAATGGGTGTGTCGTAGGTCACGTACAGATCGTGTTGAGTTGACGCGATTGGCGAGAACTGAGAGGATCCAGGCCATTTGACGGACCAATTACAGAGAATACGATCACTGATACACCCATCGCCGTGGCACCGCACTTCATCGGGCAAATCGCCGTCAGTCAGCAGGCTGACGGTGAGCTCCTTCTTACCGCATTGTAACGGAAAAGGCGTTGATCCGGAAACATTGAAGGGGAACACTTCAACCCTGAGGTCAGCCCAATTCTCGCTGGTATATGTCGCCTCAATCCTTGCCGTTATGGCGATCCTGCGAGCACGTTTGTAGCTGACCGGATTATCCGGGTTGTTTGTCCAACGCCAATCCGGCGGTGCCAGCGGTTCGCCTGCGCCCCAGTTGCCGGGATCGGCCTCCGCGAAAACCTGGTGATCGTTGACGAACGTGATTTCCAGCAGCTTGACCTCCTGGGCGCATGTCTCCAAGCCGATTCCGCCGCCTTCGTCGGCGCATTCGTGAAGGCACTCCCCCGTCTCCGGGTCGCAGGAATCTTCCGTGCATGGATCATCGTCGTCGCAGTCCTTGTCCTCAAAGACGCATTCGCCTGTCATGGGATCACAGAAGTCGTTCGTGCAGGGATCCTCGTCGTGGCAATCCAGCCCGCAGCACGGGTTGTCGGGGTTGCAACAGGGATCGGGGTTTCCGCAGCACGGGTCGTCGGGATTGCAGCACGGGTCGGGGCTTCCGCAGCAGGGGTTGTCGGCGTTGCAGCAGCGGTCAGGATTGCCGCAGCACGGGTCGCTGGAATTGCAGCACGGGTCCGGACTGCCGCAACAAGGGTTATCGTCATTGCAGCAGCGGTCGGAATTGCCACAGCAGGGGTCGCTCGAATCGCAGCACGGATCAGCGCTGCCGCAGCAGGGATTGTCATCGTTGCAGCAGCGATCTGAATTGCCGCAACAAGGGTCGTTGATGTTGCAGCAAGGGTCGGGACTTTCGCAGCAGGGGTTGTCGGGATTGCAACAACGGTCGGGATTGCCGCAGCAGGGGTCGTCGGGGGCGCAGCACGGGTCGGGATTGTGGCAGCATTCCGGCGGCGCGCCGTTGCAGCAGCGGTCGTTGGGGCAGCAGCCTTCGCCTGTTCCGTTTTCTGTGGGAGGCCCGCCGCCGCCTTCGTAGCACGGATCGCCGCCGCCGGGCGAATCGCCTCCCTCGCCCCCTTCTTCCTGCGCGATGGCCTGGGCGGATTGGAACACGAGCTTCATTATGGAGAACCGCGCTGGCGGAAACCCGACGTGCGCGGACAGGAAGAAGAACATGAGGATCAGCCTCGTCGGCGGAGCCTTTGACCGTCGGGGGCGAGCGGCCTGTCTTGCTCGGCCAGCGGTTTGGCGGCGCTCAACGGTTAACGCTGAAGCGTGGTGAACCTCCCTGCTGACCGGATGACCGGATGACCTGCTGACCGGATGACCGGATGACCGGATGACCGGATGACCGGATGACCGGAATCTTGCGACGCAACGGGCGGCCTGTATGGGTCACGGGCGGACCTCCTTGGGCGACGAGCGGAATTCAGATTCCTCAACTCATCTAAGACCTA
>CAZGJA010000098.1:0-11052 GCA_964526695.1 uncultured Phycisphaeraceae bacterium
CGCCACAATCCACAAATCGCCCTGCGCTTCCAACTCTCGACGCCCCATCGCCATCGCCGTCCTCCATGACCCGCCTTCGACACGCCCTTCTCCGATCATTATACTTCATGTGTCAAGAGGACTTTTACCACGGGCTGTTAGAGAATGGCTGCCGCGTCGGCGAACTTCGACGAAGCCCCAATCCTCAAGGATGCGGCACACGTCCCGTCCCGAGAGCACCCGGAGTTTACCCAATGTTGACCTCGATTCCCGTCACGTACGCTTCAGTGTGCATTCGACGGTCGATTTCCGAGGCGTCCGCCGTCTCGAAGAACAGCTCAACGGCCTCAACGAGGTTCGCCTTGGCTTCCTCGACGGAATCCCCTTGGCTGGCCACGTCGATCTCCGGGCACAGAGCCACGTAGGCATCGTCTTCTCGTTCGATCAGGCAGGTCAGGCGTCTAAGTTGCTGCATGGGGTTCCTCCCGGTCTCGGTTAGATTTCATTGCTCTCCAGTTTGATTGATTCCGGCAGTGTACACATCTGCCCCATCGGCTTGAAGAGGTCGTGCACTTCGGGGCGGAAGACGTCGCCGATGAGCACTTCGGTGACGTTGTTCTTGCGGTCCGGGTTGGCGCGGATGAACTTACCGAAGGAAAAGCCCGGTGAATAGAAGGCGTACACCATCTTGCGGATCGCCTGCACGCCTTCGTAAAACGAATCGCCCCAGGCGCTGAGCCGCGCGGCCGAGCAGTCCTGCGCGGACAGCGCCGCGTGAATCGCATCGGCGGCGGCCTCTCCGCTTTTCAGGGCCAGGAACACGCCGGAAGAGTACATCGGATCGAGGAAGGTGAAGGCGTCGCCGATCAGCACCCAGCCGTCGCCGGCGCAGACCTTCGAATTGTATGAGAAGTCGTTAAGCACGTGCACCGGCGAGACGCGCCGGGCGGGCGCGAGGCGCGGCTGCAGCGCGGGGCATTTCGCCATCTCTTCTTCGAGCACCTGCTCCGGCTTGCCGCGGCCTTTGATGAGGTAGTCAATGTCGGCCACGACGCCGATGGAGACAACATCATTGGGCAGCGGGATGAACCAGAACCAGCCTCGCTCGTTGTGCACGGCCACGATGAGAATCGCGCCTTCGTCGCGCTCGCCCTTGTCGCGGACGGCGCCCTGGTAGTGGGCGAAGACGGCGGCCTTGTGCAGGCCCGGGTCGGCCTGACGGATGTTGAAGCGGCGCGAGAGCATGGCGGAGGAGCCGGTGGCGTCGACCACGACGGGCGCGTAGATGGGCCATTGCTCGCCGTCGCGCTCGACGATCACGCCGCGGACGCGCGGTAGCCAGTGGCTGGACGACGGCTCCAGGAGCACGTCGATGACGTGCGCCGGCTGCCAGACTTGCGCCCCGTGCTCGACGGCGTTTTCGAGCATCATCTTGTCGAACTCGCTGCGGAGAACCTGCCACGTCTGCGAGTTCTCGCGCGGATCGCGCTCGTCGAAGTAGAACGGCGCGGATTCCTTCCCCTGCGCGTTGGCGAACTTCACGCTGTACTTGCGGACGAAATGGCTGTGCTTCATCTTGTCGAGCATGCCGATCCGCTTGAAGACCCAGTAGGTCTCCGGGATCAGCGACTCACCGATGTGGAAGCGCGGGTAGTTCATCCGCTCGATGACGAGCACCTTCCGCCCGTGATCGGCGAGCACCGTCGCACAAGTCGATCCCGCAGGCCCGCCGCCGATGATGATGACGTCGAATGTGTCTGACATGGTTTTACCGGGTTAGGTCAATGGACAGGATGAACAAGATTGACAAGATGGAGGAAGAGTTGGAATACGGCCGGCCTCATGGATCAGGCTCGTCGGTAACGTCGGCCATATCTGCAACCGCCGGAGTTTCATTGAAGGGGATTTCATTTAAAGGGGTGTTGACTTCCTTTACCAGAGTCAAGAGCTGCTGTTGATCGCCCCCATTTCCATCTTGTTTATCTTGTGAATCCTGTCTCTTGTAAACTCGAAACTTCCGCTTCACGTCCACTCTGGGGCCGAAGTTGATCAGCAGTCCGTCGTCGATGCCGGTTGCCGTCAAGTAGTGTACGATCTGGACCTCGTGTTCTTTCGCCAGGTTCACCACGGCCTTGACCTCGATCACTAACCTTCCTTCAACAAGCAGGTCGGCGAAGTATTCCCCGACGAGGTGGCCGCGGTAGCGGACGGGAAGCGCGTGCTGTTGAACCACCGTCAAGCCCGCAAGCTGAAGCTCGACGCCCAGCGCGTTCTCATACACTTTCTCCAGGAAGCCCGCCCCCAGCGTGTTGTGCACGGTGTAGGCGCAACCGATCACGCGGTCGGTGAGCGCGTTGATGAACCGTGGTTCGTATGACGGAGAAACACGATCTCCGTCCGCGCCCGGCCTTCCCGGAATCTCGCTGTGCGTTGCCATGCGCAAGTCAAACTCCGCCGGCCCTTGCCTTATTTCCCCGTGGCGAATGGCAGCACGATGGACACCGCGATCAGCACAATGATGATCCACTCCAGCAGTTCCATTCTGCGCGTGGCCGCGCGGTCGCCGATCTTCTGGTAGATGCTCTCGATGGTCTGGATTTTGCGGAAGATGCTGGCGTCCCATTCGTTGAGGTGGAATCGCTGCGACGCGAGGCGGGCCACGCGTGCGAGGTACGGGTCGCCGAGCAGCTTGAGCGTGTTGTTGACGTTTTCGTAGAGCAGCGCGGCGTCCATCTGCAGCTCCGCAATGCGCCGCAAGTCCGTGCCCGGCGTCTGCAAGACCGACGAGGTCAGCCCGCGATACTTGGCTAGCGCCTCATTCGCCCGGTTCAGCGCCAGATCGAGCTGGTCGTCGAGGAAGCGCATCTCCAGCAGTTCGACGTTGGCGAACTCGAGCACCGCGCGAAGGTCGTCGGCCTCGCGGTCGAGCAGCACGGCGGCGTTCCAGTCAATGATGGCGAGATCATGCGGGCTGTACGAGATGCGGCAGGCGAGCGCGTCCTCGACCTCCTGGTGCGACAGCGCCGCCTTCTCCGCACGCAGCACCTGCGCCAGCAGCAGCGGATCCCGCGCGACCAGGCGCTGCGGATCCTCAGCGGGACGCACCGACTCCAGCTCGTAGATCACATAGTCTTCCACGCGATTGGACGGTCCGGGCTTCGTGACGGCCGGGCCGATCGAGCGGGCGAGCGTCTCCACAACGGATCGCGAGCCGCGGAGCAGATCCGCGTTATCGTAGAGCGCGTTGCTGAGGTCGAGCAGGTTTTCCAGCGGCCCTTCCAGCGGGATGGCGTACGTCACCGAAACGGCGCCGAAGTCGTACAACACGGCATCGACCGTGGGCGACGTGCTGAACCGGCCCAGCGGAATGCGCGGAACGGTGTGAACGACGCGCAGCGGCGCGGGCTGGTACTCGAAGTAGGTCGGAGCGCGGCGCGTGCGCTTGATGGTCTCGCGCTGCTTGCTTTCGCGGATGCGCGACTGCGCCTCGTCGAGGTTGATGGACAGGCCGATGTCGTAGGCGAAGAGGGCGTAGGCCGTGCCCTGCTCGATGATGAAAGCGTCGGCAGGCGGCGACGGAGCTGCCGGCGCGTCGCTGGGCCCGGTGCCGGATGAAGGCTGTGGGGGCATGGCTACCTCGAGCAATCCATCGGCGCGGGGATGAGGCAAATGAACTCCAGCGGCTCTGGCGAAGCGTTGATGAACTGGTGCATCTCGTTGGGGGCGACGAAGAGCACGTCGCCGGCGGCGATGGGCCGGTCGCCCTGCTCGGACTTCGCCACGCCGCGACCCTTCAGGATGAGGATCTCATGCTCGTAGTCGTGCTGGTGATGCGGCGTAAACCCGCCCGCGGCGACCTCGAAGTGGCGCATGTGGAAGTTGCGCGCGCCGTCCTGCGGGCCGACGAGCATGCGCATCTTCGCCCCGGAGGCGCCCGGCATCTGCACGGGAGTCTGCTCGTGTTCGGGTAGCGGTTTGACTTTCATGTTGCGGTTCCAAGTATCAGCGGAATGCGCCCGGCGCCGATCGTGCCCAAGTGGTCCCTCATGAGTTCGGGCGGCCCCCCACTTGCGTGGGGGGTTCTGATGGCGGGCGCCGATCCGTAGTCCGCCTTCACGCCTACACGTCGTTTACGGGGAAGACCCACGCCGCGTCCGCGGGCGCGGCGCCGCACAGCTCTTCCGCCTTGAAATACAGCGACAACTCGAACGCGGCCGTCTCCGGCGCGTCGCTGCCGTGCACCAGATTGTAGGAGCGGCTGGCGCCGAAGTCCCCGCGGATCGTGCCCGGAGCGGCCTCGAAGCCGAAGGTCTTGCCCATCAGCGTCCGGGCGATCTCGATGCAGCGCGGGCCCTCCAGCGCGAGCACGACCACCGGGGCGGACGTGATGTAGTCGATGAGCGGCGGGTAGAAGGGCTTTCCCTTGTGCACGGCGTAGTGCTTCTCGGCCAGCTCGCGCGAGATGCGCATCAGCTTCATGCCGGCAATCGCCAGCCCCTTCTCTTCAAAGCGCTGCAACACGCGCCCGATCAGGCGGCGCTGCACGCAGTCCGGTTTCAGAATGATCAGTGTTCGATCCACGCGCGTCGGTTCCCCGTTAATCCCGGCGAATCTTCTCGTCGATCCGCACTCTAACCCGGCGCGGCTGGGCCGACAATGCGGGTGTCCGAGTCGCGCGTTGGAGGCCGTTGTCGCCGCATTCTGACTTCGAATCAGGGTGGCACGGTCCGGCGTACTCGCCAGGCCGTGGAGGCCGGGCCACCCGCCCTTGCTCGCCAGACGCGATTTGAAGAGGGCATAAAGCGACGTTCAGGAGGTTCAACCTGTCTGCGTTCCCACTCAGTCTCAAGTCCCGAAGCGATTCTGGAACCGGCTCCAGTCGCGCAGGTCCACGTCCGCGTCGCCGTCCAGGTCGCCCGGCTCGCACGCAGGCTCGATTGGTCCGCCATCCGGTCCGGTCATGCACGCCGCGAGGTCTGCGTGGTCCCCCACATCGACCCCGCCGGTGCCGTCGAAATCACCGTTGGAGAACCACTGCACGTCGAGCGTCAGCGACGCCATCTCCACCGGCGGCGACTTGCCCGTCTGCCGCCACTGATCGTAGAGGACCTGTCCCTTGTCATTGGTGGTGTTGGCGTCGCGCAGGAACGTGATGTATTCCTTGCTGGCCGTCTGGTAGTACACGCGCGCCACCGCCTGCGTCGTCCCCACCGGCAGCAGGAAGGCCGTGTCGTCCCAGTATTGCCCGTCCGAGTAGCCCTTGGCGACAGGAGCGGCCTGGAGCAGCTTGAACGCGGCGTTGTCGAACCCGCGCGGGGGGATGCGGTTGTCCTTGTAGATCACGTTGTTCAGCGCGAAGTGAAAACTCTCGCCGACCGGAAGCCGCGTCAGGTCCGCCACGGCCTGATCGATGCCGAGTTTGGCTTCATACACCTTGGTGTCGCCGGCGGTGAGGTTGGCGCGGTTCCAGTCGTAAGCGCCGAACTCGCGGAGGAGGACTCCGCCGGCGTCGCGGCATTCGACGTGGATCCACATGCGCCGCCCTTCGGGATAGCCCGATGGCAGCTTGTGCCCGGTTTCGTTGATCACGCGGACGTGGAGCACGTCGCCGTCCTGCGCGGTGTCGAGTGTGAGTGCCCGGCGGAGCATGTCGCGGGCGCGCTCCATGCTTGCGATGATCGTGTCGGCATCAACCTCGTCGGGGTAGAGGTTGATGACCATCTCCCCGGCCCAGGCGTTGCCGCCGACCAGCTCGTGCGCAGCCATATCGGCATACACCGGCGGATCGCCGAAGTCGCAGGCGGAGCCGTCCACCGCGGGCATGTGGCAGTCCTGGCAGGTGCTGACGACCTGCCGGTTGCCGCCGAAGCGCCCGCCCATGTCCACGCCTCCGCGGGCGAAGTCGCTGCTCGACCACTCGCTGAACGTGCGTTCCATCGGGAACTGGTCGCGCCCCAGATCGGTCGGGTGCGGCGTGTCCAGATCGTTGAGCACGTAGGTGTCATCCTTCTGGCGCGTGTAGGCCGGGTTGCTGACGTCGTGGCAGGTGCCGCAAAGCTGAGCCTCCTTGTGGAAGGGGGATTGCAGGGAGGCATGAGGCGGCTCGACGTTTCGTGGACCCCGGCGACGGTCACGGAAGTCCATGACGTATTTGCCCCCGGAGAAGTCCTCTGGGATTTTCAGGAGATTCGCCAGGATGGTCTCATCCTCAATCGGGCTGACGCCTTCCTCGTACACGGGATCGACCATGCGGTGGCAAGTGGAGCAGTTCACGCTGTCGCGGTCGATGTCGTTGATGTTCGAGCCGTCCGTCGGGTTGGATCGCCCGCCCAGCCAGGCGCGCGGCGTGTGGCAGCGGATGCACACGTCGCCGACGAAGCGTGCATCCTGCTCGGCGACCGCGAGGCAGGCGTAGAACATCGGGTCGCGCGCCGCCTGCGCCATCATGCTGCCCTGCCAGGGCTGCATGATACGCACCTCTTCGGTGACGGAGCCGTGGCACGTGCCGCAGTTGCTGCTGTGGAGGAACGCGTCGTAGGTGTCCGGCTGGCTGCCGCTTTGGAAAAAGTCAGCGAGCGTAGTCTCGACGGGAAGCTGCGCGCGCGCCGGGTCGCCCCCGAGTGCCGCGCAGACCATGACCCCGATGATGCAAATGCCCCTCAAACAGCTCCTCCCTCCAGTGGTGCGCTACACGCTGATCCGCACCCCGTCCTGCGCAGGGATCAGCATGCAACTGATGGTCTCTTCTTGGTGCCGGCTGCGCCTGCGCGATGCCCTTCCGCGCTCAGCCGCCGCGGTCGCATTCGATCGCGCCGACAAGCTCTCTGAAGCACGCCTCGTAATCCCCCAAGTCCACGTCCTGGTCGAGATCCCGATCGAACTTCTCGCACCCCGGATCATAGTTGCCCTCGAAGCCCGGTCCCGTGAAGCAGCTCTGAAACCGCGACCAGTCGTACAGATCCACGTCGTTATCGGCGTCGAAGTCGCCGATCGTCTCGGACAGGAGGTCTTCATACTGGTAGAGCAGTCGTGGAGGCGTGCCCTTCGGCCGGCTGCCGTCGGGGCACACCATCAAGTCGCCGCCCGGAAGCTCCAGCCCATCCGGCTGGCAGGTGTAAAGCTCGACGCCCGCGCGCTCCGTGCCGTCCGTGCCGTTGGGATTGAGCCTCTGGAAAAACGTGACCTCCACGCGGTAAGCCCCGGGCGAGGGGATGATCGCGTCCTCGAAGAAGAAGCTGTCCGGCGGGTTGGGCACGACCATCCGGAAAATGGTCGTGTTCTCCACCCTGACGCGCCCGCCGTCGAAAACCACCAGCCCGAAATCCTTGCGGATCGGAGGGGCCGTTTCATCCTTCGCGTCTCCCAGCACGAAGTTGAAGTAACCCGTGGCCTTGAGCAGGAAGTGCTTGAAAGGCAGCTCCAGCGCGCCCTCGACCGAAACGTTCGAAACGTAATCATCGAGAAAGTCGCCCATGGTGGCGAATGTTGTGTCCAGATCGCTGCCGCGCTCGCCGGCGGGCCAGTCGATGTAGTCGGCATGAAACGTAAAGGTGGGCAGGCGGGCAAGGACGTACCCCTCCGCCGTGAGCAAGTTCTGGGCGCTCTCGTCGGGGATGTCATAGAAGCACCGCACATCCCAGCCGCTGCCGGGGTAGCAAGGCGCATTGCCGCCGCGCTGCCAGGGACCGATGAAGATGTGCCCGACCACGGCGATGGGAAGGAGCAGCGCCGACACGAGCGCGGCTCGGAACCATCGGTTTCCACTTCGACGTGCAGGATGAGTCATGCTGGTCATCTCCATCACCGTTGAACTCTTGTAGTGCCTCGCAACTACCCTGGCGTTGAATCTTGGGGGGCGGGCGTCCTCGCCCGCCTGCGGGCCAGAGGCCCGCCCCCCTCCGCCCGCCTGCGGGCCAGAGGCCCGCCCCCCCCCTCCGTTCCGAATACGTTACAGTTTCAAAGAGGCAGTACACTGGCGGGGAAGAGCCTCGGGATTCGTCAGCATTCAGCGCCGCCCATCCCGCGAACGCGCGTGCATTTACGTTGGGCCGAAAATACCGCGCGAGCTCCTCGTCCTTTCCCCCGGGACGCTCGGTGCTCCAAACCTCGTGTGGACACGCTGTCCATCGATGCATGGAGTTCCCCTGAACCAAGCGAACCGGCCCGACCACCGTCCTACTCGGCATGATAGGATGAAACGTTGCGGGGTTCAAGTGCGGCCCGTGCCGCGCGGCGGATGTAATTGGTTGTGAGACAGCGGCTTATCGCGGAAGGACGGGCCATCTACCAGGCGGGCAGCTCGCCGACGATCTCTTCGAGCAGATCTTTGAGCGTGGCGATGCCGAGCATCCGCTGCTGAGAGTCCACAATGATCATCATGGGTTGACGGGCCTCGCGGGCGCGGGTGATGGCTGATGCCACGGTGTCGTCGGGTCGCAGCGTCAGCGCCGGCTGGACGAGTTCGAGGATGGTGGTCCATTCGGCGGACTTCAGCGCGCGGTCCACGACGACGTATCCCAGGACGCGCTGAGTCTTCGGGTCATACACCGGCAGTCTCGAGTAGCGCGTACTGCGGGCGATGCGCTGAAAGGCCGAGCGAACCGTGTCGGCGCGCACCGCGAGCGTGCGGGATCGCGGCACCATCACGCGCCCCAGCCGCGTTTCCGACAGCTTCAGCACCCTGTCGACCAGGTCGGTCACTCCGCCGTCCGGGTGGTCGACCCCCAGCGCGCTGCGCAGCAGCGCCGCCACGCGATGCCGCGGCTCCAGAACGTTTCGCACGTCCACGCGTCCCGAGACGATCGTGGAGACCACGGTCGAAAACCACTTGAGCAGAACCGTGACACCGGTCACGCGGAAGATCTGGTGGAATCCCCACAACCATGCACCGCACCTGGGAAGGAGGAAGTCGGCGTGCTGCTGGAACAGCGACTTGGGCACGGCCTGCCCGAAAACGAACGCCACGGCGGTGACCACGACGGTGTTTACGATTTCGAGATTGACGCCCGGCTCGCTCAGGTGCCGCGACAGGAGCAAGGCGAAAAACGTGGAGACGAAGTAGTCGGCGAGGTTCGTTCCCGCCAGGAGCATCCCCAGCGCCGAGGTCTCATCGCGAAACACGCGCTCCAGCCGGATCATTGCGATCTCGCCGCGCTGCACGCCCAGGTGCAGCCGCAGCCGGTCCATGCAGTACATGCCGGTCTCGATGCCGGAGAAGAAGCCCTCCATCAGCACCGCGCCGAGAATCAGCAGGATGAGCGCGACGTCAATCGCCATCGCCCCCCCCCTCATCCCCGATCGGCGCCTCGCGGCGCAGCAGCACCGATCCCACGCGCCTCCCGCGCATCTTCTCCACGGTCAACGTGAGATTGCGCAGCGTCATCGTGTCCCCTTCGCGCGGCAGGCGCCCCAGATGCGCGAGGACGAGTCCGCCGACGGTGTCGATCCGCCCGTCGCCCAGATCGACGGCGAACTCGTCCTCCCAGGCGCGGATGCTCAGGTCGCCCGCGAGGCGGTAGGTGTCCGCGTCGAGTTGCTCGAACAGCGGCGCTTCGAGCGGTTCGCCGCGCTTGGAGATATCGCCGACGATCTGCTCCAGCACGTCCTCAACCGTGACCAGCCCCTCCGTCCCGCCGTATTCATCGACGACGATGGCCATCTGCACCGCCTGGTCGCGGAAGTGGCGCACGAGCTGAAGCAGCGTGAGGTGGGCGGGGACGAAGTGGACCTTTCGCACCAGCTCGCGCAGGGGGCGATCGCGGTTGAGCAGGAGGTCGCGCAGGTAGAGCAGCCCGACGACGTCGTCCAGCCCTTTCATCGTGACCGGCAGCTTGCGACGACTCGACGCCAGCAGCTTCTGCTCGATCCGCGCGCGGTCGTCGCGCAGGGACACGGTTTCCACGTCCACGCGCGGCACCATGATCTCCGACACGCGGATGTCGCCCATCGCCACGATCGCCTGGAGCATCTCGTTTTCCTGCGTGGTGATCGTGCCCTGCTGCGCCGAAAGATCGACGAGGTCGCGCAGGTCGTCCGTGTCCAGCTCGCGGCGCCGCGTGGACGTGGGCATGATCAGGCGCGTCAGCGGCGTGACCACGCCGGCGCTGAGAAGGCGAACCAGCGGCAGCGTCGCCCGCTCCAGCACGTACAGAAACGCGGCGGCGGCGGGGGCGGCCTGCTCGTGAACGCGGTACGCCACGGCCTTGGGCACGACTTCGCCGATCAGGATGACCGCGAGCAGAACGACGAGCCCGCCGAGGGTGGACATGACGGCGCTGTGCTGCGTGATTTTCTGGAGAAGCACGAACGACACGGAATAAGCAGCGATGTTCGTCGCCGTGTTCGCCAGCAGGACGGTGACGAGCACGTGCTGGGGGCGGTCCATCAGCGAGGCGGCCAGCCGTTGGAGTCGATGCGAGGAATTGCGGAAACGCTGAAGCGTCTGCCGACTGACGGCAAACAGCGCCGTCTCGGCGGCGGAAACCACGCCCGAGGCAAGCACCAGAACAATCAGGGCGATCGCATGCAGCATGAAAGCGTCCCTCGCCGGGCGTGCCGGCGCGTCGGCCTGTCGGCGTGTCGGTGTGCCAGTCGGCCGACTGCCGGACGCACGCACAGCGCCGGGCGCACGTACAGCGACGGCCACGATGGGGCGCGCGGTCGCGCCTGTCAACACCCGGGAGGGCAAGCAACGATGTCCGGCGCGACCTTGGCGGCTGGGCGTGTGCCACGCGGTTGCGCGGCGCGGGCCGGCGGATGCGATACATGGAACGTACGACTGCACGTGAGTTGCGCGTGGCGACGGCTTGGGGAGTACGTCAGGGCGAGTATGTCAGTCTGTTCCACCCTGGTTCGGGTCCAGGATGTGACGGCCTCGTGTACCGCCTCTTTGAGACGGCAACGTATTCGAAACGGAGGGGGGCGGGCCTCTGGCCCGCCGGCGGGCGAGGACGCCCGCCCCCCAAGCCCGCCCCCCCAAAGATTGAACGCCGCGATATTTGCGATGCATTACACCAGGGAAGGGGAGTTGCGGAACCCTCCCCCGGCCCCTCCCTGGGAGGGAGGGGAGTTGAA
>CAZGJA010000099.1:0-79980 GCA_964526695.1 uncultured Phycisphaeraceae bacterium
ACGTTCGCTGAGGACGTGCTCTACGGCGCGGGCTCCGGGCCGTATTCCGTCGCGCTGGGCGACCTGGACGGGGACGGCTGCGCCGACCTGGCCGTGGCGAACCTCCATGGTTACAACGTCAGCGTGCTGCTGAACTTGTGCGCGGGCGATTGCTCGGGGCGCGAGCGGCTGTCGCTGGCGTGCAAACCGCGCGACAACGGCAACGTGAACATCATCGCCAAGGTCACGCGCGGCACCCCTGGCATGACCGTCACGCTGCGGCTCAACGGCGATGCCCGAACCGATGAGGATCTCGTGCTTAGCGATCTCGGCAAGGGGAAGAAGACGTTCCGCAACGTGCCGCCGGGACACTCGAGCGTGGCGATCCTCGAGTGCGGGGTCGTCGCGGAGACGGATTGTCCTTGAGCGCCTGACTCAGACCCCACTCCCATCTGGGGAGAGGGCGGGTGAGGGGCGAGAGGATGAACCCTCGCCCGGCCCCTCGTCGCCACGTCGCCACGGCGACCTGAGAGCGAGGGGGGTTTTGGGAAAGCCTCTCAAGCGGGAGCCATGATGTTCGGTTCGAGTGAGCGCCGATTCCGAGTGAGCGCCGACTCGGAGTGAGCGCCGATTCCGAGTGTGTCGATGTTCCCCGGGCTGCCTTGCTCGAGTCTGCAGCGCATCGCCGTCAGCGGATGAACATGAACTCGCGCGTGTTGATCATCGCCCAGTGAACGTCGGACCAGGCTTTGTCCGCGTCGTTGCGCGGGGCGGAGCGGATGTACTTCGAGGCCGTCGCCAGTTCGGCGGGCGTAGGCTCCCGCGTGAGGGTCTGGACCCAGAGGCGGCGCAGGGCGGTCTCCACGCTGTCGCCCTTTTTGAGCCAGCGGCGGACGGGATGGCCGTCGTGGAGCTGGACGGCGTCGTTGAGCAACTCGCCGTTAAGCAGCGCCAGGGCCTGCGGGATGGTCGCCTCCGCGTCGCGCTCGTGGATCGTGTTGCGGTCGTGGCTGCCGAAAACCGAGAGGAAGCTCCCGCTGGGCGTCGGGTAACGCACGTCGATGGCGAAACGCGCCTCGCCCTGCTCGCCCCGCGCCCGGTGATCCAGCCCCGTGGCCGAGACGATCGAATCGTGCAACTGCTCGGCCGTCATCCGCCGCAGCGCCATCCGCTCGAAGAACGGACCGTCCGCCGTCTTGGCCGGAAGGGGCGGACCGGACGTGTCCAGGTGATACGTGCGTGACGTAGCGAGCAATCGCAGGATGTGCTTGAGATCGTAATCGTGCGTGATGAACTCCCACGCCAGCCAGTCCAGCAGCTCGGGATGCGAAGGCGGGTTGTCGGGCTTGAAGGCGTCCACCGGGTCCACCAGCCCGCGTCCGAACAGCTTGGCCCACAGCCGGTTCACCGCCACCCGCGCGAAGTAGGGGTTGTCCCGCGCGGTGATCAGGTCGGCGAGTCCGTCCACGCCGTCGCCCTTCGCGGATACCGCGCCCGTCAGGAACACGCCGTGAGCGCCGTCGCCGGAAATGACCTGATCGAAGCGCATCTGCTCTTCCTGCCCCGCGCGGTTCGTCACCGTCTCCACGCGCCCCAGCCTGCGCCGCGTCGCGTCCCAAAAGCCCTTCATCCCGTTGAAGTCCGTCTGCTTCCACGCCTCGAACGGATGATCGTGGCACTGCGCGCACTTAAGCTGCGTGCCGAGGAACACCTGCGTCGTGGCGATGGTCAGTTCCTCCGCGTCGGCCTTCTGGCGCAGCACGAACGCCGCGGCCGGGTTGTCGCGGACCATGCCCCGCGCCGCGATCATCTCGCGCACCCACTCGTCAAACGGCTTGTTTTTCCGCAGCGAGTCGTGGATGTAATCGCGGTAGGCGTTGTTCTCCACGCCGTCCATGCGGTACTGCTCCAGCAGCAGGTCACCCCAGAAGATGGCCCAGTGGTCGGCATAGCCGCGGCTGTCGAGTAGCTCGTCCACCAGGTTCGCGTCGTGGTCCTTGCGACCGCTGCCGGCGTACTTCTCCACCTCCTCGAACGTGGGGATGCGGCCGACCAGGTCCAGATAGACGCGGCGCAGGAAATCGAAGTCGGTCGCCGTCTTGACCGGGCGCACGTCGGCTTCTTCCCAGCGCGCGGCGATGAAACGATCCACGTCGTTGGCCACGACGAGGCGCGTTTGCGGAGGGAGCGGGGGTTCGAGCGGCAGGGGATCGATGAACTTCCGGGCGGATCGAGCGGTCGCGGAATCGGAAGCGACAGGCGCCTTCGTCGAGGCGCTTTTGCCTTTGTCCGACGTCGGATCCTCAGCCCGCGCCAAGCCGACCACGGCCGTCGCACCCAGCGCAAGAATCCACGTCAACCTCGACTCGCGCATCACGTTCCGGCCCCAGGAAAGAGTTGCGTTCCGACCCAGCTATTGTATGGATCGGACAACCCGCGGGTCAACGCGAGGGCCCGACTGGCTTCTCTAATGCACGCGGCGGGTGGCACGGTCTGGCGTAATCGCCAGGCCGGGGTTGCTTGGTGGCATGGCTTCACGCGCAGCGGGTAGCCATGTCGGCCCGCACTTGAGGAACCCCATGCTCACGCCGAGTACGGCGAGAGCCTGCCACCCAGCCGTACACGCCACGGGTCCGCTGCTGCGGACTCGTGCCACCCTGCGGACTGTGCCACCCTGCGGACTCCCACCAAGCTGCGGACCCTGCGCTGCAGACCCATGACGAACCCGTCGTGGCTATTCCGCTGCTCCTGCTACGATGCCGTCATGTTGGAAGGGCTGGTACGGCGGCGCAGGGTTTGTTTCAGCGCGATCGGGCTGTTGTCCGCCGCGGCGACCGTTCTGCTGATCGCGCCGGGGCTTCACCGCGACTACACCCTGCGCGCCTTCATCGCCGGCGGCAATGACGAATACCGCAAATTCGTGGACGCCATGCGCGAGTTCACCAGCAACGAGCTGGCCCTGGTCGCCGTCCGATCGCCCGACGCGCTCTCCGAGCGGTCGCAGCGCGTCGTGGCCGACCTCGTAACCCGGCTTGCCACCGTTCCCTGCGTGGAGCAGATCACCGCCTGGCCTCAGCTTCCCGCGATCGTTCGCACCTGGCTGGGGGAACGGCTGACTCATCACCCGCTGGTCGAGGGGAATCTCATCAGCCGGGACGGTCGCACGATGGCGATCGTGTTGCAGATGTCGGGCGAGGTGGTGAGCCAGGCACAGAGCCAGCGCAGCGCGAAGGCTCCGCTGCACGCAGAGGCAACGCCGCCCACCGATGCCGCGCCGCTCATCGGCAATCCGCGGCGCGCCGGCGAGCTGCGTCGGCACGTGGTCGAGCGCCTCCGCGCCATCGTCGCGCAGGCGCGGCTCGACAACCCGGACCTCGACATCATCATCGCCGGCCCCTACGTGACGCTCATTGACATGTACGCCTCGGTGGACCGCGACCTGATTCGCTTCTCCCTCGCCGCCTTCGCGCTCATGGGGGTCATGCTCGGTCTGATCCTGCGAAGCTGGCGCGGCGTGCTGGTCACCGTCGGCGGCGGCGTGGCGGCCGTGCTATGCACGCTCGCGCTGGCGGCCGTGTTCGACTTCAGCGTCGCGCTTGTGGTGCAGATGATCGTGATTCTCGTGATGGTGCTGACGGTGGGCAACGCCGTGCAGTTCGCGGTGGATTTCGAGGAATGCGCCCTCTCGGAAGCCGCCGCGCAGCCGGGCGCCGCCTCGCGCGAACCCGCCGCGACGATGCTGCGCCGCATGATCGCTCCGTGCAGCGTGGCGATGGCGACCACGATGGCCGGGTTCGGCTCCGTGTGCGTCTCGGACCTGACGCCCATCCGCACGTTCGGAATGCTCATGGCGATGGGGCTGGGGCTGGGTCTGGTGTTCAGCCTCGCGCTGGCGCCGATGCTCAAGTCGCCGCATGGACCGCGTGCCCTTCCTGAGTGGGAACTGCGACTGGGGTCAAGGCTGTCGCACATCGCCTCATGGGTCGCGCAGCATCGGTCCATTACCGTCGCGGCGCACCTGCTGGCGACGGGTGCGGCCGCGTGGGGCGTTGTGCATCTCGAATTCGAGAGCGACTTCGTCCGCAACTTCCGCCCTGCAAGCGAGGTGCGCCGCAGCTACGAATTCGTCGAGGCGAACCTCACGCCGCTGGGAGCGATCGACGTCGTGATTCGCCGGCGGGACGGCGGCAAGGTGCTGAGTTGCGCGTCGCTGCGCCTTGCGGATGAGTTCGCGTCCCGCGCCGTGCACGAGTGCGCCGCCGTGGTGCGCAAAGCCATGACGCTGGCGGACATGCTCCGACTGGGCGAATCCTCCGCGCCCCGGCAGGAATGGGATCTCACGGCGCGCATGGCGCTGGCGAACGTGCTGCTCGGCGACGACGCCTTGCGCAACTTCATCAACGACGCGCGCACGGCCATGCGCGTCAATCTCCGCGCGGTGGAAGGCGTTTCGGTGCAGGAGAAGCTGCGCGTCGCGGAGGATCTGGCGCGCCTCGCGCGCGAGGTGTTCGGCGACGAGTTCGAGGTGACCGTGACCGGGCTGTACCCCTTCTATGCCACGCTCGTGGCACAACTCGTTCACGATCAGTACGCCTCGTTCGTCGTGACGGGCATTGTCATTTTCGTGGTCTTCGCAGTCGGACTGCGGTCGCTGCGGCTGGCGATCGTCGCCATGATCCCCAACGTCCTGCCCGTGGCCGCGTGCATCGGCTCGATGGGCTGGTTCGGCATCCCCGTGAACATGACCACCGTGCTGATGCTGTCCGTCGTGTTCGGTCTCTCGGTGGACAGCACGAGCCATTACCTGTGGCGATGCCGCGAGCGATTCCGGGAGACGGGCGATTACGACCGCGCCGTGCGCGAAACGAGTCAGGGCATCGGGCGCGCCTGCGTCTTCACCGGCGTCGTCGTCACCGTGGGCTTCTGGATTCTGACGCTGTCGGAATTCCTCCCGACGGCCTACTTCGGCGGACTGACGGGATTCACCCTGCTGTGGGCGCTGGTCGCGGATTTGACGCTGCTGCCGGCGCTCATCCGGGCGTTTCAGGCGTTCGGACCTCAGCAACTTGCAGCGGAAGCTCAGACCCATCGGGCGTGACGGGCGCGGAAGATTGCTTCCACATGAACGCTGCGGCCACGGCGTAGGCGAGCACCCCCAGCATCTGGAGCCACACGATCGGCGCCTGCCAGTCCTTTCCTCCTCGTCGAAGCAGCAGAAGCCCCGCAACCATGAGCGCCAGCGCGACGCCGTTCCGTCGACCCGTCGCGCCGGGGCGCAGCCACATCAGCCACCCGACGAGCACCACGATCAACTCGCGGTGCAGAAAGAACGGACTGACGCCGTAGCCCAGCGCCTTCGGAATCTGCGCCCACGCGGAGGGCTGGACGGAGATGCCCCCCCCCTCGCCGACAACGGCCTGCGTCGCCCCGGGGTTCATCGTTTCGCCGACGTTGGTGGCGACCCAGACGTGGGCGAAGTCCGTCACGATGCGTGATTCATACCCCAGACCCGCGAGCAGTGACGCCGCCACGACCGCGCGCCCGTCGCAATCTTCGCGCCCGGCGGCGAGCGCTTCGCTGACGGTCGGGATGTAGTCGGCGTTCCCCCACGTCTTCCAGTCGAACTCGTACGGCAAATGCTGGTAGACATACCGCTCCACGCGGGACAGCATCACGGCGGGCGCCGGTTGGTCCACGTTTCGAGCGCGCAATTCGGCGAGCCACGGCTTGAGCACGGCCGCGTCCGGCTCGATCAGCGCGTTGGGGTTCCGCCAGCGCTGCACGTGGACCAGCAGCGATCGCGGATAAGGAAAGCACACCAGCAGCACGGTCAGGCCCACGATGGCGGTCTTCAGCGACCACCGCGCAGGCCGCCGCAGCGAGTTCAGCCATCGAAGGAACTTCATGCAAATCGATTATAGCCGGTCCGTTCGAAACGGAGGGGGGCGGGTCTCCGAGGGGGGCGAGTCTCGGGGGGCGGGCTTCTGAGGGGGGCGGGCCTCTGGCCCGCCGGCGGGCGAGGACGCCCGCCCCCCGGTTCGACGGAGGCGGAGGGCGGGTTGATTCGCTTCGGGGAACTCCCCGATGCGACGCGCTGCAACGACCGAGCCTCAAATCTTCAGCCCGCATTCCGGGCAGCGCCCCGACGTGTTTCCGGTCAGGTCGTACTGGCATTCGGGGCACGCCGACGGGTCGCCCCAGTACCAGACGACGACGATGCCTTCCGAGTGCTCCGCGGAGTGCGAAATCGAGATCAACCGCTGCGGACCCAGCGCGGTGGCGAAGTCGGAGGCCTCGCGGAACAGCGCCTCCCACGACTTGAACGTGGCCCGGAACATTCGATTGAGCACGCGCAAAACGTCACTCCTCTTGTTGCACCCGGCGGGGCGGGCCTGCTCCTGAAAAAAAGAGTAGCGAATCCTCTTACGTCGCCGCGTTGCACCGCTATAATCCCCCCTCCACGGCGTGCGGATGCCGGGCGCGGTCGCCGCTTTCCCGTGGGGGTTCTTACAGGAACAGCGACGTGAGCCAGTTTACCGTCCCTTGGACGATTCGATACCGCCCCAGCGCCAACGTGTTCGTAAGGAACATGCTGATCTTGTCCGCGCTGCTGGCGGGTGGACTGGTCGCCGGCATCGCGCTGGCCGAGTACTGCGATTGGCACCCCCTGGCCGGCTTCCTCGCCGTCGTAGGTCCAGCCGCCACACTGGCCGCGCTGCTCGGGCTGGTCGTGGTCGTCAAAGCGTGGAAGCTGATCGAAGCCTCCCTGATGCGGTTCGCCTTCTTCATCCTTATTGGGGCGATCGTGGGGGTTTCCGTCGGCGTCTTTCTCGGCGCCCTGTTCTTCGAGTGGATTGCGGCGCTGGTGGCCAATCCGGCCAATGACCCGACGCGCTTCGCCTACTTCGGCGGCGAGCTGATGCTCTCCGAAATCGCCCAAGCCTGCCCGAATCTCCCCCGGCTGGCTCATGGGGCCATCTGGCTGTTCCAGTTCCCGCTCCTCCGCGACTTGGTCAACGTGGGCGTCGTTTTTGGCTTCATAAACGTTGTTCCTGCTTACATGATCTGGTGGGAGCGGAAGATCGCCGGGCGTATCCAGTCGCGCCTCGGGCCGATGCGCGTCGGACGCTGGCACGGGTGGGCGCAGACGGTGGCCGACGGCGTCAAGCTCATCTTCAAGGAAGACCTCATCCCGGAGGGCGCGGACAGGCCGCTCTTCAAGCTCGCGGCGTACTTGGCGTTCGTGCCCGTGGTTCTCGCATTCGTCGCGCTGCCGTTCGGGGCAACCTACGTGTTCCGCGAGATGGACGTCGCGCTGGTGTTCATCCTCTCCATGATGGGGATCGAGGTCGTCGGCGTGATCCTCGCGGGGTGGGCGTCCAACAACAAGTGGAGCGTGTACGGCGCGATGCGCGAGGCCTGCCAGATGGTGGCTTACGAGATTCCGATGGGGCTGGCGCTGATCTTGCCGGTCGTGGCCGCCGGGTCGCTGAACCTCACGCACATCGTCGATGCGCAGTCGGGCGGCTGGTTTTCGTGGATGGCGTTTCGCAATCCGTTCCTGTTCGCCGGGTTCCTCTGCTACTACGTGGCCTCGCTGGCGAGCTGCAAGCGGGCGCCGTTCGACCTGCCCGAGTCGGAGAGTGAGCTGGTGGCCGGGTTCCATACGGAGTATTCCGGTTTCCGCTGGTGCCTGTTTTTCTTCGGCGAATACGCGGCGATGTTCGTGGTGTCGGGCCTCGCAGTGATCCTGTACCTGGGCGGGTGGCATTCGTTCATCCCGCCGTCGTGGGTTTCGGGGCTGGGCGAGGGGGCGATGGGTCGGGCGATTTCGGGGCTGCTGGTCAGCGGTCCGCTGTGGTTCATTGTCAAGTGCGTGTTCCTGCTGTATGTGCAACTGTGGCTGCGGTGGACGCTGCCGCGCATCCGCATCGATCAGGTGCTTTATGCCTGCGTGCAGGTGCTGCTGCCGCTGACGATGCTGCTGCTGGTCGGCAACACGCTGTGGGTCTGGGCGGACGAGGCATGGGCGTCGGGCGGCTGGACCGGGCTTTCGAGCGTGATGAATTGGGCTTTGGGCGGCATCGGGGCGTTGTTCATGGCGGGCTTCGTGGCGATCGCGTCCTATGGGTTCTATCACCGGCGCAGCCTTGTGGGCACGCTGGTGATTGACCCGCTGCCGGCGGCGTAGGTGGACAATCGTGAATGGTGAATGGCGAATGGCGAATGCTGAATGCTGAAGCTGAATGCTGAATGCCGAGTGCCGAATACGAAATGCTGAATGGCGAAAGCTGAATGCTTGGAGCAGATAGCGAAACCGTGTGTGTGGCACCGGTTTCCAACCGGTGGGTGTAGCACATGTTTCCAACCTGTGCGGGTATTGGAAGCGACGTTGTTCCAGGGTGGAGTGAATCGGCGGGCTAATGCCGAAATCTACTGGCGGGATCAGGTTGGGATCCGCAGGCATTGCGTAGGGCGGGCTATGCCCGCCTTGACCGTGGATAGGCCCGCCGTGCGTGCGACTGGGACTTCGCAAGTGGATGTATGAGGAGGCGGGCGCGGCTCGCCCTGTGGGATGAAGAGAAGGAATGCAAGACAACTGATCTTCGCCGCCGTCACGGTACTGTACGCTGGATTGCTGGCGTCCGTCGCGGCCGCGACGCCGCTGCACGAGGAGGCCGCGCCGCGCGTGGAGCCGGGCGTGGTGTATGCGACGCCGGGCGGGTGGTTCGAGGCGGCGATGTTTTATGTGTTCGGCGGCGTGGCGATCGCCTCGGCGCTGGGCGTGTGCGTCTCGCGCAGCGTGGTGCGGATGGCCACGTGGCTGTTCTTCGCGCTGGGCGCGGTGTCGATCTTGTATTTCCTGCTGGCGGCCACGTTTCTTGCGGCGATTCAACTGATCGTGTACGTCGGCGGCGTGCTGATCCTGCTGATCTTCGGCGTGATGCTGACGAGCCAGTCGCCGTGGGTGCGGTTCACGCCGACACGGACGAACCTGGCCGTGGCCTCGCTGATCTGCGTGGGCCTGCTCATCTGCCTGATGTCGGTGCTCGCGCGGACGGATTTCGGAACGCCCTCGGCCACGTCGATCGGGACATCGGTGGAGGCGATCGGTCAGCGACTGCTGACGCACTACCTCGTCGCGTTCGAGATCGCGGGCGTGCTCTTGATGATTGTGATGGTGGGGGCGGCGCATCTGGCGCGGCAGGAGAAAGATCAGGGATAGCTGCAACACTGGCCCGACACCATCCTGACGATACTGATAACGCTCTTTTTCTGTGGTTCTTAAACTGCCTCGAGTTTGGTTAGGATGACGCTGAATGGGGCTCAAGGCTCGACTATCAGGCGGAGAATGCATATCAAGCTTTGAGCAGGCTCATCGTGACCGAATCTTGGATGGGTTGACTTGCGCCTTGGAGGACCGGAGCTTCGCTGCATGTTATCTTTTTGGCTACGCAGTGGAGATGTTGCTCAAGAGTGCGTATTTTCGGTTTCTGGGAATAGACCCGGCGGAGGATATTGGGCTGCATCGGAAGCTGGCTCGAAGGCGGCAACCTCGCCTCCAGAGGCTGCAGAACGAGCACGATCTGATCGCGTGGGCCGAGGCTCTAGTGGAAGTGCGCCATGGTTGGGGGCGACCGCTGAACCCGGCCCTCGCGGGCGCTTTACTGCAACGGATCGCAGCCGTTGCGGATCACTGGACCGAAATCCTGCGCTATTATCCTTCGGTTCCCGCAGAGGCAGAGGCCAGGGAAATTTATGGCAATGTAGATTGGATGATGACGCAGTATCCCCTGTTATGGAACTGAGGCATGGCTCGTAAGCGAATTCCAGCTCGACCTCGACATGTTCATCCTGAGCTTGTGAAGACACTGGCTGAGGAACTGCAGAAGGAGGGAGTCAGCAGCACTCCCGATGTTCCGACCATCTACGAGGAGGAACAGCCTTATGGTTCCGGTCTCCATGTCAAAGTCCTCTGGAGCTTGTGGGATGGCGTGCCACTCGAAGAACGCGGCGCCATCATCCTGGATGCCTACGAGGAAGCAGGAATGGCAGATGAGAGGCGCCGAATTGTGGTCGCAATGGGCCTGACTCCGGATGAGGCTCAGCGCTTGCAGTTGAACTAGGGAGCGAGCGGGGTTATGTTGACGATCGGCCTGACTCATTATCTCATCATCGCCGCGGTGCTGTTTTGCGCCGGCGTGTTCACGATGGTGACGAAGCGGAATGCCATCGGGATCCTGATCGGCGTCGAGCTGGTGCTCAACAGCGCCAACGTGAACCTGATCGCGTTCGACCGCTACCACGGCCGGGGCGCGATGGACGGGCAGATCGCGGCGCTGTTCGTGATCGTGCTGGCGGCGGCGGAGGCGGCGATCGCGGTGGCGATCTGCATGAACTTCTACAAGAACATGGTCACGGTGGACGTGGACCAGGGCGATGCGCTGAGGGGTTGAAACGGCGACATGCCAGACGTTGAAACGTCGAAACGCCGAAACGCCGAAGCGTCGAAACGCCGAAACGCCGAAAGCGGAAAGACGAGAAGCCCGCAGTTGAAAGGTCGAAAAGGCCGAATGCCGAGGCATCTCAAGGTGGGAGAGACGCAGGCGTGCGACGGTGGACGGTACACTGGGCACGCGGAGATGGGCGAGTGATGACCTTGGCGAATGGCTAACAGCCAGCAGCTAATAGCTAATAGCTTCTTATGGAACCGTTCTTAGCAAAACTTCTGGCGGCCTCGCTGATTCCGCCTTTCGTCACCTTCTGGATCCTCGTCCTCTGGGGACCGAAGATCGGCAAGCCGCGTGCGGGGTGGGTGGGGCTGATCGGCGGCATGGGGCTGCCCTTGCTGCTGAGCACGATCGTCTTTGTCACGTGGTTCTTCACCGACGCCGCACACCGCGACGAACTCACAACCGCGGCGCAGAACAGTCAGGTGCTCTGGTCCCAACTTGGCGACTTCAAGGTCACCTTCGGCGTCAAGCTTGACTCGCTGACCGTTGCCATTCACTTCATGGTCTGCTTCATCGCCTTCTGGATTTTCTTCTTCAGCATCGGCTACATGGCCGGTCACGCGGACTGCGTGCATCATCAGAGCAAGTACTGGCGCTTTTTCGCCTACCTGGCGCTGTTCGGCTTCTCAATGCTGGGACTGGTCATATCGCCAAGCCTTTTGTTCCTCTTCATCTTCTGGGAACTGGTCGGTCTGTGCAGCTATCTGCTCATCGGTTTCTACTTCGACACCGACTATGCTCCGCCCGCGGCGATGAAGGCGTTCATCACCAACCGCGTCGGCGACTTCGGCTTCATCATCGGGCTGGGCATCGTCTTCACGTTCCTCGGCACGCTGGATTTGGAAGGCGCGGCCGCGGCGTTCAAGACCCAGCTTGCGGCGGGCACGGGGCTGTTCGCCAAGGAAGTGACCGTCCCCATCTTCGGCTGGACGTTCTCCGGCATGACGCTGGCGACGCTGATGGGCATCGGCCTGTTCTGCGGCGCGATGGGTAAGAGCGCGCAGTTCCCGCTGCACGTCTGGCTGCCGGACGCGATGGCCGGTCCCACGCCGGTGTCGGCGCTGATCCACGCAGCCACCATGGTCGCGGCGGGCGTGTACCTCGTCGCGCGGGTGTTCCGCCTGCTGACGCCGGACGCGCAGATGTTCGTCGCGGTGATCGGCTGCATCACGCTGACGTTCATGGCGCTGATCGCCATCGTGCAGACAGACATCAAGAAGTGCCTGGCGTACTCCACGCTGTCGCAGCTCGGCTACATGATCTTCGGCATGGGCGTGGGCGCGTGGACGGCCGCCCTGTTCCACCTCGTCACCCATGCCTTCTTCAAGGCGATGCTGTTCCTCGGCAGCGGGCAGGTGATCGAAGGCTGCCATCACGTGCAGGACATGCGGCGGATGGGCGGGCTGAAGAGCAAGATGCCCGTCACTTGCTGGACGTTTTTCATCGGCGTGCTGGCGATCGCGGGGACGGGCATTCCTGGATTTCATATTGGAGATTTGAGATTCGGCCTGGGCGGATTCTTCAGCAAAGACGAAATCCTCGCGGTTGCGTATGACCGAGCCTACAACTGGGAACGGTTTGAGCACGGCGAAGGGCACGCGGACGGCGCCGTCGAAGGCGCGGATCGAGTCGTGAATGGCGGAAGCTCAGGCGGCGACAATGATGTTGTGCTTGCAGGGTTCTCGCAGGAGCACGCGGCCCATGCACCCGAGGCGGAGCACGCCGCGCCTCAGGAGAATCCGGCGGCTGCGGGACATGCGCCGGCTGCGGGACATGCGCTGGCGCAGGGCCATGCAGCGGCCGCGGCGGAGGGCGGGGGGCATGGCGGCGCGAAGCTGGCGGTAGCGGCCGGCATGAAGTCGCTGCCGAAGTGGATGTTCTGGTTTGCCATCATCACGGCCTACATTACGCCGTTCTACATGTTCCGTGCCTGGTGGCTGACGTTCATGGGCAAGCCGCGCGATCATCACGTGCACGAGCACGCGCATGAGTCGAAGATGATGACGCTGCCGCTCGCCGTCCTGGCCGTGGGCACGCTGATCTCCAGCTACGCTCTGTTCCGTCCCATGCTCGCCCACGCGGCGCCGGTGGCGGCGGACGCGCCGCTGGTCGTCGCGGTGGACGGTGAGGAGCACCACCCCGCGGCTTCGCTGGTGGCGCTGGACCACTCGGCGGATCGCAACCCGCATTCCAAGCTGATTACGATCGTCGGGTTTTCGTTCCTGGCCGGCTTCGCAGGGGCGTGGCTGGTGTATCGCAATGGACTGGGCATTGCCGAGCGATTGAAGAACACATTCCCGCTCAACCACCTGCACACGCTGTTGGAACACAAGTACTATTTCGACGAGCTGTATGGGTTTGTTTGGGTGCGCGGCTGCCGGGGCGTGGCGGCGGTGTGCGGGTTCATCGACACGTGGGTCATTGACCTGGTGTACAACCTGCTCTCGTCGGTGACGGAGCGATTCGCCGCGTTCACGGGCCGCGTGCTGGATGCGCAGGGCGTGGATGGCTTTGTCAACGGCATTGGCGAAACGGCGGACGATCTCGCCGCGGCGCTGCGGCGACCGCAGACCGGCGGGATTCGCAAGTATGTGTTGTGGACGGTGGGCATTGGCACGGCGGTGATGACCGCCTTCCTTCTGGCGCCTTATGGCCCTGCGGTTTGGGCGATGGTGTCCGAGCGGCTCGGTTTCGGGACCGACGGCGGTTAAGTGCGCAGCGCGGGCCAAGCCCGCCGTGTGGAACGGAATCGCGTAGGGCGGGCTATACCCGCGTTTGGGAAGTTGGCGTGTGCGTGCGGGAAGGCGGGCACGGCCCGACCCGCGACGGGTTGAGAGAACTGATCCGCAAGGCGGATCCTGTGGATATCAGGTCATGTTAAGTTGGACGATTTTCCTTCCGGCCCTCGGCGCGGTCCTTTGTATGTTCGCGCCGAAGAGCAAGCTCAAGTGGATCGCCGTGCTCTCGACGCTGGCGACGTTGCTGCTGTCTCTGCTGCTGATTCCCACGTTCATGGACGGGACTGCGGACCCGACGGGAACGTTCGGCACGCGCTACGGCACGATGCACTTCGTCGATCGAATGCCGTGGATCACCGGCGAATCGTTCACCATCGAGTATTTCGTCGGCCTGGACGGATTGAGCTTCCCTCTCTTCATTCTCACGACGCTGGTCGGTTTCCTCTCCTGCTGGGCGAGCTGGAACTTTGAGACGTGGAGAGTGAACAAGGGGATGAGGACGTATTTCATCCTGTTCCTGCTGCTCGAGACGGGCATGTTGGGCGTCTTCGCCTCGCTGGACTTCTTCCTGTTCTATGTGTTCTGGGAAGTCATGCTCCTGCCGATGTACTTCCTCATCGGCGTCTGGGGCGGCCCGCGCAAGGAATACGCCGCGATCAAGTTCTTCCTGTTCACGCTGGCCGGCTCCGTGCTGATGCTCATTGCCCTTGTGGCCATGTACTTCTATAGCGGTGACGCGGTTCGCGCGGCGATGGCGGACGCGTCGACGCCGGCGGGCGCGCAGAGCCAGGGACTGGTCAGCGGCTACCGCCCCGCGGATGCGCCCTTACTCAAAGGCGGGACGTTCGACCTCGTCGAAATGGCGACCAACCCCGAAATCGCCAAGCACTTCGCCTCCGACGGAACGACGTTCCTCGGCGTCAAGTTCGCGGTGATCATGTTTATCTTTTTGTTCATCGGCTTCGCCATAAAGCTGCCGAGCTTCCCGTTCCACACGTGGTTGCCCGATGCGCACGTGGAGGCCCCGACGCCGATATCCATGATCCTCGCGGGCGTGCTGCTGAAAATGGGCGGGTATGGCTTCCTGCGCCTTTGCTATCCGATCTTCCCCTCGGGAGGCGAAGCGTGGGCGTTTGTCCTCGCCACCGTGGGCGTCATCAGCATTCTCTACGGCGCGCTGTGCGCCATGGCCCAGACGGACTTCAAGAAGCTCGTGGCCTACAGCTCCGTCTCGCACATGGGCTACGTGCTGCTCGGCGTGGCGGTGATGACCAAGGCCGGTTTCCAGGGGGCGATGTTCCAGATGCTCGCTCACGGCATCAGCTCGCCCATGTGCTTTTTTTTGGTCGGCGTGATTTACGACCGGGCGCATCATCGCGACCTCAACCGGTTCGGCGGATTGTGGCTGACCATGCCCCGTTACGGCACGCTGGCGACGATCGGGTTCTTCGCGTCGCTCGGCCTGCCGGGGCTTTGCGGTTTCATCGGCGAGGCGTGGGTGCTGATCGGCACGTTCCAGGCGGGCGCCAACCCCAACATGCCCTGGGCGTACACCATGGCCGTGCTGGCGGCGGCGGGCGTGATTCTGACGGCGGGGTACATCCTGTGGATGATCAAGCGGGTGTACCTTGGTCATCCGCATGAAGAGCCGGGGCATGAGATGCCGGAAGCCACGGCACGCGAGACGGCGATCCTCGTTCCCTTCGCCGTGCTGTGCATTCTCATGGGCGTCTTCCCGAGCCAGACGGTTTTCAACTATTGCAACGGAACGCTCAACCACATTCTTGCGGTAGTCGCCGGGGGATAGAAGAAGGCGGCCTTGCGGCTTGATTGAGCGGTTGGCGATTCACGATTCTCGTTCGGAGAGTGACGATCCACGACCATGCTATCAGCTTCATCCGACATCTGGAGCGGCATCGACATCGCAGCGCATCTTCGCCTGTTCGCGCCCGAGTTGGCGCTGGTGGCGACGATGCTGGCGATCGTCTCCGTGCCCGTGCTTCTGGGTCGTAGCGCGCGAACGGTCGGGACCGTGGCGACGATCGGCGTGCTTGCGGCGCTGTTTCTGGTCTGGCGCAGTTTCGGGCTGAACCAGGTCGGAAGCGGGGCGCTCTCCACCGATCCCGGCTCGACGATGCTCATCGCCGATCAGCTCGGCTCGTTCTTCAAGATCATCCTCATGGTGTTTCTGGCGTGCGTGACGCTCCTGTGGTGGATGGGCAGCGCGCGGGGCGAGCGCGACGCGCCGGAGTTTTTCATCCTCCTCCTGGGCAGCGCCCTGGGCATGGCGCTGATGGTCAGCACCACCAATCTCTTGATGATGGTCATTGCCATCGAGACCGCGTCGATGCCCAGCTACGCGATCGTCGGCTTCGACAAGCGCAATCCCAAGGCCGCCGAGGCGTCGTTGAAGTACATGATCTTCGGGGCGATCTGCGCCGCGACGATGGTGTACGGCGTGAGCCTGCTGTACGGCCTGACGGGCGGCTCGCTGGAGGCGGCGGACGCGGCGAAGATGTGGTTTGGCACGCTGGATTCGCCCAACCGGCTCCTGGCGTCCGTCGGTCTCATCTGCGTGCTGGTGGGCATCGGCTTCAAGATCTCGGCCGTGCCGCTGCACTTCTGGTGTCCCGACGCCTTCGAGGGCGCGCGGATCGAAGTGACCACGTGGCTCAGCGTGGTGAGCAAGGCCGCCGGACTGGTGATGCTCGTCCGCCTCGTGCAGGTATTCTGCATGGCCGCGGGCATCGAGTCTGCCGAAATGTGGCAAACCCGGTGGTCGATGATGGCGCCGCTGGCGTGGGGCATCGGACTGATGGCGATGGTCACCTGCACGTGGGCGAACTTCGCCGCTTACAAGCAGACCAACGTGAAGCGCATGCTGGCGTATTCCTCCATCGCGCATGCCGGGTACATGCTGATGGCGGCGGCGGTCTTCCTCAGCCCGGCCGCGTCGGATTCGCACACGGCCATCAGCGCGCTGCTGGTGTACATCGTCATTTACCTGTTCATGAATCTGGGGGCGTTCGGCGTCGTGGCGATGGTGGGATGGCGGACGGGCAGCGACGACCTCGATGCGTTCACCGGGCTGATTTACCGCGCTCCGGCGCTTGCCGTGCCGATGGTCATCTGCCTCGTCTCGCTCGTGGGGTTGCCGCCGTTCGCCGGGTTCCTGGGGAAATGGTGGATCCTTGTCGCGCTGGGGCGGCAGGGGACGATCCTGTCGTGGGTGCTGGTCAGCGTGGCATCGCTGAACACGCTGTTCAGCCTGTACTACTACATGCGGATCGTTCGGCGGATGACGCTTAAGGACGACGGGCGACCGGCCTTCTCCTCGCCGGCGGGAGGCGTGGCGATGGTGAACGCCTGCGCTCTGGCACTGATCGTGCTGTTCGTGGCGATTGGACCGCTGAAGCGATCCGCCGACCACTACGCCGCCCGGATGTTCGTTCCGCGGGCGTCGCACAGCGCGTCGGCCGTCGCGCCGGGGACCGCGTCGCTGGCGGAGCTTGCACCGTGACCGATCGTCGTCAGGTCATCGAGATCCTCAACGAACTGCTGCGACAGGAGCGCGGCAGCCTTGTCTCGCACCTGCTCAGCTCGACCTTGTTCGTATCCGGCGGCACGACGGGCCAGGACGACGTCTTGCGCACCCTGGTGGCCGAAATCAAGGAGCACGAGAGCTGGCTGGCGGAGGCGATCAGCTCGCTACACGGAGGCGTGGCGCCCCCCGGCGGCGATGTGCGGAGCGCCGAGTTGCACTATCAGGAAGTTCACTGCGTCCTGCCCCTTGTGATCGAGAACGAGGGTCGCATCATCCGTCGCTACGACGCCGCGCTGAAGTTGCTTGCCGGGGAGCCGACCGCCGCCGCCGTCGCGTCTCGCATCCTCTCGCGCCACCGCAGGCACATGGCGCAACTGACGGCCTTCGTTGGCGCGCCGTCTCCGGCGTAACAAGCCCGCTCATATGCGAGGGCAATCCGAACCCGTAGCGCAAGCGAGGACAAGCTTGATGCTCGGATCGCGCGGACACTCCGCCTTCGCAAACCCTTCTCCCTCGCTGGCGCCACGGGTTCGGAGCGGGGGACGTGCCTACCCGCGGATGCTTGAGGTGCGCTCAGCCAAAACAGAAACTTTTCGAAATGGACAGGATGAACAAGATGACCAGGATGAAGGTGTTCCGGGCGTGTGGCTGCGGGATTCCGTCCATCCTGCTCATCCTGTAATTCCTGTCCAAGCAGGAATTACATGCCCAGTTCATGCTTGAGCGCTGCTACGGGCTTGGCGGCCTCGAGTCGCCGCCGAGGATGCGCGGCGACGTCCGATCCGGCGGCAGCTCGTCGAGGAACTTGATGAGCCGCTCAGCGAACGCGGCCGGATCCTTCAGGTAGCACGGGTGCGGCGCGCCGGGCATGAGATAGAACTCGCCCTTGGGGAGCCTGGCGGCGAACGCCTCCCCCTCCTTGTACGGATGCCCTTCGTCGAGCTCGCCCCACACCACGAGCGTCGGACAGGTGATGCGGTCCATCTTGCCCGCGACATCCTTCAATCCGACGGGCGCGACCGGCACAAAGCCCGCGAGCTTCTCGGCGTTCTCGACGACGTACGGCAGCGCGTATCCGCCGCTCATGGAGGGTGCCACCACCACCGGCTTGGTCTTCGCAAGGCTGGGAATCAACTTCTCAAGCAGCTTCTCCTTCTCAATCTCGCACTTGCCCGACTGCCCAAACCCCGGCAGGTCCACGGCCACGACCCTTCGCCCCGCCTTGGCGAGAGCCTTGATAATTCCCTGCTCTTCCCAGGTTTTGGCTTGAAACGCCTGACCGTGCAGCAGGATGACGATCTGCCCATACTCCGGGCCGCTGACGAGAACGCGAATCGCGCAGCCCTCGATGGCGACGGTCTGCGATTCGACTTTCAGCACGCCGTCGGCGGACGGGTCGGCCGGTTGCGGCTTGCCGCCGGGCGGAGCGGGAGGCGGCGATTTCGGCGCGTCCTGGTTGAGCAAGAGGAACGGGGCCGCAAAAACCGTCAGCAGAAAGCAGGTGGTCGCGCACATGGTTCATCACCTCCCGTGGAGTCGTTGCGAGAGACACGCGCAACGTCGGCAGCGAGCATACTCGAATCCCGCACCGCTCGCCAAAGATCGCCTCACCCATGCCCGCGACTTTCCGATAAATCCGAATCGGACGCATCGAAATCCGCGGACAGTCAGCACGGGCGGGTAGCTTGGGAGTGTGACACGGTCGGGTGGCACGGTCTGGCGTACTCGCCAGGCCGTGGGGGATGAGGAGTGAACGTCCGCCCGCGCGCCGCACGGGTCCGCCGCTGCGGACCCGTGCCAGCCAACGTGGGAGCGGGCCCGGCGAAAGCCGGCGCGCGGCGTCCAACGCTGAGCGTCAGGAGCGGCAAGAAGTGCGCATGCCTTCGATCCAACTTCCTTTTCGTGTCTGGCGCACGGCGTCCGCTCACCCGTGCCTGAGCGTGCTGCTCGCCGCTGCGGCGACGGGCGTATTCTGCTTTGCATGGGATCTGCAAGACCAGCGGGCGATCGGCCGCGCGACGCGATGCCTCGTTGCACCGGATCAGCCGGCAGATCTGAAGGTCATCACCCTCACGGAGTGGGTGTACGCTTCCACGCGCTCGACGCGGAATGACCACTACTTCGTCCTGCCCGACATGAGAGCCACGGCATGGCAGGTCCTTGTCGGAGGCGGAGACTGCGCGGACAAGGCGCGGCTGCTGGTGGCGATGCTCGATTCCGTCGGCATCCCCGCGTCGCCCGTCATGCTGTTTGATCCGGCAACCGGACTCCCCAGCCACACCGTGGTCGAGGCGGAGTACGAACCGGGGCTGCGCATGGTCGTCGATCCGTCGTTCAACCTCGTTTTCCCCCGGACCGAAGGTGGATACCACGATCTCCTGTCCCTCCGTGCCGATCCGCACGCAGCGGAAGACCGCGTGCGCCAGGCACGCGCCATCGCGCCCTGGCCGGCCAAGGCGATCTTCTACCGCATGGAAACGGCCGGATACGCCGGCGCGAGCACGATCCACTGGAACCGCAATCTCCTCACCCGGTTGGTCTTCGCTACGCTCCATCCCTTCCTGAATGACCGCGTCTTTCAACTGCGGCGTCCGACGCTCGCTGAGAACCCGGCGCAACTGTGCGGCGTGCTGACTCTGGCGGCGGGCGTAGTGCTGGCGATTGCGCTGCGGCTCATCCTGCCACAGCCGGCCTTCCGCGCGCCGCGGATGCGACGGGAGATTGTCCTCTTCAAGCCCGAGTGCGAAATCGCGTGGAGCCGGTCTGTCGGGCAGCCGCGGCTGGCATGGATTCTGGCGGGCGGACTCGTGCTTCGACTCGCGTGGCTGGCGTGCGTGCAACCTTCGCCCGTGTCTGATTTTCTCCACTACCAAGTGCTGGCGGAAAACCTGCTCGACCATCATCAGTTCGGCTACCCCGCGCCGACGGCGTATCGCCTGCCGCTTTTCCCCGCGTTTCTGGCGGGCGTCATGCTGGTCAGTCGACACACCGTGACGCTCGCGCTGGCGTGCGTGGCGCTTTCGACTCTGCTCATCGCCCTTGTGCATCGCCTCACGCTGCGAGCGACGCGCGGCAATCAGCGCGCCGCGCTCATCGCGGCCGCTGTGTGTGCGGCAAATCCGGCCTTCATCGGCTTCTCGCCCGTGCTGGCGTCGGAGCATCTTTTCGCCGTCCTTGTGGGCGCAAGCCTCATCGTCGCCATGGGCGAATCGACGGGCGCGGGCTGGAAGTCGCTGCTCTCCGGGGGTCTGCTCGGGCTTGCGGCGCTGACGCGCGACGAGGCGATCTTCTACGCGCCCGTCGTGGCCGCAGCGGCGGGCATGGGCGAACCGCTGCTGCGGAAGCGCGGCGCCTGCGTGGCCATGTGCGGACTGGCGTTCGGACTGACGCTGGCGCCGTGGGTGCTGCGCAATCGCGCGATGGTCGGAGAAGGCGTCGGGTTGTCCTCGGCCTCCGGCATCAACTTTTACCTCGCGCACAACCCCGACGGCTACGGCTGGCGCGAGCTCGATGAGACGCCGCTTCGCGGACTTGACGCCACGGCCGCGCATCAGGTCGGCATGAGGCTGGCGCTCGAGCACATCCGCAACGACCCCCAGCAGCTCCTGCAGAACTTCGTGACGGGACTGGTGGCGCTCCTGAGGCCGGCGAATTACGGCCTGTTCTGGAGCACAGGCTGGTCACCGGGAGCGGGTGCGCCGCCGCCGCGAACCGGCTATCCGCCCGTGCTGTACCTGCTCATGTCCGCAGGCGTCGTGTTCTATGCGGCGCTCACCTTGCTCGGGGCGATCGGGCTTTGGCGACTGCGCGAGCAGAACGGCGCGGGATGGCGCGTGCTGGTCGGCATTCTGGTCATGCACGTGGTGTGTTACGCCGGCGTCTTCTGGGGGTCGGGGCGCTACCGGTACTTCCTGGAGGCGATCCTCTGCATCGGCGGTGGCATCGCCCTCGACGCCGCTGTGCGCCGAGTCGCCCGGCGCGACCTGCGCCGCCTGGAACGAGCTGGGCTGCTCGCCCCCGCCTGACACCATCCCGGGCCGGCGGCGCGGCCAAGGCACTCCCCCCTCAAGGCAACCGCATTCTACGACTCGACTCGCGGGAGCCGGCATGTGTCCGCAGCGGCGGACGCGTAAAACGCGTGAACATGAATCGGTGGTTCACTCACCACGGCCTGGCGAGTACGCCAGACCGTGCCACCCGACTCCGAGGTCAGGATACGATTCTGCTGAATACACTCCCGTCGTTTCCCCATCGGCGCCGTGCGGTTAACATCCGCGTCGGGATTGCCAGCACGTCTTTCGCGGTCGATCCGCCGGGAGGTCCACGCATGCGCGCCGTCGTTGCCGATCAGCTTTCCATCTTTTTGATGAACCGTCCGGGTATTCTCGCGGATCTCTGCGAGACGCTCTGCCAGCGCGACGTTCATGTGCGGGCCATGACCGTCCTCGAGACCTTCGACATCGGCACCGTCCGCATCGTCTGCGACAACGTGACCGTGGCCGAGGAGTGCCTCACACGCTTTGGCGCAAGCTGGATCGTGGTGCGTGTGCTCGTCATCGAGATCGCCAATCGCCCGGGCGCCATCGCCTCCATTTCCCGTGCTCTGGCGACCGCCGGCGTCAATCTCGAGTACATGTACGCCTCTGCCAGCCCGCACGCGGAAAGCACGATCGGCGTCTTCCGCATTGCGGAGAGGGATCTCGAGCGCGCGGCCATGTTGGAGTTTCCCGACGAGTAGGGAGCTTGCGTCGCGGCAAGCATCATCGAGCGGCCTGCATCCCGGCCGAGGCTATCTGACGACAGCGAACCGGCTCAGTCGCCGAGATCGTCGAAAAACTCATCGAGGTCGTCGAAGAAGTCGTCGTCGTTGTCGAAGTCGATGTTGATGTCCTGCCCGGGTACCTCGATGCGGCAACTCTCCGCCTGAAGCACTCCCGCCAACGGCAAGAGACCCAACACCCAACGCCATCCCAGGTGCCTCGCCCGTGTGACCATGACACATCCCCTTTCGGCTGCGACATCCGTTTCTCACCGCGGCGGTGACCTTGGGGCATCCTCGAGATGAAAGCCCGACCGCGCCTTCGGAATTGTATGGGTGCCGAGGCTGTCTTGTCCACCAGTTCGTCGGCGCAACGCCAGAGCGCACGGGGAATCTGCACGTGATCAGCATGAACAAGAGGATCCCCTTCGGGGAAAAGGCGCCGCGTGGCGCACCCACGGTTGGCGGCGCCGTGCTGCCATGCGTTTTTCAGGTTGCTGCTCGCGCCGCGCCGGTCACGTGTCAGTGCGCGACCGGGCATCGTCCGCCCGACGGCGGAGCCGCTGGCGCACCGCATGCCGCTGGCGCCCCGCCCGTCGCGGACATCGGCTTGCCTTCCATGCCGTAGATTTCGTGCTTGGGGCGCTTCGAGAGGATCTGATCGCGGCCCCAGTCGGCGACGTTGCGGAACTGCTCGGAGGCGATGAACGCCTGAAACGCCTGCGGGTCCGTCCACTCGGAGATGATCAGGTACGACTGCGCCGAGGCGACGTCGCGGTACAGGTGCGACTCCTTGTGCCCCTCCATGCCGTTCATCACACCGAGCACCTTCTTGAACACCTGCTCGAACTGGGACTCCTTGCCCGGCAGAACGTCGTAGTTCATTCCCACGGTTGTCATGGAGATATCTCTTTTGGCCCGAAGTTCGTTCCCATCATGCGTCGCTCACGCTTATCGGCCGATCCTGCCGCGCAGTCAAGCCGCGGCCTTAATGTGCGTGTCCGGCCGCGTGGGCAGGGTCGAAGAGCGCGGTCACGTACATGACGGCCGCGCCGAGGATCACCGCCAGGAAGAGCTTCATGCGATCGTGCGAGTGAAACTGCACTTCCGGGAGCAGATCGGACAGCGCGATGCACACAAACGTGCCCGCGCTGAACGCCAACATGCCGCCCGTCAGCTTGCTCTGCAGAACCCACTCCGCCAGCGCCGATTCGCCCAATCCGAAGAGCACCACGCCCAGCGGTATCATGGCCGCGAAGGCGATCTGGGCGATGAACGCCGTTCGGCGCGAGTAGCCGCTCTTGGTCAGCAGCGTCGAAATGGTGAACGAATCCGCCGGCTTGTGCAGCACCGTGGCCACAAACACCGCAAAGCCCAATTGCGGCGCCGCGTCATGCCCCAGCACCGCGCTGCCCAGCGCCGCGCCGCCCATCAGCGTGTGCAGGAAAAGCCCGACCACCGCCGACCAGCCGGCCACGCGAGGCGCGGCCGCTTGCGAGCCGGCGCCTCCCGATGCCAAAGCCGCCGCGCCCTCCGCACAAGTCCGGTCGGTCGCAGGGGCGTCGGTTCCCGCGGAGACCGTTTGGCAAGGATCCGCATGCGCGTGCGCGTGCGCGTGAGAGTGAGAGTGAGCGGGCATGTGCGAGTGTGGGTGCGCGTGCCCATGTCCGCTCGGATGCGAGTGTGCGTGCGAGTCGAGCCCGCTCCCAAGCTCCTCGACCGTTTCGTGGCTGTGCGGGCTGAGGAATCGTTCAATGACGTACAACCCCAGCACGCCCACCGCCATCCACAGCCCGAACTGCTCCTCGCAAAGGTGCGCCGACTCCGGCATCATGTGGAAGAACGCCGCCCCCAGCATCGCCCCGGCCGACAGGCTGAGGTACACCTGCAGCTTCACGTGCGAAATCCGCTGCGCCAGCGGAAACCAGCCGCCCAGGAGCGATACCAGGGCGATCGCCAGACAGTAGAAGATGATGCGGCTCATGACTGGAAACTGGAAACTAGAGACTGGAAACTGGAAACCTGAACCTGGAGACTGGAAACGCAACGCTATCCCACGGCGGCCGGCGCTATCGAACCGCCATCCTCGTCGCCGCGGCTATAATCCAGAGGCGGCGCGGTTCGGTCAACCTGCAGCGCCGGGGGTCCATGCTCAACGGGCTTCGACCATCGGATTCTCCATGCAACTGAAAACACTCCTCAGCGATCACACCATGCCGTCCGCCCCCGAGCTTGTACTACGTTCCAACGACGGAACGGTTCGCTGTGTTGCATGTGGACATCGCTGCCTCATCAAACCCGACCGAGCCGGTGTCTGCCGCGTGCGCTTCAACCGCGACGGCGAGCTGCGAGTCCCGGCGGGCTACGCGGCCGGCGTGCAGGTCGATCCCATCGAGAAGAAGCCCTTTTTCCACGTCCTTCCCGGCAGCGAGGCGCTGTCGTTCGGCATGTTGGGCTGCGACTACCACTGCGGCTATTGCCAGAACTGGGTGACCAGCCAGGCCCTGCGCGACGATCGCGCCGTGGCCGACTTTCGCACGACTTCGCCGCAGCGCCTCGTGGAAGCCGCCCGGCGACACGGCACGCCCGTCATGGTCAGCACGTACAACGAGCCGCTCATCACCGCCGACTGGGCCGTCGAAATCTTCAAGCTCGCGCGGGCGGAGGGCATCACCTGCGGCTTCGTCAGCAACGGCAACGCCACGCCCGAGGTTCTGGAGTTCATCCGCCCGTGGGTGGACCTGTACAAGGTGGACCTCAAGGGCTTCGACGACCGGCGCTACCGCGAGCTGGGCGGCGTGCTGGGCAATGTGGTGGAAACCATCCGCCGCCTGCACGAGATGCGCTTCTGGGTCGAGGTCGTCACGCTGGTCGTGCCGGGCTTCAACGACTCCGATGACGAGTTGCGCGCCCTCGCTGACTTCCTCGCCGGCGTGTCGCCGGACATCCCCTGGCATGTCACGGCCTTTCATCCAGACTACAAGATGCTGGACGCGCCACGCACGTCCGCCGACTCGCTGCTTCGGGCCTACGACATCGGCCGCCGCGCCGGTCTGCATTTCGTTTACGCCGGCAATCTGCCCGGCAGCGTGGGCAACCGCGAGGACACGGTATGCCCGACATGCGGAGCGCTCCTGATCGAACGGATCGGCTTCACCGTGAAGTCGAACCGATTGACCGGCTCCACCCGCACCGGAAGTGCATCGGCATGCTCGGGATGCGGAGCGACGATTCCCGGCATGTGGGAAAGGTAGGGGGGTCGCATTTCCCCCCTCCCTCCCAGGGAGGGGCCGGGGGAGGGTTCTGCACGCCCGCGTCCTCGTCGCCACGAGACCGCCGGACGCCTCGTCTGAGCCGCGGGCTTCAGCTCGCGCGACGCGTAGCGCGCTGAAGCCCGCGGCTCGACTTGCCCTTTCGTCCCGCTTGCGGCGAGAGTATGCGTGAAGCTCGAACGCACCGAGAGGAAATGAGGCGCAGACATGCCAGAGGGACGTGCATCTACGAGCCAAACCGAAAGCACGCAGACAAGCGTCCGCTCCGTCGCGCCCTTTGCGTGCCTGATCTTCTTTGTAGCGTTCACCGCCCGCGCGGCGTTCGCGCTCCTCTACGGCGGAAACGAGCCGGCGGCCAAGTTCGGCGGCAACAAGGAGGATCCGCAGGCCTACCTCTGGATGGCCGAGAACCTCAGCGCGCACGGATCGCTCGGGTTCCGCGGCGAACCCAGCGCCCGTCGCGCGCCGGCGTATCCGATCATGCTGGCCGGGATCCGCAGGATGGTCGGCGGCAACCTTCTGGCCGTCCGCATCGCGCAGGGCACCCTCGACGCGCTCACGGCGGTGATCGTATTCGCCACGGTGCTGAGCTTCGGCTCGCGCCGCGCGGCGCTCATCAGCGGGCTGCTCTACGCCCTGTATCCGATCTACATCTTCAACGCCTCCGAGCTCATGACCGAAGTGCTCGTGCTGTTCTTCACGGGACTGGCGACCTGGGCTGTGTCGCGCTCGCTGCCGGGAGGATCGACGATTGCCGCGGCGCTCGCCGGGATCGCATGCGGGCTGCTCGCGCTGACGCGGGAGAACAACCTGCTGATCGTACCGCTTTGGATGGGCGTGCTGCTGTGGGAGGGCTACCGCGACGGTCCGCGCGCCGGTTCGCACGACGGTGGGCGTAGCGGTTCGCAGGACGGTCGGAGCAGTGGTTGGCGCAGCGCCGTTCGACGGCCCGCCGTGCTGCTCGCCGCAGCGCTGCTGACCTACGCCCCGTGGGTGGTTCGCAACAGTCTGCTCTTTCACGCTCTCGTCCCCACCGGCACCAGCGGCGGCGAAAACCTGCTGCGCAGCACGGGCACGGCGCGCGAGGGGGACGCCTTCGACTGGCCCCGCTGCCTCGAAGATCACGGGCTGCTGAACTACTGGGCGTACCACGACCCCGCCAACCGGGGCGGAACTTTTCCCGACGAGTTGGCCAGCGACCGCGCCGCGCGGGCGCTCGCCTGGACGTGGATTCGAGAAAACCCGACGCGCTTCGTTTCATACGGCGTCGAGAAGCTCCTGCGCATCTTCACGCAGACCGACCCGGTCCGGCCGGCGGCACGCGGCGGGCTGCTGCGCGACGTGCTCACCTGGTCGTACCGCGCCGTGGCCGTGCTGGGGCTGGTCGGCGCCGCGCTGTTGATCCGAGCCGGTCGCCGCGACGTCGTCGCGCTCCTCGCGGCGCTGACCGTGACCTGCGGCGTCGTCCTGTTTCTCTTCTGCGCCTGGAAGCGCTACCGCTACGTGGCGTTCGACTTTGCATGCGTTCTGACCGCGGGCGCCGCTGTGGAGCGGATGCTGTGGGGTCGAGTCAACTTGCGGCCTCCGGGCACGCACAAAGCGGGTTGAACCGCGAGCCTGCCAGCCAGACATCCGGCAGTTTCTTGGCCGCGGACTTGGGGGCCGATATATTCCGGGCCATGAGTTCTTCCTTGAAAGTCACCTTGCCCGACGGGACCGTCTTGGACCTCCCGCCTGGCGCCACCACGCTGGACGTGGCCTCGAGGATCGGGGCGGGGCTGGCGCGCGCCGCTGTCGCCGGAAGAGTCACCTGCGACGGGCACTCGGAAGTCATCGACCTTGCCCGCCCGCTGCCCGGCGACTGCTCGATCAAGATCCTCACCAAGTCCGACGACGACCCCGACTCCCTCTTCATCCTCCGCCACAGCACCGCCCATGTCATGGCCGAGGCCGTCTGCAAGCTCTTCCCCGAGACCAAGCTCGTGTACGGCCCGCCGCTGGAGGACGGGTTCTACTACGACATCGACCTGCCGCGCTCGATCACGCCGGAGGACTTCGCCAATATCGAGGCGGAGATGACCCGCATCGTCAAGGAGGATCGCAAGTTCACCCGCGTCGAGATGACGCGCGCAGACGGCATGGCCAAGCTCGCCGCCGAGCATAACCGCTACAAAATCGACAACGCCGAGCGGGCCGAGGGCGACACGCTCAGCTTCTACGTCACCGGCGATCGCGTCGGGCAGGACTTCGAGGATCTCTGCCGCGGCCCGCACGTCCCGTCCACCGGCGTCATCGGCGCCTTCAAGGTGCGGCAGGTCAGCGGCTCGCATTACCGCGGCGACGTGAACGATCAGCGCCTCCAGCGCGTGTACGGCACCGCCTTCTTCAAGAAGCAGGCCCTCGCCGCGCATCTGGAGCAGCTCGAACAGGCCAAAGCCCGCGACCACCGCGTCATCGGCCAGGAACTCGGCCTGTTCACCATCGACCCGCTCGTGGGCAGCGGGCTGATCCTGTGGAAGCCGAAAGGGGCCACGATCCGCCTCCTGCTGGAGGAGCACCTGCGCGGCAAGCTCCGCGAGCAGGGCTACGAGCCGGTCTTCACGCCCCACGTCGGTCGCCTCGAGCTGTACCGCACCAGCGGCCACTTCCCCTACTACCGCGATTCCCAGTTTCCGCCGCTTTACGAGACCGAGACCGCGCGGCTGCTGAACGAGTTGTGGATCGCGCTGTACGAAGCGGACAAGGCCGGCGCGTCGGACCCGCTCGCCGGCAAGGTCGCCACGCTGCTCGATGAGCTGAAGATCGCCGATCCGCCGAAGCACGCCGAGCTGGTCGCGGACCCCGCAAAGCCCGACGCCCGCCGGCTCTGCCGCGGCGCCGGACACGCCGCCCAGAACCTCCAGCTAGTCCGCGACCACCTGCAGCAGTCCGACGGCTTCCTGCTGAAGCCGATGAACTGCCCGCACCACGTCCGCATCTACGCCAGCGAGCCGCGAAGCTACAAGGACCTCCCCATCCGCCTTGCGGAGTTCGGCACCGTCTATCGCTACGAGCAGTCCGGCGAGCTGTCCGGCCTGACCCGCGTCCGCGGCTTTACGCAGGACGACGCCCACCTGTTCTGCACGCCGGAGCAGTTGCCGCACGAGCTGGACGCCTGCCTGAGCCTCACCCGCTACGTCCTCGACATGCTCGGGCTGGGCCAGTACCGCGTCCGAATCGGCCTGCACGACCCGGACGACCCCAAGTTCATCCACAACCCGGAGGGCTGGCGCCGGGCGGAGGAGGCCATCCGCGCGGCGGCGGCCACCAGCGGCATGGCCGCCACGGAGGAGGTCGGCGAGGCCGCCTTTTACGGCCCCAAAATCGACTTCGTGGTCAAGGATTGCATCGGACGCCAGTGGCAGCTTGGCACCGTGCAGGTTGACTACAACCTGCCGGAACGCTTCAATTTGACCTACGTGGGGCCGGACAACCGCCCCCACCGCCCGGTCATGATCCACCGCGCGCCGTTCGGCAGCATGGAGCGGTTCGTGGGCATCCTGATCGAGCACTTCGCGGGCGCGTTTCCGCTGTGGCTCTCGCCGGTGCAGATGGCCGTCGTGACCGTCAGCGAAAAGAGCGACGCGTACGCCCGCGAGGTTCATGAGAAGCTGCGGGCGGCCGGGTTCCGCGTCGAGCTGGACCTGTCCAGCGAGAAGATCGGACCGAAGAAGCATCGCCATCGCCAGGCCAAGGTGAATTACATCCTCGTCGTTGGGGAGAGCGAGGCGGCCAAGGGCGAGGTGAACGTCAACGACCGCGACGGCAAGACGCTCGGCAACCGCCCGCTTGAGGCGTTTATCGTCGAGTGCCGAAGAGAGTCGGATGGAAGGAAGGTCTGAAGGCAGAATGGCGAATGCTGAATGCTGAATGCTGAATGTTGAATGGTGAATGCTGAATGGCGAAAGGCGAATGCTGAATGGTGGTTGTCCAGTTCGGAAGGCCCAATGTCGTAGAGGTTGATCCGGGACCGGGTGTGGCACCGGTTTCCAACCGGTGGCTGTAGCACAGGTTTCCAACCTGTGCCGGTTATGGAACAGGCTCGGTCAGCGGGGAATGACGAACATCGAATGGTCAACGAGGCCGGAGACATTGGCAGGTGACCTGGGAGTGCCTTTCGGCATTCGGCATTCAGCATTCCGCATTGGCCTTGTTGCCTTGCGGTTCATGAAAGTTCAGCGCATCGCCGCTCCATCGTGAAGCGGCTCGCGCGGGGGTGGAAGTTCAAGGAGTTGGATCATCGTTAAGTCGCTTCGTCTGAATGAGCAGATACGCATTTCTCCTGTTCGCGTCATCGACCAGGAAAACCAGCAGCTTGGGGTCATGCCGACGTCCGAGGCTCTGAACATGGCGCGCACGGCCGGAATGGACCTGGTGGAGGTCTCCCCCCAGGAAAGCCCCCCCGTCTGCCGCATCATGGACTACGGCAAGTTCAAGTACACCCAGAAGAAAAAGCAGAAGCAGTCCCACGCCGTCAGGGTGGACCTCAAGGAGGTGCGCCTCCGCCCCAAGACCGACGACAACGACCGCATGATCAAGGTCAACCACGCCCTCGAGTTCCTCGACAAGGGGCACAAGGTCCAGTTCACCATGCTCTTCAAGGGCCGCGAGCGCTTCAACATGGAATTCGCCATGTCGAAATTCCGCGAAATCATCGCGGCCATCGGCGAAAAAGGAAAAGTCATCCGCGCTCCGCTGTCCGAGGGCAAGCGCATGACCATGATCATCGTCCCCGCCAAGCACACCGGACCGTAATATCCAAGCGTTGGTTCGCTGGGCACGGCGCCACGCAGCGCGTCACAGATCGGCACAGCTCGGCGCAGCGCGGACACATCCACGACCGGAGAGCGCTCGGCTCTGCCCTGCCCTCTCACGGATCGGGAATCTAAGGGCGAATCTACGCACAGCGCGCGGTCATGGCGCGGGGGGCGGCTTCACCTGCGGCAGCGTGATGGTCTGCTGAGCGTCGCCGAAGCGCGGCGAGCTGAGCGTGACGGCGACCAGGTCGCCGGATTGGCCCAACACAAGCCATCGGAGCTTCTCGCGGCCGCCGCTGCCGGGGATCGACCAGAAGCGGTTGAGGCGCTCGCCGCCGAGGATGCGTTCCAGAGGCAGTTCCAAGGTGACGAGAATGGGGCGGACGCGGCGGGTCTGCGCGCCCATCGCCGTGGCGGTGGGGAAGTAGCCCTCGTTCATCACGGCCGACTCGATCTCAAACACGTGGGCGGAGAGAGCCTTGACTTTCGGCTCCTCGAGCACGGGTCTTGGGAATCGGCCCAGGAGTTCGACGAGGAACTCGGTCTGCTTGCCGGCCACGGCATCGAGCTGATCCGGCGGTGGCGTGGTCTGGAAGAAGGGAATGAAGCCGCCGATCTCGACCGGGCCAAGCTGCGGATGATCGAAGGGTATCCACGGCATGAAGCCCTGCCCCTGCCGCTGCGTGTCGCTGTACGCCAGCCAGGCGACGGCTTCCTTGTCAGCAGGCTCGGGCTTCTCGGCGGGTTTTTCAGCGGGCTTGGCGGGTGGTTCGGTCGAGTTTGCGGGTGGGTCGTTTGAGTTGGCGGACTTCTCCGCAGGCTTGGCAGTTTGGTCAGCCGGCTTGGCATGTGGGTCGGTCGGCGCGGCTGCGGGCGGGGGGGGGGCTTCGGCCGGTGGAGAGTCTGTCGGGGCAGGATGCTCGGCTTCCTTCGCAGGCGGCGGCTCCGCGGGTTTCTGGGATTCAGGCGGCGCGGCGGCTTTGGACTCCTCGGGTCGAGTCCACACGCGGCAGGCGAACGTGGGCACGCCGAACTGCGCATACGCCCACCCGTGCAGCGCGCCGGCCTCCTCTTCCTTGACCAGCTCCTTGACGCCGGTGATGTCCTTGTACCGCTTGCTGATCTGCTCATAGATCGCGGCGTCGTCCTTGTGCAGGCTGACGGGGGCGCGCTGCGTCACGTCCATCTTGCCGGCCTCGGGGAGCTTGACGATGTTGTCGTACCGGCCATAGACGACGGCGACGGCGATGTTGGGATGGGCGAGGAAGAAGTCGATGAGGGCCTTGGACTCCGGCTCGCTGATGGCGTGGGGTCCGGCAGTCGGGTCATGGTCGGCGTAGCCGTGCGGAAAGTTGCGGTTCAGATCCACGCCGCCCAAGCCGTCTTCGTTGTACTCGCCATCGCCGTCATCATCGACGCCCTCGATGTACGTCTTGTAGATCGGCTTCTCGCCCTTCGCGCGGTCCGGCTCCTTCAGCAGCCTCGGCTCGGCGGGATCCGGCAGATGCGTCGCCTCCGGGTCGAGCTTGCGCATCAGCGAGATCTTGCCGTCGCAGTTGACGTCGTCAGGTCCGTCCTCATCGGTGCGGCCGTCGCGGTCGTCGTCGATGGGTCGAAGCGTTGTCCGCTGCGCGAGTTTGACAGGGGCGAAGAAGGAGGCGCAGGCGTCGGGGTTGGCGCGCGGGATCAGGTAAATCGTCTGACGATCGAGCAGGTCGCCTTTGGAGGCCGACGGCTGCGGGGCGTTCAACACCGATTCGACAGCGCGGATGGCGACGTCGGTGGTGCAGAAGGTGTCGCCGTCGAGTCCGGCGATGAGCGCGAGCGCGGGGCGATGATCGACGTCCTGTCCGCGCCCGACGCGCAGCACCCATAGCTCGCGCCCGCCGCGGCTGGATCCCAAGGTGGACAGCGCGCAGTCCTGCGGGTGCCGGGCGACCATCTCGTTGAGCCGACGGCTGAGTCGCGCGTCATCCAGATACGCGGACTCGACCGCCGCGGGCGTCGCGGATTCCTGAATGGACGGAAAGCCCGGCGCGTGGAGTCCGACCGCAAGAAGGAGAATGTTGAGTCCCATCATGCGGACGGATTAACGGGAAAACGCACCGATGACAAGCGCGATCGGGCGCGAAAGCCGACGCGGGGCAGGGTATTCGCGTTGCGAGAATGGCCGACCGCGAGATTTGCGGCGCTCAGCAACGGGAGACTCGTGCTGCGACCGGATGCGCGTTGATTACCCGCGCGCCACGGCGTGTTCCCGCCTGCGCGGGAATGACGGGGTACGCCAGACCGTGCCACCCGCTCGATTCAGGGGTCTTGGATTTCGACGTTTCGGCTTTTTGGCGTTTTGGCGTTTTGGCGTTTCGACGTTTCATCCCGCCGCGGCGAGGTCAAGAGCCGAGCGCCGGCTGGTCTGAGACCTGCGCCACGGGTTCCTCGCGGCGCAGGAACGTCCAGTCGCGCGGCATGGAGAGCCAGCCTGTGGTCAGGAATCCCACGGCGTAGATCAGCAGAAAAACGCTGAAGCCGCGATGCTCGTCGAGGAAGTAGCGGAAAAAGCATGCCAGCGAATAAACGCCCAGGACCAGCTCCGCCATCCAGAGGTTGCCCGTGGCCGCCTTGTAAAAGCCGCCCGCGCGTTGACCGGTGCTGCCCGACTTGGGCGTGCGCACAAACTCGCCTCCGCGCACGAACAGTCCGCGAAGCACGGCGATGGCGTTGCTGAGGCACAGCCCGCAGCCGAGAACGAACATGCCCGGGATGGACGCCAGTCCGCCCCAGCGGCCGTCGAGACTGTAGCGGGCGTAGGCATACGTCAGCGGCGGCGCGATCGACGCCAGCACGACGAGCTTCCACGTCAACCAGAACCACTCCCCGAACAGCGGAACTTCGTCCATCGCGAAGATGATCGGGCGGGCCACCATCGCCAGGACCAGCATCCACAGCGAGACGGAGTAGTGCGTCAGGTGCAGCGTGGCCTCGAGCTTCTCGCCCAGGCCGCCCTTGGAGCGCCAGATCCGCGGGAGCAGCTTTCGCGCCACCTGGATCGAGCCGGTCGCCCAGCGGCGCTGCTGGCTCTTGAGGGCGAGGATGTTGCCGGGCAATTCCGCCGGGCACGGCAGATCGACGCAGTAGTCCAGCTTCCAGCCCGCCAGTTGCGCGCGGTAGGAGAGATCGAGGTCTTCGGTCAGCGTGTCGCCGCTCCATCCGCCGACGTTGGGATCTTCGATGGCGGCGCGGCGCCAGACCCCCGCGGTTCCGTTGAAGTTCAGCATCAGCCCGTTCCACGCGCGGGCGCCCTGCTCGATGGCGAAGTGCCCGTCGATGCCCAGCGCCTGAGAGCGCGTCAGCCAGGACTCGTCGCGGTTGAGGTGCGACCAGCGGCCTTGAAGGCATGCGAGGTCGGATCGCTCGGCGAGCAGCGGGACGGCACGGCGCAGGAAGTCCGTCGGGGGAACGAAGTCGGCGTCGAAAACGGCGATGAACTCGCCGCGTGCGACGGAAAGCCCGTGGGCGAGCGCCCCCGCTTTGTAACCCTCTCGGTTGGCGCGGCGGACGATGCGAACGTCCAGCCCGCGCCGCGTCAGCATGGCCGCGACTCGATTCACCCGGTCCACGGTTTCGTCGTCGCTGTCGTCGAGAACCTGGACTTCATGCCGCCCTCGCGGGTAGTCCATCGCCGCCACGGCCTGGATCACGCGCTCGGCGACGCCGGCCTCGTTGTAGATGGGAATCTGGCTGGTGACGACGGGCCAGCATTCATCCGGGGTGGCCGTCGCGTAGACTTCGATGACTTGCTTCTGCCGCGCGCGGTTCGTCGCCCGTTGGCGCAGAAAGAGAAAGAGCAGGACGTAGAGGTGCAGCCCGTAGATGGCCAGCGCCAACGTCGCCCCGCCGAAGAGGGTCAGGACCGCCCAACTGAAAATGGTTTCCACTCGCCGATCTTCCTTCGTTGAGAGCTTTTCGGGAAACCCGCTAGCATATTCGTTTGTCCCCGAATGTCACCTGCCCCATGCAATTTCCGACCAGGACGGGTCCGGCAGGCCGGACCCATAAACTGACCCGGCATTGCGCGTGCCTGAAGACGCGCAAGAACCTGTCCTTGAACGAAGTACATCGCGGCGAAAAATCCGATTCCCCCGGAGCCTTCGCGCAGGCTGAAGCCTGCGGCTCGGGAGGGTCGGTCGTCCGGGGGCGATCGGCGCTTGCCAACTTACCGCAACCTCCCAGCTTACCGTCTGAGCCCACGTGGGGGAGAGTTCCGACGGGGCGGGAGTTTTTCTTCAGGCGGGCCGGCGCGATTCGAGGTTCGCGGCCGACGCGCCATTCATCGCCACTTGTACATCACGCAGATGACGCACCTGTTCTGCACCCGCGAGCAGCACCGGCTGCGAGAAAGAAACGACGCAGAGCCTCGACTTGACGGTCGAGACGGTGCGCCTGGCGGCCTGTGCCCGGGTGCAAGGCCGGCACCTGCGTCCGTGCAGGCGACGACCGTTGCATCAGCGGATCTTCGATCAGATCCGCGATGATCAGCGCCGCAATCAGCAGGCCCGCCAGTCCCATGCGAAGACAATTCGCCGCCGCCTGCGCCGACTCGGCATCCGCGCCGACCGGCTTCGCTCCCGCGCGCCGGATAGCTAATCAGTGGTCATGTGGCGCTGTGGTGCTGGTCTGGTGAGTTGTAATTACGTTGCAAGAGTCTTGGATCGCGAAGCTCTTCTTCGCTTTGGGAGAAGGGGGCTGAGGCAAGAGCGCACCGGAGGTCCGCGATCCGGGATTAAGCAACGTGCTTACAACTCAGGACACCAGCGGTCCGTGGTGAGGGTCTCCCTCGCCAGGGGGACCGGCTTTCCAGCCGGTCATCCTCCGGGCTTTCTCACGGGGCGACAGGCTGGAAAGCCTGTCCCCCGGACGTTCACCTCACACTGCTGGAGTTGTATTCGATTTCGTGGTGCGGCGACTGCGAAGCGGAGGGCGTCTTATCACGCGCAAATCCGCGCGGACTGAAGTCCGCGGCTCGCTCCGCGCGGCGTCGATTCTACGCGTGCCGAAACTCAGGTCGCCGACTTGACCTGGCCGGGCTTGTCGGCGCGGAGCGATTCGAGATAGCGCCCATGCCGCCCCATCTCGAACGAGCGCAGCAGGAACCGGCACAGGTATTCCACGTTCTTGTCGCACTGACCATTCGCCAGGATCGCCTCGACGCGCTCGCGGATGGCCGCGCCGCTTTGACGCGCGCGGCGCGAGTAAAGCTGCATGTACGCGCGGCGCAGGCTCGTAATGTCCTCCGCCGCGAACCCGCAGCGCTGCAGCCCCACGCCGTTGACCATGCGGATTTCAGGCCTCGTCCCGCGCGCCGCCACCACGATCATGAACGGCGGCACGTCCGACGTGACGCGCGTCATCCCGCCGATGAACGCATGTCGCCCCACGGTGACGAAGTGGTGCAGCGCCGACATGCCGCCCATGTTGACGTGATCCTCCAGGCACACGTGCCCAGCGAGTTGCGTGTAATTGGCGATGATGCACTGGCTGCCGACCTTGCAGTCATGCGCGATGTGCACGCCGATCAGGAAGAGATTGCCGTCGCCGATGGAGGTCACGCCGCCGCCGGCCTCGGTGCCGGGGTGAACCGTGACCATCTCGCGGAAGATGTTGCGCTGCCCAATCAGCAGGCGCGTCGGCGCGCCCCGATACTTGCGGTCCTGCGGAGGCGTGCCGATCGCCGCGCCGGGGAACACCTGGCAGCCGGCGCCGAGGCGCGTGTGCCCGTCCACCGTCGCGTGATGATGCACGAAGCACCCGTCGCCCAGCTCGACGTCCGGGCCGACGAACGCATACGGGCCGATCTCCACGTCCGCGCCCAGTCTCGCCCGCGGATCCACGATCGCTGTCGCATGTACGCCCACGCAGAACGTCCTCCCCACCCTGCCCTACTGCGGCTCCGCGTCCACCAGGATGAACTTGATCTCCGCCTCGGCCGCAAGCTCCGTGCCCACCCGCGCGAACGCCTGGATGTGCCCGATGTTCGACCGCGCGCGAAGCGACTGCACTTCCAGCAGAAGCTGATCGCCGGGGCGCACGGGGCGGCGGAAACGCACCTTGTCCAGCGACAGCAGCACCGCCACCTTGCCCTTGTGCTCCAGCTCCTGCGACAGGAGCACGCCGCCGAGCTGCGAGAGCGCCTCAATGATCAGCACGCCGGGCATGATCGGCTCGCCGGGGTAATGCCCCTGGAAGAACTCCTCGTTGATGGTGACGTTCTTGAGGCCCACCGCGCGGCGCGAGCCTTCCAGCTCGATGATCCGATCCACCATCAGGAACGGGTACCGATGCGGCAGCAGCCGCTGAATGTGCCGCACGTCGTACACCGCGGGACGGCGAAGGCGCTCGCCTTCCTTGCGCTCGCGCTCCTTCTCGAGCAGCGCACGCACCATGGCGTGATTGAGCGAGTGGCCGCTCTTGCGCGCGAAGATGCGCCCGACGATGGGACGCCCCAGCAGGAACAGATCGCCGAGCAGGTCGAGGATCTTGTGCCGCACGCACTCCTCGGGGAATCGCAGCGGGTTGTCGATCGGCCCGTCCTCGCCGAACACCAGGATGTCCTGATACGTCAGGTGAAGCCCGAAGCCCATCGCGCGAAGCTGCTGAACTTCTTTCTCCAGCACGAACGTCCGCGCGGGCGCGATCTTGGTCTCGAAGTCCTCCGGCGTGATCGTCACGCGGTACGTCTGCCGGCCGATCGGCGTCTCCGCGCCGTAGTCGAGGTCGTAGAACACCTCCAGCCGCTCGTCGTCCGCACGCAGCGGCGGCAGGGCGACGATCTCCGCGTCATCCTCGGCCACGCGAATAAGGTCGCGTACGACGTACACTTCGCCGGGGGCGTCCTGCTCCTCGATGCCGCTTTCTTTGAGCGTGTCGAGAAACGGAAGCGAGCTGCCGTCCATCGCGGGGACTTCGCCGCCCCGCACCTCAATCTGGAGATTGTCCAGCCTCAGCGCCGCGCAGGCGCTGAGACAATGCTCGATGGTCTCGATCGAGGCGACGCCGTTCTTCAGCGTCGTGCGCCGGGCGCGCTTCGACACGTTCTCGACGCGCGCCGCGATGGCCACCGGCGACGGCTGATCCGTGCGGATGAACCAGATGCCCGAATTGGGCGGGGCGGGCTTGAAGCGCAGGCGGCACGGCTCGCCGGTGAACAACCCGCGTCCTTCAATCTCAATCTCGCGCTTGATCGTTCGTTGATGCCTCAAGGCGTTCCAATCGCGCCCGCAACCGGCGGACTTCCTCGATCAGGTCCGGCAGACGCCGCACCGCGGCCTGCTCACGAAGCTCGACGCTCGACTCCTGCGCCGGAAAGCCCATGACCGTCTGCCCCTCGGTCGTGGATTTCGCCACCACCGACAAGGCCGCCAGCGTGGAGCGATCGGCGATGTCCGCCCCGTCCACGGTTCCGCTGCGCCCGGCGAGCACGCAGTAGTCGCCGATGCGCGTGCTGCCGCTGATGCCCACCTGCGCCACCAGCAGGCCGTGGCGGCCGACGCGGACATTATGCCCGATCTGCACGTGGTTATCAATTTTGACGCCCGCGCCGACGCGCGTCGCGCCGAACTTCGCGCGGTCCACGCACGAGCACGAGCCGATCTCCACGTCGTCCTCGATGATGACGATCCCCACGTGCGGCACACGGTGATGCGATCCTTCATCGAAGTAGAATCCGAACCCGTCGCCGCCGACCACCGCGCCGGCCTTGAGCACCACGCGGTTGCCCAGCACGCACCGATCCGCGATGACCGCGTTCGGGCCGATGACGCAGTGCTCGCCGAGCGTTGCGCCCGCGCCGATGAATGCGCCCGCGTGCAGCTCGCAGCCCGCCCCCAGGGTCGCGCCCGGGCCGACCGTCACGAACGGACCGACGCGCACGCCATCTCCCAGCCGCGCGTCGCGGTCGATGAACGCCATCGGATTCACGCCGACCTCCGGCTGCCACCGCTGCGGCGCGAAGACGGCCAGCGCCAACGCCACCGCGCGATCCACGCGATCGCACAGCAAGGCCGCCATCGGCGTCGCGCCGAAGTCCCGCGGAACCAGCACCGCCCCCGCGCGGCTCGACGCCAGCTTGCGCGCGTAGCTCGCGCGACTGACAAAGGTCAGCTCGTCAGGTCCGGCCTCGGCGACGTCGGCCACGCCGCGCAGGACGATCGACGCCTCTCCGCGCAGCGTGGCGCCGACGCGGCGGGCGAGATCCCCGGCGGTGATCGAGAAGCTCATGGCTGCTTGGGTTCGGGCTTCTTCGGCTCGGGTTTGCCGGACGCGGGCTTCTGCCCCCCCGCCGGCGGCTGCGGCTTGGCGCCGTCCTTCGGCGGGCTGTCCTTGGCCGCGGCGTCCTTGGCGGGCTTCGCCGCCGCGCCGGGGTTGCCCGGTCCCTTGCGGAAATCGTCGTTGAGGATCTTGAGCACGTCGTCCGTCAGGTCGATCGTCGGATCCCAGTAGATGACCTTCTGAAGCAGAATCTGCTGGCGCATCGTCTTGGAGTCCGGCGCGTCCTGCGTAAGCATGTCGTAGGTGACCACAAGCTGCACGCCGCGCTGCTGTGCCACCTTCTTGACACTCTCGCGCACGTCGTTGTAGATGTGCAGCAGCGACTCCTTGTGCGAGTTGAGCAGCCCGTCCTCCTCGCGCCGGCTCCACACCTCGAAGCGCACTTCCGCCTCCCGCACCTCGTCCGACTTCTGCTGAAAGTCCGGCGTGCCCGGCTTGTACGCGTCCTGCAGCGCCTTGCGCGACGACTCGATCTGCCCGCGCCGCTTCTCCGCCTCGTCGGACAGGAACTTCTTCTTGGCGAGAAACTCCTCCTCGAGGTAGCCCGTCCGCTCGTACTGCTCGAAGATGCGGGCGATGTCCACCACCCCCACGTTGCTCTGCGCCTCCGCCCGCGCGACCAGGGCGAACCCCGCCGCCGCGACCCACATCCATCCGCGTGCTTTCATGGAATACCTCATCGTGTAGTTCGCAATCTCGCCGGGCGCCCTCACTGGCGCCGGCACCGGCGCCCGCCGGTCCACGCCGCGGCGCTGGCCCACCGATGGGCATCATACCCGGATCCGCGCCGCGTTGAAGCCGGTCGTCTCCCGGAAGCCTGAACCCGAACATGCCCCGACCGTCACGCCCACGCGGGCGGAGGTCGCGTCCACGACGTCATGCCGCCGGAATCTCGGCTTCACGAAACCCACAGGCTGGATTCCCGCCTTCGTGGGAACGACGTGCGCCGCCTTCCCCCGCGGGCGGTTGACCCTTGCGTCATCCGATCCCGGTCCCGTGTCCGCTCCTTCTCCGTTGCAAGGCCCGCTTGGACAGGATGAACAGGATGAACAGGATCGGGAGTGAAACTCCTGACCCTCCCCCCATCCTGCTCATCTTGTCAATCATGTCTATTCCTCCCCGCCGGCGCCTGGAGCGGTGCAGGGGCCGTCTGCCGCAGTGCGATCGACGCCTGCGGCAGCACGGTGGCAGACTGCTGCGGCGCGTTGGCGGAGTGCTACGGGGCGGCGGCGGCCTGCTGCGGCGTCTGCACGGCGATGACCAGGACGCCGACAAGCACCAGCGCGACGCCGAGCCATTGCGCGGGGGTGAGGCGTTCTTTCAGGGACGGGTGCAGGTAGGCGAAGGTGGCGATGATCGCGTAGCCGCCGCCGACCATGATGGGGTACGCCAGCGAAATCTTCAGCGTCTTGCTCTGCAGCGCGTACATGTAGCAGAAGGCGTTCAGCCCGAAGCAGATCAGCCCGCCCAGCAGCACGGGGCTGGTCAGCACCGCCACCGCCGCGCCGACCGGACCGTCCTTCAGCATCCCCCCCCCCCCGGCAACGGACTTCATCCCCACCTTCATCATCAGGTTCGCGGCCGCGTTGAGGATCAGCGCGACCACCAAGGCTGCGACGTATTTCATGCGAAAAGCTCCTGCACAGACCTCGAACCGGCGTCCGCGCCCGCCCGCGACCGCGCCGCGGCAGGTTTTAGCGACAGCGGGCCGCGAGGTCATCCCCATCGGGTCGTGGGGTCGTCCCGATCGGGTCGCCTGCCTCGTTTGGCGGCTGGCGGAAACGGAGAGGAAACCCACGACGGCGACCGGCCCCGCACTGGCGTGCGGGGTTCTGAAACGCGGACTGGCTCACGATTCGGACGGGCGATTCCTCCACGTTATGAGCAACCTGGCGGAGGACCGCTTCGTTACGACGGAGGACCGCTTCCTCACGGGCGCGGCTCTGTTGACCGCTTCCTCACGGGCGCGGCTCTAATTTCACAGCCGCGCCATGACGGCGGGGCGCGACTCGACCGGCCCCGCACTGGCGTGCGGGGTTCTGAAAGAGCGCGTGCGTCGGGTCAAGTTACGGCTTTGTGACTTGCTTCGACGCTTGGCGCTTTCGAGGATGAAGCAGACCCGTGTGTCCGAAATGCGCACCGTTTCTGAAAGGAAAAGTCCCATGAATCGCACGCTCCTCGTTTGCTTGATGAGTTCCGCCCTCACGACGTTCATTCCGAAACCCGCGTGGGCGGCGCGGGCTTCCTCGTGGGCGACGCAGGACCGCGCGACGTCAGCGACAGATCGCGCGCCGGCGGCGACGGACCCGGCATCGTTCTCGCGTCTGCCCGTCAAGGAAGTGACGGTCTTCAAGGACGGTCACGCCTTCGTGCGTCATGCAGGCCGAGTGGCGCTCGACGCGGAGGGCAAGGCGCAACTGGATCGGCTGCCGACGCCCATCATGGGAGCCTTCTGGGTTTCGTCGGTCGAGCCGCGCCTGCTCAAGAGCGTCACCGCGGGGTGGCGCGATGTCGAGGTCCGCCGCAAAGGCCGCGACCTGATCGACCTCCTCGACGCAAACGTGGGCCGCGCGGCGATCATCACGGAGGTGGACGGGCCGTCGTACTCGGCCACGATTGAGGACGTTCCGTTCCGACGTAATCCGGAGGGCGACTCCGCCGCGGCGCCGGCACCCGTGCAACCCATGTCGCGAAATGGTTCCCCGCCAAGCTCCGGCGTGGAGGTCGTCGTCCTGCGCATGGCGCACGGCGTGCGCGTGGTCCCGCTGAGTCGCATCCGCGACCTGTCGTTTCCCGAAGGGTACGAGTCGCGCGTGTCGCGCAGCGAGCAGCGGACCGTGCTGACGCTGGGTTTTGCGCCGAGCGTGCGTCCGGGGTCGAGCGTGGACATCGGCATGGGCTACGTGCAGCGCGGGCTGCGCTGGATTCCCTCCTATCGGTTTGAGGCGATGGAAGGCGGCCGCGCGCATGTGCTCATGCAGGCCACGCTGCTCAACGAGCTGACCGATCTGGAGGACGTGACGGTGAACCTGGTCATCGGCGTGCCGACGTTCAGTTTCAAGGACACGCTCGATCCGATGGCCATGCAGCAGAGCCTGGCGCAGCTCTCCTCGTACTTCCGCGAGGGGGACCGCAACAACATGGCGAACTTCATGAGCAATGCGGTGATGTCGCAGACGATGCGCATGGGCGAGTATGCCCAGCCGCCCGCGCCGGCGCCGGGAGGCGCGGACCTTGGCCCGGACGCGCCGCAGGGCGGGGCCGTCGAGGATTTGTTCGTCTGGACGCTGGAACACGTGACGCTTCGCAAGGGGGACCGGATGGTGCTGCCGGTCACCGAGTTCGACGTGACGTATGCGGATCGGTTCGTGCTCGAAGTGCCGATCAGCCCGCTGCCGGAGATGCGCAATCACTTCAACTCGCAGTATGAGTCGGAGCTATCCAAGCTGCTGACGGCGCCCAAGGTGATGCACCGCCTGCGCATCACGAACTCCACCGAGCATCCGCTCACGACCGCGCCGGTGCTGATGCTGCGCGACGGCAGGCCTCTGGGGCAGGGGCTGATGACCTACACGCCGCCGCGCGGCACGGTGGACGTGGACGTGACGGCCGCGGTGGGGATCGCGGTGGCGAAGTCGGACTCGGAGGTGGGTCGAACGCCGAAGGATCTGACCTGGCGAAGCAACCTCTATCAGCGGATCGACCTGCAAGGGTCGGTGACGCTGACCAATTTCAAGGACACGCCGGTGGACGTTTCCGTCATTCGGCACGTGCTGGGCCTTGCGGATGAGGCCAGCCACGACGGGAAGCTGCGAAAGCAGAACGTGCTGGAGCTTTCGCCGGGCGCGGGGTCGCGCGGGCTGCCGGAGTGGTGGTATTGGTATTCCTGGCCCTGGTGGTGGTGGAACGTCAACGGCGTGGGTCGGGTGGACTGGGACGTGCACGTGGAGCCGGGGGCGTCGGTCGAGCTGACATACTCGTGGCACTACTATTACCCGTAGCGGCGCGGTGCGAAGAGGACGGCGACGGCGCTGTATCCGACGCGGAAAATGCGGCCTTTCTCGCGACGGCCAGCGGTCGACCTGGCTCTGGTGCGCGGCGGGCATGGGGGGCGGGCGTCCTCGCCCGCCGGCGGGCCAGAGGCCCGACCCCCCCCTCGCCCGTCGGCGGGCCAGAGGCCCGCCCCCCTAGCAGGCCGCAGTGCGCTATCAGCCGCAGTCTGCCGTCTTGATCTTCTGGCAGTTCGGCGGATCGATGAGTCGGACGGTTTGCGCGCCCGTGCGACCGGGCAGGGAGAGCTTGGCCTTGTCGCCGTTGATCGTCGTGGTGAAGTATTCGCCGTTGACCGTCAATCGCGCCGTTTCGCCATCGTGCGACTCGTCCGCCATGCGCACCGTGGCCTGAAGCTGACCGTTGCGGCAGCGGGCCTTGAGCTTGAGCACGTCGGCCGTGCTCGGACGGGCGGCCACGGCGCGGAGCGAAGCGGTCAGGCGGATCGTGCCGAGGTCGGGGTTGTTGGGATCCAGCGGCTCCTCGATGTCGAAGTTGCCGGTGAGGACGATCTGCGTGCTCTCGACGGTGATCGTGCCGGAGAAGTCGCCCGTCGCCGGCGGTTGCGTATCGAGGATGAAGTTCGCCGAGCAGGGGTAGCCGAAGGACTGGAACGTCGAGCACATGATGCCGGTGGCCTCGTAGGCGATCGTGCCTTCCTTGACGTAATCCGCGCCGAAGACGGTGAAGTTCGCGCCGGACATCGCGGCGAACGGTTCCGGCTCGCCGACGTGCAGGACGGCCACGCCGGTTCCGGTGGCGAAGATGTCGCCGAGGAAGCCGTAGTCGAGGTGGAGGTCGATGTTGTCGCGCACGCGAATGGCGAAGTCCTCGAGCGAGATGTCGCGCGGCGCGTCCGGGCAGTCGAACGCCGCGGTGATGAAGCCCTCCAGCGGGGAGGTGTCAGAGTCGCACTCGGAGAGGATGCACAGCTCGACCCGCGCGCTGGAGGCGTTCGGGTCAATCTGGAACTCGATCCCGCCCGCGATCATCGCCGCCGCCGCCCACGCCGTCGTCAGAATGCCCATGCTTGCTTCCCCCTTTTGCTTCGTTGGATCGCTTCGGCCGCATGCGCGATGCACGAGCCTGTGGCCCCGTGGACGCAGGAATCCGCGGCCCCGGTAAGTTCGCCATTCTAGCAAAAGCGGGCGCGGGACTCAAAGAAGCGCACGGAACGGCTTATCGGCGCAGGGCAACCGCAGCCTGGACTTACATCCGGGGTTGAGTCGAGACGCGGCGAGCCCGGATGACTCGAGAAGCGGCCGGGTGAGTCGAGACACGTCCGGGTGAGTCGAGACGCGGCGCGCCCGGGTGGCACGGTCTGGCGTACTCGCCAGGCCGTGGTGGAGATCGGAACTGAAAACTGGCCTTCAGACCGTCACCCCGCGCAGGCGGGGGTCCAGTCCGCAGTGCAAAGTCGCGGGATTCCCGCCTGCGCGGGAATGACGGACGCTGGATTACCGTCTGCGCGGCAGTGACGAGCTTCACTTTCCGCCGCAAGCCGCTACGCGGACTTCACCGCGATCTTGCGCGGCAGGGCGGAAGCGCGCTTGGGCAGACGCAGCGTGAGCACGCCGTTGCGCGTTTCCCCCGCGATCTGCTGCGCGTCGATGTCCTCGCCGATGCGGAACGTCCGACAGAAGCTGCCGACGCCGTATTCGCTGATCAGAGGTCCGGCGCCTTCCTTCCGCCGCGGCTCGACCTTCGCGCAGATCGTCAGCTCGCCGCGGTCAAACCGGATGTCGATGTCCTCCGCGCTCGCGCCGGGGACGTCGGCGACCAGCAGCAGCTCGCTTTCCCTCTCAATGATGTCCACGACGGGGCGATACGTGGCCTCGCCGCGGACGCGCTCGGCATTCGACGCCCGATCCAAACCGCTCGCCGCTTGATCCTGATCCTTCTGAATATCGCAACACGTGGTCATGGTTGTTCCCTTTCTTGCCTGATTCATCTACGACCCAAGTTCAGAGTCGCCGCTGTGGAGGAGCCGTCGGCGAATTCGAGACGTCAAAACGCCAAAACGCCGAAACGCCAAAATCGGAGCCGCGACCGTGAGGGAGCGAGAGCACTCGGGATCAGCCGACCCGCTTCCTCACGGGCGCGGCTCCCATGTGCGTGCGCCGCGACGCTTCAACGCTCCATCAGTTGTTCTTGATGGCGATCTTCCGCGCCATCGCTTCCGGACTTTTCGGCAGGCGCACGGTCAGCACGCCGTGCTTCAGCGCGGCCTCGACCTTTTCGGCATCCACTGCGGTCGGCAGCGTGACCCGCCGCGAGAACTCGCCCGTCCCGCGCTCGCGCCGGTGGATGACCTCGTCCTTCCACTGCGGCTCGGCGCGAGAACCCTTCAGCGTCAACTCCTGCCCCACGACCTGAAGCTCGATGTCCTTCAGCTCAATGCCCGGCAGCTCCGCCTCGACGTAATAATTCTGGCCGTCCTCCCATGCGTTGATCGGCGGAAACGCCGAGAGCCGCTGCAGCCCGAAGCGCTCGCCCCAGCCGGCGCCGTCAAAGAGCCGATCCATCTCGTGCCGCAGTTCATTGAACGTCGCCAGTGGCGCCATACGTCTGATCAACATGGTCGTGTCCTCCTTTGTCAAATTGCGTGGGTGTCAGCGGCCGCCGCGCGGCGCGGCTGACGGGCATTTCGCGCCCGCTCAGCAGTGGGGCAAGACGTGTGCCAACTCACGGGTTTCCCCGGGGATTTCCTAAACCCTTGCGAATCGCCGGTTTGGGATCGCGTCGTCCGCATATCCGCAATCGCGGACACACGCCGACTGCCAACTTGGCGGATGCGGCACGGTTTGCATGACAGAATGAACCGGCGCCGAGAGTGCCAACGATGCGGCACTTGAAATGCACGTTGGACCCGCCGTGTCAGTGAAACGAGGGATCCAGAGGCATCCGACGCGCAGCAAGAAACGGGGCGCGGAGGTGGAGGGGTGTCGGGTATCGAACACACGGGCCTCCGCGCCCCAGGGATCTTCGGCACGGCGTGGAGGGCTGAGTTTCCGCGCCGCGGTCTCGTCCGGGGTGGGCCGGGACGAGTCGAAGAGGCCCACGGAAAGTACGTCCCGCCGGGGCACGATTTCTTACGCGGCGAAAGAATTTTCGCGCGACTCCGGTGCCGCCGCGCCGAGGCCAGCTCGGTTCAGCCTGGCAGCCGCGTTTCCACCGAGGCGCGGCGTCCGGGCGGCCTGGGTCCGGGGCTGCGGACCTGGGCAGCGCGCGCATGGGCGTTCCTCGATCATCCGCCACGGCCTGGCGAGTACGCCAGACCGTGCCACCCCGCCGCCCGGCGAGTACGCCAGACCGTGCCACCCCGCCGCCCGGCGAGTACGCCAGACCGTGCCACCCCGCGTGGGGTTCAGACTGCCGTTGCCCGGACGGCCCGGGCGGACCGGGCCGCGCCCGGCGGCTCTGGCGCCTGCGGCGGCGCTGACTTGACGGACAGTCGTGACGGCTCATAGAACTGGCGGCGCTGCGGCGGGCCTGCGCGATTCGCGACGGTCAGGTTCGGGCATTTCACGAAAGGCGGGTTCTTCGACATGAATCGACACTGCGGCGCTTCGGGGTGGATGACGTTGCTCCTCGTCGGCGCGGGTTTGCTCGTCGGCCATTTCTCGGGTTGTGCCGTGGGAGATGGCGGCGGGGGGGGCGGCGGCGGCGGCGGCAACTTCAACCGCAACACCAATTCCAACACCAATTCCAACGGCAACGCCAACAGCAATGCCAATGAGAACGTCAACAACAACGACGGCGGCGGCGACTCGCTGGACGTTCAGCTCAGTGTCAGCAACCAGACGCCCGGTCTCTTCGAGCAGGTGCTCTTCACCTGCAGCCTGACCGGGCAGCCGCCCGAGGGCGACGTGCTCTTCAACTTCTTTCCCGACGAGGAAGGCCGCCTCGATGCCAACGGCTTCAGCGGCACGGCCGTGTTCATCGTGCAGGAGGAAGACCTCGGCCGCACGTTCTCCTACCAGTGCGAAGCGACGACGGACACCGACGCAGGCCCGGCGTCCAACACCGTGACGATCTCGCCGACGCTTGCGCCGTGAGGGAAGGCAGGCGAGGAGGCAACGAGGCTACAAGGCCGCAGGGCATCGAGGCAACAAGGCAACAAGGCAACGAGGCATCGAGTCATCGGGGCATGGGCTGTCCCCCCTCCCTCCCACGGAGGGGTTGGGGGAGGGTCGATCGTCCATATCAGATTCGCTGTTCGCTCATCTGCTTTCCAAGGGGGAGTAGGGCACGGTTGGAGCGCGGGCGCGCCACGCGGCATCGGCGCGCCGGCCAGCGGGCCATGCGAGAGGATGTTCGATCCTTGGATGCGATCGCGCGACAGCTTCGGATTCTCGATGACGGCGCGCTGTCCGGCGCCGAGAACATGGCGCGCGACGAGGCCCTGTTGACGCGCGTCGGCGAAGGCCAATCGCCGCCGACGCTGCGGCTGTATCAGTGGCGCGACCCGACGATCTCCCTCGGCTATTTCCAGCATTTCGCCGACGTGGCCCGGCTCGATCCACCGCTGCGTGAGCTGGCCGTCGTCCGGCGCCTCACCGGGGGGGGGGCGATCCTGCACGACCTGGAGCTGACGTATTCCCTCACGCTGCCGCTGGGGCACGCGCCGGCGCAGGATCAAGAGTCGCCGAGGGAGCATTCGCCGCCACAGGATCATGCGCTGCCGAAGGATCACGCGTCCCAACAGAATTCAGCGCTTCCCCAGACGCATGCCAGGCTTCAGCGTCACGTGCTGCTTGAGGGCGGCCCCAACGCGCTCTACGAACGGGCGCACGACGCCGTGATCCGCTGTTTTGCGGCGCTCGACGTGCCCGCCTGGCGAGGCTGCGCCAGCGACGAGTCCGGCGCGGCCAAGGGCCCCTTTTTCTGCTTCGCGCGGCGGCACTGCTTCGACGTGCTCGTGGGCGACGACAAGCTGGCGGGCAGCGCCCAGCGCCGCACGACGCGCGCCATTCTCCAGCACGGCAGCCTCATCGTCGCCAGCCGCTTCCCTCAGCAGCCCGCCGCGCGCCTCTCCATCTCCCACGCCGACGCCATCGAAACCCTCCGCGCCGCTTTCCCCGTGCACCTCGCCGCGACCCTCGCCGACAGGCACGCCGCAACCCTCGCCGGCAGCCCGGTCGCCGGCATCCAGCTCGTTGCCCAACCCGGCGCATGGAGCGAGGAAGAGCTCTCCGCCGCATCCGATCTCGTCCCTAAGTACGCGGGCCAAGCGTGGACAAGAAAGGTCTAGTCAACGGTCACGGCCGGTTCTGCGAGTCCGACCGCCTCATGCCGAGCCGCGCCCGCTCGACAGCGCAGGTCGAGCTCTATTATCGAGAACATGGTCTTTGGGGGCCATCCTCGGGTTGGAATTCACCGCGAGCCGCTGAAGACTCAAGTCAGACGAATCCCCCGACCGGCGAATCTCCGGACCAGTGAATCCCCCGACCGGCGAATCTCCAGACCAGTGAATCGCCCAACCGGTAGGCGGCACGGATCCGCAACAGCGGACCCGTGGGGCAGGCGAACGTGCGTGGATACCTCCGTCCTGACTCGCCACGGCCTGGCGAGTACGCCAGACCGTGCCACCCTGACATAGGTTCACCGTGTTGTAAGTTCACCCTGACGCAGGCTCACCCCGTTGCAAGTTCACCCTGGCGTAGGCTCACCGTGTTGTAAGTTCACCGTGACGCAGGCTCACCCCGTTGCGAGTTCACGCTGGCGTAGGTTCGCACTGATCCAAGTTCGCCCGGACGCAAGTTCAGAACGCCGCTGCGCTGACCGGACGACTGCGCCCGCGCGGCGGTGTCCCCCCCGGCGACGGACAACCTCGCAGCGGGGCTGCACGGCGGACGAGCGCGGGTCGCCCGGCGGCTGGGGTGGATTTGTCCGGCCCCCTCTTCCTCCGCCGGCTTATCGGGCGAAGCAAGCGGAGGCGATCGCCGGCGGTCGTTCTCAGATGCGTTTGTTTCTCGTCCGATCAAATCCTATGATCGAAAGAGACGCGACGGTCCGGCGCCGGTTTGGCGGCGCCGAGGCTCGTCGCATGAAGTCTCATGGAGCGCGGTGCGTCGCGAGTTCGTGAGAACTCCCTCCGCCGCGCAGGCATAAGACCGTCGCCGGCTTCCGGGCGGCGATGTTGCGGGCTTGCCTCGAAGGTCGAGCGCGAGCCTGGCGGAATCGGGCGTGGGCGCGCCGCTTCGCCGCGGCGCGTCCGGGGACGACGACTCATGAGACCCGCGATTCGCAGCGACCATCCCATTCGAGGTCTGTTCTCCGGGCTGGTGGAGAACGCGTTCTTCACCGAGCTGGGCTTCTGCGAGCCGCGGCTGACGACGTACCTCTGCGACCTGATGGTGGACTTTCTGCACGTCGATCGGCTCGACGTGCTGGGCAGCGCCTTCGGCCGGTCGCTGGAGCAGATGGCCGCGCTGCTGGCGCTGAAGCATGACGCGGCGCCTTTGAGCCTCGAGCAGCGCGACCGGCTCATGTACCGGCACATCGGCGACTTCGCGCTGTTCTGGACGGGCATCTTCCCGGAGCATCTCCGCAGCCGGCGCAGCGGCGACCTGCTCTGCGCCTACGTCGAGCAGGGCAAGCGTTCGTACGCCGCGTGCGCGCGGCTCTCACAGGATCAGGACGTGCCCCCGCCCACGCTGCTGAACTCGCTCAGCGAGGAGTTCGAAACATGCGTGCACGGTCTGGGCCTGGTGCGGCGAAGCTGGCAGCGCGCCGGCGGCGCGGAAGGCGCGGCGCCGAAGGACATTCTGCTCTGAGATCGGGATCGACCGCTCCCTCACCAGCCCGTTGAAGGAATGGGTTTGCCTTTGGGGGACCGGCTTTCCTGCCGGTCAGACGGGCAGAAACGTCCACCCTCCACTTTCTTCAACAGGTCGTTAAGTGCACGGTTCTGCTTACGGGCGCTGCGGATTGCTCACAGATCCCCCATCCGCACGGTTTTGAGCACCTTGACGCGCGCGTCCGCGCGCAGGTCGTCCGCCTTCTCGGCCACGATGTGCATTCCGGGATACACGCCGGAGAGCACCTCGACGGTCTTGTCGGTTCGCGCGCCGATCTTGACGGGAACAGCCACCGCTCGGTCTTTCACCACGGTGAACACCTCCGCTTCGGCGCTGCCCGGCGGGGCCTTCACGGAGGACAGCGGCAGCCACAACGACGCGGGCTTGGCGGGGTCCGTCGAGGTGGGCCCGGCCGAGTCCACGAACTCCACCTTCGCGGAACCTTCGACGCGGAATTGCGGACCGGGCTGAAGGATGCGGACTTTCACCTGCACGGTGGCTTTGGCGTAGTTCCCGACGGGGTCGATCCACATGACCTTGCCGTCAACCGCGCGATCGCGGTCGGCGTCGGGCGTGATGCGCGCGGGCTGGTCGGCGCGGAGCCTTCCGACGTCGCGCTCGCTGACGTCGATCTCCACGCGCAGCAGCGTCATGTCGGCGATGGACACGAGCTGGGCGTTGGCGTTGGCGCCGCGCCCGCCCTCGGCCGCGAGGAAGTCGCCGACCTGCGCGTTGCGCTCGAGAATCACGCCGCTGATGGGCGCGCGGATCGCGCAGTCGTCCATGCGTTTTTGCAGCAGTCGCAGCACCGCCTCCGACGCCGTCAGCTCCGCCTGCGCCAGCTCGACGGCCGTGGCGGCGGACTTCGCGGCGGCGGCGGCGGCGTCATGGGCGGCCTGAGCGGCTTCGTAGCGGTTGCGCGTGTTGTTGAACTCGAACTCGCTGGCCTGACCGCTTTCGATCAGTCCCTTGACGCGCTCGTAATTGCGTTGCTCGAACTCGAACTCGGCGCGGAGCTGAAGCACGGTCGCCCGGGCGCGAGCCTCTTCCGTGCGGGCGCGGGCGATGGCGTGCTGATTGCGCGCCACATTCGCGGCGGCCTCGTCACGCTGAGCGCGATAGACCACGTCCTCGACGCGCGCCAGCACCTGCCCTTCGACAACGGTGTCGCCCTGCTCCACGCCCAGCTCGACGATCTGCCCGGAAACCTTGGTGGCGACGTTGACTTGGCGGTCGCTGACGATGCGCCCGCTGCCGACCAGCACGATGCGCGGCGCCTCGCCGCCGGAGGCGCTACCGCCCAGGTCCGGGATTTCCATGAGGCTGACTTCGACCGGGCGCTCCACGAACGTGCTGAGCACGTTGCGCCCCGTGGTGCTCGACCACCACCACGTCGCCGCGCCGGCGATCACGGCGACCAAAGCGATGATGCCCAGCAGCAGCCCCTTGCCTCGCCCCCGGCCCGTAGGTCGGCGGTCCCGGGTGATGCTGAGCTTGTTCAGCGCGGCGGATCTGGGTTCGGCGATGTCGTTCATGTCGAGAAAGAATGCCCCTGACCTCAAGACTCCCGCAGGGCGTCCGTCACCTTCATCTTGGCCGCGCGCCACGAGGGGAACAGCGAGCCGATCAGCCCGATCGCCGCCGCCACCGCCAGCGAGGTGCCGATGATCTTCGGCGTGATCTGGAGCTGATAGCTGACGGTCGTGAACGTCGCGGGCAGAATGCTCTTGCGCATGCCGTGGAACACGAGACTGAGCCCGCAGCCCGCCGCGCCGCCGAGAATAGACAGCACCATCCCTTCCAGCACGAACGCTGTCAGGATGTTCACCCGGGCAAATCCGATGGCGCGCAACATGCCGATCTCGCGCGTCCGCCCCGCCACCGCGGCGTACATGGTGTTGGCCACGGCAAAAGCGGCGGCGATGCCCATGATGACGATCATCGCGACGCTGAGCACCTGGGTGGCGTTCTGACCGGTGTTGAGGTTCTGGAAGTAGGCGCGCTCCGTTTTCCCCTCCAGCTCCACCTGCGGACCTTTGATATGCTCGATGAGCCGCGCCGCGCCGGCCTGGTCCGCCGCGAGCATCCGCGCGGACGAGTATCCGACGCGCCCGTACACGTCGCGCAGCGTCTCCACGTCGCCCCAGATTTCGCTGTCCGCCGCCGTCCCGTCCGTCGTGAACACGCCCACGATGGTGAACGACTGCAGCGCGCGCGTGCCCATCTGAATCTTGTCGCCGATCTCGTGGTTTACGTACAATCGGTTGGCTTCCTCGCCGACGACGACTTCCTCCACGCCCGGTTGAAACGGACGCCCGCGCAAAAGCCGAACCCGGTCATGTCGCACCGCGCAGGCCGACGCCCATTCCACGCCGCGCACCGCCGCGTTGAGCTTCACGTCGTTGTTCTCGTGCGTGTACGCGCTGCTGATGGCCACCATCTCCGGACTGATGATGGGTCGCTCACCGCGGCGCACGGCGTCGGGCGCGGACTCCAGCTTGTTGACCTGATCCTTGCCCAGACCCGACACCGTCTCGCTCTCCGCGGACGGGTTCAGCACGATGACCGTGTTCGGATCCCCCGTGGCGGACATCGTGGAGAACGCGCTGTCAGTGACGGCCTGAAGGTAGGCGAACGCGGCAATGACCACGGCGATCAGCGCGATGGACGACGCCGTGCTCGTGGGCCGGGCCCAGAGGCTCAACAGGTTGTACCGGAACGGCAACGCCATGCGTCAAACCACCTTCCGCAGCGCTGTGGCGACACGCAGCCGACCGGCCATCACCGCCGGCGCCAGCGCCGCAAGCACCCCGCAGATCAGCGCCGTGCCGAGCGCCATCGCCATCGTCGCATGGGCGATCAGCACCGGGATGGGCACTTCGGGCAGCCTGATCTCCATGAGGTGCGTCAAGGCGTAGAGCGGCAGCACGCCGATCACGCCCCCGATCAGCCCGAGAATCACGCCCTCCAGGAGCACCATGCGAACGATGTACCCGCCGGAAAAGCCCAGCGCGCGCATGACCGCCAGCTCGCGCGTCCGCTCGCGGAAGGCCTGGCTCATGGTGTTGAACGCCACGGCCACCGCGACGAGCACGATCAGCCGTCCAACCGTCCATACCAGACCGACCCAGTCGCCGCCGCTCTGCACGAAGGAGGCAATAAACGTCGATTCCATCTCCGTGCGGGTCTCGTGATCCGTGTTCGAGAAGTGCTTATCGATCGCCTCCAGCGCCCACGCGCGGGCCTGCGGCGAGCCGCACTTGACCCAGAAGTTGTTCACGCCGATCGGCTCGCCAGTCGCCTCTTGCACCACCTCGTTGTAGTAATCGAAGGCGAAGCAGAGCATCTCCCGGTCCATCTTGGCCGGAATCGCCGCGATCACGAACTCGACCTTGGGGAACGGCGGCAGTCCCCCCGTGAGCGTCACGCGGTCGCCGATCTTCCAGTTGAGTTTCTTGGCGAGTGCCGGACCGACCACCGCCCCGCGCCGTTCGCGTGTGAAAGCCTCGATCTCCTCGGGCGTCATCGCGAACTCTGAATACGTCTGTGGAAACGTGTCACGGTCAAAGCCGAGGCTGGCAAACCGCACCTGTGAGTCTTCAAGCTTCCCGCCGAACCACGCCGCCCGGCAGACCGCTGTCAGGTAGCCCGGCGGCGCGATGGCCTCAATGTCCTCTCGCATGCGCTGGGGCAGCCACGTGGTGAACGTCAGCTTCTGGTGGACCGCGACGCGCAGGTTGTTGTCGCTGGCCTGGAGGAAGCGATTGTATCCATCCACGAACGAGCGCGCCATCGTGAACGCCAGCATGGGAAGCGCGATGCCCGCGACCGTCAGCAGGCTGCGGAGGCGGTTGCGTCCGAGGTTCTTCACTGTCAGCGTGGCGGTGGTCATCGTGATTCGTTCATCGTGCGGCGTTCATCGCACTTTGTACATCGTGCATCAGACTTCGGGCGCGGCGCCTTGTGCTTCTTGAGTCCACGGCTGCGACGTCCGGCCGGGGGCCTGCATCAGTAGCGGATCTGAAAACCTGTAAACTCCCCCGTTGCGGCGGACTCCGCGGTCTTCACGTCGCGGATGTCACCGGCGAACCGCCGCCCGATCCGCTCGCGCAGCGCATTCAAATCAGCCGGCGGCCCCTCGGCCACCACCTCCACGCGCCCGTCCGGCAGGTTCATCGCGTAGCCTGTCAGCAGCAGTTCGCGTGCCAGCGACACCGCCGTGGCACGAAACCCCACGCCCTGCACCCGCCCGGAAAAGAGCAGAGTTCGTCGAACGACGCCGGACTCCTCCATGCCTGCCTGATAGCTGCAAAAGCCGGACTTGGCAAGTTTTCGGATGCGCCGGGCGACCACGACTTCGGCGACTTCGTAAGGGAAAGCAAGGTCCATCGAACTCGACTCTTCCGGGGAATGGGAGGCGGCGAAATCCCCCTTCTCGATTGTTGTGCCTCGCATTGATTCAAAAGTCTTGAAACCAGCCCGTCATGCTTCCGCCCGCGGCCCGCGCGATACGATGCCACCTATGGCTGATGCACCTCTGCACGTCGTCACGGGAGCGCTGGGTTACACGGGCAAGGCCGTGACGGAGCGGCTGCTGGGCCGCGGCGCCCGTGTGCGCACGTTGACGAATTCGCCCGGACGCGCGAACCCGTTCGGCGCTCGGCTCGAAATCCACGCGCTCGCGTTTGACGAGCCATCGGCACTGGAGACTTCGCTGCGCGGCGCGGACGTGCTTTACAACACCTACTGGGTCCGCTTCAACCACCGGCTGTTCACGTTCGACCAGGCGGTGGCGAACACGCGGACGCTCTTCGAGGCCGCACGCTGCGCCGGCGTCCGCCGCATCGTGCACGTGAGCATCCTTCACGCGGACGAGGCGGACGATTTGGGGTATTACCGCGGCAAGCACGCGCTGGAGGAGACCCTGCGCGCGACGGGCGTTCCCCACGGCATCGTCCGCCCCGGCGTGCTGTTCGGGCGCGGCGACATCCTCATCAACAACATCGCCTGGACGCTGCGAAAGCTCCGGTTCGCGGGCGTCTTCGGAGACGGCAGGTACGCGCTGCGGCCGCTCCATGTGGACGACATGGCCGACCTGATCCTCGAACACGCCTTCGAACGGAGTGGCGAGCCGTTCGCCGTTCGCTCGGACAACTCCGCCGCCGACGCGGTCGGGCCGGAGCGGTTCACATACCGCGAGTTGCTGGCGACGCTGTCGGAAATCCTGGGCCTGCGCCGTCGCCTCGTGTGCGTTCCGCCGCGGATCGGCTGGCTGGTGTCCAAGCTGATCAACCCGTTCGTGGGCGACGTGGTCATCACCTGGGAGGAGGTGCTCGGCATGATGCGCAACCTCCTCGACAGCCCCGCCCCCGCGGCCGGCCTTACACGGCTCACCGACTGGGCGCGGCAGCATCGTGAAGCCCTGGGCCGCCGCTACGCCAGCGAAGTGGGCCGACGCGTCAGCCGCGACACGGCGTATGAGCTGATCTGACCCTCCCCCGGGTGGCCCTGTCCGTCAGCCCCGCGATGCAGGCACGCTTGAGCGCTCGTCGCAGCGTGCAAAGAAGTTCTTCCTTCAGCGTAGGGATATATGTATAATGGCCCATCGGCGGATGGCTCTTGACCGACGCCCGAGTGGGTACGGCCCCGGGTATCCCCGACCATCGTCACAAGCACGTTTTCGGGAGAATCGAAGATGAACGCACGCAGCAAACTTGCCAGTTTTCTGTTGGCCGGATCATGCGCCGCGGCAGCGTGCGCGCAAGACCTGGAAAGTCTGCGAATCGAAGGCCCGGCCGAGGTCGTCGAGAACACGCAAGCCGTGTTCGTCGTCTTCGCGCTCTTTGACAACGGCCTGGAGTACGATGTGACGTTGTTCTCATCCCTTTCATTGGCGCCGGGCGATCACGCCGTCATCGACCCGTTCGGCGTCCTCTCCGCGTCCGAAGTCAGCGAGGACGCCACCGAGGTGCTCTCCGCCAAGTTCACGTTCGGCGATCAGACTCAGCAGGCGTCCCAGCCGGTCACCATCCGCGACATCGGCCCCGCGCGTTACGGCTTGCTGTTCGACGCGGATCTCGACCGGGTGCACGTCGAGGCGGATCTGCTCAACCACCTTCCGTTGACGCTGGAGGCATGGGTGAGGCTGGATTCACTCTGGACGGACCACATGACGGTGATTTCGAATAACCGTCCGTTCTACTGGGGCCACGGCATTCAGATTGATCGCAGCGGCCATCTCGGCGTGATGTCGCACGATTTTCAGGAGTATTCCAACGCGGCGCTCACCGTGGGGGCCTGGCATCACGTGGCCGTGGTGTATGACGTGGGGGTGTATCGGTTGTACCTGGATGCGCAGGAAGTCAAGACGCGCAGCTACTCGCAACGGGAACTGGACGCGCGCCCGTATTTCTGGATCGGCAAGAACACCGCCGACGACGGGAACACGCGAGAACGCGATTTTCCGGGGATGATCGACGAGGTCCGCGTCTGGCACCTCGCGCTGGAGGCGGACGATCTCCTTTGCGCCATGACCAAACGGCTTGACGGAGACGAGGCGGGGCTTGTCGCCTACTATCGCTTCGACGACGCAGCGGGGCAGCACGCCGTCGATGCCACTCCATTCGGACATGACGGATTTCTGGGCGGCAACGACAATCCCGAAGGCGATCGCGCCGATCCAACCTGGGCCGTCTCCCAGGCGCCGCTCACGAACGACACGCCGGATGAATGCGGCTTTGATTCCTGTGAAGCCATGCTCCGGCTGAAGGTGCGCTGCGTCGATTTCAAGCTGATCGCCAAGGTGCAGACGCTGCTGCCGCCCGGCGCTGAGTTGACCCTGGACAACGAAGGCAAGCGGCGACAGGTCGTCATCGACGAGCGTGGACGAGGCAAGGCGACCTGGCGGGAGCAGTTCGGGCTGCACACGGTGTACGTCGTGGGCTGCGAGGACTTCGTGGATGCGGCCAATTGCGGCCCGTGAGTCGGCATGGGTCGCGGCGCCTCCTGCTGCTCGACAGGCCCGCCCGCTGGCACGACGCGACCGCATCTGCTAGAAACGTCCGGGACGGCGTGGATGCGCCGGTAACATCCCCGGCGCGGCAGCGGGTTCTCGGCTGAAGCGGGTTTCGGCCGCGTCCGGGGTTCATCGGTCAACGGACTCGCGCCACGCGCAACTGCGGGAACCAGCACATCATGAACGAACGTTTTTCCGATCGGGCACGGCACGCCTTGGCGCTCGCCAATCAGGAGGCCGGGAAGCTCAAGCACAACAACCTCGCGCCCGGGCACCTGATGCTCGGGCTGATCGCCGAGGGCAAGTCGGTGGCGACGGAGGCGCTGCGGCTGCTGGACGTGGACATTGAGAAGGTCCGCGCGCAGGTTCGCGCCGAGATGGGCGAGGGCGAGCGCGCCGCCTCCTCCGTCTCCGTCCGCGCGCAGACGCAGGAGACCAAGGACGTCATCGCCCGCGCCATCGCCGAGGCCCGCAAGATCGGCCACAAGTACGTCGGCACGGAGCACCTCATCCTCGGCCTGCTCGGGCTGGAAGACAACCTGCCCGCGCGGATCCTTAAAGCTCAGGGCGTGCGCATCGACGCGCTGCGGGAGAAGACGCTGGCCGCGCTCCGCTCCGAGCTGGACCCGTCGCACGACCTCGCCCACTCGCGCCACGGGCACTTTGAGTGGATGCACCAGGCCGAGCTGGCCAAGGCGTTCCGCAGCCCGAAGTTCTGGCACACGCTCATCATGGCCGTCGATTCCGCCAACCGCCTCGGCGCCGGCGAGATCGAACACATCCACCTGCTGCTGGCGCTGCTGCGCGACGAGGAGTCGCCGGTCGGCAGACTGCTGGGCGAAAAAGGCGTCACGGCCGACTGGGTGCGCGAGAAGCTTGCGGTGAACGCCGTCTAAGCGGAAACGTGGAAGATTGACCGTTGGCGGGTGGCATGCGTCCGTTGCCGCGGACCCGTGCCGCGGACCCGTGCCGCAGACCCGTGCCGCCCGGCGGGCCGGCGATTCTCAGAATGCCGGCGCCCGACCGCGGTTGCCCAACCGCCGTGACGGCGCGGGCGGGTCTTACTATCCTCCCCCATCATGGGGAAGCCGGATCGACCAACGCGACCGCCGCTACCGACAGGACCGCCGCAGCCGGCTCGACCGGCGCCGGTGCGAGAGGCGTTGCCGCCGCTGCCGACGCGGGTCACGCTAGCGCGGGGATGCGACCTGACGTTGACGGATGTGGTCGCCGTGGCGCGGGGATCCGCCGGGGGAACCTATGCTGAAGTCGCACTTGGCGGCGATTGGCGCGACCGCTGCGAGCGCAGCGCGGAGTACGTGCGTCATCTCCTCGACGCCACGCAGGGCAAGGATGATCCGGCGCTGGCACAACTGGTCCGCGAGCAATTCTCCGGCCCCCCCCCCGCGTCCATTGCCTCGCTGCTCGCCGCTCCGCCGGATCATGCGCCCGTCGCTCGCGCCCTCGCCGCGCGGGCACTGGTGTACGGCGTCACCACCGGCTTCGGCAACAACAAGGACAAGCCGCTGCGCACGCGCGACGAAGCGCGGCGCATGCAGCTCAATCTCCTCCGCAGCCACGCGGCCGGCGTCGGTCCGCCCGCGCCGACGGAGGTCGTCCGCGCGACGCTTCTGCTGCGCATCCGCTCCTTCGTCGAGGGGCACTCGGGCGTCCGTCCGCGGCTCGTCGAGGTGCTCTGTGCCATGCTCAATGCGCGCATCCATCCGTGGATTCCGCAGCAAGGTTCTGTCGGTTCTTCCGGTGATTTGTGTCCCCTGTCGCACCTGTTCCTCAGCGTTGTCGGCGAAGGCGTCGGATGGCTCGGGGAGCCTGGCGGTGATCCGCGCCCCATCTGCGAACTCCTCCGTGCAGCGGGCGTTGATCCGCTCGACCATCTCGAACCCAAGGAAGGCCTCGCGCTCACCAACGGCACGACGTTCACCACCGCCTGCGCGGCGCTCGCCTGTTACGACGCCGGCGTGCTGCTGGGCACGGCCAACCTCGCGGCCGCGATGTCGCTGCAGGCGCTGAAGGGCTGCACGCGAGCGTTCGACCCGCGGGTGCAGCGCGTGCGGCGCCATGCCGGACAGACGCAGGCCGCGAGCGACATCCTCTCGCTGGCGCAGGGCGGCGAGTTGCTCGACTCGTCCGACGACGTGCAGGACGCCTATTCGCTCCGCTGCGCCCCGCAGGTGCACGGCGCGGCGGCCACGGCCATCCGCCACGCGAGCGAAGTCGTCGAGCAGGAAATCAACGCGGTGACGGACAACCCTTTGCTGCTGCTGGACGACGACGGATGCGCCGCCGATGAGCGCACGCCGCCCGACGGTTTTGGCAAGTGCATCTGGCGCGCGTACTCCGCGGGGAACTTCCACGGCGAGCCGGTCGGCATGGTCATGGACTATCTCAAGATCGCGGTGGCGGAGCTCGCCTCCATCAGCGAACGCCGCACGCAGCACCTCCTCGACCGTCATCACAACCGCGGCCTGCCCGCCAATCTCGCGCCGGGCGCTGCAGGCGGACTCAATTCCGGGCTGATGATCGCGCAGTACACGGCCGCATCGCTCGTCTCCGAGAACAAGGTGCTCGCGCATCCGGCGAGCGTGGACTCCATCCCCACGTCCGCCAACGCGGAGGATCACGTGGCCATGGCGCCGATCGCCGCGCGCCACGCGCGACAAGTGATCGAGAACACGTGCAACGTGCTGGCGATCGAGGTGCTCTGCGCGGCCCAGGCGCTGACGATCCGTCAGGCGCAGGGTGCGGCGCGCCCGCCGCGGCTCAGCGAGGCCGCACAGGCCGTGCTGGACTTGATTCGTGCGACCGACGGCAGTGCCCCGCCGGTGGCGCTTCTCAATGGCGAGGACGAAGTCCTCTGGCCGAAGATCGCCGCCATCCGAGGGCGCATCGCCCGCGGGGAGCTGGCGGACATTGCCCGTCGCAAATACAACTAGTGTACTGCCTGTTTGAAACTGCAACGTATTCGAACCGGAGGGGGGCGGGCCTCTGGCCCGCCGGCAGGCGAGAACCCCCCCCCCGAGATTGAACGCTGTGATATTTGCGAGGCACTACACTAGTTGTTGGAACGGAGTTGGACCGCAAGAGATTTGCTCTCTTGCGAAGCATGGGGTCCGAATCATGGAAGTCTCAAAGGAAATCGCCATGAGGATCGGTTCGCCTATAGGCCGGGGCAGGGTCGGCTTCAGCCGACCGGCGCTTGCCACCCGCTTCAGCGGGTGGGGTGAGCGCTCAAGGTCTGAGGGGAGCCGGCTTCAGCCGGGCTTGTCCTTTGGGGAGCGCAAGCCGGCTGAAGCCCGGCTGGCAGCGCGCGGCATAGTTGCGACCACCGCCTGAAGGCGGTGGCAAGAACCGTCCGGCTGAAGCCGGCCCATGACGACCCACCCCGAAACCAGCTTCCGGGCACGATGGGCTTCGATCGGAAGCATCTGCCCGCGCACGCAGGGGGCACAGGGTAGGGCTGTCTGCGGTTCTGCTTGAAACGCCCAAGACCGTCATGGACGCGCAACATCCCATAGCCGACCGAACTTCACCTGCAACTGAATCATGCCTCGCGCATTCGCCGCCGATATTGGGCGACTCAGCGCCTGCGGTGCTGCATGAGCCTTGTCAAGCGCCGCACAATGGCTTGCGTGTTCCCATTCTGGCCGCAATCGTCGCCATCACGCTCCAGACGATCCTGACACCGTTGACCTTGTTTGTATTTCCCATTGTCTTCCCCGATCAGATCGTGGACGACGCTTATATGTTTCTGCGCTATGCCGATCGCATGGCGGAGGAGGGGCGCGTCTGTTGGAATCCCGGCGGTCCATTGACTTATGGTTTGACTTCGCCGCTGTATGGAGTCTGGGTCTGCGTGGTGCGATGGCTTATTCCCGGCGACCCCTCGCGGATCATGACGGTGGCCGCGCTGGCGCCCGCCTTGGGTCTGCTTCCGCTGCTTCTGGTAGTGCTCGCGCGTGCGGCGCGCAAGACGGGAGCCGCGCGATGGGCGGCGCTGCTGGCGTTGCTGCTCGTGATGCGCTCGCCCTTCTTCAATCACCTGATTCTCGTGCACGGTTTCACCGGCATGGACACGACCTTTGCGGCCTTGTATGTCGCCGCCTGTTTGTGGCTTTGGCGCAGGCTGTTCGAGGCGCCGACCGGGGGCAGCACATGGGCGGCGGGCCTGTCCGGCGCGGTGACGTTCCTCGTCCGACCCGACTTGCTCGTCTTTCCGGTCTGCTCGCTCCTCGGCATGGGATTCCTATCCGGGGATGTCGCGAGCAGAAGGGCGGCGCGACGATCACTGGTCATCATGGGTGCGGGTCTGGCGGTCATCGCGCTGACCTCTTGGCTTGTTTTTGAGACGCCCGTGCCCCTGTCCTTTTATGCAAAGAACACAACGGCCTATGGGGAAGGCTTCGCGGCCGCATACGCCGGCGTCGCGGCCTCGGAACTGCACATGTTCTGGAAGACGTATGCTCCACTGTTGGTGATCGCGGGCTTGTACGCCCTCAGCCTGACGCCGCCGCGCCGCGCCGGACGGCACGCCCTCGATGCCGGCATTGTTGTGGGACTGTGTGCATTTATTGTTTATCAGAGGTTCTTCCTGCTGCCCGTCATGCACTATTATCAGCGATTCCTCGTGCCCGCGCTCCCGGCGATGGTCTGGCTTGCATGGCGCGGGCTGTGGGAAATGACCGCATTCCTTCGGTCCCGCGTCTCTGACAAAGCGGCGATCTGGTGCCTGCGGGCAGCGGCGGGCGTCGGCGCCGGCGTGACGGGCCTGGTCCTCTTTTCATGGACTCCCGTGCAGCGCGGCTTCGAGTCGGGCGAGCGCCCCGGCCTGCCGTCGCTGCTGGACACGTCGCGCACGCTGCTGGACGGCGTGGCGCGCGGGGAGTTCGCCCAATTCGATATCGTCGCCAACTACCACGCGCGCTTCGCCGGCTACTGGCACCGGCTGGACGAATACTCGAACTTGCCCGACGACCTCTGCATCGCCACGACCGAGGTCGGCTACCCCGGCGTCATGAACCCGCGAAAACGCATCATCGACCTCGCGGGCCTCAACGACACGCGGCTGATGCTCGGCGGCTTCGACATGGAGGCGATGCTCCTGCGCGAACGCCCCGACCTGATCTACATGCCCTACCCGGACTACAAGGGCCTGGTCACGGCGCTGCGCGACGCGCCGACCTTCCGCGCGGAGTATGAAGAGTACGCACCGGAGTCGCTCGGCCACAAGGCCTTCGGGCTGGCGCTGCGGCGGGACAGCGCGCACTACCCCCGGCTTCGGGAGATCACGCTCGCGGAAAGCAGCCCGCGTTGACGCCCCTCGCTTGCCCCAGAACGACCCTTTTGACAGCCGCACCCCGCCCCCTATACTCCCGCCCACAGGAAGAACGACCCTCTCATGGCGCGGCAATCATCACGCTGTCCTAGAACGCCAGGCGCGGGTGAGTGGAGGGCGACGGGGGCCATCCCGCGTGGAAGGGGGATCGCCGCCTGCGTACTCCTCTACCCCGTCATCGCATGGGCGCAGGCGCCCGTGCCTCTCGGCGACAACGTCGATGAGCCGCTCATCCCCTCGGCCATCCTCACCGAAGACGTCCATCTTTCGGGCAGCCTTGCCTACTTCTTCCGCACCGCCGACGGCGCCGACGTCGTCCACTTGGTCGGTCAGGCGCAGGTCCGCGTCGGAGAGGTCGCCCCGCAACTCCTCACCAGCCGCGAGGCCGTCGTCTGGCTCACCGACCTGAAGGACGACAAGCGCCCATGCACGCGGCTGGAGGTGTACCTGCGCGACGAAGCCGAAGTGCGCGAGCCGGGCGACACCGTCTGGACCGGGCACGTGCTCTTCGTCACCATCCACACGTCGGGTAAGATCCAGGTGCATCACGATTTCCCGACCACGGATTCCTCGGAGGACAGCCCCGTCTATCGCGAAGGGCAGGCCGTCCGCGAGGCGCTGCGGAACGCGGCCGGCGCCGTCGAAGAGCCGGTCAGCTCGATCCAGGTCTTCCGCCCCGCCAGCGCGGACGGCGACAAGCAGCCCGAGGTGCCGGCGCTGGTGACGTACCATTCGAAGGTGCTCACGTCCGACATTGTGGACAACCGGCGGATCATCACCGCCATCGGCAGCGTGTATCTGTATCGCGGCAAGCCCGGCTCGGATCGGTTCGTGGAGATTCGAGCCGAGGGGGCCGTGCTCTTCCTGCCCTACGTCAAAGCACCCCAGCAGCCTGTCCAACCCGCGACCGAAATCGGCGCGCCGCCGCCGCCATCGCCGCCGGACACCATCCCCCCGCCCAAGCCCGGCGAACTTCCCATCGACGCGTTGACCGTCGGATCGGACGTGCTCGGCGGGCTTGCCGGCAGCGGAACGACGGTCGAGGCGGCGTATCTCGAAGGCGACGTGATCCTGACCTCGGCGCGCAACACGATCCGCGCGTCCAAGCTCTACTACGACTTCGAGCGCGACAAGGCCCTCATCCTCGACGCCGTCGTGCGCGTCGAGCTGACCGAGCGGAACGTTCCGCTTTACGTCCGCGCTGCGGAGATCCGCCAGCTTTCCGCCCGAACCATCGAAGCCACTGACGCGCAGATCACCACCAGCGAGTTCCACACGCCGCACTACCACCTCGGCGCGCGCAAGATCGAGCTGGTGGACCGCACGCAGACGGACTTCTACGGCCAGCGCCGCTCCCCGCGCAGCGGCACCTTCACCCTGCGCGACGCCACGCTCAATGTCGGAGGCACGCCGCTCCTCTACTGGCCCGCCATCACCGGCGACATCGACGAGGGCGAAACGTCGATCCGCGGCGTCAGCGTCGGTTACAGCCGAAGCTTCGGCGCGGAAGTGCAGACGCGCTGGCGGCTGTTCAACCTCCTCGGCGTCGAGACGCCCGAGGGCTTCGACGCCAGTCTCAACCTGGATTACTTTTCCGAGCGCGGCCCGGCCGTCGGCATCGACACCGACTACAAGCTCGACAACGCCGTGGGCGAATTCAAGAGCTACCTCATTCACGACAGCGGCGAGGACGACCTCGGCCGAGGTAGAAAAAACCTCGAGCCGGGGCACGAACTGCGAGGCCGTCTCACGTGGCGGCATCGCGAGTATCTGCCCCAGGACTGGGAGCTGACGTTCGAGCTGTCATACCTTTCGGATCGCAACTTCCTCGAGGAGTACGCCGAGAAGGAATTCGACACGGACAAGGACCAGGAGACGCTTCTCTATCTCAAGAAGCAGGTGGACCACTGGGCGTTTACGGCCCACCTGCAGTACCGCATCGCGGACTTCCTGACGCAGACGGAGCGCCTGCCGGACTTCTCCTTCCGGCTCGTCGGTCAGCCGCTGCATCCGGGCATGACCTGGTTCAGCGAGGCGCGGGCGGGCTTCGTCCGTTTCCGCGGCGCGGAGACGACGCTGCGAGACTTCCTGATTTACGGCCGAACGCACCAGGATTCTTCCGGCACGACGGCGCGGGCGGAGACGCGGCAGGAGATCGACGCGCCGCTGGACATCGGCCCGTGGCGCATCGTCCCGTTCGTCAGCGGGCGCGCGGGCGCGTGGGACGACACGCCGGAGGAAGGCGGACAGAACCGCGTGTTCGGCGCGTACGGCCTGCGCGGCAGCATGTACCTGTGGCGGACGGACGACAGCGCTCGCAGCGATCTGTGGGACATCGACGGCATCCGCCACGTCATCAAGCCGGACTTCGTCGTCTGGGGCAGCCACACCAACGTGGATTCGGCGGACCTCTTCGCGTTCGACGAGGACGTGGAGGGCATCGACGAAGTGGACGGCGCCACCGTCGGCGTGCGTCAGCGATGGCAGACGCATCGCGGACCGCCCGACGCGCGACGCACGGTCGATGTCTTCACCTGGGACGTGGACATCGGCGCGTTCAACGACGGCGAGCGCGACGAGTTCACCAACGGCTTCGCCTCCTTCTCCCGTCCGGAGAACAGCATCTCGCGCAATTTCCTCAACCACTCCTTCGTCTGGCGCGTCAACGACGCCACCTCGCTCGTTAACGAAATGAACTTCGACCTCAACGACGCCGAGCTGGACGTGTTCAACCTCTCGGCCGTGGTGGAGCGCAGCCCGCGCCTCACCTACCTGATCGGCTACCGCTACATCCAGGAGACGGAGTCCAACCTCGTCGGCTTCGGCGCCAACTACGAGCTCAATGAGAAGTACATGCTCGCCTTGCGCGAGGAGTTCGACATCGACCGCGGCAAGACGCTTGACTTCACCATCGGGTTCATGCGGCGCTATCCAAGCTGGAACGTCGTCGTCGCCTTCAACCTGGATGAGGCCGAGGACGACCTCGGCCTCACGATGAGCCTCGCCCCGCAAGGCTTCTCCGGCGCCGCCCTCGGCCCCAAACGGTTCACCGGCATGGCCGATTCGATGAAAATCACCTCGCGGTAGCAGCTTCTTCGATGAAGACCGCCTCGCGCTGATCTCCTTCAACTCCCCTCCCTCCCAGGGAGGGGCAGGGGGAGGGTTCTCCTCCTCGACTTGCTCGGGAGATCGCAACTGTGCCGCCATGCAGAGCCGCGCGCGTACGCATGGGGTGTATGCGCCGCAGCCCTGCTTCCGCTATACTGGCGCTCCGGGCCGGACAGGAGAGGAAAGATGAATCCGCAACGTTGCATCGTCGTTTTCGCGTTGATCTACTGCTTGCACGCCGCTGACACGAGCGCGCAATGTGTTCCACAGTGGGACACGACGCTGGGCAATCCGGGCCTCGCCGATGGATATGCGGACCCGATGGTCTCGTGGGACAGCGGCGCCGGAGAGAAGCTGTACGTCGGCGGCAGCTTCGGCCGCATCGGCGGCGTCACGGCGGAATCCGTGGCCGCGTACAACCCGGCCACGGGCACGTGGTCGCGCATGGGAACGCGCGGGCTGTCCTCCGGGTTCGTCACCTCGATCCACGTCTTTGACGACAGCGCGGGTGAGAAGCTGTACGTCAGCGGACTGTTCGACAACGCCGACGGCAAGAACGGCACCGCGAACCTGGCCGCATGGGACGGGTCGCAGTGGCTCAGCGTCGGCGGCGGCGTGGACTTCGCCGTGTGGGCGCTGACCTCGGGCGACTTCGAGGGATCGCCGCGGCTGTACGTCGGCGGGCAGTTCAACTCCGCCGGCGGCGTCCCGGCGCACGGCATCGCCTCGTGGGACGGGCAGGAGTATCGCGCCGTCGGCAGCGGCGTGGGCATCGGCGGGTCGTTCAGCCCGTACATCAGCAAGATGCGCGTGTGGAACGACGGCAACGGCGCGGCGCTGTACTGCGTCGGGCGCTTCGACACCCTCGACGGCGTCACGTGCCGCATGATCGGCAAGTGGAACGGATCGAGCTGGTCGCAGGTCGGCGCGGGGCTGTCGCCGCCCGACGCGCTCAGACAGCTCGACGCGATCACCGTCTTCGACGACGGAACCGGCGAAGCGCTCTACGTCGCCGGCACGGAGTTTCGCATCAACGGACGCTCCGGGCTGGTCTCCTGCGCGAAGTGGGACGGCACCGAGTGGACGCCCATCGGCCAGGTCGTTTACGGGCGCGTCGCCAACCTGATCGGCTGGGACGACGGAGACGGCCCGAAGCTGTATTTCGCGGGCACGGCCATTCCCGATCTCGAATACTTCGCGCGGCTGGAGGGCGGCGTGTGGGTCACGGCGTTCGGCGGCGTCGGCGGGCCTGCGATTCCGCCGTCGAACTGGCCCTCGGCGTTCGGACTGGGGCGATGGGGCAAGCATCTGCTGATCGGCGGCAACTTTACCGAGGTCGGCGACAATCCGCTCATCTCCAACGGTCTGGTCATGCTGACTTCATGCGCCGAAGACTGCTCCGGGCGCGAGCGGCTGTCGCTGGGCTGCCAGCCGCGCGAGGACGGCAACGTGAACATCATCGCCAAGGTCACGCGCGGCACACCGGGCATGACCGTCATGCTGCGGCTCAACGGCGACAGCGGCACGGATCGAGAGCTGGGGCTCAGCGATCGCGGCAAGGGCAAGACGAAGTTCCGCAACGTCGCGCCGGGACATGCGGAGGCGGCGATTCTCGAGTGCGACGTCAGCGCGGCGATTGACTGCCCGTGATGCGCTGCTTGCGCGATCAGCTTGTGCGATCGGCTCGCGCGATCGGCTTGCGCATTTGAGTTGCGAGGGAGAACGCAGGCGTGCCATCCGTCGTCATCATCGGGGCCGGAACGATGGGCGCCGGCATCGCGCAGGTCGCCGCGCAGGGCGGCTGGGACGTGCAGCTTCACGATCTCTCGCCGGACGCGCTGGCTCGCGGCCTTACCGCCATCCGCGCGCAGATCACGCGGCTGGTCGAGAAAGGGCGGCTGACCGGCGAATCGGGGGATCAGACCTTGGCTCGCGTGCGATCGGTCGCGCGCATGGAAGACCTCGCGCCGGCGGACCTGGCCATCGAGGCCGTCGTCGAGCGGCTCGACGTCAAGCATGCCACGTTCGCCGCGCTGGAGAAGGTTCTGCCGCCGCAGGCCGTGCTGGCGACGAACACGTCCTCGCTTTCCGTCGGTGCGATCGCGCAGGCCGTTCGTGACCCGTCGCGCGTCATCGGCATGCACTTTTTCAACCCCGCGCCGCTCATGCCGCTGGTCGAAGTCATCGCCGCCGCGGCAAGTCGACCCGACGCCGTGGACTTCGGCGCGGCGACGGCGAAAGCGTGGGGCAAGACGGCCGTCCGCGCGAAGGACACGCCGGGTTTCATCGTCAACCGCGTGGCGCGGGGATATTACCTCGAAGCGCTTCGGCTGCTGGGCGAGCAGGTCTCCACCGTCGAGAAGATCGACAAGGTGATGAAGGAGCTTGGGGGCTTTAAGATGGGCCCGTTCGAGCTGATGGACCTTGTCGGGCTGGACGTGAACTACTCCGTGAGCCTGTCCGTCTGGGAGCAGATGCAGCGCCATCCGCGTTTCGAGCCGCACGAGATTCAGCGGCGACTCGTCGAACAGGGCTGCCTCGGGCGCAAGACCGGATGCGGCTTCTACGATCACACCGGCCCGTCACCGGTCTCCGCGTTCCCGTCCGCAAAGACCGTTTTCAGCCTGCCCGCCGAAGTCGAGAGCGCCGTCCACGTCTTCGCCGCGGCCGCGGGCGTGACCGATCCGCACACGCCCTGCCGGTACATCTTCGCTCGCATCCTCTGCGCCATTCTGAATGAAGCCGCGCTCGCCCTGCACGAAGGCGTGGCGTCGCAGTCCGACATCGACATCGCCATGAAGCTCGGCACGAATTACCCGCACGGCCCGCTGGAGTGGACCGATCGCATCGGGCGGGACGAGGTGTGCAGAATGCTGGCGCGACTGGAGGCGCACACGCGCTGCGGACGCTATCGCGGTGCGTCCGCAACCGAGCCACAAAGCCAAGCCGAGCTGCGCCCATGACAGGGCGGGGTGGAACTCGGAACCGGGCATGACGGCGTTCGGGTGGTTCGTCGCTGCGACACGAGATAGGTTGGCCGCCCTCGCGGGAATGACCAGCGCTCGGGTAGTTCGTCGCTCCGCGACGAGACGGGATTCCGGCTGCGCGGTAATGACGAGCGCTCGGGTAGTTCGTCGCTCCGCGACGAGACGGGATTCCGGCTGCGCGGTAATGACGAGCGCCGCCTCCCGGCGCGAACGGCTACGCCAGCTCGGCCAGATGCTCCTCCAGAGACGTCCGCTGCGCCTGCAGTTCCGCGAGGCGGGCGCGTTCGGCCTCGACGAGCTGCGGCGCGGCGTTGGCCACGAACTTCTCGTTGGACAGCTTGCCCTCGCGCGACTGGATCTGCTTCGTCACCTCGACGAGTTCCTTCGTCGCCCGCTGCCGCTCGGCCGCGTCATCGCTGATGTCGAGCACGTACACGCGAAGAGCGCCGACGTGCAGGCTGCCGGCGTTCACCGGGCGCTTCCCGTCGGCGGAAACGGTCACCTCGCCCACGCCGGCCATGCGCTGGATGACGTGCGTGTGGGCGCGAAACTCCGCGTGATACCGCGGCGGCAGCACCACGATCGCCCGCACGGTGTCCTTCGGCGCGACGTTGCACCGGGCGCGCAGATCGCGCACGGCGCGGACGACGTCCTGCAGGCGGGCGAACACCTCGAGAAAGGCGGCGTCTTCCAGCGCCGGGTATCCCGCCTCGGGCGGATACTGCGCCGTGACCAGCATTCGCTCGCCCGCGTGCCCCGGCTTTGTGGCGTCGTCCGCACCCGCCAGTCCCGGATCGGGCAGGTCCGCGAGCCCCGGCAGCCCGCGGCGCGGCACGATCTCGCCAAGCTGCCGCCAGAGCCGCTCGGTGATGAAGGGAATGATCGGGTGAAACAGCCGCAGCGTCTGGTCGATGCAGAACGCCAGCACCTGCTGGGCGACACCGGGTAGTTCGTCGCTCCGCGACGAATCGCGTAGTTCGCCACTCCGGGGCGAGTCGGGTCGTTTGTCGCTCCGCGATGAAAGCGAAAGACCGCCTGATGCGGATGGACCTTCGTCGCGGAGCGACGAAGCACCCTTCTCGTCACGGAGTGACGAACTACCCTTCTCGTCACGGAGTGACGAACTACCCTGCTCGTCGCGGAGCGACGAACTACCCAGACGCGGCTTCGACAACTCAATGTACCAGTCACACAGGCTGTCCCAGAAGAAGTCGCGCAGCTCCTTCACCGTCGCGGAGAACTGGTATTGTGACAGCATCTCATGCGCGCGCCGGCACGTCTGCGACAGCCGCGCCAAGATCCACCGGTCCTCGGGAAGCAATTCCTCCCTGCGGATCGTGCGATGCGGCGTGCCTTCCAGATTCATGAACGCAAACCGCGCCGCGTTCCACAACTTGTTGCAGAAGTTGCGCCCGATGTCGAACTTCTCGGACGTCTCCCGGCCCAGGCCGAGTTGTTGTTTCACGTCCGCGTCCGCCCATTGCGTGGCGAACTCCCGGCCGCATTCCTTATGAGAGCACTTGACGCGCTGCACGTCCGACGGCTGCAACGCGCGCTCGAGCTTGATCCCGCGCGATTTGCGGCTCTGCTCTTCCGCCCTAATGGCCAGAGATTGCTCCGTGAGCTTGCCGCAATGCGGGCAGACGTACTCCACCGGCATGCGGATGTCCTGCGTCTCGGTGGTCATGTCCACCATCGTGTAGCGCAGCGCATCGGCCCCGTGCGTATGGATGATGTCCACCGGGTCCACGCCGTTGCCCTTGGACTTGCTCATCGTCTCGCCGCGCCCGTCGAGGATTTTCGGGTGAATGTACACGTGATCGAACGGCTTGCGGCCCAGCGCGTACAGTCCGAACATCACCATCCGCGCCACCCAGTTGGTGATAATGTCCCGCGACGTGCAGAGGACGGAAGTAGGGTAGTATTGTTTCAGATCGTCCGTCTCATCAGGCCACCCCAGCGTGCTGAACGGCCAGAGGGCGGAGGAGAACCACGTGTCGAGGACGTCTTCATCCAAAGCAAAGCGGCACTTCTTGAGGTGGTTTGTTATTTCCTCGTCATTGGGATCATGCACCGCGTAGTAGAGAAGATGCAGTCCTTCCTTAACCTCCTGATTCAATTGGATAGCGGAGTCTGAGAATTCGCGCCGACATTCCGCAATCCGTTCCTCCCGCTTCCAAGTGCTAACGGCCTCCAGGTGGGCGTCGTTCGCCCCGCCCCATCCACCGACCGCCCCCTTGTTCGACCACACCGGAATCCTATGTCCCCACCACAACTGCCGGCTGATGCACCAATCGCGTTTTTCGCCGAGCCAGTCGAGGTAAGACTTGGCGTAGCGCGAGGGGAAGACTTGGATGCGGCCATCGGTCACTTCGTCCATCGCCGATTGGGCGAGACCCTTCTGAAATTTCAAATCTGAGATTTCAGATCGATCGCCGCGCGATCCAACCGGCTCCCCCGTCCGCACAAACCACTGATCCGACAGAAACGGCTCGATCGCCGTCTTGCTGCGGTCGCTGTGCGCGAGGTCGATGTCGCGGTCCTCGATCTTCTCCACCAAGCCGCGCGCTTCCAGATCCGCGACCACCTTCTTGCGCCCGGCCGTGGAGAACTCCAGACCCTCATAGTCGGCGCTGCGGGGGTTGGTGCCGCGCGACATGATCAGACCGTCGGGGCCGTGGCATCGGCTCCCCCCCGGCTCCTCGATCCGCGCGACCTTGCCGTCCGGCGTGAGCACGTTGATCATCGGCAGGTTGTGGCGCACGCCCACGAGGTAGTCGTTGGGATCATGCGCCGGCGTGATCTTCACGCAGCCCGTGCCCAGCATCGGGTCCGCCCACTCGTCGCAGATCAGCGGGATTTCCCGTTCCACCAGGGGAAGCAGCAGCTTGCGACCGGCCTTGGCCATGTCGCTGAGGCGGATCAGGTGCGCCAGCACGGCTTCGCGGCGGGCGCGGAGCGCCTCAAGACGCTGCTCGATCTCGGCAGCTTCCTTCGATGACCGGCTGGAAAGCCGGTCCCCCAAGTCAGACGACCGGCTGGAAAGCCGGTCCCCCAAGTCAGATGACCGGCCGGAAAGCCCGTCCCCCGGATCAGATGACCGGCCGGAATGCCGGTCCCCCAAGACCTTGAGTTCAGCTTCCAGTCGATCAAAGTACCCGCGCGGATCGGGATGCACCGCCACGGCCACGTCGGCCAACATCGTCTCCGGTCGCGTGGTGGCGATGACCACATATTCGGGTTCGGCGCAATCACTTGCGCCGGGTTGCAGGTGCGGCGTGTGGACCTGTCCCGCCGATCCGCCGTGCGGTGTGTCTTCATTTCGGCGTTTCGGCGTTTCGGCGTTTCGGCGTTTCTCACCCGCTCCCTCACAGTCGCGGTTCGGTAGGACCGGATACCGGATGTGATAGAAATGCCCCTTGACGGTGTCGTGATACACCTCGTCGTCCGCCACGGCCGTCTGGAGCTGCGTGTCCCAGTTGACGAGGCGCTTGCCGCGGAAGATCAGTCCGTCCTTGAAGAGCTTGAAGAAGATGTGGCGGACGGCGCGGGACAGCCCTTCGTCGAAGGTGAATCGCGTGCGATGCCCGTCGCGCTCGTAGCGTGGTTCGGGAGTGCCCGTTGATTCGCGCGGCTCCGCGGGGGATGAGTTTACCTTCCGATACCCCCAGTCGCACGAGCAGCCCATCAGGCGCAGTTGCGAGAGGATGCGCTGCTCATACTCGTCCTTCCATTTCCAGATGCGGCGGACGAGTTCCTCGCGCGCTTCCGCCTCGGTGGCGCCGAGCTGATGGCGCGTCAGCCCCTCCTGCTCGCGGATGCGCTTCTCGACGACGGCCTGCGTGGCGATGCCGGCGTGGTCGGTGCCGGGCTGCCAGAGCGTGTTGAATCCGCGCATGCGATGCCAGCGGACGAGCGTGTCCTGAAGCGTGTTGTTGAGGGCGTGACCCAGGTGCAGCGCGCCGGTGACGTTCGGCGGGGGAATGACGATGGAGAAGGTGCGCTCGCGCGGGCGGCCGTCCGGAGCGGCGACAAACGCGCCCGACGCCTCCCACGCGGCGTACATGTCAGGCTCGACGCTGCGCGGATCGTACACTTTCTCCAGGGTCATCAGGTGGTCCCGTTGCAAGCAGGCGTCGTGGAATCGACGAAGGAACAGTCAGCCGCCGGTTGCGTCGGAAGGTAGGCGCGGCAGGGCAAAAGTCAACCGACGGAGCGCCGCCGCCCTGCAAAAAGCGGAGGCGGCGCGCCGTCGCCGACGCGCCGCCCCCTTGGGTTCGCAGACCGCTTTCGCGGCTTAGGTTACTACTGACACGGCGTCGTGATCGGGTCGAAGCAACCCGGATCGGTCATCGACGCGGTGATCGACGTAAAGCAGCATGCAAGCAGAACCGCCTTACGCTCGTACACGGTGACGTTGAAATCGGCGCCGTTGAGGTTGAGCACCACGGTGGAGCCGTTGTACGAGTCGTTGCGATAAACGACCTTCACCTTGGCGTTGCCGCTGGCGCCGCAGGTGGCGCGGAACTTCTTGATCGCGTCGCACGGGCAGGCGTCGCGGCAAGAGGCTCCCTGCCCCAGGAACGTGCCCTGGCGTGCGCTGCAGGTGCGCTCGGTGAGCTGCTCGCAATCCTCGTCGGTCACGCAGCAGGCGCCCGGTTGCGGGCAGGAAACGGCGTCGCAGCGCCGCCCGAAGCTCGGCGTACCGCCGGCCGCGCGGCAATCCTGCGGCAACTCATTGCTGCACGAGCCGTCTTCGTAGCAGCAGGCGTACGGCTCATTCGAGTTCATCACGCGGGTGACCGCCTCGAACGCGTCCACCATGCCCCAGCCGTAGCTGTTGTCCTCGCCGGTGTTTCCCAGATCGAAGGCCGTTTCGTACATCACCTGCTTGAGGTCATCCACGGAGATGTTCGGATTGGCCTGTCGCATGAGCGCCGCCACGCCGTTGATGTGCGGCGACGCCATCGACGTGCCGCTGAGCTGACCGTACCCACCGCCCGGCAACGACGAGCGGACGTTCACGCCCGGAGCGGAAATGTCCGGCTTGATCGCTTGGTCACCGTTCGGCGTGCAGCGCGTCGGACCCCGAGAAGAGAAGTCCGCGATCGGCCAGCCCTGACGGCTGGCGTCCACCGCCGCGACGGCCTGGCAGTTGTAATCCGTGGTGGCGCGGTCGGCGGGACGGCGCAGGCCGCTCGATCCTTCGTTGCCCGCGGAGAAAGTGACGAAGACGCCCGCGGCTTCGCAGGCATCGACGGCGCTCCAGAACGTCGTGTCGCACGGTGGATAACCGTGCCCGGTCGTGACGCCCCACGAGTTCGAGTTCGTCGCCGGCACGTCGAAGTTCGTGTTCGGGTTGCCGTCCGGATCCGACAGCCACTCAAACGAGAGCAGCGCGTCCGACACCGTGCGCGGGATGCCGCCGCCACGGTCGATCGGGGCCGCGGCGATCCAGTAGGCGCCCGGCGCCACGCCGACCTGGTCTCCCGGAGGGCCGCCGGTCACCGTGCCCATGGTGTGCGTGCCGTGTCCGTTCTGGTCATACGGAAACGTCTGGTTGCCCCAGGGGTCGAAGAACGCCCATTCCGGGTGCCCGCTATAACGCGAGTCCGCGACGCCCGCCCAGCGATCCTTCAGCGCGTTGTGCCGCCCGTCCACGCCCGTGTCCATGTTGGAGACGAGCACGCCAGTCCCGTCAATGCCGAGCGCCCACACTTCCGGCGCGCGGATCGCCGTCAGGCCGATCTCCGGCGCCTCGGGGTGCTGATCGCCGCCGTTGGGATCTTCCAGAACCGGAACCGGCTCGATCAACTCGATCTCGTAGTTGTAGTACACGATGTCCACGTCGGCGCGGGCGCCGATCTCCTGGAGCTTCGCCTTCGTCGCCTTCACTTGGAAGGCGTTGCGAATCCAGTAGGCGTGGAAGTCCTGCACGCTGCCGTCCGCAAGACCGGTGAGCAGTGCGTCGCTGACCGGTCCCTGCGTGGCGCTGGCCACGCCCTGCAGCGCGAGAACGACGAACTCATGCCGACGCTGAAGCGTGGCGTGCTCCTCGTCCATCTGACGGCTGGCGGCGTACAAGTCCACCTGATCGGTGAGGTACACCAGCGCCGAGAACATCTGATCCTGCGGCGCGCCGTTCATGATCTCCTGCAATCCCTGATCGATCACTCCCGCGCTCGCCGACGCCGCGATCAGCGTCAGACCGCAAAGCGCGCTCCCTCTTGTCCTCCGACTCATCACGTTCCTCCTGTTTGGAAACTGCGACTATCCCCACCGGACAGGCGTCCGGTCGTCCTCCCCCGTTGACGGCACAGCGCGCGATTCGTAACTCAGGGCCGCGCTGGCCTGATTATACCAAGACCGCCCGACCGTGGGAACCTCTCCTCGTCGAGGGGCGCTGCGGAGCGTCGAACCTCCGCGCATCGAGGTCTGGCGGCTGCACGGCTTCGCCGGGGTACGTCCCATAGCAGCCCGTGGCGAAAGGCGACACTCGTCATTCCCGCGCAGGCGGGAATCCAGCCTTGTTGCCTCCGAGGAGGCAGGAATCCCGCGTCTTGGCGCGTCGGGCTGGTTCCCCGCCTGCGCGGGGGGTGACGGTCCCAATGCCCGGCTCCAAGCTCAACCCCAGGCTGATAGCACAAGCCGTCGGTTCTTCCGCAACGAACCCGCTCGACTTCGGATAGGAGGCCCCTCCGGGATCGCCGGAAGTCGCCGCCGCGAACCCAGGCCACGCGCTGGAGTCGTACCGGTGTCGCCCGAGAGGCGCCCACGCTGCAGACTTACCCCCCGCCCTTCACTCATCAGAGGAAAGGGACGGGCCCGCTTGCACGAGGCCCGTCCCCTGAGTCTTCCTCTCCCGGATGTCCGACGCCCCAAGTTACGGGCAGGTCGCCGTTGCCGTGTCGTCGCACGCCGGCGAGATCAGCCGGACGAGCTTCGAACCGGAGAACGGCCCGACGATGAGCTTGGCTTTGTCGCCCAGGACGCCGGTGATGTAGTTGCGTCCGTCCACCTCGATGGTGATGCGTTGACCGTTCATGCCGTTGTCCACGAACTTGACGACCACCTTCACAAAGCCCGAGTCATTGCACTTGGCCTTGAGCTTGGCGAGCTTGTCGCACGGGCAGGCATTCTCGCATCCCGTGTCGTGGCCCTTGAAATCGCCGCCGGCGGCGCGGCAGGCGTCCGGACCCATGACGTCGCACGAGTCGTCGGTGATGCAGCACGCGCCGGGTTGCGGGCAGTTCGCGTCGCCGCAGCTCGTGCCCGCGCCGCCGAAGTCGCCGTCGCCGTTCTCGCAGGCGAGCGGCCCCAGCTCCTGGCAGGTTCCGTCGTCAAAGCAGCAGGCGCCGGGCTGCGCGCACTGCGTGGACGCGCAGTCGCCGCTGGTCCACGTCGAGCCTGGCGCCGTGCACTCGGCTTCGAGCAGGTCCGAGCACGATCCATCGTCGAAGCAGCACGCGCCCGGTTGCGGGCACGCCACTTCGTCGCAGCCGCGCCCGAAGCTGGGCTTGCCGCCCTGCGCCCGGCAGTCCTGCGGCAGCACGTCGCTGCACGAGCCGTCGTCGAAGCAACAGGCGAACGGCTCGTTCGAGTTCATGACGCGGGTGACGGCCTCAAACGCGTCCACCATGCCCCAGCCGTAGCTGTTGTCCTCGCCGGGGCTGCCCAGATCGAAGGCCGTTTCGTAGATGACCTGCTTGATGTCATCCACCGAGATGTTCGGATTGGCCTGCCGCATCAGCGCGACCACGCCGTTGATGTGCGGCGACGCCATCGACGTGCCGCTGAGCTGACCATACCCGCCGCCGGGCAGCGATGAACGCACGTTCACGCCGGGCGCGGCGATGTCCGGCTTGGTGGCCTGCCGACCGTCCGGCGTGCAGTTGGTCGGACCGCGCGATGAGAAGTCCGCAATCGGCCAACCCTGCCGGCTCGCATCCACCGCCGCGACCGCGTGGCAGTTGTAATCCGTCGTCGCCCGATCGGCGGGGCGGCGCAGACCGCCCGAACCCTCGTTGCCCGCGGAGTAGATCATGACGATGCCCGCGGCCTCGCAGGCGTCGATCGCGCTCCAGAACGTCTGATCGCACGGCGGGTAGCCGTGGCCTGTGACCAGTCCCCACGAGTTCGAGTTCGAAGCGGGAACGTCGAAGTTCGTGTTCGGATTTCCGTCCGGATCGAGGAACCACTCATACGCGAGGAGAGTGTCGCTCACCGTGCGTGGAATGCTGATGCGGTCGATCGTCCCTGCGGCGATCCAGAACGCTCCCGGCGCTACGCCGACCTGATCGCCCGGAGGCCCGCCGGTCACCGTGCCCATGGTGTGCGTGCCGTGTCCGTTTTGGTCATACGGGAAGTTGTCGTTCTGATGCGTCGGGTCGAACCACGCCCAATCCGGATGCCCGGCATAACGGGCATCGGCCACACCCGCCCAGCGAGCCTTCAGCGCATTGTGGTTGCCGTCCACGCCCGTGTCGGTGTTGGAGACCAGCACGCCGCGACCATCAATGCCCAGCGCCCAGACTTCCGGCGCCCGAATGGCCACCAGACCGATCTCGGGAGATTCGACATGCTCGCCGCCCTCGTCGGGATCCTCCGAAACGGGAACGGGCGCGATCAGCTCAATCTCGTAGTTGTAGTACACGATCATCACGTCGTCGCGCGCGGCAATCGTCTCCAGCTCGCTTTTCGTCGCATCGACTCGGAACAGGTTGCGCAGATAGAACGCATCGAATCGCGTGACCCGGCCGGCGCTGAGCGCCTCGCTCAGGTACGCCGTCAGCGGACCCTGGGTCGAGTCAGCGACCGCCAGGAGTGAGCGAACGACGAACTCGTGCCGCCGCTGAAGCGTGGCGCGCTCGCTGTCCATCTGCCGCGTGGCCGCCTCCAGGTCCACTTGTTCGTTGAGATACACGAGCACCGAAAAGACCTGGTCCTCCGGCGCGCCGTTCATGATGTCCTGCAACCCCTGGTCGATCACTCCCGCCTGTGCGGCGGCCGCGGACGCCAGCGCCGCGATCAAAGCCCATGCCGTCAGTCTGCGATTCATCATTCCCCTCCTGTTGGAAACCACGACCCCTCGCACCGGACATGCCCCGGTGGCTGTCCCCCCGACCGCGCGACGCTCGCGCGGGCGCCGGGCAAAAACCCGCATTGCATCATTATGACCGGCTACCCCGCGTTGCGCATAGCTCGCGGTGACGAAAAAAAGGATTTTCTTGTCGAATCCGACGCGCGGCGTCGCCGGTGGCAGCTTTCAAGACGGGAATCGCTCGCCGCCGTGCACAGCGCCTCATGATCGGACCTTGAATTAACCGATGAACAGGAAACCGCCGGACCGGTTCCCCATCCGCCGGAAGCTCGGGTCATCGAGAGATGTCCGCCATTCCGTCCAACATTGCGATCTCCAGCCTGCAAGCCGCTTACCAGGCTCGACAGGTCGCCGATACCCAGCAGACCGATCGGGCCACCGGCGATCAGGCCGCCATCAAGCAGGTCCAAGCCGCCAGCCAGGCCGGCGAGACCGTCGGAGTTGCCGACGAGGACACCGCTGTGTTCGCCGATTCGCAGGGCATGGGCAGCGAAGGGCGCTCGACCGAGGACGAGAAGCCTCCCGACGAAACCGACCTTGACGCACCCGAGGACGATGAGGCTGGGGCAACGGGAGCCACACCACCGGACGGGATGCACCTCGACCTTCAGGCATAGCGTGTCGCTTCGTCAGGCTTGGCAGCCGGCTGAAGGCTCCGGGTTGCTTCTTGGGGGACCGGCTTTCCAGCCGGTCAGTGGGGATGACAAGCGGATCCCCAGGCTGCTCTCAAGTCGGGTCGGACGTCGCCTTGCCGAGTGGGGCTTGCGCAACCATCAAGCGCGGAATCCGGCGCGCCTGCCGGGTGCTTCATTCCCACGCTGGCGGGAATCCAGCGTCCCCGCTCGTCTCACCGCATCCCCGCCTGCGCGGGGATGACGGGTCGCCGCGCCAGCCTCCCGTGCTGCCACGCTCGCGCCCACGGGTCACGGCGCCCGCCATCGCACGACGGGTTTCCGCGCCGCGCCGACTTCGTCCATGCGCTTCACCGGCATCAGGTGCGGCGCGTCGCGCACCACCTGCGGATCCGTCTCGACCTCATCCGCGATGTCCAGCATCGCCGCGACGAAGCGGTCGAGCGTGGCCTTGGACTCCGTCTCCGTCGGCTCGACCATGAGGCAATGCGCGATCGGGAAGCTCATCGTGGGCGGGTGGATGCCGTGGTCGATGAGCCGCTTGGCCACGTCGAGGTCCGTCACGTCCGCTCCCGGAAACTCGGGCATCATGATGAACTCGTGCGCGTAGGGGGGGGGGAAGGGCATGCGGAAGCGGTGCTTCAGCCGGGCGGCGAGATAGTTGGCGTTGAGCACGGCCTTCTCCGAGATGTCGCGCAGCCCGTCGCTGCCGTTGGAGCGGATGTACACGTACGCGCGGACGAGGACGCCGATCTGCCCGAAGAAGCTGCGCACCTTGCCGATGCTCTTCGGGCGGTCGTGGTCCCAGCCGAATGAGCCGTCGGCGCGCTGGACGACCTGCGGCGCGGGCAGGAACGGGCGGAGATGTTCCGCGACGGCCACCGGTCCCGCGCCGGGCCCGCCTCCGCCGTGCGGCGTGCTGAACGTCTTGTGCGTGTTGTAGTGCATCACGTCCACGCCGAAGTCGCCGGGCCGGGCGATGCCAAGAATGGCGTTCATGTTCGCGCCGTCGAGGTAAAGCTGAGCACCCTTCTCGTGCAGAATCTCCGCCGCGTCGGCGATGCGGTCGTCGAAGATGCCCACCGTGTTCGGGTTGGTGATCATCAGCGCGGCCACGTCGTCATCGACTTTGGCCTTGAGATCGTCGAGGTCGATGCGCCCGTCCTGGCGCGACTTGACGGTGATGGCGCTTTGCCCGCAGACGGCGCAGGTCGCGGGGTTCGTCCCGTGCGCGCTGTCCGGCGCGAGCACCTTGCCGCGACGCTGCCCGCGCGAGCGGTGGTAGGCGTTGATGATCATCAGGCCGGTCATCTCGCCATGCGCCCCGGCGGCGGGCTGCAGCGTCACTTCGGCCAGCCCGCTGATCTCCGCCAGATCGCAGCGCAGGCGGTAGAGCATCTCGAGCAGACCCTGCACGTCGGGTTCGTCCTGATGCGGATGAAGCCCGGCGAACCCCGGCATGGCCGCGACGCGCTCGTTGATCCTCGGGTTGTACTTCATCGTGCAACTGCCGAGGGGATAGAAGTTCTCGTCAATGGAGAAGCAGCGATGCGCCAGCCGCGTGTAATGCCGCACCAGGTCCAGCTCGCCCACCTCGGGCAGGGGCGGCGGCGCATCGGCGAGCAGCTCGCGCGGCACGTGCTCCGCCCTATCCGCCCGCGGCACGTCGCATTCGGACAGGTTGAGCGCCGAAAGCCCCGGCGCGCCGAGCTCGAAGAGTAATGGGAAATCGACCTGTTGAAGTTTGGGTATTGCACTCATAATAATCGCCTGCTGAATATCGCGATACCTCCCTCCGTCACTACGAAGGACGCTCTCCCACACTACTTCTATCACGCCCGCTACATGCCAGAAATATCAATAAAAGCACGAGCCCGAAGATCGATAGAAAAGCAATAATCCCGTTCGACCGCGCATGATACCGCTCATACCGCTCATCGAATTCCTGTAAAGCAACCTTCACCGCCAATATCTTGTTGGACAATTCACTCACCTCATTGCGAGATGGTGCAAGCTTCTCGCGGTGCTTACTATCAAATTCGTCCCACAGTTTCATGAGCATCTGCACCTCCTCGACGGTGGTCACCTCTTCCGGAAAACTCCTTGATCCAACGACGATTCTTTGGTAGAGATCATCGGCGGAGGCAATACGCGTCTCGATCCTGCGTTTTTCGGATTCGAGGCTTGACAACTCTTGGCAAAGCCCTCCTCGTGCCGGAGAATCCTTCTCTACTTTCGTAGCGAACAGTGTGATTGCGCCGCACAGAAATAATGCCGCGAAAATGCCAATCGAGGCCCTCAGGATCCTCATGGGCTGACTCCCCGAATGCTGGTGGATTGAATGATCCATTGAATGTCACCGTTCATCGCGTCCGCCAGTCTTCCGTCGGGAACTACGCCTCGGTTGCTTGAGGTAACCCAGCCACGCGTCGCCGTTCTAATGTCGGTTGTTCCTCCGGGCCTTGTCCGTGCCGGTCGCGCTCGTTCGATTCTCTGGTACTTGCTCCTTGTAAGCCTTCCATAGGTCATCCAGTGTGTATTCCTTGCCGCACTCCGGACATCGGCAATGATTCAAGCCTGTGAGGCTATATCCGCACGAAGGGCAATGCGGCGGCGCCTCACGCGCCACGCGCCAACCTCTCACATATCCGTTCCGCCACACGAGAAATACGAACATGGCTGCGACGACCAGCGTCAGGATGACCAGCAGCAGCACGCCGATGCTTACGAAGTCCATTTCAGAAAGCTACCCGGCATCAACTTCATCGTCCATAAGCGTATTCGACCATGTTAAATGATCCGCAAGGCCCTCCAAGTCAGGGAACATTGACGCTGAGTTGATTCCAAGCGTATCCAAAGATGCCCTAACAGCCCGTGGTAGAACCCCATTTTCGTGCGATCGCGAACTTCATGCGGCGCAGCGCGCCAGGGGGGAGATCGGCGCCACCGGAGTCCTTCTCCGGCGCCGCGATTCCCAGGGGCCCTTCAAGACCGGCCACGGCACC
>CAZGJA010000100.1:0-20114 GCA_964526695.1 uncultured Phycisphaeraceae bacterium
GGAAAACCCTGAGGGTTTTTCCGTCGGCGATGTCAGGGAGGACATCATGGGGACCCGGAGGTGTTCCTGCCTGACGCTGATCGTCGTGATCGGCTCGGGCTGTTCGGGGTGCGTCCCCGGTTCCCCTCCCCCGCCCGCGGCGATCCCGGCGCGTCCGGCCGTACCCCTGCCGGTTCTCCCCCAGACAGCCGTTCCGATCCCGCCCGACAACGCTTCCCCGCTCGCGATCGTCCCGAATCCGACGACCAACGCGGCCCTTCCCGTCCGACCCTGGAAGCCGGACAAGCCGGCCCGCGACTGGAAGTACGTCGTGATCCACCACACCGCCTCGACGCGCGGCAGCGTCGAAAGCATCCACGAGACCCACTTGCAGCGGAAGGACAAGCACGGCAATCCCTGGCAGGGCATCGGCTACCACTTCGTGATCGGCAACGGCACGGACACGCCCGACGGCGCCGTCGAGGTCGGTCCGCGCTGGCCCAAGCAGAAGCACGGCGCCCACTGCAAAACCGCCAACAACTACTACAATGAGCACGGCATCGGCATCTGCCTCGTCGGCAACTTCGAGAAGACCCGGCCCTCCGCGGCGCAGCTCGCCTCGCTTCGCCGGCTTGTCGATTTCCTTTGTCGTGAAGGGCGCATTTCGCCGGACAAGATCTGCACGCACGGCGGCGTGACGCACCAGACAGCCTGCCCCGGAAGAAACTTCCCGGCGGTCGCGTCGCTTCGCTCAAAACTGCCCGTCACCGCCTCGGCGCAGTAAGTCACGGTCGCAAGACGGCTCCGCGACCATGACGCAGCGGGTTTCGCGCGCCCACCCCGTGGGTCTCGAAATGACGGGCCATCAGGGCGGCACCCGCGAACGGACGTGTCAACGATGCGAACGTGAAAACCTCCGGCGCCGCAGTCGGTGCCCGCGAGGCGAACCGGGCACGGTCTGGGCGGATTGGATTGCTCTCTGCGGTGATTCCGGCCGCTGAACGGGTCTGAAGGGCGCCTCCCCGACAGCCGGCATTCCGGCCAGCTCCTTGGCTTGGGTTCGCCCGACTGGGCACGCATCGCCGATCGGGTGGCCCCTCTGCTTGGGGGTATCCATGAGTCGCAACCACGCGATGGTACGGTCGAGCCGCCCGCCTGCAGCCCGCGCGAAGGTTCTAGCGGGCTGAAGCCGGGCGGCTCGGGCTGGTGACGCCTGCTGGCTCGCGCAGCCGCCGCCTCGCAGCGCCTGGATTCAAGGAAACGGCAGGCCTGTCGTTTTTCGAGATTTTGCGCTGGATTTATGAACTGACGCCCGCTGCGGCTCGTTATTGAAAAAAGATGGCGGGCCTGGCGTAAGAAATGACACCGACCCGGGACGAGACAATGAACAACCGGTTTAGCTGCCCGTCCTGAGTCATCAGGCGAGCCTGACCCACCGCACGATCGGATGCCCCCAGCCGGTCGTGGGTGGGTCTCTTTTTCGTTTTCGAGCGCCCCGCCCACGGTACGCACGCCATGACGGGCAGCGCCGGGCGCCGCACGCGAGGCTGACCTGATCCGCCGGGCGCTCGTACCTGACCCGGGCCTGGTCCTTGCCGATCTCCCGGCAGCCGTCCGCCGCCGCTGGGTCGCTTTCAGCCCTTTGAACCACTCAATGCGGCTCTGCACAACCCACGATGTCCACGGGAACAGGCACGTCCCAGAGGTCCGTGGCGCCGTTTTACGAGGCGGTTATGCCAGGCAGACCCCCGGTCGTTTGGCAATACGACGGCGAAGCGCGATGAAGACGCCCGTAGAAACCATCCCGACCAGGAACGCCGCGGCCCACAGACCTCGTCCCCCCACGGTCGGATGCGCCAAAACCCAGCCGCCCAGCGGAGCGCTGATCATCATTGCGCTCGAGAAGCTCATCGTGAACACGCCCATGTACCGCGCGCGCATGTCCGCAGGAGCGAGGTCCGCCACCACCGCCGACATTGACGTGGCCATCAGCATCTCCCCCGCCGTCCACACGACCACGGTGAGAGCATAGTGCAGCATCGTCTGCGCCCAGGCGATCAGCCCGAATCCCACGGCCGTAAGCAGCGCCCCCAGCGCGATCACCGTCCCCCGGTCGAACCGCCCCGCCAGCGTCGCGAGCGGAAGCTGTCCGATGACGATCAGCACTCCATTCAGGGCGACGACCTGTCCGTACTGTGCCGGCTCGATGCCGCGATGCTTCATGTACAGCGGCAGCGTGCTCATGCTCTGCATGAAGACGTAGGCATTCAGGTGCACGCCCAGGCAGAAGAGGAGGAACGGGTAGTCGCGGATGATCCGCAGTACCGCCTGTCCGATCGGAACCGGCGCGGCGGCATGCGCCGGCGCGGCAGCATGCGCCGGCGCGGCGGATGAGCCGTCGACGGACGCGCTCCCATGCGGATCGCCCTTGTCTTGCTCCCCGGTCAAGCGAGCTGGAGGAAGCGCCGGCCCACGGCGCAGCGTCTCCTTGATCGTCGTCAGGATGATCAGACCGTAGATCGCCGACGTGGCCGCGTCGAGCCAGAACAGCGCCCGGAAGTTCACTTCGGCGAGCATCCCCCCCACCGTCGCTCCGACGGCGAAGCCGAGGTTGATGGAGACATACATGAGGCTGAAGGCGATGGGGCGCTCGTGCGGCTGGGTGAGGTCGGCGATCAGCGCGCTCGCCGCCGGGCGGTACATCTCGGCGAGCAGCGCGGCAACGACCGTGAGCAGCATGACGACGGCCTGCGTCCGGGCAAAGCTGAATACCACCAGCGTGGCCGCCCCGGCGAACAAGCTCAGCAGCATGACGCGTTTTCGGCCCAGATGATCCGCGAAGTGCCCGCCGATCAGCGCGGCGGCGATCGAGCCGACGCCGAACAGGCCCATGTTAAACGTGGCGAACCGCTCATCGAGGTTCAGCACCGTCGTGAGGTACAGCGACATGAAAGCGACGAAGAAGGAGCCGGCGCGGTTGATGAACGAGCCGACGCAAAGGACGTGAACGGCCCGCGGCAGTTTGAGGTATTGGCCCAGCATGGGTAATCAAGCGGAGCCTCGCGCGCATCCGCCCCGATCACGTGCGGAAACACATGCGGCCGGCCCGGGCGCATGGTAACGGGCGGCTCGGGGATTGGGGAGGGCGCTCCAGGCCGCGCAGGAGGATCGCAGCACCTCGCGCCTGCGCTTCGTCCGCGCCATTCGCCGTATCGAGGCGGACCTCATCAGTAGTGCGACCGTTGCCGGATTACCAGACGCTCTTCCTCTCCCGGATGGCGCCAGCACATACCGGACCCACACGGCAACGCGCAGTACGCCCGCGACGCGGGGCAACCGATACGGACGTTGAGTCCGCAACCATGATCGAATTGATCGACAACCGCCTTGAAACGACTGTCAGCGCGCCGCTTGTTCCCGGCTGCGAAGGACGCCCGCCATCCGTCGCGCTCTGGCGCAGCCTCCAATTCCGCGTCTCCTTTGGGCTGATCGCCCTGCTGGGCGGCGTCATCCTCTCCATCAGCCTCGTGCTCTGGACAACCGGGCGCTCCCGCATCCTCGAGGAGTCCTACCGCCTTTACGAACAGGCCGGCGGCAAGATGGTCGCCGAGTTGCGCACGCGCATGGTCGGCGCCGAGTCGCTCGTGACCGCGCTGGCCGACATCGGGCAGACCCTCGAGCGCGATGAGCGTGTCTTCAAGACCGTGCTCCCGCGCGTCATCGCCGGCGGCGGTGATGAGCGATTCATCGCCGGCGGCGGCGTCTGGCCCGAGCCGGGCGTGTTCTCGCCCGGCGTCGAACGCCGCAGCTTCTTCTGGGGCCGCGACGCGACGGGCACGCTCATCTACTACGACGATTACAACAAGCCGGACGGTCCGGGCTACCACCATGAGGAGTGGTACGTCCCCGCCCGGTATCAGAGCGACGGCGCCGTGTACTGGTCCAGCTCGTACATGGACCCCTACTCCTACGAGCCGATGGTCACATGCACGGCCAGCCTGTTCGAGAACGGGCGCTTTTGCGGCGTCAGCACGGTGGACGTGAAGCTCTCCGGGCTGCGCGAGTTCCTCGCCGACGAGGCGAAGCTGATCAAAGGCTACGCGTTCGCCGTCGATCGCAACAACAAGATCCTCTGCTTCCCCCAGCCCGAACTCGCCAAAGCGTATGGCGTGGATGCCTCGGGCAAGCGGACGGAGGAGTACCTCACGACGGATGCCCTGGCCGAGAAGGAGTCCCGGTTTCGACCCATCGCCGAGGCGCTCGCCGGCATCAACTCGAACCGCGTCACCCGATCCGAGGCCGATCCCGCCGTGGCGGACCTGGCCTCCGATATCGACGCCGACAGTTACCAGATCGATGCCCCCCAGGCCTCGCTCATCGCCGCCATGCTCCAGGAAGACCAGGCCCGCTCCGCCAGGGTGGGCGCCCACGTCGCCCAGATGACGCTGGACGACGACCTGATTCTGCACGAGCCGGTGAGCGTCAACGTCTTCGACGTGCCCGGCTCGCATTGGAAAGTCATTGCCGTCGCACCGGTCCGAGAAGCAGTGTCCGCTGCGCTGTCCATTACGGGGCGCGTGCTGGTCTTCACCGTCGTGCTGATTGTGTTCGGTTGGGGCGTCGTGTTTCTGGGAACGCGGCGGCAGCTCATCCACCCGCTGAAGCGCATGACCGGCGAGCTGCGGCGCATTGCCGGTTCGCCGTCCGGCGCCTCGCACCTGCTCGACGCGTCCCTCCCCAACGAGCTGGGTCTGCTCGCCTACTGGTTCAACCAGCGAACGCAGCGCCTCTCCATCGCCATGTCGGAGCTGGAGGCCGCGAAACTCAACCTCGAGGAACGCATCGAGGCGCGCACCGCCGACCTCGCCAAGGCGCGCGAGCAGGCCGTCGCCGCCAGCCGCGCCAAAAGCGAGTTCCTCGCCAACATGAGCCACGAAATCCGCACGCCCATGACCGCGATCCTCGGTTACGCGGACTTGCTCAACACCCCCGACGAAGAGGAATCCGCCGCGCAGCGTAGCGAGTATGTGTCGATCATCCGTCGCAACGGCGAGCACCTGCTCTCGCTCATCAACGACATCCTCGACATCTCCAAAATCGAGGCCAACAAGCTGGACATCGAGCACCTGTCGTTTTCCCCCTGCGGCCTGGTCGAGGAAATCCTGTCTTCGATGCGCGTGCGCGCCGCGGAGAAGCACCTCAGCCTGGAAGGTGTCTGGATGACGCCGATCCCCTCGGTCATCGTCTGCGACCCCGTGCGCCTGCGGCAGATTCTCGTGAACCTGATCGGCAACGCCCTGAAATTCACGCACCTCGGGCACGTCCGGCTGCTGGTCGGCATGGACGCCGCCGCCGATCCACCCCGCCTGTGCTTCGCCGTCGAAGACTCCGGCATCGGCATGACGACCGAGCAGGTCAACCGGCTCTTCCACGCCTTCCAACAGGCCGACACCAGCACCAGCCGCAGGTACGGCGGCACCGGGCTGGGGCTGCTGATCTCCAAGCGGCTGGCGGTCATGCTCGGCGGTGACATCGTCGTCTCCAGTGAATTCGGCAGGGGCAGCACCTTCACGCTGACCGTGTCCACGGGATCCCTGCAGAATGTCGAGATGGTCACGCCGGAGACCCTGGCCGATGCCGACAACGACGGCGATGCGTCATCCGCGCAAGGCGGCGGGTTACGAAATGAGGACGCCGCTGCGCCTCTCGTCGGGATCCGCATCCTGCTCGCCGAGGACGGCGTGGACAACCGCAAGCTCATCTGCTTCCACATGCGAAAGGCCGGCGCGATCGTCAGCACCGTCGAGAATGGCGCCGAAGCCGTCGCGGCCATGACCGTCGATGCCTCGCTCGATGGACCGCTCGCGTTCCCGCCTGCCTTCGACCTCGTCCTCATGGACATGCAGATGCCCATCATGGACGGGTACGACGCCACGCGACTGCTCCGCACACAGGGATGCCGCCTGCCCATCGTCGCGCTGACCGCCCACGCGATGAGAGGCGACAAGGAGCGATGCCTCAAGGCGGGTTGCACCGAGTACGCCACGAAGCCGATCGACAAGGACGCGCTCATCGCACTGTGCCGCGGATTGACTCAGTCGCCCTGCGCGCCCGACGCGACGGACCCAAGCGTCATGTCGGTTCAGATGCCGACCTCGCCTGCCTGAGTACAACCGCACAAGCACTGCCCCGCTGTCACCCCGGCGGTCCGAAGTCGGTAACGCTCCGAATGACGCGCCAAACGATGCGTTTGACGTCAACGTGGTACAAGACAGACCCCTCGGGACCGCGTGGATCCCGAGGGGTCTTCATCAATCCGAGCAATGCCGAGTTCGCCCGCCGCCAACCGCTACGGACAGGTGGCCGTCAGGTCGGTTTTGCAGCCGGCCGGGTCGGTCAGCTTGACCGTCTTGGGACCGGCGCTGTAGCAGCACAGCGACGTCTTGGCGCGGCGACCGACGATCGGCGTGACCACGGGCGTCCCGGCGATGTTGAAGGTCACGGTCTCGCCCACGTGGGAATCGTCGGTGAAGACGCACTTGGCGATGACCTTGCCCCCCGAGCGGCAGGTCGCGGTGAACTTCTTCATGTCCTCGCAGCGGGTGTCGATGAGCGGCAGCCCCATGTTGTGCTGGGAGAAGCCGGCGTCGATCTGCGCATAATGCGGCGAGCCGTTGTCGAGGTTGCCGTCGTCGTCATCGAGCGTGGCCCAGTCCACGGCGATGCCCGGCTGGATGCCCGGCGGGTGCAGCAGGATGCTGTTGAGCCACAGCTCGCGGGTGAGCGTCAGGCCGTCCAAGCCGTCGGCATTCAGCGCTTCGAGCGTGTGCCACGTGCAGCCCGAGATCACCTCACCGCAGAAATGGCCCTCGCCGCCGCACGGATACTGACGATTGGCCGTATCACCGTTGCGAAGGCAACCGGTGTTGGGTCCGGAGAAATCGTCGCCGACACAGGGATTGTTGCCGGTGAGCGCCGCCGCCGCGTCGGCCATGCCCTCATGGTAATCGGGGTACGCGGGCCAGGCGTTGGTGTGGCCCTTCTCGACGAGGTGATGTCCATACTCGTGCCATGCAACCGTGGAGTAGGCCATGTTCGGACAGCCGCCGCCCGCGCGGTAGTAGTTGGTCGAGAGGTCGCCGTTGATGTCGTAATACGCATTGCACGTCCCCGAGATGTTCACCTTGGCTTTGCGCTTCTCGGTGATCGGATAACTGCCGTTGATCGAGAGCATCAGCTCGTTGGTCTCGTGCAGCTTGACCAGGGCGTTGATCTGGGCGGTGACGAACTCCGTGGGCGAATTGTTGAGCGTGAAGTTGCCGGGGCCCGGCGGGGTCACGGACTGGCTGGCGGAAAGCTCGCCGCCGCTGCCCATGTTGTCCACGTCGATGACGCGCCCGTTGAGGTCCACCGTGATGGTCACGGCGCTGTTGCCGGCGTTGGAGACGGTGTAGTTTCCGTTGTCGTCCGTGTAGGTCTGCGCGCCGTTGCTGCTGTTGGTGATGTGGGCGTCGCCGATGACGCGCATCACGGGCGGGTTGATGCCCTCATCGGGTTTCAGCCCGGGCGTGGCCTTGCCCTGCACGTTGCCCGAGATGTCGGTGTGCAGCACGCCGTCGTGACGAGCGACGATGGATCCGTCCTGAGCGTCGACGTACACGAGCCAATTCTCATAGTTGGCGAGGTCGTCGTTGCTGGCCGTCATTTTCCACGCGAGCGTGGGCGTTCCGCTGAGCGGATACACGACAAGCTGCGGCTCACTGTAAAGGTTCAGGTGCGAATACTCGCCCTGCACGATCCGCGACGCCGCGACTTCATCAATGCTCGGGTTCGTCGAGAACCCCTCCGGAATCGAACGGAGGTCGGCGTTGACCAGCACGACGCTGTTGTCGTCGGAGCGGACGAGCACCGCCAGGCCTGACTCGTCCACGCGGAGTCCGTCGTGAAATTGATCGAAGGTGAAGACGGTGAACGCGCCGTTACGCACGTCCTGCGCCCCGGTGTTGTTCAGATTCTCCGCCGGCACGCCGAACAGATCCGCGTACTGGTCCACGAAGGCGTAGGCGGCGTCCTGGGCGGTTTGCCCGCTGGAAAACGCTCGCCCCCACACCTGGATGATGCGCTCGCCGGATTCGTCGTACCGAAGATGCGCCTGAGGCTGTTCGCTTGCGAAGCGGGCGAGCGCCGCGCTCTGCGTTTCCGTCGAAGCCTGGGCGAGGCCGGCGAGTGCCGCACTGGCCATCAATACCACCAATCCCATCTTGCTTGCCCTCATCTCTCTGTTCCTCCCTATTGTGAAACGGCCGACCCCGGACCCGACGGTCCGGTATCCCCTGACCGGCTGCCGCCATTGTAACCGATTCTGCGGAAATCGAGGCATGGGTGGCGAGGCTTCGCAGGCAAGGGTGAAACTCCGAACCAGGCGTTTGCATCGTCACCTCACGCAGGCGGGGGTTCAGGCTGCTCCGCGGCAGGACGGGTAGTTCGTCGCTCCGCGACGAGACGGGTGGTTCGTCGCTCCGCGACGAGACGGGTAGTTCGTCGCTCCGCGACGAGCGTTCGCCACGGAGTGGCGAACTACCCAGTGGCGACGCTCGGTCACGACGCCCGGTCGTGCGGATCGAGTCAGCCGTCCGGCCAGCGTCAGGCGTGCTGGAGTCCTTGGGGCCGTTCAGATGGCGACGCGTCCTCCTGCTCAGGCGAGAAACCGTGGCGGAGGGTGTACTCGCTGAGGGTGCGCGCGCGGCAGAACTCGGCGAGATAGTCGCCGCTGCCCATCGCGCGCGGGGAGGCGCCGTGGCGCGAGTCGCCCGACGGGTGGCGATCCACTTCGCCGCCCACGGTCGGTCGGTTGATGAAGATCGCGTCGGCGTCCAACTCGCGCGACGCCTGCTCGACGTGCGACGGACTGCGGGAGTACACGCCGACGACGTGGAGCGGCGCGGCGCGGTGGGCGAGCACGACGGCGGCGTCGAAGTCGTCCGCCCCGTAGAGCGCCAGCACCGGGCCCTTCACCCGGTCCAAGTCGGCGACGAACGAATCCGCGTGTCCTTCGACGACTGCAAGATCCACGAAACATCCGCCCCCCCCCTGCGGCGCGGTGTGGCGGCAGCGCAGGCGACCCGCTTTCTCGGCGCGATCGATCCACGCCGTCAACTCCGCGCACGCCTGCGACGTCATCACCGGTCCGACCTGCGTGTCCGGGTCCGAGGGGTCGCCGACGGTCCAACTGCGGACGGCCTCGCCAAGGCGCGGCGTGAACGACTTGAGCAGCCCGCCGACGACGATGACGTGTGAAGCGCCGTCGCGCCGCTGGCCCGCGAACGTCAGGGCGGATTGCAGAACGCCCGACAGCGCCGCGTCCACGTCGGCATCGTCATCCACGATAATGACGCCGCCGGTGTGACCGTTTCCGATGAAGCCGCGCGCGTGGCGCTGCCCCGGGCGCACTTCCGACGCGGCCGCGCGCAATGCCGAACAACGCCTGTGCGAACCGTGGCAGGCGACGAGGCGCACGTCCGCGTGCCGCGCGAGATGCAGCGCGACGGATTCGTCGAGAATCGGCAGCAACCCCGTCGCGCCCGCGGGAACGCCCGCCTCGGTCAGCAGCTTCAGCAGCATGGCCGCGAGGGGCGCGGTCTGAACCGCCGGGGAAACGAGCACGGGGTTTCCGCAGACCAGCGCCGCGGAAGCGGCTGCGGCAAGGGAGGCAAGCGGCGATCCGCCGTCGGTGAACACGACACAGACGCCGCGCGGCGCCAGTTGCTGGAGGTTGTCCTCGCCGGGCACGCCGCGACGCCGGGGGCGATGGGCACGCAGGAGCATCTGCTCCGCGTGGAATCGCATGAAGTCCACCGCCTCGGCCACTTCGGCATCCGCTTCGCGCCACGTCATCCCCGCGCCCAGCACGAGTTCCGCCGCGACGGGGAAACGCCGCTGCGCCAGAAGCTCCGCCGCGCGCTCCACGCGCCCGCAGCGGTCGCCCACGTCCGTCGATTTCCAGAACTCGAACCCGCGCGCCAGCGCGGCCGCGGCGAGATCGGCTTCCGCTATCGACGCGCAATGCACATGCGTTCGCACATGGTCGGTGCGCGCCGGGTCTACGCAGTCTCGTTTCTCGCGGGCATCCAGCACGCGTCCGGCCGCAATGACCGGGCAATCTTCCGGCCCCGCAGCGGCGGCGCGGGCGATGGCGGCGGCAAAGCGACTTCGATTCTCCTCGACAGCGAAGCTCAACTTCGGGCAATGACGAAACACGTGGACAGGCTCCAGGGGGTCGGACGCGGGATCGCAGTATCGTAGCCTGGGCAGCGGGCTGCTTTCGGGGCGGGCGACGGCGGGATCGCCAAGGCGCCGGGCGTACATCGACCGCTCGGCGAAACCCTGCTTGAGAAACGAGTCGTTGGACGTGTTCTCCAGCAGGCGGCGGATCAGGTAGGCCATGCCCGGCAGCATGTCGCCATACGGAGAATACACGCGGACGCAGCGGCCCATCTGTGCGACGGCCGCCTTGAGCGGGTCGCCCATGCCGTACAGCATCTGCGCCTCGTAGCCATTCGCGGGGACGCCGAGCTGCTCCGCCCATGCCATCACTGCGGCGAGGGTGCGCACGTTGTGGCTGGCGAAGCACGGGCGAATGAGGTCGCGGTTTTGCAACATGATCTTCGCCATGCGTTCGTAGCACGCGTCGGACTCCCACTTGCGCGTCCAGACGGGCGGTGTGGAATGATTGCGCACGGCCGAGGCGACTTCGGAATCCCAGTAGGCGCCTTTGACGAGGCGAATGGCGAATCGCGTGCCGCGGCGCCGGCCCCACCCCAGCAGGCGACCCAGATCCTCCTCGCCCTGCTTGAGGTACGCCTGCACGACGATGCCGACGTCGGTGAAATCGCGGAACTCCGCCTCGCTCATCAGGGATTCGAACAGGTCGAGCGTGAGCAGGCGATGCTTGAAGGACTCGATGTCGATGTTGACGAACGCGCCGCGCTCCCGGGCGCGGCGCAGCAGGGGTCGCAGGCGCGCGGCGACGCGATCCATGCTGGCCCGCGGCGCGATGGCGTCGAAGTGCGGGTCCAGCCCGGTGAGCTTGACGGAGATGTTCAGCCGCGGCTGCGGACCGAAGTCCGTGTCGTCGAGCAGCGCGACGCCGGGCCAGAGGGCGATTTCCGGCGGGAGCTTGTCGAGGCAGTCGAGGTACACCGCGGCATAGGCGTCGGCGCGGGCGTCGCTGGTGGTGGATTCGCCGAGCACGTCCAACGTGAACGCCATGCCGTCGCGGCGCAGGCGCTCCAGCGTTTGCAGGACGGTGACCTGATCGTGGCCGGTGATGAAGCGACCGGCCATCGCGCGCGCGCCAAGGCGGGCGCCGAAGCCGATGAGTCCCGCCAGCATCCCTCCCGACTTCGCCTGCCGCAGCGCCCAGCGGGCTGGCAGCGGGACGGGCGCATGCCGTGCCTCGATGTATTCGTGAAGGTGTCGGGCGATCTGATCATCCGTCTTCAGCGACGGCAGGCAATCGACGAACTGAAAGACGGCGGCTTTCAGTCGCGGATCGCTGTCCACCATCCGCGTGGTCTGCTCCAGCCACCACTCGCGCTGAAACCACCGGGGACACGCCTGCGCGGCGCGCTCGAAGATCTCCTCGCCGAAGTCGCGGATGCGGCGCTCGATCGCGGCGTAGATTGAATGATCGTTGCGCATGAGTGAAGCCCGTGAACCCGGCGCGCCCATCGTCCGTTCCCGCCGGCTGCTTGCTCGCTGACCGTTGTTGCACGATGCAATACTCGTGCCAGCAAGATGCTCCGGCGCGGTCCGCCAGCTTAGCGATTTCGAGAGGGCGCATCCACCTCCGCAGGCGAAGCTCTGAAGGCCAACCGCCGCAACTGCCCCTTCGCCATCACTGCGCACGGGCCGCCGTCGCTTATCCGCCGCCGGGCGTGAGGCTCTGAATGGACCGCGGCGCGAGGAAGACGAGGTGGCAGGCGCGGGATGGGCGCTTCCACAGCCGGGACATCGCACGGGCATAGAGGCTGACCTGCGGGCGGTAATGCGCCGTCCGCTCCGCCAGTTGCGACGCGCCGACGGCGTCGGTCTTGTAGTCCACAATCTCGATGCGATCGGTCTCCACAATCACCCCGTCCACGATGCCGCGCACGAGAACGTAGTCGTCGTCCGCTGCCGAGCCGGCAGACCGATCGAACTGCCCGGGCGGCTCGGCGGCGATATACGGGAATTCGCGGTGGAACGCCGGCCCGGCGGCGGCGATACGTTGCGCCAGCGGAGTGCTGAGGAACCACTCGATGGCCGCGGCGTCGACAAGTTCGGCGTCGGTCGGATCAAGAACACCTGCGTCGAGGAGGCGCTGGAGCTGGCCGGCCCAGCCAGACGAGACGGCGACGGAGAAGTCCATGTGCTGGAGCAGGCGATGCGTGGCGACGCCCCGGCGACGCGCAGTCTGAGGATCGGCGGAGGGTTCGGCCCGGCGCGCTTGTGCAGGCTCAGGTTCGGTGGAATGGCGGCGCGGCGACTCGTCCGCATCGGCGAGCGGGTCGAACGTGCCCTTGAACTCGCTGGCGGAGACGACTGAGCGAACGGTGGACAGCGGCAGAGCGGGATAACCCCAGTCGAGGCGCGCCAGCACGCCGCGCGCCTCCGCGTCGGTGGAGTCCACAGGTTCCGTCGCGGGTAGCGCCGCCAGTCGCGCCGCCGCTTCGCGCAGTTGATCGCCCGCTTCATCCTTGCCGTAGCGCTCCAACCGCCAGGCAGCCATCTGCCCGGCATCCCAGGCGCGAACGACCGCCAGCGATCCCTTCGAGCCGGCGCGCGCGGCGGTCCGTTCCTCGTCAGATGAAGTCCACGCAACGCGGCCCGTCTCTTGCTGCGACAACACCGGCAGCACCCAATCCAACGGACAACTCGCCGCGCGCAGCGCGAACGAGGAAGCTGAAAGTCTCCTCGTTCGCGCTTCCTCAACGTCCGCGGCGAGGTCCTTGCTTTGTGGGGAGGCCGTAAGAATCAGCCGCTCGCGCGCCCGCGTCAGCGCGACGTAGAGCACGCGCAGCTCCTCTTCCCGGGTGGTGCGCTCGATTTCATCCTGCACGAGCCGATGCGCCGCGGTCGGGTATTCAATCATCGCCGCCGGCTCGACGACACGCAGCCCCAGCCCGCTCTCGCGCCCGAAGACCAGCCGCCCTCGCGCGTCGGTGAAGTTGAGTTTCGTAGCCAGCCCCGCGACGAACACGACGGGGAACTCCAGCCCCTTGCTGCGGTGGATGGTCATGATGCGCACGACGTCCTCGCCCTCGCCTTGCGGCGATGCGGCGTCGGGCTGCTGCGATTCCTCTTCCAGCGAGTCGATGAACGCCAGAAAGCGGTGCAGCCCCTGCTGGCGGAAGGTGGCGAACTTGCGCGCGTACTCGTGGAGCCGAAGCAGATTCGCACGGCGCGTCGCCCCGTCGGGCGCGGCGGACGCCTCGGCCAGATAGCCCGTGGATTCGTAGAGTTCCCACAGAACCTCCGCGAGAGGGCGGCGGCGCACAGCCTGCCGCCAGACGTCGATCCGCTGAAGCATGCGGGCGACGCGATCGCGCAGACTCGCGTCGCCCCCGCCGTTGGCGTATGCCATCACGGCGCGATGGAACGGGACCGCGCGATCGTGCACGCGCAGCGCCGCGAGGTCGTCCACGCTGAAGGGGGCCGCGAAGATGCCCGTTCGCAGCACCGACGCCAGCGGAATGTCCTGCTGCGGATTGTCCAGCACGCGCAACGCGGCGAGGATCTCGCGCACCTCGCGCGCTTCGAGAAAGCCGCCGCCCGCGTCGGCGTAGGCGGGGATGCCCATGGCCTTGAGCACGCGCTCGATCGCACGCGAGCTGACCTTCGCCGCGCGCAGCAGGACCGCGAAGTCACGGAAAGAGGCCGGCTGACCCTTGATTCGCAGATTCGCGTCGCTGCGCAGTTCGTGAATGCGCCGACCGATCAGGTAGGCCTCGCGCTCGATCGGCGACCAGCGGCGGGGATCGTCCACATCCGACGAGGAGGGCGCCGCGTCGTCGACTTCGTCGTCGGTTTCCGCGTCGGCGCCGGAGCCGCGGTCCAGCAGGTGCAGCTCGACCGGAGCGTGCAAAGCGCCGGGCGGCTCCTCCCGACCGTGACGAAGCACCGCGGCGTCGTCGTATACCACGGGCGAAAGCGGCAGCGTCATCAACTTCTCGAAGAGCGCATTGACGAAGTCGAGGACGCTCGGCGCACTGCGGTAGTTCAGTTGAAGCGGAATGACCTCGCCGCCCCCGTCCGCATCGCGCGCCAGCCGCTGCTGTCGCGCGATGAAGAGCGCCGGCTCCGCGAGGCGGAAGCGGTAGATGCTCTGCTTCACGTCGCCGACGACGAAGAGGTTGTCGGGCGCGGCGGGATCAGGCTCGCGGCTGAGGCGCTCAAGGATGGCGGCCTGGATCGGGCTGATGTCCTGGAACTCATCGACGAGGACGTGGTGGAAGCGGCGGCGCAGGGCGGCGGCGACGGGCGAAGGCCGCGGCGTCCCGTCGATCTTTGAATTCGCGAGCAGCTCGTAGGCGAGTCGCTCCAAATCGGCGAAGTCAAGCACGTCCGCGCGGCGCTTGCGATCGTGATAGGCGCGGCGAAACGCCCCGACGAGATCGAGCAACGTGGCGGCGTACGGCGCGACCCGCTGCATCCCTTCACGGATTTCCGCGGGAGAAAACGAGCCGTAATGTGCTTTGAGTCGCTCGTCGAACAGCTTCTTCTTCAGTGCATCGAAGCGGTCCAGCGCCGCGTTGACCTGCAGATCCGCCGAGTCGGGATCCTTGTTGTTTCGTCGGATGCCGCGGGGCTTGTCGAACGAGTACGCCTGAACCGACTGCTGCACGTCGGCGAGAGACTTGATGAGGCTGTCAACGCGCGACGGATCGTCGGCTGCCGCATCCGCAACGCTCAAGTCGTCGCGCCACTGGCGAAGCGTTCCGGCGTGGGTTCGCACGCAATCGCCCAGCGCGGCCAGGCGCGGATCGCCTGATCCGAGTGAATCGCCGAGCGCCTCAAGCTCGGCCCGCTGCTCCTCGAGCTCGTTTGCGAACTGACGGATCGTCTCGACCAGTACGGACGTTCCGCCGTCCGTCAGCCGCGCGGCCGCGCCGTCGATCCACGCCTGCGGATCAGGCAGGCTCTCCAGAAACGCCGCCACGCGAGCGACGAAATCCGCGATGCCCCGGTCGTTGCCCAGCCCGTAGTCGTCCACGCATTGCACGAATCGACGGCCGAAGTCGTGCTCGCCGGATTGCGGCTCGCGCCCCGCCTCGTACAGCCGGTCAAACAACGCGCCAAGCACCTCGCCGCGGAGAAGGACGGCCTCCTGCCCGTCGAGGATCGCCGCGGAAGGGTCGATGCCCGCCTCGGTGAAATGACGGCGCACGAGGGTGTTGCAGAACGAGTGGATCGTCGAGATCGAGGCGAGGTCCGCCCACGCGACCTGGCGGCGGAGGCGGGCGTCGCCCGGCGCCGATTCCAGCCGCCTGCGCAGCTCGCGCACGATGCGCCCGCGCATTTCCGCCGCGGCCGCCTCGGTGAACGTCAGGACCAGCAGCTCGTCGATGTCGCATCGAAACGGCGGCGGCGCATCGCAGACCAGATGGACGCAGCGTCGGGCGAGCACTTCCGTCTTGCCCGACCCGGCGGCAGCGGAGACGAGCAGGCTTCGCCCCACGGTCTGGATGGCGCGCTGCTGCTGCGGGGTGGGAGTGAACTCGCCCATGCCGAAAACCCAGCCTTGCCAGTGGATTCGCAGCGCCGCAGAGCGGACCGGATCCGCCGGTCCACACAACCCTCCCCGCACACGGCGGGCACAGCCCGCCCTACGCGCAGCGCTGTTGCCCGCGACGCTTCATCGCCGGCGATGCCTCGTTGCCTCGCTGCCTCGCTGCCTTGGCGCCTCGTAGCCTCGTTGCCTTGGCGCCTGCCACCCCGCGCTACTTGCGGCGACTCGTGCCCTTCATCTCCATCAGCTTGCTCAGCTTCCAACTGTCCCACTCGTTGTGGGACCACTCCATCGTGTTCTTGTCGATCATGCGGGCCGTGCCTTCCACGACGGAAGTCTTGCCGCCCATGTTGCCCTGCCCCTTGAAGTGCCACGTATCAGTCTTCTCGTCATGCGTCGCCCAGCCGGTGTTCGTGGAGCCGAAGCTGTCGAACCAGAAGATGCGGTATTTGCCGCTGCCGGCGTCGTAAGTCCACACGCCGATGCCCTTGAACGGACTCTCCCCTTCCATGGAGGCTTCAAACCGCTCGAACAGCACGCGGTTGTCGCAATCCCACGCAACCGTGCTGGTGCCCTTCTGTTGCACGACTTCATCCGAGCCGGCCATCCGCATCTCGGCCGTGCCTTCCCACGAGCCCACGAAGACGTTGAGCTTGTCCAATTCCGCCGGGCGCGGCGGCGGCTTCATCATGTCCTCCATGCTGGCGGCCTTCTGCTGACAACCGAAGATGGCGGAGACCGCCAAGAACGCCGCCGCGAACACGACTTTCTCAAAAGCACGCATCACGAACTCTCCTGTGTGAAACCTTGTTTCTGCCGACTGGCACAGCGCGACGATGTGTGCGCCGCGCCGGTAGTCCCCTGTGATCCGCGATGCCGCGCCCCTTCGGTCGAGGCTCTGCATCCGCACGTCCGCGCCATGCGGCGCTGACGGCTGCCGCGGTCTGGCGGTCGCGGCCGCGAAACACCGCGGACTCGACCTTGCCGTCGGGAGCTTACCCGACGGGAACCCCGGGGTCGAGCCGACCACGTTATGTATGTGTTAGGATATGGGAGAATCACGCGATGTCAACTTCAAAAGCGCGGGAGGTTCAAGGCGGCAGGGCAACTGCATTCTACGCGTTGCCGAACGCCCGGGCGGCCCGCGTCCGCACCTGCGGGCCGGTGTGCGGGCGCAGCGCGGGCGGGTTGCTCACTCGGAACGGCCTGGCGAGTGCGCGGAACCGTGGCGGGCCTGACGCCGGCGGCGGCGATGCCGGCCGGGGGGCGGAGTTTGTACGCCCTCGCCCGGATGGGTCGAGATCGCGGCAAGGCGTTGGCCTCGGTGCCGGGCGACACGCGAGACGCGCTTCCGTGCTGCACGACGTTGCACGACGTGCTCGCGCCGCTCACCCCTGCGAAGCGCCGACCCTCGTCCGACCCGATGGATGGAAACTAGGAGAACCCATCGGCCATTCGATAGTGTCTCAGTTGCCTGTTAGAGCCGCGTCGATGAGATACTGCCTTGGCCTTGCCTCCTCGACCCCGAGGGGGTCGCGTCCGCCAGCCCAGAGTTGGTCGCCGCAGGCGACCAACCTTGGGGAGAGATTGTAGGCATTTCAACCCCAACGGGATTGAGGCATCCCGCCGCGGTCCTTTCAGGGCTGATCGGAGGGGATTACTGCCGACCCGAGGAAGGCCGCCAGCGGCGTCCAACCTTGGGCTGCAGGCCGCAATCCCTTGGGGAAAGAAACGGTAGCACCTGTCGATTCTCCGCCTCCATGTCGTTGTGGAGTTGAGCAGCGGTCAGCGGACAGAGGCTTCCAGGCGCCGCTTCCTCTCGCCGAGCCGGGCCTGCGACACCGAGGCGGCCCCAATCGCGGCAAATCAGCATTGCCAAACTGAGACACTCACGGCCCTTCACAGGGACTCGACCGGACGCGCGGGGGGCGGTACAATCGCCGGGGTCCGCACGCGGCGTTCCGGCGTTCTTCCTCGGGCTTCGTCCCGATCGGCCGGTTCCTCCAATCCGCGTCGAGACCCTCCCCTGGGGAATCGGTATGCGCTCAAATCGAACGGATCAAGCCGGACACCGGCGGAAACCAGCCGACCATCGATGGCGCCTGCGCGCCGACTACCCAAGGGCGTTCGGCGACGCTCAGTCGCGCGGCGCGCTGGTCGCTGTGCTCGCAGGCCTTGCCGCGGGCGCCCTCGCCGAACCGCTACGCGCCGAAATACGCGCCTTCAGCGGGCGCGTTCACGCCATCGCGCGCGGCCTGACCGACGCGCCGGAGGATTCGTTCACCCGCGACGACGACGCCTACGACCGCACCGTCGAACCACCGATCATCGATGCCACCGCTTCACTTGAAACCACCGACATCGCCGGCAACCCGCTGGCGGCCGGGCGCTCGATTGTGGTCCTCGGCGACCCGCGCCCCTCCACGGAGCAGAACCCGGGCGAATTCGCGCTCGAGTGCGGAGCGTTTTCCAATGACGCACGAATCGCCTACCAGATCGAGGCTTTCGCGGGTGAGAACCGCGACCTGCGCTTCACGCTCGCTGACGCGCTCGGCAGCGGCGGCGGACCGCGCCAAGTTGCCAGTCAGGTTTTTATCAGCGGCGCGCTGGTCTTCTGGGTCACGACCGGCGACGGCGGTCTTTCCGGCGCGGCCGCGGAGTTCACCGTCGAGGTTCACGACGCGCGGCTGCCGGACGCGCCCGTGCTGCGCGTGCGCCGGCGCTTCGAGGGCGATGCGAGCGGCGCGATCTTCGAGGCGGACTCGGAAAGCGCCGGCCTCCGCGGGGACGATCTGACCAGCAGCATTCTCGATCTCGAAGCGCTCCGCAATTCGAAGGAGCCCGAGGCCGCGACCCTCGTCGATCAGGCCGACCGGCTCGGCATCGACACGTTCGTCGTCGTGCTCATCGGACCGCGGTCGGTCGAATACGCTTACGACCTTACGCCCGGCGAGACGTTCGGATTGGAGGCTCGGTTCACGCTTGTCGTCGAGAGCGCCCCGGCGGGAACGGGCGTGGCCGGCGTGATGGGTCGCCCGTTCGCGGGGCTGGCCGACCTCTTCGAGCAATCGCGCACGGACGCTGACGGGAAGATACTGGAGCGCTCGCTCAACAAGCTGATGGAGGGCGACGCTGCGGGCTCCGGGGGCGCTGCCGGCTCCGAGGGCGCTGCGACCCTTGAGGAAGCGGACGGCGGCAACTCCTTCGCCGGTCGCCCGAAGGGCTTGTGCGGCGCGTTCGGCGCTGAGGCGCTGTTGGTGTTCTCGCTGGGCTGGATCGGCCTGCGCACCGTCGCCCGGGCTGACAGGGCTTTCAGAATCCCTCGTGTTTCCAGCCGACGCCGCGGCGAAACGCATCGCCGCAGACTTGCCACGCCGACAGCTTGTGTGCGGCGGCGGCTTGCCTAGAATGGCGGGGGTTCGATGGCTTCTTGTTGAAAGGACACGCATGGGACTGCTGCTGGCGCTGATCGCGGGCGTGCTGGTGGGTTGGTCGCTGCTGAACGTGTTCCTCGCGTAGCGGACCCGCCGCGCGGGGTGAACCCACGGCGCGCAGGGAACCAGCCTCGCGGCGTGGAATAGCTGTGCGGAGTGAATCCACCGCCAGCCGATCTGACAATTCGACTTTCGGGGCGTAGCTCAGCCTGGTTTAGAGTGCTTGACTGGGGGTCAAGAGGTCGCAGGTTCGAATCCTGTCGCCCCGAATTCTTTCACGGTTTGACCGACGAGCGTCCGCGGACTCATCACTTTTGAAATTTGAGACGACCTGAGTCTCGATCTGACTGCGGTGCGCAACGCGTTGAGCGTCTTGAGGTTGCCACGCGGCGTGCTTTTGTGCCCCAGAGGGGCACAGAACCTCCTGACGATTGCCCTGCACGATCACAAGTTCATGCCATGCCAAAGCCCGGCAGCCGGAGCCAACTGAAGATTCAGTTGAGACGAATGGCCCTTCCTGAACTGCGGAGACATGAAACCGGTTGTCCGCGCTTAAGGACTTCTTCGACGAGGTTGAGCGAGCACGGATGCCCGATGCCGCATGGAAGCGAAACCTCGACCCGTTCAAGGACATTTTCACCAGAGATTTCGGCACGCCTGAGAGCGGCTTTCTCCTGCTCTGGCGGGATGGTTTCCTTTCAGGGAACGGCTTGCTGGCGCCGGGGCGGTCCGGCCTCGCGACCGCAAGACTGCAACTCATAGGAAAACTCCGCAACGCCGGCCTGTCCGCCCGATGTTGTGGGAGTGGAACGGAGCACACAGCGCCCGCGTGCTGGGCATTTTGCGCCAGATGCGCGGTCCCATCCTTTCGACGTGCCGGTCGGGGGGGGGGGGGGGGGGGGGGGGGGGGGGGGGGGGGGGGGGGGGGGGGG
>CAZGJA010000101.1:0-16937 GCA_964526695.1 uncultured Phycisphaeraceae bacterium
ACAAGCCGCAGAAGGTGCTCCTGAACCGGCTGGGACTATCGCTGCCCCAGCGCCTGCGATGTTTCGACGAGGTCGCTCAAATGTAGTCACGACTTTTCAATCCCAACCGCCTTGGCGCTATCGCTAAGGCCGTTTTGGAAAGAAAAGTGTTCAACTTGGGCTAGAACGGCCCAGAATCCGCATCAGTGCGTTCTGGATCGTCGCCATTATCGGACGCATTGTCGCCGTCCATCGCATCCGCCGCATACCCTTGTCCCACGTCCGCCGCTGTTGCCGCGCGGAGCCGCTCCCGCACATCGAGGGGGATAGGAGCGCCGGGCGCCGCGTGCCGCTGGACCGCTGGACCGCTCTCGTTGCGCACCGTGGCCAGCCTCGTTCAGCGCGCCTGCCGCAGCCATGATGCCGCCGGTCCTACCGGCCGAGAACCACATCGATCCCGGCGAGAATCAGCGAAGTCTGCTTGCGGGGGAGTTTGCCCGTCCGCCGGGTGAGCGCGGAGCGATCCATCGTCACGATCTGCGAGACGTTTGCCACGGAATCCCTCGGCAGCCCCGTCTGCTTGGCCCGCAGGAGGACGTTTCCGGGGGCGCCGGCCCAAACCAGGTTGCCGGTCAACGACACGCAGACGATGGTGGCAAGCTTGCTGTGGTTGAACGCGTCGCCCTGAACGACGACCAGGGGACGGCGAAACGCCGGCTCCGAACCGGACGGAGCGGGCAGCTCGGCCCACCAGACCTCGCCTTGCGAGATCACCACTCTGCCTTCTCCAGGATTGCGGCAGCGGCGGCAGCGACGAAGGCGTCAGTGGAGTGCTTGGGATCATCCCGTTTTCCGGGAGGTCCAGGCTGCTGCCCGAGTTGATCGCAAACTTGATCCAGCGCCTCCGTCACGTGGTCGGGGGCGTGGCGCGCGACGAATTCTGCGAGTGCTCGGCGATAGACATCGCTGCGCGTGGTCTTCAAGCGACGCGCGAGTCGCTCCGTTTCCTGAAAAACGTCATCCGGGATGGAGATCGCCGTTTTCATACCATGAGTATAACCGCGAGCGCCGGATTGTCAAGCCACTCGCAAAGGGCGGTTGGGCGGAACCGGCGCGCGAGGGTCTGATCCACATGAAGGCCAGGCATCGACCCGATTGAGAGCAGCGGAACGAATCGTCCGCCGACCCTCACAACGGACCCCGACTCCCGCGCATATGGAGAAGGACCCATCCCGCCGCGGGTTAGATGATTCCGAAGGGGGCATGGTTTCGCGCTCGACCGTGCCGCTCGTCATCTGCGGAATCGCATGCTCACGCCGATTACGGCGAGAGCATGCCACCCCGACGATTACGGAGAGAGCATGCCACCCCGAATGGAATGCGACCCTCTGAGCGGACCCTCTGAGCAGACCCTGAACTGCGCACACCCTCAGAACGGACCCTCGTCTCCGTCGGTCTGCGAGGCCGGCTCCAATCCGTCCTCCTCGTCCGCCGCATACCCCTGCCCCACGTCCGCCGCCGTGGCCGCGCGGAGCTGCTCCCATTCGTCGAGCGTGATCATAACCTCCCTTGCCTGCGAGCCTTTGTAGCTGCCCACGATGCCGGCTTCACCCATGAGGTCCACGAGGCGCGAGGCGCGGGAATAGCCGACGTTCAGCCGCCGCTGGAGAAGGCTCACGCTGCCGCGCTTGGTTTCCAGCACGATGCGCACGGCCTCGTCGAAGAGCGGGTCTTTCTCCATCGCGCCGGCGTCCGGGCTTTTGTTCATGCGGATCAGTTCGGGGTGGAACTGCGGCTGGCCCTTCTCGGCGATGTCGTCGAGGACGGTGTGAATCTCCGCGTCTTCGAGGAACGTGCCCTGCGCGCGGAGCAGCTTGTGCGAGCCGGGCGGAAGGTACAGCATGTCGCCCTGACCCATCAGCACTTCACCGCCGTTCTGATCGAGCACGATGCGCGAGTCCATGCGCGACGCGACGCGGAAGCAGATGCGGCACGGCAGGTTCGACTTGATCAGACCGGTGACGACTTTCGCTTCCGGGCGCTGGGTGGCCACCACGATGTGGATGCCCACCGCGCGGGACTTCTGCGCGAGGCGCGAGAGGTGGTGCTCGACCTCCTTGGCGCTGGTCATCATCAGGTCGGCCAGCTCGTCGATCATAATGACGATGTACGGCAGGTGCGTGGGGATCTGTCGCCGCTCCTCGTCGTTGGACGGCTGGAAGCGCTGATAAATGTCCTCGGCGGAGAGGGCGTTGTAGGCGCTGATGTTGCGCACGCCGGCCTCGGCGAGGAACTCGTAGCGCTCGTCCATCTTGGTGACGGCCCATTCGAGGATTTTCTCGGCGCGCTCCATGTCGGTGACGATGGGGCACATCAGGTGCGGCACCTCCTTGAACTGGCTCATCTCGACCATCTTGGGGTCCACGAGAATGAGCTTGACCTCGTCGGGGGGCTTGGTCATCAGCAGGGAGACGATGATCGAGTTCATGCACACGCTCTTGCCGGAGCCGGTCGTGCCGGCGATGAGCATGTGCGGGGCCTTGGTGAGGTCGGTGACGAGTGCCGCGCCGCTGGCATCCTTGCCGATGAACAGGGGCAGCCCCATCTTGTGCGACTTCTCGCCGGACAGGAGCATCAGCTCGCGCAGGCGCACCTTCTCCTTCTCGACGTTGGGCACCTCCACGCCGACGGTGTTCTTGCCGGGGATCGGTGCGACGACGCGGATGGCCGGCGCCTTCAGCGCGCGGGCGATGTCGTTGGACAGCGTGGCGATCTGCGAAACCTTGATGCCCGGCGCGAGGCGCAGCTCGAACATGGTGATGACCGGACCGGTGTCGATCTCGACGACATGCGCGTCGAGGCGGAACTCCTCGAGCGTGCGCTCCAGCACCTTGGCCTTCTCTCGGACGACGGATTCCTGCAGCGCGTTGTAGCTGTACTCCGGCTCGTGCAGCAGCGTGATGGACGGCAGCGTCCAATCCGCCAGGCGCGTCGGATACGGCTCGGCGGGGAAAAGCTGCGGCTCGGGGCGGGAGAAGTGAATGACCACCGGCGGCTTGGATTCCGCTGCAGCGTCCGCCTTCGGCTTCAGCGCGGCGGGCGGCGCGGACTTGGGCTGCGCGTCGGAGGATCCGGCGGCGGCGGATGTCGCGGCTGGCGTCGAGGAGACCGGCTTGGACGACGAAGCGCCGGGCGCGGGCTTCTCATCGCCGTTCGCTGCAGCTTCCCCGGCCTCTCGATCTTGACGAGCCTCTGCCGCCGGCTTGGAGGCCGCGCGGCTTGCGGCATCCGGGGCGTCGCTATCCGGCTTCGAGCCGCGTCGATTGTCAGCGTCCACATCCGAGGACTGCTCCGTCTCAGCGCCCTTTGAGGATGCGCCTCGCGCCGGGCTGGGGATCGGGATGCGCAGCAGCGCCGGCGCGTCCTCGCCCCCGACCTGCACGCGACGCGCGACGCCCGGCGCGGCCGCCATGCGCGGCGTCACGGTGTTCACCACGCTGCGCGCCGCCTGAATCGCGCCGGCCGTGGCCGCGCCCGCCTGCTTGATCAAGGCGGGCGCTCGCAGCACCCACCCCTCCGTGGCGAAGACCAGCCCGACGCAGAAGCTCGACATCAGGATGATGAACGTGCCCAGCCGCGAGAGATGCTGGATCAGAAACTCCCCGAGCGCGAAGCCCACGACGCCGCCGTGACCGACGGGCAGCGGCGCGGCCTGCGGCGAGGCGATGATGTGGACGGAGGCGGCGGTGGAGAGCATGACCAGCGTCAGCCCGAAGAGCCGCTCGCCCCACGAGCCGACGCGCCCGCGCGTCAGCCGCGTGATCGAGGTGAAAGTCAGGAACAGCGCCAGCGGATAGGCGCCGTCGCCGAAATAGTGAAACGCTTCGTAGGCCAGCCACGCGCCGACGCGCCCGCAGGCGTTGGCGGCGGGCGCGTTGTGCGGATACTGATGCGGACTGGGCCAATCGCCGACGTCGAAGGTCAGCAGCGCGGGCCACAGGAGGATGCAGAACACCATCGCCGCGAACGCGGGCATCAACCGCCGCGGACGATCCGAAGCATGAGGATCGGACATGGGTTCGGATTCCTTTCCGAAGTTCGCGCGGGCGGACCCCACCGGCCCAGGGCCGCCACGGTTCAAAGCCGCACCGGCTCAGAGCCGCGCCCGTAAGGTCGAAGACCCGTCGTGGCGAGAAGCGGTTCTTTCAAGCGCCAGCCGCTCCGCCCCCGCGCCGTCCGAACACTATACCGCGACGATAAGTGACCGCCAGAGGCGGCAACGGGGCAGGTGGTTGCAAGCGGGCAGCTCACGTCAGAGGGTAGCCAGCAGCCGCAAACGCAGGCGCCTGTTCCGCGCTTGAGTTCTGAGTCGAGCGGTGCAGTGTGCCGCGGTCAGGGCTGATCAAGACCTTCGCGGATCAGGCGTTGCACCATCTCGAGGGTACCGCTGGCGCGGAAGTGCTTTTCGGAATTCGACCTTGCTTCGAGGAACTTCAGGGACTCGGGATCGCCCGTAGGCGCCAATTCGCACATCCCCAAGAGGATCTGACTGCGAATCACCGCGTCCGGCTCAGCATCGTAGATGGCCCGCAACGCGGAAAGCAGGCTGGTGTCTTTTCGATCTCGAACGGCTTGAGCGAGCCAGAAGCGAACCAAGAGGTCATTCGGCTCCTCAGTCAAATGCTCGCGATGCGCTTCAACAATGGATTCGTTGCTCACGTCCTGGCGAGCGTTGAAATCATCGAAGAACGATCGCATGGCCGCCCAGCGCGGATCGTCGCGCGAGGATCGCCATTCGCCGACGGCGTCCGACGCGGGCGTACCAAAGGGAAGCTCTTCGACAACACTAGGGTCCGCCAGATGCTTCTCATAGCGAACCCTCCCGACCCACACGCCCGACGCAGACCAGCGTTCAAGCTCATCGCAGTAACACACGAACCCCTCGGGTTCCAAGACCGGCCCACATTAAGCGCGTAGCCACGCAAGGAGCTAAGAGCGGTCTTCGAAATCGTATAGCGTCAATTCTGAAGCTGAGGACGCCTTCCTGGAGTCGAATCCGCGCGGACTGAAGTCCGCGGCTCGCTACACGAATTCTGAGTTTGCTCCAATGCGCGCTGGCGGTGACCCCTCCTTGGGAGGAAGGGAGGTGAAGAGGCTCACACTGCTCCGGTCCCAAGCTCGAGGGCTTTCGCTGCGACGGCTTCAGACTTGAAGGGCTTCGGGCTACCGAGGGCTTCTGGATCAAGGTCTTGGGGTTCGACGGCGTCGGTCTCAGGGGTTCTTGGTGTCGAGGGCCTCTGTCACTTTTTTCTGGATGTCCGGGCCTCGCAGGTCGGTGGCGATGATTTTGCCCTCGCGGTCGATGAGGAAGAGGGCGGGGATGGCGTACACGCCGTACTTCTCGGCGGTGGCGTCGGCGTTGCCCTTTTCGCCGAAGACGTGATGCCAGGTCATCTTTCGCTCGTCGGCGAATTTCTTCAGCGCGTTCTCGTCGCGGTCGAGGCTGATGCTGATCATCACGAAGTCCTCGCGCTTGCCGAACGTCTCATGCACTTTCACGAGGTTCGGCACTTCCGCGACGCACGGTCCGCACCAGGTGGCCCAGAAGTCCAGCAGGATGATCTTACCTTTCAGTTCCGAGAGCTTCAGCGTCTTGCCTTCCAACGTGGCCACCTGAAAATCCGGCGCGGCGGAGCTGACGGCGGGGCCGCGGCCCTGTTTGGGCGGCGCCTCCGCGCGGGCCTCAGTCAGGGTGATCGTCACTTCGTTACGGTCGGCGGGGACTTTCGTTCGACCTTGAGCGCCTTCCTGCGAAGTGGCCACCAGCTCGAACTCATCCAGCGGCGCATCGACCAGCGTGAAGCGGCCCTGCTCGTCGCTCGTCGTCCGCAGGGTCAGCGTATCGCCGCCGCGCCAGGCGCGGGTCTCCATGAACGCCTCAGGCGCGGGCTTGTCCGCGGCGTCGAGCACCGTGCCGACGATGTCGCGCGGCGACCCGAGCTTGACGAGGATGGACTTCTCCTCGCCGGAGGCGACCTCGACCTCGGTCATCTCGGGCGCGGAGCCGGCGCGATACACCGTGACCCGCATTTTGCCGGGCGGGAGGCTTTTCAGCGTGAACTTGCCCTCCACGTCGCTGAAGGCCTGGGAGGCGAAGTCGCTGATTTGCGGACCGGCGATGAGGCGTGCGTCGGAGAGGGGCTTTCGCGTGGCGGCGTCGATGACCTGACCGACGACTCGCCCCGCGCGCGAGAGCCGCAGCTCGTGCAGCGACTCGACCTGTCCGACGGGCAGCGCGATCTCCCGCGAGAACTCCACGTCGCTGATGAAGTCGGGATGCGTCACGCGCAGCTTGAAGCCCGCGGCGTCGAAGTGAACGCCGGTGAGCACGGCCGATCCTCCCTTGTCGGTGGCGGTGTTGCGGAAGTCGTCGCGCTCGGCGTCGTAGCATTCGATGATCGCGCCGGCCACGGGCTTGCCCGACTCGTCCACGGTCTTGAGCCGGACGATGCGTTCGGGCTTGAGCATGAGGGACAGCTCGTTGCCGTCGGGGAGGATTTCGATCTTCTGGCTTTCGCGGCCAAAGCCCTTGGCGCGCACGATGACTTCGACATCGCCGGGATACAGCCCTTCGAAGCGGAACTTGCCGCCCTCGCGCGTCCTGGCGTTCCACTCCCGGAAGGGGGTTTTGACGGTGACTTCGGCATCAACGATGGCGGCGCTGTCGCGCGAGTCGGCGACTTTTCCGGAGAGGACGTACTCGCCCTCGAGCGCGGCATCGACGAACGGCGGGAACTCGCCCTCGCCGAGTTTGACGTCCTTAAGCATCGGCGCGTAGCCGGTCTTGAGGATGCGAACGACGGCATCGCCCGTGAGCGGCGAAGCCGCGACGAGTTTGAAATCGCCCATGCCGTCGGTCGTGGTGGAGGCGAGCGGCTCGCCGAGGGTACCGTCCGCGGCCTTGCGATGGAGCGTCACCTTCACGCCCTGCTCGCCGCCGCCGATGAAGTTGATCACCTGGCCTTCGACGAGGACGACGGACTTGTCTTCGGACTTGGCGTCCTGCTTGGCGGGCGGTGGTGTCGGGGTGTCCTGCGCCGGCGCGAGGGAGGCGTGAGATGCGAGGAAGAGGATCGCGGACCTGAGCAACGCGGCTGGCGGGATTGCGGGCTTCGATTGAACGATAGACTTCATGCTGGATCAATCCAAGGGTCAGGCGATCGTGGGTTTCGCAAGCGCACGAGTATATCAGCAACTTCCACACCGACGCGGGGGCAACGGCGCCGGCTCGCTTGGCGCTTGGCGGCAATGTCAGAGCGCGGCATCGACTTGGCTCGTCAGGGCTTGCCTTCGGGACGGCCCCCTACTTGCGTAGGGGGTTCTGATGGCGCGATCGTCCGCTACTGCCTTGGACCTGCCCCTTATGCTGCGAGACCCGTGTGGCGGTCCCCGATTCCACGGCACGAAATTGTAAGACCGAGTATCGGGGGCCGCAAAATGGCACGACTGCCTCGTTTTCCACGCCTGAAACGAGAAATGCAGGTTTCGGCGCTAGCGGCGCGGCGACTCGTCCGTCACACCTCCATAAGGCGGTCCGCCGGGGGGCAGTGGAATTGTCCGCGGCGTCGCCGATGAGTATGATAATCAGGTCTGTCGGTCGAAGACTCTCTTGGATGGGTGCCGCGCCCCAGCGGAGCGCGGAACGGGAGTGCGGGCGATGACGCAATGGGATAAACAGGTTCACGAGGCCCGGGGCCGGCTGTGGATGAACGGCTGGCTGAACCGGCTGTCGTGGTGCCTGGCGCTGGGCGGGGCGGCGCTGGCGATGCTGACGGTGACGCAGCGGGCGACGCAGCTCTGGCTTCCGCTGCGGGAGTCGGCGCTGATTCTTCTCTGCGTGGCGCTGGCGGCGTCGCTGATCTGGTCGCTGGCGGAGCGGGTCACGCTCTCGCTGGCGGCCGCACGGCTGGATGAGGCCGCGGGGCTGCGCGAGCGGCTCAGCAGCAGCTTTTACTGCCTTTCATCGAAAGACCCTTTCGCGCAGGCCGTCGTCGCGGACGCGGAGCGCCTCAGCAGCGGGCTTTCGGCGCGGCAGCACATCCGCCTGACGTATCCTCGACCGCTCAACTACGCCGGCGTGTCGCTGCTGGCGGCCGCGCTGTGCCTGCTCCTGCCGCCGGGGTTCCTCTCCGGCGAGGAGAAGAAGCAGAGCGTCATCCAGACCGCGCAGGTCGAGCAGGTGAAGACCACGGTCAAGAAGCAGTTTCAGGACATCATCAAGAAGGCCGAGGGCAACCCCGCGCTGGAGGACATGAAGGAAGACCTCAAGCGCCTGGCGGAGGAGCCTTCCGCGCCGCTTGAGAAGCCCGACGCAATCCGCCACGAGGCGCTGAAGAAGATCGACAGCCTCGCCGACGCGGTGAAGGACAAGCTCAACGATCCGAACTACGACAAGGCCAACGAGCTGCAGCGGATGCTGCGCGGGTTGAAAGTTCCGCAGGAGACGGACACGGCGGCGCAGAAGCTGACCAAGTCGCTGTCCGAAGGCGACTTCAAGCAGGCGCAGGAAGAGATCAAGCAGCTTCAGGACCAGCTCGCCACGCTCAAGCAGGACGAAGACAAGGAGATGGCCGACAAGCTCAGCAAGCAGCTTGAAGACTTGTCCAAGCAGATCGAGGCCGCGGCGGAAAACAAGGAACTCCAGCAGAAGCTCGCGCAGGCGGGGATCAAGCCCGAGGATGTGAAGCGGATGCTGGAGAACCTCAGCAAGCAGGATCTCGAGCAGGTGCAGAAGGCGCTGCAGGAGCAGGGCTTAAACCAGCAGCAGATACAGCAGTTGGCGCAGCAGTTGCAGAAACAGCAGAGCGCCAGCCAAATGGCCAAGCAGCTTTCGCAGGCGATGAAGCAGGCCTCGCAGTGCAACTCGCCGGGTCAGGCGCAGCAGGCGGCGGCGGGGCTGTCGCAGGCGAGCGACCAGCTCAGCCAGCTCGAGCAGATGCAAAGCGAGATGGACCAGCTCAACTCGACGCTGTCCGATCTGAACAATGCCAAGAGCGGGATGCAGCCCTGCCCGGACTGTCAGGGAACCGGCCAGAAGCCGGGCGGGACGTGACAGGGTTGCGGCGGCTCTGGTCAGGGCCAACCCAATCAACCCGGAAGCGGCGGCGGAATGGGGCAGCAGCCCGGTCAAGGGCGCGGCGGACTGGCGCCGGAGCAGGCGACGAACGTCGCTTTCAAAGTCGAGCGCCAGAAAGTCGAAACGCGCCAGGGCGCGATCATCGGGCAGTTCCTCATCGACGGCGAGCAGGAGAAGGGGCAGGCGTCCAGGCAACTGGTGGAGATCGTCAGCGCCGAGGAACGCGAAGCGACCGACTCCGTGACGCGCGACCGCATCCCGCGGCAGTATCAGAAATCCGTGAAGTCGTTCTTCTCCACGGTGCAGAAGGCGCTGGAGGGGAAGAAGCCCGAAGCGGGCAAGGACGGCGAAGGGACGGCGGAAGGCAAGGAAGCTGGCGGCGGAGAGGCGGGCGGCGCCGAGTCGAAGACGGGGGAGTCGGGCAAATCTGACGCGCCTCCAGGCGAGACGTCGAAGGGCGACAAGGCGCCGTGACGGCAACACGGGTCCGGCGGGTGGGTGAACAACCAGCGAGCGGTTGCGGAACATTGGAATCGCGGATCACGCGCGTCACCCCCGCGCAGGCGGGGGTCCAGGCCGCACCGGCAGGCCACTGGATTCCGGCCTGCGCGGGAATGACGAACTTCGGCTTCGGACTGCTGGCAGCCCGTGGTGGAAGTCTGCGGGTCAGGCTGTTCACCCCCGACCTCATCGGGATTCCCGACAAATGACCGGCTGGAAAGCCGGTCCCCCATGAAGGTGTCTTTTTCACCATTTACTCCTGGAGGATCGTTGCCGCGTGCATCAAATTCGCCTCCGAATTCAACTCAGCTTCTACAGAACATCGAGCACGGAACGGTCTACCATGTGGATCGTTCCTTGTCTGTGTGTCTGCGCGGCCGCGCTGGCGCTGATCGGGCCGGGATGCCGTCGTGGCGGCGGCAGCGCGGATGAGGGCGTGCTGCTGTATTGCAGCGTGGACGCCGAGTTCGCGCGCGAGGTGCTGACGGAATACGAGCGGCGCACGGGGGAGAGGGTCCGCGTGATCTTCGACACCGAGGCGGCCAAGACGACCGGGCTGGTGCAGCGCATCCTCGACGAGGCGGGCAGGCCCGGCGCGGACGTCTTCTGGTCGAGCGAGATTTTCAACACGATCGTGCTGGCGCGTCGCGGGCGCCTGGCGGCGTACGACTCGCCCGTCGCCGCGGACATTCCTTCGCGATACAAGGATCCCGAGCATCGCTGGACGGCCTTCGGCGCGCGGGCGCGGGTGCTGGCGTACGATCCGGCACTGTTGGGTCCGGACGTGGAGAAACCGCGGAGCTGGGAATCCCTCGCCGATCCGTTCTGGGCGCCGAGGCTGGCGCTGGCGAATCCTCTGTTCGGCACGACGCGCGGGCACGTGGCGGCGATGTTCGCGCTGTGGGGCCCTCAGCGGGCGCGCGACTTTTTGCAATTCCTTGCGGATCACGGCGCGGCGGTCGTGGATGGCAACGGCGCGGCGGTTCGAGCCGTGGCGGGCGGCGACCGCATCGCGTGCATGACGGACACGGATGACGTGATCGTCGCGCGGAAGCAGCATCCGAGGATCGAAATGTGTTACCCGGACATGGGCGACGGCGGGACCGTGGTGATTCCGAACACCGTCGCGCTGATCGAGGGGGGGGGGCGAGGCGACGCGGCGCGAGGCGACCGGGCGCGGCGGCTCTACGACTTCCTCGCGTCGGCGGACGTGGAACGCATGCTCGCGCGGAGCGACTCGCGCAACATCCCGGTGCGCGAGGCCCTGCGGAAAGAGCTGGATATGGAGATGCCGCCCGAGACGAAGCTGACGTTCGATCAGATCACGGACGCGATGGACGAGGCCACGGCGGCGGCGCGGGAGATTCTGCTGAAGTAGCGGCGCTCGGCTGACTGACCGCGGCTCGGTTCGGAACTCAGCTCTTGGAGTGCCAGCTTCAGGGTAGTTCGTCGCTCCGCGACGAGACTGCGTTCCTACCTGCGCGGGCATGGCGGTCCACCTTGTCCCCCCAGTGCGCCAAGTGGAACCGCAGAAGTATTGCGCCTTCGTTAAGCGTGGGGCCAAGGGCCGAGAGCGCGCCGAGTGACACGCGACACGGAGCGATCCGAGCGGGAGCATGGTCAAGGTCGGCTTCAGCCGACCGGCTCTTGCCACCAACTTCAGTTGGTGGGGAACGGGGCGACGCTTTCCTCCTTTCAGCCGGCTTCAGCCGAGCTTTCCCTCTGCCCAGCGCAAGCCGGCTGAAGCTCGGCTGGCGGCGCACTGCCGGCTTGTTCCCACCGCCTCAAGGCGGTGGCACGAACCGGCCGGCTGAAGCCGGCCCAGAACGACTCAGCACGATGCAAGTTCAAGCTTGGGATCGGCTGCGATCGGAGACATTCATCCATGGGCGCAGGCAGAGTGGGGTTAGACGTCTGCGGTTCTACTTAGTCACCCCCGCGCAGGCGGGGGTCCAGGGTGCACTCCGAAGCCTCTGGATTCCCGCCTGCGCGGGAATGACGAAATTCGGGGTAGTTCGTCGCTCCGCGTCGCGAAGGGTAGTTCGTCGCTCCGCGACGAACGCTCGCCACGGAGTGGCGAACTACCCGGTTCGCTCCAGCACGGAGTGGCGAACTACCCGCTCCGCGACGAAACTGGATTCCCGCCTGCGCGGGAATGACGAGTGTCGCCCTTTGCCACAGCCTGCTACGGCGCCGGCAGTACGCTGGTGGCCGCCGGCGCATCATGCGGGGCGACAACTCGATGCTGCCGCTCGCGCAGCTTGATGACGCCGATCAGCGCGCCGAAGAGAATCACGAAGACGATGCCGATCAGCCACGTCGCGCGGATGCCGGCGATGCGCGCCGGCTCGTCAACCACCGGCTCCGGACCCAGATTCTCCGCGTCCTCGAGCACCGCGGTCAGCGCCCGCAGTTCTTCCGTCAGCGCTTCAGGCGTGGGGATCGCGGCCGCGCGAACCGGCGATGCAGGGCGAGGCGGCGGCGGAGTCGCGGTTACGGACATGCGCCCGACCGGTTCTGTCGCGCGCGGGGCGGACATGGCGCGCACGCCCGACGCGGCGCCGGCCCCGTCCGCGCCGACGACGGCAACGGCGCGCAAGGCGCCCGGTTTCGTTTCGGGCGGAGGCAGGTGCATGGCCGCGACGGCCGTTTCGGTCAGAGGCTGCGCCTGCGGAGTTCCATCCATGTGGGTGAGGCACGCATGGCAGTAGGATTCCGTGGGGGCCACCGACTCGCCGCAGTGCCAACAGATGCCCAGATGCTTTGCGAGCGCGGGCGTCTCGCCGGCGAAGCGCCACTGATACTCCGTCGTCGGTCCGCGGACGATCGACGTTGCCGTCACGACGCCCTTGCGGATCTGTCGCACCACTCGCTCGAAGGAAATGCCGGGGAACGGGCGGACGTGCTCGAAGACGAACCACGGGCCGGCGGCTTCCCCCATCTTGCGGCGCATCTGCGGGCTGAGATCCTGTCCGCAACTTTCGCACTCGTGGGCGCCGCGCAGCACGAGCTGACCGCAGGAGACGCACGGCTCGCATTGCCCATGCCACGCCGAGCTGCCGGCCGGGCTGAGCGGGCCGATCCCCTTCCGGGCGGCGACTTCCAAAGGATGGTCGCCCGGCGGCATGTCCGGCGCTGGCGTCACATCCGCCCCGAAGCCCACTTGTTCCCGTGAATGCATGTCCTCGCCCCGTTTGGCTGCCCGCACCGCTGGAATGGGGGATGCCGAGCAACAGCCCCGACCTTGGTTCTCGGGCGACCCCCCCGCGAATCTTAGGCGTCAGGGGGGTTCGGGACAACGCAGGAGCCGGGAACGCGCAGGGGGCTTGCGCACGCACGAAGGCCTGGCAGCCCGTCGAAAATGGTGGCACGGACCTCCGGGACGTGCCTTTTCCACTGGCGGGTGGCACGGTCTGGCGTACTCGCCTGACTGTGTGGGGTATGGGTTGGCCGCGGTCGCAACCACACCACGGGACTGCTGCTGCAGACCCGCGCCACCCCAAGCTTCCGCCACCCGATCCACGGGTCGGCAGGCACCGACCGATGCCCTTCCTGACGGGTTTTGACAGCGCTGCCCCGTCGGCTAGGATGAAACGCATGAGCAGGACATGGGCAGTGTGCGGGTGGGTTGTAGCGCTTTTGGGAGGGGTGTGTCTGGCTCAGTCGCCTTCGGCGATGCCGGCGCCGGTCAGCTCGTCCTGGCAGCTCGACGTGACGTTCAACGATCCGCAGCGGATCACGGTGACGCTGCCCGGTGAGACCGAGCCGCGGACCTTCTGGTATCTCCTGTACACGGTCGTCAACAACACGGGTAAGGACGTGGGCTTCTTCCCATCCGTGTCGATCGTGACGGACACGCTGACCACCGTGCAGGCCGGCGACAATGTGCATCCCGCAGTGTACGACGCGATCAAGGCGCGGCACGAGAAGGAGCATCCCTTCTTCGCCCCGCCGGCGAAAGTCACGGGGACGTTGCTGCAAGGCTCCAGTAACTCGCGCACGACCGCGGCCGTGTTCGCCAGCCTCGACCCGGCGGCGGATGAGTTCACTGTTTTCGCCTCGGGCTTCTCCGGGGAGCTTAAGCGCGTGGCCAATCCGTCGTACGATCCGAAGCGCGGCAACACGGAGGAGAACCCGCAGTCGTTCATCCTTCGCCGGACGCTGGCGATCGTGTACCGGCTGCCGGGCGATCAGGACAGCCGCAAGCAGGCGGTCCCGGTGCGGCAGCGGCGCGAGTGGGTGATGCGCTGACAGAACTGGGCGTGACGCGACCTCGCCGCTTCACCTCCCCTTCGCTTGACGGCACACCGGCACCGTGCGCGCCGCGCGGATGAGCGGCATCAGTGTGGCACGTCCGCGGATGATCCGTACGAAGTGTTCTCAAATCGCCCATCCGGCATGTGTTCCGCGGCCAAGGGGGCTTGCGCCAGGGATGTTGACCTGCGCGTGGGTCGCGTCTCGAGATACCGCGCGTAAACGTCGCTGCGCAGGTACACGAGCTGGCGGTAGTCCGGAGTGATGGAGGTCGGAAACTCCGCCGCCCGCCGGTAGGCAGCAAAGCGAGGGTCGTCCACAACCGCCCGTCCGCCCTCGCCGTGGATGTTCAAGATGCTGCGGTCCCAGCTTGTCAGCACCAGCGCCGCGGGATTGTGCTGGAAGAAGTAGTCCGCCCACTGGGCTTGGGTCAGATCCGGCTGGGCAAGGAACTCGTCGTTGAGTCTTCCCATGTCGAGGGTGCGCAATCCCGGAACGTAGCCCAGCAAGCCCGCGTCGATGTGAACGGCCAGCCACTCATCGCCGGGCACGTGCTGCCGAACGAACGTGGCCGCCGGCGCGGTCTGATCAACGAGTTGGTACAGACAGAGGATCATCTCCTTCCAGCGCCACCATGTTTCCTGGGTGAGCTTTCCGCCGTGGAGCAGGAACAGCACGGTCACGGCAGCCGCCGTCGCGCAGGATTGAATCAACGGCAGAAAGCGTCCCACGCCGCCATGCGGCCTCGGTTGGGCGCCTCGCGCGCTCCCGCCGTGAAACAACGCTCCCATCGCCGTCAGCGCCAGCGCCAGCACGGGCGCATAGTAGCGGTGAGCGTAGTTCATGACCGGATCGGTCCGCAGGTATTGGAGGCACCAGACGAGACTCAGGAGCGTAGCGAACGCGACGGCTGCAAGGGCCGTGCGGCGCGCTGTCGGGGGAGCCTCGATCGGCCGTGCATTCCGCCGAGTGAGCAGGGAAAGCAGTTTGACCGCGGCGCAGGCGGCCGCGGGGTACGCCAGGTAATACTCCAGGAACCCCAGGAAGGCGGGAACCTGCTTGAGCGTGTTCCACTCGTCGAGGTTCTTCGCGTAGAAGCTGTTGGGCAGCAGCCGCCCGTAGTAGCTCCAGCGCCAGAGGAAATAGGTCAGAGCGGGCAGGCCGTACCACAGTCCGAACCGCAGCAGAAACCGAACTCGCCTGGGTCGGTCGGTGCCTGCGGCGAGTGCCATGTATATGGCAGCCGCGGCGGGGCCGGCGAGCGCGCCTTCCGGGCGAACCAGCCCCGCAAGCAGCAGCGTCACGGGAAGGGCTATCGATGGCTGACGCGATTCGCTGCGTTGAAACTCGCGCACCAGCGCCCATTGACAGGCGAGCACCGCGGCGACGAACGCTTGCGTTTCCAAGCCCGCCAGCGCGCTGGCGACCATCATTGGCGAGGCGCACAGCAGGAGCATGACGGCGGCCCGGATCGGTCGAGGCGAATCGAGGCGACGGAGCGTGTCATCGGCCAGAAAGAGCGCAACGGCCCAGCCGACCACCCCCAGCACTTGGCTGACGACGACCGGGGACGCCCCCATCCAGATCGCCGCCGCCAGCATGAGCGGCCACAACACGCCGGTGTACCCTTCGACCGGATCCTGTCCGACGTTCCAATTCAACTCGCCGTGCAGCGCGAGGTTCTGCGCATAACGAAACGTGATAAACGCGTCGTCCACGGTCCACTTGGGCGCGGCCGCGACTTGCCAGATGCCGTAGGCGATCGCCACGGCGGCCATCGCGTGAAGCGCGTCGATCCTGAGGCGGGGATTTGGCGCCGACGCAGAACCGACCATTTTGGGTGAGGGTGCGGACACATCCGATTATCGGAGTGGGCGGATTCGGGGTGAAGTTTCTTGCCGGGACGCAGAAGCTGCCGGTATGGCCCGGTCTGCCCACGGTCTCGCGGCCGAAATCAACAACGGGCGATCCGAACCCGAGGCGCGAGCGAGGGTCCGCTGCGCGTCGCGGGCGGCGCCATCGCCTGCGCTTCGGATCCCGTTTGTCGGGCGGACGCGCGTTTGTGGGACCGCGTCTATTCCGCGGCCTCGACGACCACGAGCGCGTCGCGCATGGCCGCCAGGGTCTTGTGCGGCTCGCAGAAGTACGGGAACTCGCCGACTTCGTCGAAGGTGTGAGTGAAGGACTGACCGGGCAGCAGCGTGCCGGAATTCCACAGCGCTCCAGCGTCGTCGTCCTCCGGATCTCCGCTCGTGGAGGTGTGCGAAACGAGCGTCTCCGCATTCGTCCAGCGCACCGTGTCGCCCTGCTGGATGGTGACCGTCTTGGGGGAGAAGGCAAAGCCGACGATCAGCACGTCGGTGACGCCTTCGTCGTCCGGCGGCGTCGTGACCGAGCAGGACGCGGGCAACAGGGCGATCGCGGTCAGGGTCAGAAGGCAGCCGACCGCCTTCAGCGTCGCCCTCATGCCGCGGCATCCATACATCGTTGAACGCAAACCCGGCATTCCGATCTCCTCGAGTTGATGCACGTTTTGGACCTTTCGATCTACATGTTGAACCCGCGTCCAACCAAGGCGACCGGACGCCGATGGGGTGAGACCCTTCCGTATGTATGTCACCGCCGCCGGGGTCCTATTGCAACTCGCCGGGGCCACGCCGAGTTCGGCGGGCCGGTGTGCCCAGTGCGCTTGCGGACCGGTTTGGTGCCGTCCAAGCGGTGCGCGTCCGAGCAAGCCCACATGGACGGACCTCGGGGAGTGGACAGACGCGGCTACCCCCCGGCTTGGACGGCGGTGCCGCGCCGGTCACAGCGGGAGAACCCGAGGGCGATTTGTGCTCAAAGTCTAATGCGAACATGAGGTTATCGGACCGATCTCCGGGATTCCTTTGTGAAATGCGGGGCACGTGCGGATGACGGGGAAGCTGGGGTGGTTTGGCGGCTGCGCGAATGGCTTTGTTTGGTGAAAAAGAAGATGTTAAAACGCGCGCATTCGAACGGCGACGGTTGCGGATTCCTCGATGTTTCTGGTGATTCACACCCGCCGAATGCGCGCAGCATTGCGCAT
>CAZGJA010000102.1:0-6516 GCA_964526695.1 uncultured Phycisphaeraceae bacterium
ATCCGCGTTCATCTGCGGTTCATCCGAATTCGTCTCCGCGCGGACTGCGCGAACGTGTCAACACGCCCCTTCACCACGGCCTGGCGAGGACGCCAGACCGTGCCACCCGGTTTCCCTTCAACGAGCATCTATCTAGCCGAAGTCAGTCGGCCTGCGTCGTTGACCGTTCCAACGGATTTCACAGGGCACGAACCGAGCGCGGGATTCCACCTTAACCCACGGGCATCCGGCCAATCTGGAACCGCAGATGAACGCAGATGAACGCGGATTCGTGTCGGTTCTCGTTGTCGCTTCGCGTCCATTGATTTGCGTTCATCCGCGTTCATCTGCGGTTCATCCGAATTCGTCTCCGCGCGGACTGCGCGAACGTGTCAACACGCCCCTTCACCACGGCCTGGCGAGTACGCCAGACCGTGCCACCCATGCTGAAGCTGGCCGAAATCCGAAATCCGAAATCCGCGATCCGAAATCCTGCGGGGGCACAGCGCCGGCCATCCCATCCACCGCCGAAAGCGTTTTCTTGTTGACAGCGAACACAGGGGTCGTATCATCCCGCGCGCCGGGAACGCGGGGGATTCATTCTCTTTCTCACGGAGGATCGTCATGCTTCGCTGGGGTGTTGCAAGTGTGGTGGCGTTGGGGCTGATGCTGGGCGCAGGCTGCAACAAGCCGAAACCCGCGGCGACGGACACGCAGTCGCCGGACATGTACAGCGGCGGATACGACACGGGATATCAAAACCCGTCCACGCTGAGCGGCGCGAACACGGGCGCGGCCGATCCGTATGCCTCCGGTGCCACCGGCGGCGGGCGCACGCACGTGGTCGCCAAGGGCGACACGCTGTATTCGCTCGCAAGGCAGTATTACGGCAATCAATCCAAGTGGCGTGACATCCTTGAAGCCAACCGCGCGCAGGTCAGCAACCCGGACCAGATCAAGGTCGGTCAGAAGCTCGTCATTCCGTAGCGTCCCCCTCCGGCAAGCTCGCCGAAAAGCCGCTGGATTCCCGCGTGCGCGGGAATGACGGCCCTCAGGAGTAGTTCGTCGCTCCGCGACGAGACAGGGTTCTTCGTTGCGCGAGAATAACGAACTTCACCGCTTGCCGCGGTTTGCAGAAGCTCACGAGTCCCCGAAAATGAAGAGGTGGCAACCTTGCCCGGTCCACTGGCGCTTGGCGATCCGGTTCAGTTCGTGCGCGGCGTCGGTCCGGTCCGCGCCGCCGAGCTGGCCGCGCTCGGCGTCCACACCCTGCTCGACCTGATCCAGCACTTCCCCTTCCGGCATGAGCATCGCCCCCGCTCGCAGCCGATCGGCAGCCTGCGCGAAGTCGGTGAGCCGGCCACCCTCCTCGGCGAGCTGCGGAGCGTCCGCACGCGCAACTCCGGCGGCAAGCACCTCATCACCGCCGACCTGATCGACGCGACAGGCCGCTGCAAGCTCCGCTGGTTCAACTCCCCGTTCATGGAGGAGCGCCTCCACCACGGCGCCATCGTCCGCGTCAGCGGCAAGACCGAACTCGTGCGCGACATCGTCGGCATGACCAATCCTCAGACCGTCGTCCTCGATCCGCACGACGACTTCGACGTGGGAGACAACGAGCGCTTCGAGCCGGTGTACCCGGCCACGGGAAAGCTGACTTCTGCGGAGATTCGCAAGATCATCCACCCCGTGCTGCAGGACGCGGCCATGCTCCTGCCGGAACTCCTGCCCGCGGACCTCCAGCGGCAGAGGCGCCTGCCTCCAAGACGCACGGCGCTGCTGCGGTATCACGAGCCGGTGACCGCCGCGGACATTGAAACCGCCCGCCGCCGACTCGCCTACGACGAGCTTCTGCTCATGCAGCTCGCCGTCCGGCTGCGGCGGCAGAGCTGGGACGCGCGGGCGGACGCGCCCGTCCTCGCACCGACGCCGCTCATCGACGAGCGCATCCGCAAGCGCATCCCCTTCGCGCTGACCGCCGGCCAGGAGCAGGCGATCAGCGACATTTGCCGCGATCTTTCCACGCCGCGACCGATGAACCGCCTCCTTCAGGCCGACGTCGGCGCGGGCAAGACGGTGGTCGCACTCTACGCGGCGCTAACGGCCATCGCGCATCGCCGGCAGGTCGCCCTCATGGCCCCGACGGAAGTCCTCGCCCGCCAGCATGAGGAAAAGTTCCGCGAGTACCTTGCGGGCAGCCGCGTACGCATCGCTCTGCTCACCGGCAGCCTCGGCTCCGGGCGGCGCGGCGCGATCATCCGCGAGGCCGCCGCAGGCAAGGTCGATCTGCTCATCGGCACCCACGCCCTCTTCGAGCGCGATGTCGAGCTGCCACGGCTCGGACTGGTCATCATCGACGAGCAGCATCGCTTCGGCGTCGCGCAGCGCGCCCGCCTTCGAGCCAAGGGCGGAAGCCCGCACACGCTCGTCCTCACGGCCACCCCCATCCCGCGCACGCTGGCCATGACCGTCTTTGGCGATCTGGACGTGAGCACGATGCGCGACCGCCCGCCCGGGCGCACGGCGGTGAAGACGATGCTCACCCCCGCGCATGAGCAGCCGCAAGCATGGCAGGACATCCGCCAGCGACTGCTCGCCGGTGAGCAGGCCTTCATCGTGTTCCCGCTCGTGGATGAGTCCGACGCCCTCCCGCTCAAGGCCGTCATGACCGAGGCGGAGCGGCTTTCGCGCGGACCGCTGGCGGGCATCCCCCTCGGCGTTATTCACGGCCGGCTCCCCAGCGCCGAAAAGGAGCGCATCATGCGCGACTTCCGATCGGGCAAGCTTCGCGCGCTCGCCGCGACGACCGTGATCGAAGTCGGCGTGGACGTGCCGCAGGCGACAATCATGGTGATCGAGCATGCCGAGCGCTTCGGACTGAGCCAGTTGCACCAGTTGCGCGGGCGCGTCGGACGCGGCGAACAGCCGGGTCTGTGCTACCTGTTCGCCGAAACCGAGGGCGAAATCGCCCGGCAGCGCCTGGGCATCCTGTGCAAAACGAACGACGGCTTCCGCATTGCGGAGGAGGACTTGAAGCTGCGCGGACCGGGCGAACTCGTCGGCGCCAGGCAGCACGGCCTCCCGGCGTTCAAGGCCGCCGACCTCGCGAAGGACTTGGAACTGCTCCAGCAAGCCCGCGACGACGCGGCGAATCTGCTCACCGCCGATGCGTCGCTCACCCAGTCCGAGCATCAGGCGTTACGCGCCGAACTGATGCTGCGCCACGGCGCAACGCTCGACCTCGTGGACGTGGCGTAGATCGCCCGTGGCGAAGGGTGGAATATGCGGCTCTGGGAAGGTCGCGGGGACCGGCGTAGCGAAGCGTGGAGCGAACGGTGCGGTGCGGCGCGGAGGGGTGCGCTTAGGGAGCGTCGGGTGATGGGCGACGTGAGCGTCGTGACGGGCGACGTGAACGCCTCGCCCCGATTCCTGGATGCACCCACTCCGGGACGGCCCGTCGGCGGTCGGTTTCGGATGACATTCGGTCGGTTTCGGATGACATTCGGTCGGCTTCGGATGACATTCGGTCGGTTTCAGCCGACCAGCTCTTGCCACCAACTTAAGTTGGTGGAAAACGTGCAGCCCTCTCTTTCTTCCAGCCGGCTTCAGCCGGGCTTGGAGTCGAAGCGTTTGAACCCTGCGGAAAGCCCGGCTGAAGCCGGCTCCCTTGTTGTGTGAACTTACTTCCCACCAACTGAAGTTGGTGGCAAACACCGACCGGCTGAAGCCGGTCCTGCGCCGGCGTTGCGACCGCCGTGTGCGCCTAGTATTTCGGGTGCGTCGTCAGGACAAGATTGCGGTCACGTGAGCGTACGGGCAGAAACGCGGGCGGCGGCGGTCTTGCGAGCGCCTTGCCCGAATTTCCAGGCACACCCCGCCACCCGCCGCGCCAATCGCCCGGCGCACGCTTGACGCCTGCCGGGCGGACTTCTATGCTCCCTCGCCTGCTGGGGAGCGGCAAAGTGCTGTAGGCCAAGGTCCAAGTGCCGCCCCACAGGCGAAGATATCGGTCGTGGAAAGCGAAGGCTCCCACGGATCGAGCTTCAAAAACCGCAAGCCGGGTACGCACCGCGCACCGGCTCGAGGGCAGGTAGCTCAGTTGGTAGAGCAACGGACTGAAAATCCGTGTGTCGCCGGTTCAACTCCGGCTCTGCCCAGTTCGCTTCCGTGCAACCCGATGCACAAGAATGTCCCGTTTTTCTCGATGAAAGCGGGTGTTTCTCAGGTGACAAGCGATTGACACTCGCGCGCTTCGTCGCGCACGCCGGTGAACCGCCGGGAACCCCGTTTCCGCCCGTCCGTCCGCCAGTACATACGCCAGCGCTGTTCGGGTGTTTCTTCGCTGCTGCGCACCGTCCATCCGTGCCCGTCGCCCGCGCCGCTTGCGGCGGCCGCGCCGACAGGTCCGGCAAAGCGTCCAGAGCCGCGCTGAGGCGATTGCGCGCGACGTGGGTATATCGGTCCATCGTCAGCGTGATCGTCGAATGGCGGGCAAGCTGCTGGGCTTCCTTGGGGTGTATGCCGCCCGCCGCGAGGTTGCTGATAAACGTGTGCCGCAAGCCGTGAAAGTCGAACACCCGCCCCGCGTCATCGACTTCGGGAATCCCGGCATCGGCCATATCCAGCCGGAGCATCCGCACGATGTTGCTCTTGCTCGGCAGCTTGAACGCCGCCGCCGTCGGGAGCTTTTCGGCAAGGAACGCCCGCACCGCGTCCGCAGTGTCCGCTCGCATCGGCAGCACGTCGTCGCGCCGCCGCTTGCTGTACGCCGCCGCGACCGTCACCGTCGGCGGGTCCGCGTCAAGATCGAAGCTGCCCCGCGTCAGGCTGCGCAGCTCGGACGCCCGCAAGCCGGTTTCCACCGCGAGCCGGTACAGCATCGCCCGCGCCGCCCCGGTCATGCCGTACCGCACCACGCCGCCCGTCGCCTTGTCGTCCGCGGTCGGACCGTTGCCCGTGGCGTCCAGCAGCTTCCGCAGCTCATCCGCCTCGAGCGCCCGGCGCACGTGCCGACGGTCCACGTCCTCATTCAGCTTCGACAAGTGTGACAGCGGGTTGTCACTTGCCCGACGTTCCCGAATCATCCACGCGCAGAAGCTCTTGACCGCCCGCAGGTGATGATTGCACGATGCCGCCGACAAACCCGGTACGATCGGCGCATCCGCCCCGTCGCCCTTCCTCTTCGGCTGCCGACGATCGGCCAAATAGCGGGACACGCCCGATGCCGTGATGTCCGCCCACAGCGCCGCCCCGGTTCCGTCCAGCACGGCCATGATCCGGTTGTGCGTCAACTCCGCGTGTTGCTTCGTCGCGCCGCCGTCCAGCAGGGCTTGCCGGTAGTCGCGCAGGTGATCGGCCAGCTTCCGCGTCGCGGACGCCGCGCGCCCCGTCAGCAATCCAAAGCGCGCCAGCCGCCCTTTGATCGCGCTCGGCAACCCTTCGAGCCAGCGGTACAACTCGGCGTCCGGTTGCTCGCCCGCGACTTTCAGTGCCGAAAGCCGCTCGACCTTGCGCGCCAGCTCTTCCGTCGCCTTGCGGTCCCGGAAGCCCGGCAGCCGCCGCCAGCCGTCGCCGATCTTCACGTCCGCCGTCCAGCCCGCCGCCTCTCGCGCTTTGCCCGCGTCATCCTTCCACGTCCGCTTGTACACCGATGCCACGTCAGCGCCCTCCCTTCGCCCGCGCCCCTCGCGCACGCACGCGCGCGGGAGCCGTTGCCGGTTTCGAGGTATCCACAGGGGTCAACGCCAGCCCCAGCACGGCACAGACCTTGGTCACGGTGGAAAGCTGCGGATCGCCCTGCCCGTGCAGGAAGCGATACAGAGCCGCGTAATTCACGCCCGCCTCGCGCGCCAGCGCATTGATGCTCAGCCCTGATGCACGGAAACGCTTCACGATGATGTCCGACATAGGGATCATGCTGCTAACGATATCGTCTAAGAGATTGTCTGTCAAGAGCATTCCGTCATCCTTTGCAAGATTTCTTTCAGCGCCCCGGCCTCGGCGTGTTCGCGGGCTTGCCCGCCCTCAAACTGGCGGATCGCCGCGCGCTCTTCGTACAGCTCCCGCCAAGGCTCCGGCAGGTCCGCCGGGCACAGATACCCGGACGGGGTTTCGACCGGGGGTCCGTCACCCAACGGGATCGGTTCACACCGGGCATCGCAAGCCGTGTTCCCGGCGTTACCGTCCGCCGCAAGCTCGCCCCGTAGCTCGGCTGCCAGCACCGCCAGGATCGCCGCCTTGTGCTTCAAGAGCGCCAGCGCCGCCCCCTTAGCCCGGCGAGGTCCGCGTATCCGCAGCGTGCCGCCCTCAGCTTGCACTGCCAACCCAACCCACCGCGCCGCCCGCAGCAGCTTCACCCCGTCCATTCCTTCACCTCCCCAGAATCAGCTTCCGCCCCTTGTGACGGTGTGACAGGTGACGCTACCTCTGATTCCGCTGCGCCAGCCGGGGTATTGTCACTGTCGCCCGTGTCCGGCGAGCATTGATGATTCGAGCGGATGAACACTTGCTTGGGCTGCCCGCCCTCTCGTCCGGGAG
>CAZGJA010000103.1:0-8555 GCA_964526695.1 uncultured Phycisphaeraceae bacterium
CGACGATGAAGTCGTCGAGGAGCGCTCGGCGCACGCCGTCATCCGTGAGCTGGGCGCGGACCGTCACGTCGCAGCGCGCACGCTGTTTCAACGCTACCCGTGGGTGCACATTCAACCGGCCACCGTCCGGCGCTATCACGAAGCCGAGCCTTTCGCCCACATCCTCGGACGCCTCGGGCCCGTGGACGCGGACGATCTGGAGCGCGATCCCCAGGCCGACGACCGCTTTGCCCGCTATCTGCCGGATGAGCGCATCGGCAAGTCGGGAGCAGAGAAGCTGTTCGACGCGAGCCTGCGCGGCCGAAGAGGCGAGCTGGTCCGCGACCGCAACGGCGACGTGGTGCAGGAGGAGTATCTGCCCGCGGAAAACGGGGCGGATGTCCGGCTGACGATTCGCTCGGACGTGCAGCAGCGCCTCTACGACCTCTTCGCGCGCATCGTTCCGACGTATCCCGATGTCAGCGGCGGCTGCGCCGTGGTGCTCAGCGTGGACACGCGGGACGTGCTGGCCTGCGTGTCGTATCCCTCCTTCGACCCGGCGATGTTTCAGGAGAACTTCACGCAGCTCCGCGACGACACCGCCCGCCTCCCGCTCGTCTTCCGCGCCGGCGCCACGCAGTACGCGCCCGGCTCCATCGTCAAGCCGCTCATCAGCATCGCCGCGCTGGCGGAGGGCAGGATCGCCCTCGGCGCGACCGAGCATTGCGCCGGCTATCTCTTTCCAGAGACGCCCGACGCCCCGGCTTCCAAGTGCTGGGAAATCGAGGGCACCGGGCAGCGCATGCATCACGGCGACGTGGATGTCGTCGGCGCGCTGCGCGGAAGCTGCAACCTCTTCATGTACAAGGTCGGCGAGCGCCTCGGCGTCCGCGAGATCACGGCCTGGTTCGACCGCGTCGGCATCGGGCGACCCACCGGCGTGGGGCTTCCCGAGGAAGTCGGCGGTATCAACCCGACGCCGGCGTACCTCGCTTCCCGCGGACTTCCGCTCACCTCCGGCTACGCGCGCGCCTACGCCATCGGGCAGGGCGAAATCAGCGTCACGCCCCTTCAGGCCGCGAACCTGATCGCCTGTTATGCCGGTGGTTCGTTCCGCCCGCTGAGGCTGGAGCGCGACGCGCCGCTGGCCGAGGCGACGCCGCTGCCCGGCAGCCCCGCGCAGTGGCGCGCCGTTCGTGAAGGCATGTACGAGGTCGTCAATCATCCGTCCGGCACGGCGCACAAGTACGTCTCGTTTGCCGACGACGGTTACGTCTTGTGCGGCAAGACCGGCAGTGCCACGGCTCCGGCACGACCGACGCTCTACGCCGTGCCCGCGGAGGACGAAGCGAAAGCTGCGGACGTGTTCTACGTTCCCGCCGGCAGTCGTGCGGACGCCTTGCAGCGCTTCGAGCTGGCGCATCCGGGCTGGACGCCGAAGACCGACGACATCGCCGTGGTCGGCACGTGGCCCACGGATCCTCCGCCGCTTCCGAAGCGACTGTCGCACGCATGGTTCGGCGGCTTCCTCCAGCCCCGCGGCGCGAGCGGCGAACCGGATTGGCGCCGCCCGCCGCGCATCGCCTTTGCCGTGCTCGTCGAGTTCGGCGGCAGCGGCGGTCGGGTCAGCGGACCCGTCGCGGCCGAGCTGTCGCGCGTGCTGCTGGATACGCTCGGACCGGAGCTTGATCCCGACGGAGCGCCGCCGCATGCGCCGTAGAACCGCCGTCCTTGATCTGACCGCGCCCGGCTGGATGATCGTGTGTTGCGCGGCGCTGCTGACGACGATGGGCATCGCCACCATCTGGATCGCCGACACCGCGTACAAGCACGGGCATGACGGACCGGGCAACGCGATGAAGCAGCTTGCCATTCTGCTCGGCGCGGCCGTCCTGGGCGCGGGCATTCTCAAGTTGGGATACCGGCGCATCGCGCGACTCGCTTATCCCTGCTTCTTCCTCGCGCTCCTGCTGCTGATCCCGCCGATCCTCGCGCGCGCGACGCACCAGACGTTCGGCGGGCTGGTGCCGATGGTCAACGGCGCGTACCGTTGGATTCGTCTGCCCCTGTTCCAGCTTCAGCCGTCCGAGGTCATGAAGATCGGCATGATCTTCGCGCTGGCGTGTTACCTGCGCTATCGCCGGAATTACCGCACCCTCAAGGGGCTGCTGCTGCCCGTGCTCGGCTCGCTGGTTCCGCTGGCGCTGATCCTGCTCGAACCGGACCTCGGCACGGCCATGCTCATTCTCCCGCTGGTGTTTGTGATGCTCTTCATGGCCGGCGCGAAGACGTCGCACCTGCTGGGCATCGCGGGCGTGGGGCTGCTGCTGGCGCCGCTGGCGTGGACCAAGATTGAGGGCTATCAGCGCATGCGCATCACCGCGGTCCTGCTGCAGTCCGACGCCGTGCGCGACGCCATCCGCCGCGAGCCGCAGCGCTACGGTTTCCTCGCCTCCCGCCGCGATGTCGAGTACTGGTCGCGCGACTCGGGGTATCAATTGCTGCGCTCCAAGTATGCCGTCGGCAGCGGCGGACTGACGGGCGAAGGCTGGGGCGAAGGACCGTTCACCGAGTATGCGCTGCTTCCGGAGGGGCACAACGACTTCATCTTCGCGCTGCTCGCGCATCAGTGGGGATGGCTGGGGTGCGCCGCGGTGATTGCCGCTTACATTGGACTGGTCGGCGCGGGCGCGGCCGTCGCGCTGGCGACGAAGGAGCCGTTCGGGCGGCTCGTCGCCGTGGGCATCGTGGCCATGCTCGCGATGCAGGCGGGGCTGAACGTCGGCATGGTGACGGGGCTGATGCCGGTGACGGGCGTGACGCTGCCGCTGGTGTCGTACGGCGGTTGCAGTCTGCTGATCAACGTGGTCGCGCTCGCGGTGCTCATCAGCATCTCGCAGCATCGACCGTTCCTGCTGGCCAATCGACCGTTCAACTTCGCCCTCCGCAGCCGCCGCGCCATCCCCCTCGAACTCGCCAAGCCGCCGCGCGATAAGGCAGCTTCCGAAACCGCAGCCTGAGCGAACTCGGGTCTCCACGATTGCGGGTCTGAGCGAACACGGGCCGGAAGAGCCAAGGCGCGGCAATCGCGATGCGGCGCGGCAAGCGCGATGCGGCGCACGCTGCGGGCGGCGAGGTGGGTTGGACCGGGGGTGCAAGCTGCGGGTGACACACCGCGGATGCGCTGGCGGCGCCGGGCTGGAGGGGGCGGCGCGGCCGCTCCTGAAGCACAAGGCGGTGATCCCGCCGGTGCTGGCACGCGAAACTCTCACCCGGTCTTCGGAGTCACTGGCGGCGCTTGCGGCGCGTGGGTTTTCCGCCGTTGCCGTTCGCAAGCGACTCGATGGCCGACACGTGGATGTAGGGGACAAACGTCCAGCGGTCTCCCGGCAGAGCGATGAACAGGCGGCGCTCCATCATGGCCACGATATCGGGGTTCCGCACGGTGTAGGACTCGCCGCTGGACGTGACGATCCGGAACGGCTCGAACGGCTCGCGGTGAAGGACTTCGCGCATGTCCTTTGTGTTCATGCCGGTATTGTATCACCGGCGATGTGGTCAAGCGAGCCGCCGGACGATGACCGGAATAGCCCCGAGCGGTCCGGCGATGCATCCCGGGGACGTCGGATCGAAACCCCTTTCGGGCGGCGCTTGCCCCGCGGATCTGCCGCGGGTGTGACGGGTAACGGGCGCGGACGGGCGACGCATCGCGGCGTCGAAACACCCTAACGGCGCTGACGTATGCACTGGCGGACGGACGGGCGGGAACGGGATTCCTGACGGTCTATCGGCGTGCGCGTCGATTAACGGAAATGCCAAGATCGCGTCACCTCAAGAACGCGCGATACGATCGGGATAAACGGAGCATTTTTTGGCGCACTGAATGGCGCGCATGGGAACAGGCGGCGGTCGGATTCGAACCGACGAATAACGGATTTGCAATCCGTCCCCTTGGTCCACTTGGGTACGCCGCCGGGGTCGCCCCGCGGTGGGGACACTCGCTCCCGACCGCGGCGAGACGGGCACTATATCATCGGACAACCGCTTGTCCACGCCGCGTTGGCGCTTCGGGTTCTGGAGGCCGCCCTCGCTGGCGCTTCGGGTTCGGAATTGCCGTCCCGTCGAAAGCCGCCCTCGCTGGCGCTTCCGGTTCTGCTTATCGGTTTGGTCCCTCTTTCAGAACCCGAAGCGCAAGCGAGGATCCCGCCGTCACGTGATAGCGGAAAAACGGGCGCATGCGGAGCAGCCGCGGCGCCAGGCCGGGCGGTTGAATCGTACACTTCACCCGTCAGGCGAGCGCGGCGCGAGGCGTCCGCGCTTTCGTGTTTCCGGACGGTCCTCTTGACTCTAGCGACACCGCACATCCCGCCGACTCCGCAATCGGCGACTTCGCCGCGGCCCCTGCCCATTATGGGTCGGCGAGCCGCGCGGCGGCGCCTGCGCTCTTCAACCCCGGTGCGCCTGATACCGATGAGCCGTGGGGCGCAGGGCATTCCCGCGACGCTGCTGAACGCCTCCGCGGACGGACTGGCGTGCTTGGCTTCTTCGCGGATGCGATCGAGCCTGACGAGCGGATCGCGGATCGTCGCGGAGTTCAGCATCGGCGATACTGCGAAGGTCTTCACGCTGCCGGCGAAGATCGTGTACGTCGAGCCGGCGGCGCGGGACGACTCCGTGCGAGTCGGGATCGAGTTCGAGGCCGATGCAGGCTGCGGACGATCGGAACTGGCCGCCGCGCTGGCGAGCGAACATGATGAGCACAAACACGGCCACGCTGAACCTGCGGCGCGACGGCATCCTGGATGAAGCCCGCGCCCGGGGCTCGCGCCTGACGATTTCCCACCGCAGCCGCGACGGCTGGCGCCTCTATCCCGGTCAATTTGTGCGCGAAGCACCGGACGGCGACGGGCCGTGGGTGCGCGTCAGCGGCGAGGGCGTCCACGAAGCGCTCCGCGCCGGGCAGGAGGTCGGGCTGACCTTCCGCCGCGGACACAAGAAGTGCATCTGCCACTCGACCATCGAGAGCAGCCGCGCCGACGGCAGCTCCCTCTGCCTGCAACTGGCGACGCCCTCGCAGATTCAGGAGCTGCAGCGCCGCGTCTTCGAACGCACGCTCCCCCCCGCGGACAAGCCCATTCGCGTCCACGTCCGCACGCGCGAGCTTCCGGTCGCGGCAAGCGGGCGCATCACCGGCCAGCTCGAGGACATCTCCGCCGGGGGCATGCGCGTCAAGGCGGCCATGACCGCGCCCATCAGTCTCGGGGCCACCTACCTCTGCGTTCTCGAAGGCGGCTCCTCGCGCCAGGCGCTGGAACTGGACGCCGTCCTGCGCCACGCGGAAGCGCCGGTGAACGGCACGGCCTCTCTGGGCTTGCAGTTCATCGGCATGGAAGCGTCGGCGGCAGGGTATGAGAAGATGCTGGAGCTGGCGCGCTTCGTGAAGTACCTGCAGCGCTGTGCCTCGCGCGGTCCGAAGCACGAGCATCGGCCCACCCCGCACGACGCCCCTTACGGTGTCAAGCCGAAGGCATTCTGAAAGCGGGACACGTCGCGCAGGTCCACGTCGTTGTCATGATCGAGGTCGAGAAAGCGGCAGTCGCACAGCGTGTCCGTCGGGTCGGTGCGGTTGCGGTCGAGAAAGCCGGGTCCGTCGAGGCAGGCGGACAGCTTCGCGTAGTCCGTCAGGTCGATGTCGCCGTCGAAGTCCGCCTCACCGGTGCGGATGCGGCGCATCATGCCCACGCCGCCGGTCCACTCCGCGTCCGGGTCGTACACCCAGTTCCACGCCGCTTCGCCCCAGTTGTTCAACTCCCCGATGTGGTCGTAGTGGGTGTTGTCGGTAATGCGGTAGAAGATCGGTCCCGACGGCTCCTTGCGGTACAGCCAGACTTCGGACGAATGGTCGTCGGGCTGGTGCGTCATCATGATGTCGCCGCGGTCGTTGATCGCCGGCTGCGTGCCCCAGAGCGGCTCGGTGATGATATGCCGCTCACCGTCTTTCCAGAGAACCAAGACGTACGGAGGATCTTCCAACCACACGACTTCACGGCTGTTGTTCAGGTCCGTCGCAATAACCTGAGTATCCCCCCACAGCCGCATCAGGCCTCCAGCCCCCCAGAGAAAAACCTCGCTGGTCCACGGGGAATGGCAAAAATCATACCGATTCCAAGTGACCTCATTCCGGTCGTTGATCCGAATGGTCTGGTTTGACCGGTCGTCACCCTCAGTCAGTGGGATGACCTGCGTTCCGTCGTAGTACATGACCTTATCTAATGCGGTGCAGTCGACCCCATACCGCCAGAACCAGGCCACGTGTCCGGAGCGGTTGATGTATGGGGTTATCCCGCTGCCCAAGTGTTGGCGTTTTCCGTGATCGTAGGTGTAAACTTCGCCGCGGGCAGATAACTCGACATTCCGCGTCCAGGCGATGACGCCGTGGTCGTTAATGTCGGGCCAGGCGTCCGCGACATCGTCATCGGTGATGTTGTAAACGACTCCGTTGTCATAAAGATATATCTCCGCGTCCGAGGCGGAGATGTAGCCCTGCCAGAAGACGACCTGCCCGCAGTCGTTGATGTTCGGCCAGCCGGGAAGCCGGTCCGCCGCCGCGAAGTACACGACCTCGAATCCCTTCGGCGGTTCGGCCGGTGCGACGTTGGAACAGAACGCCAGCGCGCCGGCAGCGAGGAGGCGCCGGGCGATTCGGGCAGACCCATTCATGGCGTGGCGATCAAACATGATTCCTCAGCGCGCTGATGGACAAACGTCCGCCCTCGACAAGAACTGTCGAGAGCGGACGGCGGATTCCCAACCCCCTGTCGGCGACCCGAGCAACCTCGTCGAAATCTCGAATTGAACCGCCCATCCCATCACGGACAGGAGCAAGCGGCGGCCGCGCCCAGACCAAAGCGCGCGGTCTGCGCATCCTCGGTTACGATCTGGGGAGAGGTCCAGTTGCCGCCCCCGGCGTCCACCGACTCCCAGACCAGCGCCCCCGTGGTGCAGAAGAAGCTTTCAGTCCCTACCTCAAGCTTGCCGATGCTGATGGTGAAGCTCCCGCTGACCGTAACGCACGCGGGATCACTGTTGTCGTCCGTGCCAATCTTGATCGACGGCTCGCCGGTCAGGTCCACCAGCTCCCAGACGGCCAGCCCGCTGGTGACGTTGGATTGGACGCGCAAGGTGTCGTCGCCCTCGGCGACCCAGTGGCCGCTGGAACCCCCCGTCTTGTTGTACGTCGTCAGGCGGAGTTCCGTTCCGTCGCCGCCATTGAAATACGCGACGACGTAGGCGTTGTTGTGCAGTGCCACCTCCACGATCCCCACCCCGGTGACGGTCAGCGAGTCGGCCCTGGGCGTACCGACGCCCTGGATCGTCAACTTGTCGCTCGACCCGTTGGCCGCGGTGATCTTGGCGTCCTTGTCGAGGATGATGGCGCCCCCGTCGCCGGTGAACGTCCGGTCGCCGGAAATCGCCAGTTCACAATGGACTGCGTTCACCGTGCCGTCGATGGTCGAATCGCCGGACACGACAATCTTGGAGCCGCTGTCGCCCTGCAGTGTGGCGCTGCCGTTGACTACCAGGCCCGCGCACACCGCCTGCGTGTAGTTCTGGGGGATGACGCAGGTCCGGGAACCGACGATCTCGGCGATCTCAGTATTGGTGGGCTTGTGCCCGAAGCTCCAGTTCGCATCCACGTCCCAAGCACTCGTATTCCCGTTCGGAATCTGGTTGAACTTGTTGTTCGCCATGCGAAGCATGGGCGCGGGCGCCGCCGCCCACGCGATCGTCGTCAGATATATGCACGCACTTATCGTCATGGAATCCTCCTTGGGTAAATCATCGGGGAAACAGCAAGTCTCCCGACGGTCCTCAGCCCTTGCGGCGTCCGCATCCGCCACCGTCGCCCCTTCGCCGGTCAGTACGTGACAATCCGCGCCCCGTTGCTGAGGCAGACGATTGTCTTTCCCCCGCTCCCACCCAAGACCACGGTATCACACGACAGCGTCTTCGCCGCCGGCGTCGAACCGCTGGTGATGGTGGTGGGGCAGCCGTAGTCGCTGAAGACGTTGAACAAGGTCAGGTCATCGATCGTCAAGGCAGAAGAAAAATCAAGGGTGACCTCGGCGCCAATATCAATCTCGGCGTCGTCCGAGCTATCATCCGGATACCCTGCCGAAGCGCCGATCCAACTCGTGTTGTTCGTCCAATTGCCAAAAGTGACGTTGTCGGCCCAGTCGAAGGCCAGCCGCAAGCTCGGCTCGGAACCGGCGCCTGCAAGCGCCACCCATGCACAGATCCAAGTGACCATCATTGTAGCATCTCCCATTGAAAGAAGCGACCGCACCGGGCGGCCCGTCATGGCTCGGGCGAAACGCTCCAAGGCAACCCCGCCGATCCTGAGCCGAGCTTCCCTCGGACCTGCGATAAGAACATCGCCTGCCGATCCACGGTCGGTGGTCGGTGGTCGGTGGTCGGTGGTCGGTGGTCGGTGGTCGGTGGTCGGTGGTCGGTGGTCGGTGGTCGGTGGTCGGTGGTCGGTGGTGCCGAACACTGATACCCACTCTGCCCTATAA
>CAZGJA010000104.1:0-30462 GCA_964526695.1 uncultured Phycisphaeraceae bacterium
CGTTGACATCAACAATCGCGGCGACATCTTCTGGATGCGCGGCGTCAGAAGCCTGAATGTTCACCAGGTGATTCTCTACCGGGATGGCGTGGAAACGCTGCTTCAGGACGGAGAGTTTACGTCCACAGGTGGGGCGATCAACAACCATGGCGAGGCCATCTGGGCTCGCGTCGACACGCGTGGATGCCCGATCCCCTCCTGGCTATACGTGTATGACGGAAACAACGTCAGGGAACTGGTCGCGGATTCGCATTTCTTGAACCAGACCTGCGACATTAACGACGCGGGGTGGATGGTCTGGATGCACACGGACTTCTGTGTGAGTCCATGGGCGGGGACGATCCAGCTCTACCGGGATGGTCAGGTAATCGATTTGCCTTCATCTGAAACGCAGGTGCAGGGATCGAAGATCAACAACCTCGGGCAGATTGTCTGGAACGCCCAGAGCGATCTGGAGCTGTGGGAGAACGGGAAGACGCGCAAGTTCGTGGATTTTGACGATTCCGCGGTGGTCAACATCGCGGACACGGGCGACGTCTATTTCGCCCGGACAGACTTCAGTCGTGGGAAGCGAGCCGCCTGGCTCTATCGTTCGCGGGCTCGGCGACCACGTTTCTATCGTCTCAGCGATGATGAGGTTTCTGCTTCCCGTGGAAGCCTCAATCGCTGGGGGGAGGTCGCGTGGGTGCATTATCGCGATCCGGCTCACGGCGACTTGCGCAGCGGCATCCGGTTGATGCGCCGCATCCGAACCGGAGATGCCAACTTCGATGAGGATGTGGATCATCGTGACTACCGGGCCTTCGCCAGGCACGTCACCGGTCCGGTCGGGACGGACGGACTGTGTGAGCAACGTTTTCTGGATATCGATTACGACGGCGATCTGGACCTTGAGGACTTTGCCCGGCTCCAGAACGTCTTCGCGCCTTGAATCCCAAGGCTTGGACGTACGAGTGTGGGCCTTCATCGGAATAGCTCGGGCGCTCGCCCGGGAATAGCCGCTTCAGGCCCTTCAAACGAAACTTATTCCCGCCGGCGCGAAATGCTGTCGCCGGGCTAAGGAGCAGAATAATGAAGATTGTTGCAACAATTCTGGTGGTGCTTGTGCTCGCGCTGTTCGTTGTTGCGGCCGGGCCCGTGTTCGCGTTCATTCAAGACTGCACGGGCAACAATACTACGACCTTCAGCGGTGCCGGGACGGATTGGACCGCCTCAGGCAACTGGAGCGACGGCGTTCCGAACGAGGATAGGTGCGCTGTGATCCCCGCAGGCAAGACGGTGGAAGTCCCCGAGTACCAGAGCGCCGCGTGCAAGACGCTGACCCTGCAGGTGAGCGGCTCAACGCGATCGACGTTGACCCTGCAAAAGAGCGCGACGCTCAAGCTGGGCGACGGGGGAACCCTGACTTCGTTCCTCAACGGCGACCTTTTGGTCGGCGGCGCCGATGCTCCGGTGGCGCACCTGCGCATCGACGGCGTCCACACCATCAACGGCAGCGGCGGGAAGATCAAGCTCACGCACAAGGGGCAGATCATCCCGCACACTGACGGGAACGACAAGCTCATCCTCACCGGCGACACCGGATGCTCGGGCTACCCCGACAGCCGGGATTGCAGCCTGACGCTCTACGGCGACGGCTACGTCATGGTTCCGCTGGACAACCGCGCGTTCGTCATGGGTCTGGGCGGCGACACGCTGCACCTGGACACGTACGACATGACCGGAACGAGCCACGGGTTCTGGATGGTCGAGAACGGCAACCTCGAGTTCGGCAACACCGTCACCGGCGCCTGCACCTGGAAGATTCCGGCAGAGTCCTACCACGAAATCCGCATCGGCAGCTCGGCATTGGGCGACGCCTGTGTCGGCGCGGACGGACCGGTCGTCTTGGAGGGCGGCATCCTGAATGTCGCCGACGGGTCGAAGTTCTGTACAAGGGGGAAGCTGACTTGGAAGTCCGTCAGCGTGGACGGAACCCCGACGTCACCGAAGATCAACACGTATGGCGACGCCTCGGCCACGTTCGGCCTGGGCATGATGTCGCTTTGCGCTGCGTGCAACTAAGGCAACGAAACTCCCGCGCGGTGACCGGGTGGACGCCCGGTCGCCGTGCGAGGTTGCACCCCATTGCGTCAAGTTCCTACGTGAAAAAAAAGTGGCCCGGTCTCGGAAGTTTTCCGGACCGGGCCTGATGCTTGGTGCTGCCATAAGCAGCTACGTCCGCTGCCTAAAGCAGCAAACCTATCAATCCGACCATGGATCACCTCCCTTCAAAACGGGCCCACCCGGGGGACGATCAATGGTCGTCTCTCGTCCGCCGGCCTTACCCGTCCTGCAGCCCGTCGGCCACAGGCTCATCGCGCGGGGAGCGCTAGCTTCTCCACCGCTCGTCCAGGACTGATCCGGTCTGAGCGCCGCCCAATTTCGACGCCATCTCCGAACCCGTGCCCTGCGCACATTACTTTATGTCGGCTGGATCTCCGTCGTCAAGAAAAAAATATCCTTCCCCCAAGATTTTGTATGATGCGGTTGCGTCAATGCTGAATGTAGGGTGTTGACCCGCCGCAAGCCCGCTCGCACGGCCCCATAACCGCACGAGGCGGGATCGACGTTTTCACTGCCTCGCCAGACTCCGGCAGAGCGGCTCACTACTGCGGGCGGACCTGCGGGGGCCAGAAGACGTAATCATCGGACGTTCCTTCTTCCGCCTCGTCGTCCCAGCGATGCGCGTGGACGCCGCCGTCGTCCATGCCATTCTCGGACATCGAGTACACGCGCGGTCCGTCGGGCGTGATCTGGTAGCCGAAGTCCGATCCCGTGAATGGGTCCGTGCGCACGCGGGTTCGATGCGGCTCGGGGAGTTCGTCGAGCGATGCCGGCCAGCGCCCCTCTCGCGCTTTGAAAAGGTGCGCCGCGTATGTGAGCTGCGTGGCGCGGCGGGACGCTTCCGAACGTGTGCGGAGCTTGTAGTATCGGCTCAGGGATGGCAGCAGCATATCAGCCATCGGATCACCCTCTGCGAAGGACTCCTCCAGCGCGGCGAGGTCGGCCGCTCGCACAAGGGGGTATCCGACGCGCATCTGATCCGCCAGCGTGCGGTAGTACCCGTCGAACTTGTCGACGGTGTCGTACACCTGCGCAGAAGTCATCGAAGCCAGCGTCTCGGCCGGCTCCTGTGGCTCATAGCTCATCAGTCTGGTGAACCGGTCGATCCGCTCGGGAACGGGCCTCGGCTCGCCCTCCAACTCGCCCGGCCAGAACAGGTACTGGATCGAGTCCATGGCCATCGCGTGCTCGCCGCGGATGCTCTGCGCCGGGTCGCGGTCGCAGCGATCGAACGACTCCAGCGTGTTCAGCGCCGCCTCGATCTCCTCTTCCGTCTCGAACACGCCTTGCTCCAGTGCCCAGCGTGCGTTTTCCTGCACCAGCGACTGCTCCGCCGTGCCGACCAGCTCCTCGATCAGCGTCGCGCCCATCTGCATGTGCCCGGCCCCGCGCAGCACGGTCTCCCACGCCTGCGTCATCTTCCCCGGGTCCACGCGCCCGCCTTCCACGCGCCAACTGTCCGAGATCAGCTTCTTGCTCATCGCCCTGTGCGACGACAGTCCCGGCAGTGCCATGTTCACCAGCAGCGATTCCTCGCGGGCTTCCTCGTCCGTCCACGCGGCATCACGCGGCCTCAGGTCCGGGCTGGCGTAGCCCGTGTGCAGCGCGGCCTGACGGAACCAGTCCGCCAGCCAATGCGTCCGCTGGTATGACGTTTCCCAATCCGGATGATCGTCGGGAGACCACGGCGCCGGGTGCGAGAATGGCGTCCCGTCGGAAAACATGTTCGCCAGCACCGGCCACTCCGGCTTGCTGCCGGGCGGATCCTGGGGACTGGGCATGACCTGCATGTACGCCGCGTTGGCGTCATCCACCGTGATGCCTCGGCCGATCGTGCGATACCACGTCGCATAGTCCACCCATTCCTTGAACGTGGGCGTTGGCGCAAGAGCTGAATACAGATCGGGCCACGGCGATGCGGCATCGCCCGAGTCCGCAGTCGCGAGCGAGTCCGCAGCCTCATCTGAGTTCGCGCCCGCTGCGCCCGCCGGCGCTGCCCCCGGTTGTTTCAGTCCGACGGCGGCACCCTCTGAGGCGCTATCCCCGCCGGTTGATTCGCCGCGCTCTTTGGGCGCAGCGCCTCCACTTCCCGAATTGCCGCCCTGCGTGATCGCCGCGCTGCCGCTTCGCCCCTTGCCTGACGTACCCGTGACGAGCACGAACTCGTGTTCGGAAATCTCGCCCGCGCCTTCGGCCTGGTCGGCAGATAGACGCGCGCCGCGAGCATCCGATCGCGCCGCCGCTCCTTCATGCGCGGCACCCGCCCAGCGCCGTTGATCCGAGGAAATCGACAGCACGCCGTCCACCGTCGAAGCCGGCTCAGCTTCGCGCGGCGCGGCGTAGAGCATCAACATTGCCCCGTCTTTCAGCGGCGTTACCGCTGCATCCGTCGCGCCCGGCGGGCCTTTACAGGGGGTCTCGGTGAACGTCCGCGCGTCGCGCGATTCGAACAACCGCATCCGCCCCGCATCGCAGAGGTAGCCGGTCAGCATTTCCCCGCGCAGGAGCAAGTCGCCCACGAGCCGAACGTCATCGGGCCGCTTCGGGCTGAACCGCGCAAACCGCCGTCCGTCGCGCGACAGAAAGCCCAGCAGCGCGGGCATCTTCGCATCGGACGGATTCGCCGTGGACGCGGGCGCATCGACGTAGGCAAACACCATCTCACGGAACACGGTCGTCACCGGATGCATCTCGCCCTGGGGCGCCGCGATCTTCATCTCCACCTGCGGGTCGAGCACGAAGTGAATTCCGTCGCGCGACACGGCCCCGCGGATCACCTGCGCGGCCGGCGTCGCGGCGCGCTTGTCGCCATCGTCGGCCTGCACGGGCGCAGGCTCGCCGCCGGATTCCGCGGACGCGGGCTTCGCTTCGCCTTCAGGGCTGGCATCGCCCGGCTCGGCGGAGCGATCCTTGTCCGGAGCATCCGCGGACTTGCCGGACGGCTGGACCTCGCGGTGAACCGGTCCCGTCGTGAAGAAGATCTTGATCGCGCCGCTCGGCGACACGATCGCATCGGCGTGACGCGGGCGCTCCAACGAACCGGACGAGGCTTGAATCCGCAGGACTTGCGGTTCGTCCCATGTCCGTCCCTCGTCGCGCGAGAAGGTGACCCAGATCGAGGATTGCTCCAACGAGAACACGTCGAACATCGCCATGATCCGCCCGTCGCGCAGCCGCGCAAGGTCCGGTCCGGCTGCATGGTCGAGGAACAACGTCCCTTCATCCCTGAAGGTCCGCCCATCCCGCGACCGGGCCAGACGCAACTGACCGTCGCCGGACGCGGAACGCACCGCCGTGTTCGGCGGTGGCCCCTCGGTCGAAGCCCTTGCACCTAACACCCAGAACACCGGCAGCACCAGCAAGCCGACCCTGGCCGCCGGGCGCAGAACCACTCGCCGCGGACCGCGTCCGGCAATCCCCGTTGATGCTACGACGTTCATGTGCGCCCCCAACATGCGATGCTCATCCGGTTTGCCGCGTCGCCGCCGCGCGGCCCCGCCCCTGTACTGCACTTCGGATGCCCGACAGAGAGACGCGGTGACAAGCGCAATGTTATTTCGGCAGACCCGCCGGAGCCGTGCGGGCGGCGAAATCGTCCAACCCGATCCCATTCACGCCATGTCAGCGTCGCATTGAGCGCCGCCGGGCGAATCGCTAGACTGGACAGGAGTGGCGGGTTGAGGAAGAGACGGCTCTGGTCGCCGCGACCTGCGGTGGTGGATTCTGGGGATCGCTGGCACAACGGGAGGGGGAGCTGCATGTCATTTAGAATCTCTGGACTGGCCTGCTTATTGATCGCAGCCTGCGCCGCGACTGCCGGGGCTGAATCAGTCCGATACGACTGCCGGTTTGACGCCGCCCGCAGCGGGTTGAGCGCCAACATCGGACTGCACGTCGGCACGGCGGGGGCGCTGATCGGCAACTGGGACGAGCTGAACAACCCCGAAGGCACGCGGACCAAGCCGGGCCTGTTCGGCGGTTTTGGCGACGACGAGAACCTCCCCGTGGACATCTCGTTCGATTTTACTCTCGGCGGTCGAGTCGATTCCGCCACCGCCGGTGCGTTCCGCTTCCGCGTCAAGCAGGATCGCAACCTGATCCGAATCGCCGATCTGGACGCGGACTTGCTCGCGGGCGGACCGGTCACGCTCCCGGCCGAGGTCATGCTGCTCACCGACAACTTCCGCACGCGCCAGCCGAACTCGGCGTACATCGGGGGCATTCCGATCACGCTGCCGCTGGGCGAGATTTCGCTGACCGCGCTGCGGATGACGCAAACGGAAGACCGCGCCGTCGGCTCGCTGACGCCGATCGAGGGCAGCCGCTACTCATTCATCATTGTGCCGATCGTCAACCTCAGCGGCCAGTTCACCGCGCTGGAGAACACCTTCGACCTGCCGCCCACGCCCATGCCGCTGCCGTTGACGGGCGAGATCGAGATCGGCCCGATCTTCGTGCACCTGCTCTCGATCCAGCCGATCGACCTGTCCCAGTCGCAGCCGCTCGACCTTGAACTGCCCGAGTTCCCGCTCGACCTGCCGACCATCCTCCCGCCGGGCGACACCGCGCACCTGCTCATGCGCCTCATCCTCAACGAAGTCGGCTCGGTGTTTCAGGGTGAGCTGCGCACGGAGGCGGATGGGGTGGTTCACAATCCGTGACCATGCTTTGATTTCTGCGACCGAATCAGAGCAGTGAGGCGCGTCACTGAGTTTTCTCGGCGTGGGTGTCGGGTTACCAGCCCTGTTCGATCTGGAGGAGGAGGGTGAATAGCTTCGTTCATCTCTTTAGGGCGTTTGCGTATCGATCCCTGAGTTTCTCAAGATCGCGGACGCACATTTCGCAACTCCGACTCGCCGCCCGCGCAGCCTCCAGCCTCCAGCCGCTTTCGACGTTGCCAACGAATTCAATCAACCGGGTCGAATACAAGGGTCCAACGCTCCTGCCGCCTGAGGGGCGAGGGACCATATCCTGCCGGATCAGCCTGCTTCGAGACTGCATCGCCAATTGAACAAGGGTTTCTTTCGGGTGTTCAATCGCCTCGGGGTCAGACGGAACCAGTCTCGCCGGAATCTGCAGGAACTTCGCCAGTCGCTCGCGGTCCGCCATGATCCAGGCCTCAATCTCTCTCACCGCGACGCGGAAGGACATGTACGGTGAGCTGCTCGGCATCCAGTCGCGGCGGAGGCTCGGCGCACAGGGGTAAGCGTGATTCAAATCGACCAGGAGCAACCATGGCGCGAATCGAGCAGCGTTGTTGTACGCTTGTGCCTTTTTTTCGAGGAAACTCTTGCCGTACTTCCCGTGGACGCGGCCGATTTCGATGCCCACAGAGCTTGCGATTCGCCGGGCCACGGACTCATCTACGTCGCCCTCAACCGCTATCGACATGACGATCGGGGTGGCCCGGCGCACTTCACGGCTCTCCGAACAGCAGCAACTGCTGAGCCTGCGCCGGCCTGGTATGGGGAATGATCGCTTCGGGAAGCGACAGCCCGCCCTCAAGCAACACCCTGATCTGCGAGTACTCCGCGGCAGTCCGGACGTTTGTGCCTTCCGGACCGGGTTCCAAAAGAACGATCTCATCCAGCCCGATGCCCTCGTCCCTGAAAAGCTCTGGCGCGTGGGTGCTCAGCAAAACCTGACGTCCGGTTCGGCGCTGCACCCGGGCGAACATCTGCGGCAAATGTCGAACGACCTCGGGATGCAGCGAGAGCTCCGGCTCTTCGAGCAGGAGTGTTCCCGATCCGTCCAGGATTGCCCAAAGGAGGCCCAGCAATCGCAAGGTTCCGTCTGAGAAGTCGGACTCGGTCTGCCAGGCACCCTGAGGCCGCCAGTGTTCGTACCTGCCTCGCAGGTGCGGCTTGCCACGATCGTCGCGATCCAACTCAAGTTCGGTGAGTTGGGGAACGGCGAACGTCAGCGCGTCACGAATCCTGCGAAGGCGAGATTGTTGCGTCCGGTCAGTCGTAAGGGCTATTTGTTCAAGGAAATCCCCGCCGAACGGGTCGTTCTTCAGGCCGATCGAGCGATCAGGATCGCGAACCAGGTGAGGCACAAGGTGGAGATACTTCACGCCTTGAAAAAAATCGACCAAGTCACGAAACTCCCGGTTCACGTTTACTTGTTCAAGGTAGGTTTGCGTCAACCGTGCGGGATCGACTTCGTCAGCGCTGTCAGGACGGTTCAGGAGCCGTTTCCCATTCCGGTGGACGATTTCGGCCTTGATCGTTGGTAGGCGCTGGTTGTCCTGACTGAACCTCAGCTCGTAAGACCACTGGTCGAGCCTATCATCGTCACCCACGTCGACCCGAACACAGATATCAGGATACTTGCGCGCGGACAAGCAGCGGATCCTTGAGACGCCGCCCCTTGGCTTCTGGACCGAGGCTCGGAAACCACCACCGACAGAGACGATGTCATGAAGGAATCGTAGTGCGTCAAGCAGATTGGACTTTCCTGAAGCATTCGGACCCACAAGAAACGCGCGTCGCTGCAAGGCGACGTCGACTAGTGTGAAGTTCCGCCAGTTCTCAAGATGTATCCGAGTGAATCGCATCGACATCAGTCTTACCGTTCGTTTCGGTCAGCTTAACGCGCAACGGGAATCCTATCCACGGCTGCTTTCAGATCACGACCAGCGAAATCGTCCCATCCCCCCTCGGCAAGGGGTCCGGCGGCTTGATGTCCACCTGGGCGTTCTTCAGCGTGGCCTCGCCGCGGGCTACTTTTTCCGCGAAATCGCGGCATTCGCTCAGCAGCGCATCGAGCATCTGCGCCTCCGCGACGATCGCCTTCTGCTCGCCCTGCACGTAGATGATCCCCTTGCCCTTGCCCGCGAAGATGGCCACGTCCGCCCCTTCGCACTCGCCCGGACCGTTCACCACGCAGCCCATCACCGCCAGCTTCAGCGGCGGCAGCTTCTCCTGCGCGAGCCGGTGCCGCACGTCGGTCACCAGCTTGTACAGGTCCACCTCGATCCGCCCGCACGCGGGGCACGCGATCAGCTCCGGCTCCGTCCGACTCCGCAGGCCCAGGCAGCAGAGCAGCTCCTTGCCGTCCTCCACTTCGTACACCGGGTCGGCCGCGTAGGAGATGCGGATCGTGTCGCCGAAGCCGCCCGCGAGCAGCGTGCCCAGCGCGGTGATGCTGCGGATGCGACCCGTCTCCGGCGGGCCGGCGTGCGTGACGCCGAGGTGCAACGGGAAGTCGAACCGCGCGCTGATCGCGGTGTAGGCGTCGATGACGATGCGCGGGTCGATCGACTTGGCGGAGATGACGATGTCGTGGTAGTCGGCCTCGTCGAAGATGCGCAGGTATTCCTCGGTCTTCTCGATCATCAGGCGGATCAGCCCGCCGGCGTAGTCCTGGGAGAGCGTGGCCCGCTCCTCCGCGCGGGCGTCCTTGTCGCGGCGCTCGACGATGCCGCCCTCGTTGACGCCGACGCGGATGGGCACGCGCCGCTCCTTGCACGCGGCGATGACGCGGAGCACCTGCCCGCGGTCCTGAAGGTTGCCGGGGTTGAGGCGGATCTTGTGCACGCCGGCCTCGATGGCTTCCAGCGCCCGCTGAAAATGAAAGTGCACGTCGGCGACGATGGGCACGGGCGAGGCGGGGAGAATGTGCTTGAGCGCCTCGGTGTCCGCCTTCTCCGGCACGGCCACGCGGACGATGTCCGCCCCCGCGCGGGCGAGCTTCTGAATCTCGGCGATGCAGGCGTCCACGTCATGCGTGTAGCCGGCGGTCATGGTCTGCAGCACGACGGGCGCCCCGCCGCCGAGCGGGACGGAGCCGACGCGGACTTGACGGGTTGGACGGCGTGCATTCATCGGTGACCCGCCCGATCACAAGCGGGATCCGTTGACAGGCGCGTGGCCCACACCAAGCGCGCAAGGTCCTTCATCGAATTGACGCCTGATGGGAGCAGGGGGTATCGGCGACGCGTGATACGAGCTAAGAGTGCGGAGACGACGAACACACAAGCGATTGCTACCGCGCACTCCAATCGGGATCGGAGAAAACACAACAGGCTCGCAAGCGCGCTCAACACCGCAACAACCCAAGCCGATTCACCGAGTGAGTATCCGCACATCTGGCGCAAGTCGGGAAGCGAATCTCCCGCCAGCCAGCGGAGCCGGGGCCATAGCCGAAGGAGCGCTCGACCGCGAAACCGTTCAGCGATCCGGTCGCTGGGCTTCCGCGCCCGCAAGCATGATCCCTGCTCTTCAAGAACGTCTCGTATGGCAAAGTAGGCGCCGGCCTCGCCGCAGCACTTTCCCAGGATCGTGGCGGGTTGCAGGGGAACGCTTCCGAGTCGCGGCAAAATGAATCGCGCGAGTCCCGCCCATGTGCTGGCGAACCCATGTTCTCGAACCCAATCATCGCGCGACATTTGAGCCACAAGGTCCACACCGGTGTAGGAGTTGATATCCCCCGGCAATGAAACGATGCCGAATTCTTCATCGACGGCAAAGTATAGGTCGATCGGATCCAAGTCCGTCAAACCCGGCGTGCTGTCAATAAGCTCCTCCACTTGGATGTCGCGCTTCGCGCCGAGGGTTCGCGCCAAGCGATTAAGCCACAAGAGCATCCTGTCCATATCCGCATGTGAAGGCCGCTCATTCATGCCCAAGGTCTTCCGTGGTGGATGATCGCATAGCCGCCGACGAGCAGGTACTCAACCCGCTCCGAGTTCAGCAAATTCAAAAACTCTCTGAAGTCGGCCGGTAATCGCGCTGTCACCATAATTGATCTGCCGAAGAAGCTCCGCCGCTTCGAGCCGTTCCTCCGGCGTGCGGCTCAGCCAGAATTCCCGCTCGCCGTCGTCGTCATTGAGCGTGCCGAACTCGAACACGCCGCGGTCCATCCGGGCCGCGGCGAGCCGGTTTGCGGCGGCGGGGTTCGTGGTCTCGAATTGAGGTGCATCCATGACTTGGATTCTAGCGGCGGAAGATCAAAAACGCGAGTGTCCGCCGACGCCCGATCGCGCGAGCGTCCGAAGCTTGTACGCGCAGGCGTTTACGTCGTGCGTGTACCCGGCGGTCATGGTCTGGAGCACGGACGGCGCACCGCCGCCTAGGGGCACGGCTCCGACGTGAACTTGACGCGTTGGGCGGCGCTGAATCATCGGTCAGATTGTCAGGATGCTCGGAGCAGCACTCAAGGGGCGAAATTGGGGCCAAGAAGGAACGAGTGGTGAACTGACCTATGGTCGGGTGCCGGACCGACTCACCGATTGACCACTCTTCTCGCTGATGAGGTTCGCGATTCTCTCGAGCTGCTCGGGCGGAAGCCAACGTCCCCGCTCCTGGATTCGAAGCGGCGGACCGAGCTGGAATTGCACCTCAAGGTTGAGGCGGTCTACGCGGCTGCCGATTGGCGCGATGAATCCATCGTAAACGGTGATCGAGGAGACTTCCGAGTACTCCCGACTCTTGACATCCAGCGCGCCGACCCAGAAGCGCATGCCATTTGTGTCCACGACTTCTCCCTCGCGCCATGCAAAAACGGCGAACACCAACCCAAGAACGACGAAACCGATAATCGTGGGCTTCTTGATCCTGCTCAGGTCGGCCTGCCATCGGGTCATTTCGTATCGAAGGTACAGAGCTTCGTCGATTCCCCACCGTCGACGCTGATACCAGGCCCAGGGCGCCAGGCAGATCAGGCTGCCGGCGAAGAACCCGGTACACAACCACGGTGTTAGTTCGCGCGTGTCGCAAACGGGGTCAACAGTTGGCGGCTGTGTCGCCAAATCGAGGCGATGTGCCGCGCATCCGAACAAGAACGCGGCGCCGAACAACACTCCCATGCACATAGGATAGGCCCTCCGCTCGAACTTCTTCACGCGGTCAGCAAGCTGCGCCATTTCGCCCGGACTCAGCGCATCCTCAGGCCGCAGCGGCGCAGCCCACCTGAGGAACCGGCGAAAGAGCATCTCGACTGCCTTATAAGGAACCGTCACTACCATGCTGTTCCTTCCAATCGTGGGGTGTCGGCATGCATCCGCATGGAGCCGACGAAGTCTGGGCGGGTCGAACGCCGCTGGATCACTAAAGCCGACTCCAGTCGAGCCCCTCATGCCTTTCCGGGATGAATCTCACGTCGCCGAAAACGCGAAGGAAACGCTGAGAGAAGGCGGGATCGGAAGCGCCGGGGTCGATGACCGTCATGCGCGGGGAGCGGCGCCCTTCGTGGCGCTTCATCATCGACGCAGCAAACTGCAACTGTGCCATCGCGTCAAAGTCGGACATCTGGAAACCGATCACGACTATCCGGTTAGCCTGATGCACGGCTTGCATCGCGCGTATCCAGACTTCCCCCAAACCGGGAACGGCGTGAAGCTCTTTATGCGGCCCCAAACCCGCAAGGGCCGGACGTTGCAACCATGCCTTTGGTGATTGAGACTGTAGGTCCCGACCGCTGAGCCAGTCGCTCATCTGTTTCCTGGATCTGAATCGCCACAGTCGACAATCCTCCTCAACGTGGGTGGTGCGACGGCGATTCTTGCGTCGATTGAGGTTGGGCTTGTCAAAGAGAAGGTCGCACTTGGAGAGATTCTTCGTCCGGTCGGCAATATTCCAGTCTACCGAGCCGTGCAGTTTGAAAACGGGAATACCCGTTCGGCGATCTGCGTCCAGCACGGTGCCGTGATTCCATGACTTCTTCGCTCTTTCCAATGCGCGCTCGGCGAGTGTGTCGTAATTGAATGTCAGAATTGAGTCGGCATGCCGGACCGCAGAAGCCCAGCTCTTGAGTTTGCTAAGACGTGACTTGCCCTCCTTCTTCACGACCACGTCGACGAGCGAGTATTCAGCCCAGCTCAGCCAACTCTCAATGGCTTCCGCCTGGTTTGAAGGTGTGTCGGGACCGTCGCCGCGTCCGACCTTGCAGACGTGCTGCCTCAGTTTGTGGGTCAGCGCATCGAAACAGGCGTAGTGAAAGATTTGCTCAATGTTGATCCTGAGTCCAGCGGCTTCGTCACAATATTGAAGCCAGCGCATTCGCGCGGCAAGGCTGTGCAACCAACCGCTCATGTCGTCGTCGTCAGTGACCCCCAGGCGCTTAATGAGCAAGGGGAGCAACTCCGTCGCCAGCGGCATGCCCGCCGGTTTGGAGAATCCTGCTCCGAGGATCCAAACAGTCTTCGGTTCGTCTATCTGTTTGGTCATGAACTTGGGGAACTATCCTGCTGTATGGCGCCGATCAATTCTTCAAACTTTGCGTTCACATACGGATTGAGCTTCTTGCCGTACCCTCTCGGCAACTTTAACACCCGTATCAACTCCTGAACGTCGGCCAGGTCGCGCAGGCGGCCCGGATTCGTCATGCCCGCTGCCAGCTTCAGCTCGATGAGTGTCGGTAAGTTGACATAGCGAACGCCGTCAATTTCCTCGGCCACCGAGACGGCCGCGGGGTCCGGGAACGCCACCGGTTTCGGCTTGCCGTCGCCGGGATACTGCCCCGCGACGATGAACTCGATCCGCACCCCCGTCCGCGTGTCGCGCAGGTTCTTGCTGCCTTCAAACGGGGGCAGATAGCCCATGCCGTCGAGTCGTTCGTGAATCCGCTTGAGCGATTCACTCGTGACGAGCAGGTCGACGTCCACCGTCGTCCGCAGGTAGCCGTGCGCGACGAGCGCCATGCCGCCCACGACCGCGTAGGCGATTCCCATTTCGTCAAGTCGCCGGGCGATCTCGCGCAGCGTCTGATGCACCGGATCGTCGCGCATGAAGAATCTCCCCGCTTCATGGATCGCGGCCTTGCCGCCCCTGCGCATCTGCTCATCGAAGTCCATCGGTCCTTGATTCTACCCGGGAACGCGCACGATGGCACGAAGCAAGCGGACGATGCCAGTTGGACGGACGGGATCGGACCACTCGGGCCAAGGCGTGGCAATTTCGACAGAGTGCGTGAACCACTTGCTCGCGGCCGCGGCTTCGTGCCAAGCCCTCTCAAACACGTTCTCACGCCGGCACGGCCTCGGCTGCGCGCGGCCCTCCCCCCGAACCCACAAACACCAGCACCGCGTCCACCAGCATGAGCATCGCCAGACCCACGAGCACCACGGCCACCACGCCCACGGTCGTCAGCGACCCGAAGGCGAAGCCCTGCTCCACCCACGGCGTCAGCTCCCGCCGGATGATGCGCACCAGCGCCCACGTGCTCATCACATACATGATCACCGTCGGAAGCCCGCACACCAGAAAAACCCACTTCTGCCGCCGCGTCTGCCACAGCCACACCGTCACGCCGATCAGCGTCAGCGCCGCGAGGAGCTGGTTGCTGGCGCCGAAAAGCTCCCAGAAGACTTTCCACGCCGGGACCGCTTTGCCGGAGGCATCGACGCTCTTCCGGATGAGGAACGGGATCGGCGCGCCGACCGTCACCACCGTTGCAAAGACCTTCCCGGTGCGGCCTCGCCAGCCGGTCAGCTCTTCCACAATGTACCGCCCCAGTCGCGTGCAGACGTCGAGCGTGTCATACACAAACGTGGTGAACGCCATCAGCGCGAGCGACGTGGCAAACGCCAGCGGAACGCCGAAGACGTTGAGAAAACTGCCGATGCCCGTGGCATAAAGGAAATTCGGATCTCTCTTGAGCAGCGGGTCGCCCTGCGCCAGTCGCATCACACACGCCAGCGAGATCACCGCGACCATGCCCTCCATCAGCATCGCCCCGTATCCCACAAGCTTGGCGTCCGTCTCCTTGCGAAGCTGCTTGGAGGTCGTGCCGGAAGCGACGATCGAGTGAAAGCCGGAGCACGCGCCGCACGCGATGGTGATGAAGAGCATGGGCAGCAGCGGCTTGCCCGCCGTCGCCTCCCATCCGGTGAAGCTCGGATACGCGATCGGCTCGCGCGAGAGGATCAGCCCCAGCGCCCCGCCCACCAGCGACACGAACAGGAAGTACCCGCCGAGGTGGCCTCGCGGCTGAAGCAGGCACCACATCGGCACCAGCGACGCGACGAAGCAGTAGCCCAGGATCAGCAGGTTCCAGACTTTTCTCGCGTCCAACTCGGACAGGCGCAGCTTTTCCGCAAGGTCGAGCGGCAGCTTCTGCCCCGCCCAGATCGCCAAGCCCACGAGCGGAAGGAACATCAGCGTCGCGCGCCCCAGCCCCAGCTTGGTGTACCGCAGCAGCACGCCCATGATCACCGGCAGGATCAGATAGAGGAGCGACGACGTGGCGATGCCCGGTCCCGTGACGACCTGGTCGTTCTCCAGCGGAACCTCGCCGACGAACGACGACGCCGTGATGTCCGTGAACGCCACGATGATGTAGTCCAGCGCCAGCCAGACGAAGATCATGAACAGCACGTACGACCGGCGGCTCATGTGCTCGCGGACGACCTCGGCGATCGAGCGCGCCTTGTGGCGGATAGAGGCCGTCAGCGAGGTGATGTCGTGCACGCCGCCGATGAAGATCGACCCGACCAGGATCCACGCCAGCGCCGGCAGCCAGCCGAACATCACGCCCGCCAGGATCGGCCCGACGATCGGCCCGGCCGCGGCGATGGCCGAGAAATGCTGGCTCAGCAGCGTCTTCGACCCGATCGGCGCATAGTCCACGTCATCGCGCAGCGCCACGGCCGGCGTGCGCGCGTCCGGATCCAGCCGCAGCAGGCGCGCCAGCAGGCGTCCCATCGTGACGTACGCCACGATGAGGACGACCGCCGAAAAGACGACAATGTGCAGCAGAGTCATGACGCGCCTCCCGGCCGAGGATAATGCCGCCGGCGCCGGGAGGATACTGCCGCACACGGGTGCGCGAACAGCCGCACGTACGCATAACGCCGCCGGGGCCGGATTCTCGCTCGTGATTCGGCCTCCCATTCCCGGGACGCTTGAGTCCATGCGTCGGTGCCGGTATTCGTTGTCACTCATGCTTCCATCGACTTCAGACCATCCCGCCCGTTGGCCAGGATGGATGGCGTCCGTTCTGGGATTCGGGCTGCTCGCGGGGGCGCTTCCAGCGGTGTGTGCGGGGGGCGTTATTCTGTTCGCTGAGGCGCGCGCGGTAGCGCCGGATGGGTCAATGGGCCTGCTCTTCTTCGCCCACCTGATGTTCCTTCCGGCCTGCATCGCCGTTCCCGCCGCGATCGTCACGTCTGGGGCGATGTGTGTTCGACGCCGACGGCCGTGGCATGCGCCCGTGCTGGCGGCCTCGCTCGCGTGGATCGCTGCCCTCTTCATCGTTCCCCGATGGGGATGGAACATCCGACGTGAAGCCTTCGCCGCCCTTGCGGAGCGCAGCCGACCGCTGATCGAAGCGATCGAGGCCTTTGAGCAAGTGGAGGGTCGCCCTCCGACTTCGCTGGATGAGCTGGTGCCGATTTATCTGCCCGAGGTTCCGACGACCGGCATGAACGCCTATCCGCGGTGGTTTTACCGGGTAACGTCCGACGGGAAGAAGTCGGATCCCGTCACCGGTCCGCAGGGAAACCCGTCGGAGGAAAACCGCTGGAGCCTCTCTGTTCCATGCTCATCGGGAGCGATCAACTTCGACAGGTTCACCTACTGGCCGCTCAAAAACTACCCCGACACGCGCGACGGCAGAGGGATCGAGCGGATCGGCGACTGGGCCTACGAGCACGAGTGACCGGTTCCATCAGAACCCCCCACGCAAGTGGGGGGTTGGAATGAAGCAGGTGGAGCCGGCGCGAACAGGGCTTGGTCCACCCTGCGAACGCGGCCAGGATGACGCACGCGGCGATGGCGCGAGCCATGTCCGACCCGGCACAGCAAAGCTCAAGCCCCCCACGCAAGTGGGGGGTTGGAATGAAGCAGGTGGATCCGGCGCGAACAGGGCTTGGTCCAGCCTGCGAACGCGGCCAGGATGACGCACGCGGCGATGGCGCGAGCCATGTCCGACCCGGCACAGCAAAACTCAAGCCCCCCACTTGCGTGGGGGGTTCTGACGCGCCCCTCAGGCTACGAAGGGAGGCGTCAGCCGCGGTCGTCATGGCGATAGAACCGCATCGCCGGCCGGCGCGCGGCACGCCTGATGCGGCGCGGGTGAGGGAAATCCCACGGCCCAGGGCATCGACTCGCGCCGTGGATCGCTCAACGGCGCGGGTCCAAGCCCCGCCGCAAGCTCGCGGGCGTAGGGTTCAACGGCCTCGCCGCGGCGCTTCAGACGTTTGAGATCGCGCCGCACGACGCGGACACGGGTCAGCGCCGTGGCGCCGTTGGGGTCTTCGCGCAGGAGCGCGCTGGACTGCAGGCGATTGAGGAGATCGAACGTGCGGTCCACGCATTCGCTCTGGTAGCGCGACACGAGATCGCTGGAAAGCGAATGCCGCGAGTAGTCGGCCATCGTCTCGACCGCACGGCGCGGCAGCGGGTGCAGCACCGTCTGGTTCATGCCCGCAAACAGCCGCCGGTTCAGCGCGTAAGGCAGAAACGTGCCGGTCAGGTGCCGCGAGAGCGCGAGGTGGTGGGCGTCGTGGTCCTCATCCAGCACCGTCCGCAGGTTCGACCACGCGTCGCCGGACGCCAGCGTGTCCGCGCGCAGCTCCCAGTAAAAATGCCCGAAGTTCATCGTGCACCCGGTCAGCGTGATCTGCCGGGGAACGTACTTGCCGTGCGCGACCGTGTCCGCCGCAAGGTGCGACAGATATCCGTAGGCGAACGCGCGATCCGGCTCGGCGGCCGCGCGCTGCAGCAGGCGAAACCCGGTGGACCAGTGGTGGCAGAACTGGCGGACGCGGCTCATGCGCTTGGCGAAGACCATGTCGGCCGCCACCGCGCCGTACAGATACGCCGCGCGCTGCCGCGCTAGCAGCACGGCGAGCGCGGCGGGGATCAGACCCAGGTTCCGCAGCACCTCGCCGGCGATTTCGACATGGGTAGCCGGTCCCCAGGCCCACGCCGTGCGCGTGGGCAACAGGACTGCCAGCAGAATCACAGCGACCCACAGCCAGCCGCCTCGACGGGAGGATTTCATGATGCTCGAACAACCAGCCTTCAAAACACCGCGCCTAAGGGGTCTCATAAGGATTATAGCATCCCGCGTGCCGTCGCGTTGCTCCCTTTCCGTGCGGGGTGGGCAATCATGTCAGTGCAACCGCATTCTGCCTTCGAATCAGGGTGCCACCCTGACGCACCACCCGGAGGTGCCGCCCCGATTCGGGGTCAGAATGCGCCCACCCCCGCGCTCGAAACCGGTTCCCCCGCGCCCGAAACCGGGCATCCGGTCGCCGCGATTGACTTGCACGGAGGGCGGCATAGACTTACCGTCCAAGTTATCGACTTGTTTTGCATGAAGTCGCGGCAGGATTGACCTGTGATGGCGGAACCCAGATCCCATATCACGCTTCGTTCCACCGGTCAGGCGACCGTGGTGGAGTTTGCCGACCGCAAGATCCTCGATGAGCTGGTCATCAGCGAGATTTCCGAGGAGCTGACCGGTCTGATCGAGCGCAACGACGGCATCCGTCTGCTCCTGAACTTCCGCAACGTGGAGCACATGACCAGCGCCGCGCTGGGCATGTTGATCACGCTGCGGCAGAAGGTGCAGGAGGGTCGCGGGACGTTGAAGCTGTCGGGCATCATTCCGCAGATTTACGAGGTCTTCAAGATCACGCGGCTCAACCACGTCTTCGAGATCCACGACGACGAGGCGGGCGCCCTGGCGGCTTTCGGATGAAACCTGGGCGGCGCCGGTCCGTTCGCCCATCCGCGAGGACGGTCATGACGCGGTGCGTGGACCCCGATAACGAGAGCACCTACGTGGAGGTCGAGTTTCCCAGCAGCCTCGAGGAGGCCAAGAAACCCGAGGCCGACATCCTCCGCGAGCTGCGCCGCTGCGGCTATTGCAACGAAACCACCTTTGCCATCAAGCTCACGCTTGAGGAATCCCTCACCAACGCCGTCAAGCACGGCAACCGCTGCGACCCCTGCAAGAAGGTCGTCATCCGCTACGGCATCAACGAGGAAAAGGCCTGCTTCATCATCCGCGACGAAGGTCCGGGCTTCGACCCGGAGGCGGTCCCGGACCCGACCGCGCCGGAGCGGATATCCGTCCCCAGCGGGCGCGGCATCATGCTCATGCGCGCGTACATGGATCGCGTGGAGTATCGCGATCGCGGGCGCGAGGTGTTCTTCATGAAGCGCCGCCAGGTTCAGCCGCCCGGTTGAGACGCACCGCGGAATCGCTGCTCGCCGGAGTCGCCCAGAGCAAGGAACCTGACAACACGTGGAGCGACCCTGGCTTACGAGGCCTGCATGAGATCGAGCAGCCCGCGCAGGCTGCCCAACAGTGGGGAGTCGTCCGCGGTGGAGGTACGCTGGACCGTCGCCCCCTCGCCGCCGAACCGTCCCGACTCGTGGTCCGACGATTCCTGCTCATGGTTGATCATTGCCGGCCCCGGCTCGCAAAAATGGCGATCGACCTGCGTGAACTCGACGTCGTGCCTTGGCGTGGAAGCCGCGCACACCAGCGATTCAAGTTCTTTCACCGCGCCCCATGTCGGATTCGCGATCCGCGCTTCGTCGCGTGACTCGCCGGCCGCGGCCGCGGCGATCGCCAGATCGTCGAATCCATCCAGACCGGTTTTGTCGAGCGACAGCGCCAGCGCGTCGAGCGGATTGAACGGCGCGGTCGCGGCCGGCTGGGCGGTCCACTCGTATCGGGGAAGAACCTGTTCACGCGAGGCGGAGGCTTCGCGCAGGATCTCCGGGCCCAAGTCACCGGACTCGCGTCGCGCGAGGGCGCGGCTCGCGCGGGCGTCGCCGGTGGGAGCGGGGCGCGTCGCGTCGGCATCGTCCATGCGATCGGAGAGCAGGCGCAAGTGCTGGATAACGCCGCGCACCAGCGTGGTCATTTTCAGGAGCGACTGCGACTGGCGGCGCTGGCGCTGCTCGTCCGCCGGCGGGCGGGTCGGCACGCGACCGGACACGGCGCGATCGAACCGGCGGCTTCGGATCATGTCCGTGGCCATGTGCGACAGGCGGTCTTCAAGCTTGTCGAGACGGGCGTTCGCCAGCTCGAGTCGATCGAGGCGGCTGTCCAGCGAGCGCCCCAAGGCGGCCGACTGGCTGTTGAGATCGTTTGAAAGGTCGTTGCGGTTGTTGTCAACACTCTCGGCGGCACGGCCTGAAGCGCTGTTGATCTGCAGCGAGGGCGAAGTCAAATCACCTCGCGAGTTCGAACCGGCGGCAAGCGTCCGCGGCGGCGCGGCGCGACCGGAGCGCGGGCGAATGGGCACGCGATCCTGCACGGCGGTGGACGGCGCGGAGGCGTCGGGCAGGATTTGAGAGATGACGTCAGCGACGAAGGGGCCGCTGAGTCGGTCCTGATTTTCGGCGTACGCGCTGAGCAGCGCGTTGTCGCAGGCGGTGTTGATCATCCGCGGCAGCCCGCCGGAGAACGTGTGGATGGCGCGGATCGCGTCGTCGTCGAAGAGATCTTCGCGCGTCGCGCCGGCCACCTTGAGCCGATGGCGGATGTAGTCGGCGGTCTGTTGCAGCGTGAGGGCTTTGAGATGGAAGCCGCGGAAGACGCGCTGGCGCAACTGGCGGAGGCGCGGTGAGCGGATGACGGAGTGCAATTCCGGCTGGCCGAGCAGGATGACGTGCAGGAGCTTGGCGTCCTCGGCGTCGAGGTTGCCGATCATGCGGATTTGCTCAAAGCACTCGACGGAGAGGTTCTGCGCCTCGTCCACGACGAGGACGACGGAGCGGTTGGCGGCGAACTCGGTGACGAGAAAGTCCTGCAGCGCCTTGATGAGCGTGCCGCGCCCGCTGCCCGGCTCCACCTCGACCCCAAACTCCGCGCAGATCGCTTCGAGAAGGTCCGCGGGCGAGGTGCATCCCTGATGGATCGCGGCGAACGTGGCGCTGCCGCCGAAATGCGCGACCAACATGCGCGAGACGAGCGTCTTGCCGGTGCCGGCCTCGCCCGTCAGGAGCGCCAATCCCTTCGACTCCCGCACGACGTAGATGAGGCAGGCGAGCGCTTCATCATGCTCGGGGGTGGAGAAGAAAAAGCGCGGAGTGGGCGTGTTGTTGAAGGGCGCTTCACGCAGGCCGAAGAAGTTCAGGTACATGCGATCGCTTGCTCCGTGCTCGTCGCGGACGGCCAGGCCGACGCCCTCGGACGCGGCCGGGCGGACGGATCCGTCACCGGCGGCATCCACGGAACGGGTTTAGGTTCGGGTCGCCTTATCGGGCCGCCATCGGACCTATCGGTCCAACGCGCCGAGCGGTTAAGGCGCGCAGGCAAGCCTCGCCGAATCCGCGTCGATCCTTGCGCGAGGCCGGCTCAACGGACGCAGCGCCGGGGCCGATAACCGCCTTATCTTGCCGGGCCTTCCGCTCAAGCCCGCCGGCGCGGGTCCGCGGTTTTCAGATCGCCCCGTGCGCACCCGATAAACGATGCAGTTCGCGGACGATGCCGGCTCGCGCCGCGCCTTGGCGGGCGGCCGGACGTCGTCCGCAAGACCGTCGCGAAAGCGCACGACGATTCGAGAGTCATGATGAGCGCATTTACGGTGAGCACGATCAGACCCCCGGCGCCGCGCCGCATCGCACGCGCAGCGACGGCGACGGGGCTGGCGCTGCCCGGGCTGTGGAGCCTCACGTTCCTCGCGGCAAGCGGATGCTCGCACAAGAACGAGGACATCCTCGACTTCCTGCAGGCGCATGAGCATGAGACTTCCGCGATCGAATATCGCGTGGGCGTCCCGGATTCCGTTCTCATCAGCGCGCCGCGAATCCTCGAAATCGACGGCGAGGCCGCGCGCATTCAGCCGGATGGGAAGATCAGCCTGCGCCTGCTGGGCGACGTGAAGGTCAGCGGCATGACGGCCAAGGAGATCGGCGCCAAGCTGGAGGTGCTGCTCAACGAGTATTACGTGGATCCGAAAGTCAGCGTCCGCGTGGCGAACTACAACAGCAAGAAGTACTACGTATTCGGCGAAGTCGGCGGCGTCGGCCCGCACACCTACACGGGTCGAGACACGCTGATGGACGTCATCGCGCGTTCGGGTGTTTCGTTCATGTCGTGGACGAGCCAGGTGAAGATCCTGCGCCCCAGTCCGAACGAAAAGGACCGCCGCACCATCGTCGTGGACGTGGATTACATGATCCGCACGGGCGACGTGAGCGCCAACGTCCTGATCGAGCCGGAGGACATCGTGTACGTGCCGCCGACGCCGCTGGCGTGGCTCGGGCAGCGCATCCGCGAGGTGCTCTTCCCCATCGCGCCGGTGATGGAGGCCTACAAGGCGCCGGCACAGGTGATGGATGCCTCGGACGAGTATGACGAGGAAGACGACGACAACAACCGGCCGACATTCAGAAGATACTAAGGGGCCATCCGCAACTCCCCTCCCTTCAAGGGAGGGGCCGGGGGAGGGTGATTCGGCGGGGTCTGTCGGGTTTCAGCCCAAAGCACGGAGCGCCCACCGCGGCGTGAGGCAGGCAGCTCGGCGGGCATAGCCCGCCCTACGATGGCGCAGCAGTCAGCGCGCAGAGAACGGACGTCTTATGGGCAGGATGGCAGAGGCTCTCAAACGGGCGGAACAGGAGCGCAAGGACGCGATGAGCCGCCGTGCGCCGTCGTCAGGCGCTGCGCCGTCGTCCAGCGCCCTGCCCGGCTTATCGTCCTCCACCGCCCTGCTCGACGCGACGGCGATCAAGCCGCCACCCTTGCACGATGCCCCCGCGCAGGAACACGTCGCGCCGCCGCCGCCGGTCCCCGGCATGGCCGAATCGCTGGTGGCGTATTACGAAAAATCTTCGCTCGTCACGGAGCAGTACCGATCCCTGCGAACCCGGCTCCTGAGCCAGAACCCGCAGGGCGAGCATCAGGTCATCGCCATCACCAGCGCCATCCCGCGCGAGGGCAAGAGCGTGACCACGCTGAACCTCGGCTGCATCATGGCGGAAATTCGCCATCAGAAAGTGCTTATGGTGGACGGCGACTTCCGCCGCAGCACGCTGCACAAGCTGCTGAACCTGCCCAGCAAGCCGGGGCTGACCGATGTGCTGGCGGGGGAGGCCTCGTATGAGGACGTGATCCAGCCGACGCCGCTGCCGAACCTGTTCTTCATTCCCGCGGGCGGCGCCAAGGACCGCTCCGCCGCGGAGCTCCTCAGCAATCCGCTGGCGCGCCAGCTCATCCGTCGCATGAACAGCGAGTTTCACTACACGTTCGTCGATACGCCGCCCGCCACCACCGTCACGGACGCCGGCATCATCGGGCAAATGTGCAACGGCGTGCTGGTCATCGTCCGGCTCAACTACACGCACGAAAGCACGGCGCGAACGGCCGTCCGCCTGCTGCAGGCCAACAACGTGCCCATCATCGGCGGACTGGTCATTGGGCGCGACCGTCCGCACGCGGGGTATGGATACGGGTACGGCTACGGCTACGGATACGGGTACGGGTATCAGAGGTACTACAACTACTACCGCGACTATTATCTTGAGGGGAAGGACTCCAAGTGAGCACGGTCGCGGACACGGACACGCAGGGTAGGGTCGCGGCGCAGCGTCGCGGCGAGAGGGTCGAGGATGCCTCTTTGCCGGTGCTTTCTCACCCGCATGGGCATGGCGGATATCGCCCGCATCATCCGTGCGAAGGCTCGACCGCGCTGGATGATTGCGAAGGCGGATCGCCGCCGAGTCCTGCGGAAGCGCCGATCCTGGCGAACCGCGTGATCGTGTGCATCGCCAGCGATTATGATTTCGATCCCACGGGCAAGCACCACATCATGCGAGAGTTGGCGCGCTCGAATCGCGTCTTGTGGGTCAATTATCACGGGTCGCGGCGTCCGCGCGCCAACGGCTCCGACGCGGGGAAGGCGCTTCGGACGCTTTTGCGTGCGGCACGCGGCGCCAGCGCGGTGAGACCCGGCATGATGCAGGTGACGCCGATCGTCGTGCCGGGGGGGAGGTCGCGGTGGTGCGACCGGGTCAATCGCGCGCTGCTGGTGCGCCAACTGCGCGCGCCGCTGGAATCGCTGTGCGCCGGGCGATCGCTGCCGGTGCAGGTCTGGTCGTTTGCCCCCGACACGGCCTTTCTGCGCGGCGCGCTCAACGAGGAGGCGCTGATCTACTACTGCGTGGACGAGTTCAGCCAGTTCGAAGGCTACGATCCGTCCGTCGTGGCGCGCAAGGAAGTCGAGCTGCTGCGCTGCGCGGATGTGGTGTTCGCCTCATCGGAGGAGCTTGCGCTGACCAAGCGCCATCACCGCGACGACGTGCATCTCGTGCGCCACGGCGTCGAGTACGACCATTTCGCGCAGGCGTGGCGCGCGCCCTGGCCTTGCCCGACGGAGCTGGCGGACCTGGACGCGCCGATCTTCGGGTTTTTCGGGCTGATCCAGCACTGGGTGGACGTCGAGCTGATCGCCGCCGCGGCGCGACTGCGGCCGCGGTATGCGTTCGTCCTGCTCGGCGAGGCGCGGACGGACGTGTCGCCGCTGCAGGCGCTGCCCAACGTCCGCCTGCTGGGGCGCCGGCCTTACTCGGACCTTCCCGCCTACTGCGCCCGCTTCAGCGCCGGACTCCTGCCGTTCAAACGGAACGAGCTGACGCGGAACGTCAATCCGATCAAGCTGCGCGAGTACCTGGCGGCGGGTCTGCCGGTGATCTCGACGCCTCTGCCCGAGGTGGAGCGCTATGCTCCGCACGCGCGCATCATCGAGACGCCCCAGCAATTCGCCGGCGCCTGCGACGCGCTCGCCTGCCCGCCGGATCGCCACGCGCGCGAGCGCCTCAGCCGCCGCGTGGCCGAGGAGTCCTGGCCCAGCGTGGTGCGCGAACTGTCCCGCCGCGTCATGGACAGCGTCGGCGCGTAATCTACAGCGCTGCACCACCGCCTCGCCTGACACCTTGTTAGACTAGACCCATCATTCCCGCGCTGGCGGGAATCCAGACCTTCATCCCGCGCGACGCTGCGAACTCCGGCGACCGGCCTCTCACCGGACCATGAAAATCCGTCATTGCCTGACGGATTTTCATGGCGCATCCTCCCGGCATGATTGACCGGAAAGCGGAGATGCGGCGGGTGCAAACGGCGTTGCGGCGCAGCCGGGTCGTAGCGCTGCTGGGGCCGCGCCAGTGCGGCAAGACTACCCTCGCCCGCCGGCTCGTCGCCGCGGATTCGCTCAACTATTTCGACCTTGAAGATCCGGCGAGCCTCGCGTGAGGTGGCGAAAGCCCTGATTCCCCCGCCGCGCATGGAGCCCGCCAATCATGCCTGCCGCGCGTTTTCGCCTTGAGCACATCGTGGTATGATCTCTGTCAGGCACTCGATGGTGAGCGACAGGAGTCAAGGCCATGCTGTTGAAACTGCCACTGGTTCTCTCCCCGCAGGTGGAGGGCGGATTCACCGTCACCTCACCGCTGCTTCCCGAGCTTCTGACCGAAGGCGACTCGGCCTCCGAAGCGCTGGCCAATGTCAACGATGCTCTCGAGGCCGTGCTCGAACTGTATGAGGATTCCGGTCGGGCGTTTCCGGCCAACCTCGTGCAGTGTGAAGGCGACGGGCCGGTGTGGTTGGAGACGGTGGTGGCCACGCCGTGAGATATCGAGAGGTCGCCAGCAAGTTGCTGTCCTTGCAATGTGAGGAGGTCGCGCGGCGCGGCGGCGGATCGCATCGGAAGTGGCGCAATCCGGCTACCGGGCGCGCGACGACCATTCCCGATTGGGGATCGAAAGATCTGAAGGCGGGAACTTTGCGCGCGGCAATCAAACAGCTCGGGCTTGACTGGACCGCCTTTGAAGAGGTCTGACCAGTCGTTCTTTCCGGAGCCGACCGACTTATGGGCATACACACCGAACGCACCGACGAACGCATCCGCATCTTCGACGGCTCGACGCTGCTGGCGTCGTATCGCTTCAAGACCTGGCAGTCCAAGCCGCACTTCGACGTGGTCGCGCTGCCGGCGGATTGCGGGGATCATGCGGGGGAGAACCTCGTGCTCGTCTGCCCGCACGATCATGTGTGGCACTTTGGTTTATGGTTTGCGCAGAAGCGCGTGGACGAGATCAACTTCTGGGAGGTCGAGGCGCTGCGCGTGGAGAAGAGCAAGCCCTACGGCGAGTGCGTGCACGTCGAGCTGTTTGACGCGAAACCGAGACACGCCGGGGCCGTGGCGTTCGGGCAGCGCATCGACTGGGTCAGCGAGCACGGCGAGCAGGTGCTGGGCGAGCGGCGCACGCTGGAGATTCTGCCGCCGAAGGACGGCGCGTATCGCCTCGACTGGACGATCGAGCTGACGGCGCTGGGCAAGGACCGCACGCTTAACAGCTTCGGGCGATGGGGGCATTACTCCGGTCTGTGCTGGCGGCCGATCCGCAGTCTGTACGGCGGCGACTGGATGAACGCGGAGTTCGAGTATTTCTGGAACGTCACGGCCGAGCGCTCGAAGTGGTGCGATTTCACCGGCAAGCTGGACCGCTCGCCGGAGTTCATGAAACCGCGCCAGGCGGGCATGACGATCTTCGACCACCCGGAAAACCCCGGCTACCCCACGCGCTGGTACGCGGTGTACGAGCCGTTCGCCTTCATGAACGCCAACCGCACTTACAACAGCGAATTCCTCCTGCCGAAAGGCCAGACGACGACGTGGCGCTATGGCGTGTTCGTGCATTACGGCGCGGCGGAGAAGGCGCGGATCGAGGCGGAGTACGCGGCTTACGCAGGATGAGCAGGCAAGAGCCGGGCGCCAGTCGGCCCGGTGAATCGGTAGGGCTCGTGCCTGGCGCGAGGGGGCAAAGCGACTCGCAAGGTCTTGTGCGTGGCGCTGATCCTCGCATCTGCCGGCTACGCGGGGCTGATGTGCGCCGCCACCGGGTCGCGCATTTGGCAGGCGCGAATGGTCGGTTCTTCCCTGATTTCGTTGAGCCTCTCGCGCGGGCGACTTCACTTGGAGTGGTTCACGCCCGACGATGCCGATGCCGGAGAGGTGTTTCAACGACTGAGCGCGTTGGAGAAGCAGCCGGTGAGCGACGGGAACAGCAAGGAGTCGCGCCCGGCGATGCGCATCGCTTACGAGGATCCGTTCGTGGTTACTCGCGCGTGGGCTGCGTCGGCCGAACGCGTCGCGTTTGCTTTCGTCTCGTGCAACGCGACCCAGGAAATGACGGGCGTTCCGGAGTCCGTGTCGATCCAGTCGAGGTACGGCGAGGGGACGACGCTGCAGTACTAATCAGTAAATTGTATATGCCACACTTTCCGCATTGAAGAACGACCGGGCCAGCGACTTCTTGCGTTTGATCTTCTGGAGGTCCTCTTGGACGCGGGCGGCCAGCGACTCATTCTCTCGCAGCGGCTTCTTCGAGACGCCGTTCTGCTTGACAGGGTGCCACACAAACTCGTCCGCCTTGAGGTCGGGGGCGTAGCCCGGAAGAAAGTGCAGCTCCAGTCGGCCGCGCAGCGACTGCACGCAGGCCGCCACACACTTGGCCACATGTGCCGGCAGACTGTCCAACACCATGAACACCGGACGCACGCGCGTTTTCATGAGATCTTTCAGAAATTGAATGAACAGCGCACTGTTGAGTTTGGCGTCGTAGGTCTTGTACCAGAACGCACCGCGGGCATTGACCGCGCTGATCGCGTTGATGCGCTGACGCTTCCCCGACGTGCGCACCACCGGAGGGCGGCCTCTCAAACCATACGTTCGCCCAAGCGGCGCGTCGGATTGGAAGCCGGCCTCGTCCAGGAAGAAAATGTCCGCACCCCATGTTTTCCCCCGCTTTCTCAGGCGCGGGAACGTCTGCGCCTTCCACTTCCGCACCGCGGCCTCGTCGCGTTGATACGCGCGGCGCAGCGGCTTCTGCGGCGTGATGTGCAACTGCGTCAGCAGTCGCCCCGCGGCGGGCAGTGTGTAGGTCACCTTGAAGTATTGGTAAATCATCTCGGCCACGATCTTGCGCGTCCACAGGCCGAAGTCAAACCCATATTGTCGGGGATCCTGTCCCACAATCCATTCCCGCACTTTGCGCTTCTGGGCGTCCGTCAGTTTGGGCGTTCGACCCGGCGCCTTGCGCCGCTCCAACCCGGCCTCGCCATTCCGACAGTAGGCGCGCAGCCAACGATAAATATGGGTTCGATAAGACCCCAGAGACTTCGCTGCCGCCGTGGCCGACTCCCCCCCCAACACCCGCTGCACGGCCAGCTTCCGCACATGCGCCTGCATCGCCCGATCCAACCGCCGATGATCTTGAACTTCAGTCATGCGGCCATTGCATGAAGCTCACAAAGGCGTGTCACATTCTATTGACTGATGAGTACTGTCGCCGTACCCCCTTCACCCAGCGGGCGAGCGACAACGCGCGCGGTTTCGAGCGACGAGAGCCGCAAATCTACCCGCAACCGGGCGCGGTGGCGCACGGCTCCTCGCAGCCGCCGATGCAGACTTCGCCGCCGGTGGCGTTGTCCCATCGGGTCTTGGCCCGGCCTCGGTCGTCGAGGGTGACGCCCTGCGGGCGGCCGCCGTCGAGGGTCATGCCGAGCTGCGTCCCTTCGGGCAGTGTTGTTTTGACTTTCGCAATGACGTTGCTGCGCTTACAGTTGGTGCGTGCGCGTGCTCTCTTGATCGCGCCGCAGTCGGGCTCATCAAGCTCCCCTTCGAGCCAGAAGTTGAAGTCAAAGGGATCCTCGAAGACTTCCGACAGCGCTGTCCAATCGGGGTACCCAAAAGCGGGATCCTGGAAGTAGCCTTCCGTTTCTCCCTGAATCGAAGCATCTGTTGCAGATAGACCGAAACGACAACCGCAATCCGGCCCTGTGCTGACCAACCGAACTGCGCAGTAATAGCGCCCGGCGGGAAGATGCAGTTGATCAACTGGAATGTTGATGCGATAGTAGGCTCCGCCCCCGAAATCGCAACACCACAGCATTTTGTGTTCGAAGGCAAGGTCTATACCTGAGAAAATAACCTCAAACTGAGCATCCATAACTAGAAAGTCGGCTGCAATGATCGGCGCCTCGTAGGGTCTTACAAACATAACAGCGTTTATCTTCTCAATAACTCCGCTTGATAAGAGCAGGAAGTCATCGGCAGCCCACGTATCCGGAATGTCTGTAGCGCGGCCAGAAGCCATCAAATTGCTTCCCCAGCCACGAGGTCCGCGATTATCCCAAATGATCTCCCCCGCCGCGTGGTGCACCATCGCGGTGAGAATCAGTAGCGATTCCACTATGGACGCACGTTCTGTTTGAATCATCGCGTTCAGCTCCTTGCATCGAATTCACGGTTCATACACGCCCCAGACACGCACTTCGTCCACGCACGCTTCGATCTTGGGGGTCGTGTCGCCAATAGCCCGGAAGCGAAGCTTCATTCCTGATCCGAACGGTACGTTCGGAAGCTTCGCGCGCTGGCGAATCCAGCGGACGCGCGCGACTCCTCCCGGCACGTCGATCGTTTGCACCGTTGTCCACGATCCGTTGCTGTCCTTGATCGCCACCTCGAACTTGTGGGTCTGATACGTGGCGCTCCTGGCGTAGAACCACACGGCGTAGCTGACCATGCCCCCGTCGGCGTCCGTGAGGTCAAACGCCGTGGTCTCGAGGTCCCACGTCCCGGTGACCGAACCATTCGCCCCGGTATAGTAGCACTTGTGCTGCGGGCTTACGCCAAGAACATCGTAGGGATAGTCGAAACCCGGCTGTTCTCCCATCTGTGTAAAGCCCGGCAGGCCGTGCGTCCATTCATTTGTTCCGACGGTCCAGCCCGGACTGGTGTCGAGATTCGTGGAAAGGGCGGTCGATTTGGCTGATTCGGCTACGACGACTGCCTCGCCGTGGAAGTCCGGCTCGCCGTCGCAGGCGCTATCGACGATCTGCCTCGCCTCCTCCGCGGTCTTGATGTCGGCGCGCAGGAACGAAGCCGGCGACGGGTGACAGCGGTTTGGCACCCGCTTGACGGCATGGCCCGATTGGCCGCTGACCACCAGGGTGAGGCTCGCGCCCTCGACGGGCACGCCGTTGCACACCTGCTCGTACCGGACATAGGCCGGACCGCCGCTTTCCGGGGGATCGATCACCCGCGTGCGGACCAGCTCTGTGCGGGCCATGCCGAACAGGCCGATGTAACGCGACAGGGAGTTTTCAGCCGCTTCCTCGACGGATTCCCCGCCGCACAGGGTATGGCCGTAAATCATGCCGACACGCTCGCCATCGAAATTGCAGCACACGCCGGGATAATCCCCGGTCAGGCGTTCCCACGCGGGGCGGAACGACTCAGGAAGCTCGAGCCCATCGCCGCCCCGGACGGGAGAAGCGAAGACGGCTGCGAGAATCAGGACCGCGACCGTTCCTGCTTCAGGGCAGGCCGCGCGCAGGCGATCCCCGCTGCGCGCAGTAACAGTGTGTGTGTGTGTGTGTGTGTGT
>CAZGJA010000105.1:0-11766 GCA_964526695.1 uncultured Phycisphaeraceae bacterium
TTCGCGGGAGCGGCGCGCGAGATCCTGCTGAACCTGCATGCAGCAGCCGCGGATCATGCCGCCCAGCTCGGGATCGGCGGCGACCTCCGAGTCGTTCATCGCGCGGGCCTGAACGCGGAGCAGCGAATCGTTGTCGCGCGCGTCGCGCCGAAAATGCGCGTACCAATGCAGATAAACCAGCTCGCGGCGGGTTGCGTCGTGAGCGTGCTCCGTTGGGACACGCCGAGACATGATCGCTCATTATACCCGGTCGATCGCGGCTGCAAGGAGTTTTTTTTCATGAAATTAAGGAGTCACGGGCGTGCCCGGAAAGCCCGGAGGATCGCCGGCATGCCTGTGGAGACGCCCATTCTTGGCGGTGCCGACAGCCGCGTGGCGCCTTCGCGCGGCCCCCTCGCGTTGAGCTGAGCTGGCTGGCATATCGACCCGCAAGATGGGGTCCACGTCAGCCGTCGTTTCGGACGCCGTCCTTCTGAATGGCGCCCTCGCGGATGCCGTCTGTTTGAAAGGCGCCTTCGCGGATGCCGTCTGTTTTAGGGGTGCCCTCGCGGATGCCGTCCTCGGTTACGCTTCGGGTTCCGATACCCTGGGCTGCATCGCCCTTTCAGAACCCGAAGCGCAAGCGAGGGTCTCCGCCGGCGGGTATGCCCGGAAGAATGGGCGCACCCGCGTTGGAGCAGTCGGTTTACTCGATGGGCGGCAGGTCTTGCAGCGCGCGGAGCAGGCTGATCTGGCCCATGTGGTAGCAGTCGTGGGCGAGAATGTACGGGAGGCTTTTGATGTCCGCGCGCTCGTCGGCCAGCGTGCGCGCCACCGCCTCCTGCGAGGCCGCAAGTTGTTGCAACGCCTGTTTCCACGCGGGTTCGCTGACCGTGGCCGGTTGCGGAAAGTTCATCCGCGCGACGACGTCCTCCGCGGCCTTGGGCTGACCGGCGAGCCGGCGCAGCGCCTCCTCGCGCCAGAAGACCACGTGCGCGACGATCTGCCAGATCGAGTGGCGCTGCGGCGCCGGCTTCCATGCCGCCTGCGCAGCCGTAAGCCCCTCAACCGACTTGCTCCACGAAGCCGCCCACAGGCCGGTGTCCCACGCTTCGTTCCACAGCTTCGACAGTCCCGGGCGATCCATCGGCATGACCCTCCCTGAAAGCTCCGTCAACGCCCGCGAGAGAGGCTCAAGTCGGACGGAGGAGGCGTGACGCGAAGCGGAGGCGGCGCCGCGCTTCCGGGCGACTTGCTGTAACCCTGGAGGCGAATCAGCTCGTCGAGCGTGTACTGCGTGCCGCATTCCGGACAGCGCGACTCGCCCAGCCCGATCAGCGAGTATCCGCACTTGGGACACCGCACGTCAACCTCTCCCAACGTGTTGACCACGGGCTTTCCGGCGCGGATGGCCGCGTACGCGCGGGCGCACACCAGCAGCGTCCCCGCCGAGGCGAGCAAGATCACCGCGGAAATCCAAAGCTCCTCCTGCCGCGAGACCCGGTCGATCACCACGCACGCCGGGATGACGCAGACCCAGATCGCCACCGTCTGAAAAAGCGTCTTCAGTCCCGTGCGGAATCGGTGAAACCCCCGCCAGATCCCCGGCAGCACAAGGCACCAGATCACGCCGGCAATCGCCAGCGCGATGGCGATGATCTCCTCGTCAACCGTGTTGACCGTGTACGTGACCACGCGCCCGTCCGGCTGCGTGTACGAGATCGGACGACCGCGCGAAACCGAGTCCACCACGCCCAGCACAAGCATCGCCAGTCCGGACAGCACCGCCGCGGCCACGATGCTCATCAGCACGCGGGCAAACCAGTCCGGGTTCTCCGTGGGGAGCAGGCGTTGCCACAGCGGCTTCGGGTCGTTTGTGGGTTCGAGTTGCATGGCTTAAGGCCTTCGATCGGCGCTGCCCCGGTATTCGCCCCGAGGGCATCTTTATTCGACTTGTCCCGCGTTGCAAACGATGCAACGACGGTTAACGTGTGCCCGCATGGAAGTTCTGGCATCTTCGATCCATCCGCAGGACGCGGCGTTTGCGGAAAACCGGTCGCACATGGAGGCCGTGGTCGGCGAGTTCCGCGCCCGCCTGGAGCGGACCAAGCAGGGGGGCGGGACCGACGCCGTCGCCAAGCACACAGGGCGCAAAAAGCTCTTCGTCCGCGATCGCATCGACAAGCTGATTGACCCGGACAGCCCGTTTCTGGAGCTGTCCGCGCTGGCGGCGCTGGACGTGTATGAGAAGGAAGCGCCGGCCGCGGGCGTGGTGACGGGCATCGGCCGGGTCTGCGGGCACGAGTGCATGATCGTCGCCAATGACGCCACCGTGGCGGGCGGCTCTTACTACCCTTTGACGGTCAAGAAACATCTGCGGGCGCAGGAAATCGCCGACGAAAACCACCTGCCGTGCATCTACCTCGTGGATTCGGGCGGAGCGTTCCTCCCGCTGCAGGCCGACGTCTTCCCCGACCGCGATCACTTCGGGCGCATCTTCTACAACCAGGCGCGGATGTCGGCGAAGCGCATCCCGCAGATCGCCGTGGTGATGGGCTCCTGCACGGCGGGCGGGGCGTACGTGCCCGCGATGAGCGACGAGACGATCATCGTCCGTCGGCAGGGCACGATCTTCCTCGGCGGTCCGCCGCTCGTGAAAGCGGCGACCGGCGAGGACGTCAGCGCGGAGGATCTCGGCGGCGCGGAGGTGCATTGTCGCACGTCGGGGGTGGCGGACCATTACGCGATGGACGACGAGGACGCGCTCACCATCGCGCGCGCGATCGTGGCGCATCTGAATCGCCCGCTCAAGTCGTTCGTCGAGACGCGACCCGTCGAGGAGCCGCTGTACGACGCGAAGGACATTTACGGCATCATCCAGAAGGACATCCGCAAGCCGTACGACGTGCGCGAGGTCATCGCCCGCATCGTGGACGGCAGCCGGTTTCATGAGTTCAAGGCGCTGTACGGCGCGACGCTCGTCTGCGGATTCGCTCACGTCTGGGGATACCCGGTCGGCGTCCTGGCGAACAACGGCGTGCTCTTCTCCGAGAGCGCGGTCAAGGCCGCGCACTTTGTCGAGATGTGCAGCCAGCGCGGCATCCCGCTGGTCTTCCTTCAGAACATCACGGGCTTCATGGTCGGGCGGCAATTCGAGGCCGGCGGCATCGCCAAGGACGGGGCGAAGATGGTCGCGGCGGTGGCGAACGCGAGCGTGCCGAAATTCACGGTGATCATCGGCGGCTCGTACGGCGCGGGCAATTACGGCATGTGCGGGCGCGCGTATCAGCCGCGATTCCTGTGGATGTGGCCCAACGCGCGCATCAGCGTCATGGGCGGCGAGCAGGCCGCCAGCGTCATGCTCACCGTCCGCAAGGACCAGCTCGCCGCGAAGCGCTCCGCCCCCCTCTCCCCGCGGGAGAGGCCGGGTGAGGGCACTCCCCTCTCCCTCCGGGAGAGGCCGGGTGAGGGCACTTCCCTCTCCCCCCGGGAGAGGTCGGGTGAGGGCACTCCGACAACCCCGCTCATGACCCCCGAGGAAGAAACTGAGTTGAAACGCCCGATCCTGGAAAAGTACGCCGTGGAAAGCAGCGCCTACTACAGCACCGCCCGGCTCTGGGACGACGGCATCATCGACCCCGCCGACACGCGCACCGTGCTGGGCCTGGCGATCAGCGTCTCCCTCAACGCCCCGCCGCAGCCGAGAAGCCACGGGGTGTTCAGGATGTAAATCATGACGATGAACGACGATCAGAAGAATCATCTCATCTGCGAGATTGCCGACTGGTACATCGGCGGCCTCTGGGAGCGGGAGTTTGAGGAATTAAGCGGTCCAGAGCAGGTGTTTCGCGTCGTGTGGATGGTTGAAGCAGAAGTCAACAACGGCGGATTCGATCAATGGTTCTTCAATGCCGAGCATCAGGATGTTGCTGGAGCCGTCGATGCGCTGTTGACCATCGGAGCTCCCGAGATGGCGGACATCGTGCGAAAGGCCTGTGCCGCTTGGCCCCAGGGACGACCTGCGGTTGACATCCTCGAACGGAGAGCGTTTCTCGCAAAGGATCACGAGGATCAAGGACAAATATGGTCGGAACTTGATTGCGAGTTTTTCCGGTATCCGGAAGACCTCACGGACCTCCTGTATCGCTTTGTTGTGAACCACCACCGCGAGGTCCGCGGATTCGAAGCCGTCGGGAAGAGGATGAACTAACCGCAGCGCCCCGCTCCCAAACCAAGGACATTCACACACATCTTGGATTCTCTCGCAGATTGAATTGGCATCTTGCGGCGGGTAGAATTGCTGCCGTGGGGGTGAGGGCGAATCGCTATGTCCCACAACATGACCAAGGCAAAGTCGATCGGGCGCAAGCGCCGAAGCCAGGGGCTGTTGTGGCCCATGCCCATCAGGGAGACCGACTTGGGACACGTCCACGCCGAGATTACCGTGCGCCCCTTGGGCGACTCGAGGAAGTCATGGACCGGCCGTGCGCTCGTTGACACCGGCGCCACGGACACGTTCCTTCCATCGAGCGTGCTGCGCGAGCTGGGGATCAAGCCGCTGCGGAAACGCGTGTACGAGCTGGCGGACGGCACCGAGCAGGAACTGCCGATCGGTTTCGGGATCGTCGAGATTCTCGGGGAGGCCTCCGGGGGTACCGTGGTGTTCGCCGGTGAGTGCGAGGAGCCGCTGCTCGGCGTCACAATCCTGGAATCCGCCGGTTTTTGCGTGGACCCGCGCCATCAACGCCTGATTCCGCAGATGCCGAAGCGGAAGAAGTCTCGCGGACAGGGGCGGCAAGGCGATAGCCGCTAGCTGACCGCGGCGAGATGCAATGCTCGTCATTCCCGCGCAAGCGAGAATCCAGCCCGTCATTCCCGCGCAGGCGGGAATCCAGCCTCGTCGCGGAGCGAACCGGGTAGTTCGCCACTCCGTGGCGAGCGTTCGTCGCGGAGCGACGAACTACCCTTCTCGTCGCGGAGCGACGAACTACCCTTCTCGTCGCGGAGCGACGAACTACCCTTCTCGTCGCGGAGCGACGAACTACCCTACGCGTCGCGGAGCGACGAGGCACTCCCGGTTGAATCAAGCCACGCCGTCCCGTCACTCAGCGAGTCCGCCATGATTGCCCGGCGTCGCGGGCAGGGCTAAGATCATCCGAAGCGATGCCGGGCCTTCCGATCCCTGTGTGCGGGGACGGGCGCGGCACGGCAGCCTGCGATGCAGATGAACGCCGCCGCAACACAGTCGGGCGCAACCGCTTCGGGCACGGCAACACCGGCGGCCGGGTCGCCACCGCAGCCGAGGCATCTTCGCGCGAAATACCAGCCGGTCACGGGTCGCTCCCTGCTGACGGCTTGGACGATCTCGCTTGGGCTGCACGGGTTTCTGCTGATCCTGATGTTCAATCACGTGTGGCGCAGCGCCATTCCGCAGCGCGACGAGGCGCTGCCCATCGCGCTGACCGACGTCGCGGGTGACCCCACCGGCGATCCCGTCGATTTCTCCAGCCGCCCCGATCTGTCGCGATCGGCCCTCGACGCGCCCGCGGATGCGCCGCAGTTTGAGCCGCGCGCCTACGTGGACGTGCAGGCCGCCACCGGAACGGGCCGCGGCGGGTCGGGCACGGGAACCGGCTCGGGCGACGGCGGCGAGGGCGTGGGCGGCATGACCGGCGGCAGCGGGATCGACGTGGTCGGCATCGGCACGGGCGGTGCGGACTTCGGCAACGTCGGCGGGCGCGGCGGCTCCGGCGCGCCGGGACCGGAGCTGTTCAAGACGGGCGGCGGCAAGGCGCGCGGCGTCACCAGCGTCGTGTACGTCGTGGACCGCAGCGGCTCGATGATCGACACGTTTGATCGCGTCAAGCAGGAACTGAAGGCGTCGATCGGCAAGCTGCAGATGTCGCAGAAGTTCCACGTCATTTTCTTCAGCGCCGGCGACCCGCTGGAGAACCCGCCCAAGCGCCTCATCAGCGCCCGCGCCGGGCAGAAGCAGGAGTTCTTCGAGTTTCTTGACACGATCCGCCCGGAAGGCAGCACGAACCCCGGACCCGCGATGGAGAAGGCCTTCCAATGCCAGCCGGAGATGATCTTCTTCCTGACCGACGGCGAGTTTCACAAAAACCTAATCGAGCGGCTCCGCGTCCTTAACCGCGATCACAAGGTTCGCATCTTCACCATCGCCTACGTCGATCCCGTGGGGGCCGAGTTGCTCGAGACGATCGCCCGCGAGAACGGCGGCGAGTTCAAATTCGTCTCGGACAGGGAGCTGCCGTAGTGATCCGCCCCGATTTGGATCACGCGTGGCCACCATCCGTCGGTCGGGCCACGCCCGCCGCCCGGCAGCGCAACCGCCTTCGACGACTCGCCGGCGCGCCGGGTGGCACAAGTCCGCAGCAGCGGCCCCGAGTGGATCGCGACCGCGTGCGAGCAGCCCGGCGTCCACGGCCTGGCGAGTACGCCAGACCGTGCCACCCTGCTCCGAGCTTGGTACGCGGTTGCCTTGCCGCGGCCCAGTCCGACACGGATGCAGGCGGGCATACCCCGCCCTACTCGAAGCGCGCGGCAAGATTGTGTCGCCGGCGTCGCTTCCTCCGTCTGGTCAGCGGAGTATTCGCCGCACTCGCCGCGTCCTCATCGCTCTTTGCCGATCAGCTCGAAATCGCCGGCAAGCGTTACCCGCGCGGCAAAGTCATCGGCATTGAGAACGGCGAGCTTCGCTTTCGCGGGGAGGATTCGACGATCGTCGCGGTGCCGCTGGCGGACGTCGTGCGCCTCTACATCGACCCCATCGGCGACTTCGCCGATTTCAACGCCGCCGAGCAGTTCGTCGCCGACGGGGCGCCGGACAAGGCCGTGGCCCGTTATGAGCGGCAACTGCGCACCGGCGAGGAGTTCTGGCCCGACCTGATCCGCGTGCGACTGCTGCGCGCCTGCGACCTCGCGGGGCAGATCGACAAGGCCGTGACCTACTATCTCCGCGTGCTGGAAGGGGAGTTCACCGGGCCGGTCGTGGCGGCGCGCGTCATGCCAGATCGCATTCCCGTTCAGGCCACCTCGCTGGTCAAGCAGGCGGTCGAGCAGCTCGAACGCTCGGCGACGAGGAACGAGTCGGACGAGCGTCGCCCGCTGCTGCTGCTGCTGAAGTACGACATCCTGCGCCGCACCGGCGACACGCGTGCCGCGGCCATGGCGCCGGTCATCGCGGAGCTGACGGTCCCCGCGAAGCTCGCCTCGCCCCGCACGGGCGCGATCCAGCTTGAAGCGCTCCGCGCGGCCACGAAAGGGCGATTCCCCGCCGAGGCGATCAAGTGGCTCGACCGCGTCATCGGGCAGAGCGACGACGCGATCATGCCCGACCTGCTGCTGTTGAAAGGCCGGGCGCAACTTGAATCGGCGACCACGCGGGAGGAGATCGTCCGGGCGGGCTGGACGTTCATGCGCGTCGCGGCGCACTACCCCGGCGACTCGCGCGCCGCCGACGCGCTGCTCAGCGCGGCGGAAGTTCACGAGCGCATCAACCGCAAGGACAAAGCCAAGGCGCTTCTGGAGGAGTGCGTCAAGCATCCCGCCGTCCGCGCGGAGACGCGCGCGGCGGCGGAGCAGAAGCTCGCGGCGCTTGGCGGCTGATCCTGCCAAGGGCATTCAACGCGCTGCGCCTGCGACCTCACCCCGGCGACAGCGGCGGCAGAGGATCAGGGTTCTTCTCGCGCGCCCGGCGACAGACCACCTCGGCATCCCAATCCTCCGCCTCGCCCAAGCTCCCCCCGGCGACGTAGCCGATGTCCTCATCCACGAGCACGACTCTCAACGCCAGCGGCTCATTGACGGCCAGGTACTTGTCGAAGAACAAAGACAGCGTCTTCTCGGGCGTCTCCTTCTTCCAAAGACGCACGCTCAGCGATTCCGCATAGTAAAGGTGCTCCTCCTCAATGACCAGATTCAGCGCTTTGCCCGGCGGTTTGTCGGGGTCGATTCTGCAGTGAAAGATGGGCGGAACCTTCGGCTCCTCGCCGGGCAGGTCGCGCTCGTACAACGGGGCCTTCACGGCGGCGATGCCGGGATCCAACGTCGGAATCGGCTCGTCCTCATCCTTGACGTCCACCGGCGCAGCAGACTTCTTCGTGGCCGCGTACAACACTACCACGCCCAGGACGCCCAGCAGAATCAGCAGCAGCGGTCGCTTCATGTCACGCACTCCATCGGCATCAAGTGCCCAAGTCAGCCCAAGGCACGGATGCTAAACGCCGACGCCCAGTAGCGGAAGTCCCGCATCTCCCGAAGCGTCGCAGCATGTCCGCGACCATCCACCCGGCGCCCGGCGCCCGTGACGAGCTTCAGCCGCATTGCTCTCGCACGCAAAGCCCGGACGAAGCCGGCGGCCGAACCGGCGCTGATCGAGGGAGCACGCGGGGTCGCCACGCCGCGTCAGCCCGTAGCGACGTTCATGCTGCTTCATGGGCGACGCGGGACGGAATGGGCGGCGGTCCCCAGTCAGAGCACGGAGCGCAAACCCTGAGACTTGTTCCCGACGCCGCTTGCACGGGCTCGCGCCTGCGAATCAGGGGCGCGCCGCGCCCGCAACCGCGGGGAGCGCCGCGCCTTCCGTCAACGCGGTCGCCGGACCGACATGGGGCGCTCACGGGTGCGCCGCCTTCGCATCCGCTAGTGGAGTGCCTCGCAAATATCACAGCGTTCAAGCTTGGGGGGGCGGGCCTTGGGGGGCGGGCCTTGGGGGGCGGGCCTCGGGGGGCGGGCCTTGGGGGGCGGGCGTCCTCGCCCGCCGCCGGGCCAGAGGCCCGCCCCCATCCGTTTCGAATACGTTGCAGTTTCAAAGAGGCAGGACACTAGCGCCACACACCTATCCATTGCCGCCAGGCGCATCGGATTATCGGCCTATCCACCGGGGGTGGATCCGCTCCAAGACGGGGTGGAGATGAGTGGCTTTGGTGTGACATGGGATCGTCGCGCGGGCGGCAGGCGGGTTGATTCACATATGTCTCTAGCGATATACTCCTATCTGCATACCCGATGACGACGACGAGGTGACGTGGCGCGGGCTGCGGCGACCCACCGCTTGTACCGGCTCGACAACCCGAGCCGATGGGGTCGCCTGAGTCTGCCGACGTATGCTCCCTGCTCGTCGCTCATTCCGGGGGAGGGGCACTTGGAAAGGAGCAAACCTCATGATCGCAGCGATTCGGCGCAACTGGCAATCAGGTCGGAAGTTCAGGTCCGTTGCACATCGTGTTCCAACGCGCGGGTTCAAGGCAAGCCTTGCCCGCGAGGCCGCGGTCTGGTTGACGATCGCAGTTTGCATGACCTCCGCTGCGCTGGGCGAGGATTACTACTGGTCCGGCATCTGCGGGATTGAGTGGTACGACGTCTGTTCCGGCGGCCTGTGCGACGAGGACGAGAATCGGTACTGGCAATACAACAATTGGGGCGGGCAGGCCTGTGGCGTTTCCCCCATGATGCCGGGTTCGGCCGACGCCGCGCACATCCTCTCGGGCACTCCGCGGATTCTCGATCAGGACGCAGGGATCGGCGCGCTTGAAGTCGGATCCGATGGAACGCTCTTGATCAACGCGCCCTTGAATACGCACCGGTACCTCTATCTGGAAGGCCCCGCTCACGTCAACAACGGGACGATCCACATTCACACCCCAAATGGGACCGGCCTGAGCCACCTCTACGCAAACAACGATCTGACCATCTCGGGCAGCGGCGCGGTCGTGCTGGAACGCTATCACGCCAACGAACTCGCCAACCTCGACACGGCCCCGGATGCGACCCTCACCAACGCGGCGGGGCATACCGTGCGCGGGCGCGGGCACGTCCGCGGAGCGATCATCAACGAAGGGCTGATCTCGGCGGATGTCAGCGGCTCCGTGCTGCACTTGCTGGACCGCGACAAGCAGAACTCGGGGCTTATGGAAGCGCGCGACACCGCCTCGCTGTACCTGGAGGGATTCACGCTTTCCCAAAGCGCGGCGGGGAGCGTGCTGGCCGACGGCGGAACCGTCAGCCTCCGCGGCGGCATGACCATCACCGGCGGGCACGTCAACGCGGCCGGCGGCGGCGCGATGCAGGTGTGGTTCACGGGCGACGGCTCGAACACGTTTGCGGACGTGACCATCGACACAGGCGGCAACGTGTATGTTGACGCCAGCCTCAACGGGCACAGTCGATTGCGCCTGGCGGGCAGCAGCCTCGTAAACGACGGCGTGATTCGCGTCGGACCCAACTACCCTCCGGGGCGTTGCTCCGTTGAAGCGGTGACCGACGTGACGATCTCCGGCAGCGGCGCCATCGCCCTCGAACGACATCATTCCAACGAGCTTTCCAACCTGAGCACGGCTGACGGCGCGACGATCACCCAGGCCGCGGGGCACACGATTCGTGGATGGGGCCACGTCCGCGCCGCCCTGGTCAATCATGGTCTCGTTTCCGCCGACGTAAGCAGCGCGGCCCTCCAACTCTTCGACCATGACAAGCAGAACTCCGCAACGATCGAGGCGCGCAACGGCGGGGTGCTCTACATGGAGGGCTTCACGCTTACGCAGTCGCCGACGGGCCGCCTGCTTGCCGACGGAGGGACGGTCAGCCTTCAGGGCGGCGCGACGATCGTCGGCGGGCATATCGCCAGCGCCAACGGCGGCGCCATGCAGGTCTATTACCGATACGACGGATCCAACACGTTCGAGGACGTCACGATTGACGCGGGGGGAGACGTCTACGTGGATGCCGGGCTTAACGCCGACAGCCGCCTGTATCTGACGGGCACAAGCCTGGTCAACAACGGCGTGCTCCGAATCGGGCCCAACTACCCTCCGGGGCGCTGCATCGTGGAAGCGCTCAACGATGTGACCCTCTCCGGCGGCGGCGTCATTTCCCTGGAGCGGTATCACGGCAACAAGCTCTCCAACCTGAATACGGCTGACGGCGCGGTCCTCACCCACGCGGCGGGGCACACGATCCGAGGCCTGGGCCACATCAACGCCGCCATCCTCAACGAGGGGACGATCGCCGTGGACACAGCCGGGTACACGCTCGAAGTGCAGGCCAAGGCGCCCGGGATCACCCATGCCGGCACGCTCGTCGTCGCCGAGGGGGCGACGATGAAGCTCATGAACGCCGCGCTGTTTGCGCAGACGGGCGGCGAGACGGAGGTGGCCGGAACTCTGCAAGCGAGCGGCGCGCCGCTGAATCTGCAGGGCGGCGCCCTGCGCGGCAGCGGGACGATCAGCGGGAGCTTGAGCAGCGCCGCCGGAACGGTCGAACCCGGCGATGGGGCCGGCACTTTGAGCATCAGCGGAGGCTACACGCAGGGCGCGGGCGCCCGGCTGCGCATCGAACTCGGCGGAACACAGCAGGGCGTTGACTATGACTTGCTGAGGATTACCGGGACCTCAACGCTCGGCGGAGAACTGGAGGTTGCCTTGATCGACGGCTTCACCCCCGAAGCAGACCAGGAGTTCATCATTCTCACCGCCGGCAGCGTTACCGGGCGTTTCGACCGAATCACAGGGCTGGGCAAACACCGCGTGCGCTATGAGTCGAACCGCGTGATCCTCACCTGTAAGCGGATCCAACACGGCCAAGGCGACCGTGTCGAGCCGCTCACGGTCAACAAAGTCCCGCCGCCTTAGCAGCCCGTGGTAGAACCCCATTCTCTGCGCCCGCCAACTTTAGGCGGCGCAGCGCGCCAGGGGGGAGATCGGCGCCACCGGAGTCCTTCTCCGGCGCCGCGATTTCCATGGGCCCTTCAAAACCTGCCACAGCGCC
>CAZGJA010000106.1:0-21458 GCA_964526695.1 uncultured Phycisphaeraceae bacterium
CCTGGGAGGGAGGGGGGTAGGAGCGATTCGAGGCGCGTAACGCCGACTTAGGCCGAAGGAGGTTCGATCCGTGAGCACACAAGCGACGGAATACCCAACAATCACCCCTGCACATCCTGAGCCCAGGTCTCCCACGCGCGACGACATCATCGTCCTCGCGCACGGCGGCGGCGGCGAGATGATGGGGCGGCTGATCAGCGAGCGCATCCTGACGCGCCTGGGCAACCCCGTCCTCGACGATCTGACCGACGGCGCCATCCTCCCCTGCCCGACGTCGAAGATGGTCTTCACCACCGACTCGTTCGTGGTCAAACCCCTCGAGTTTCCCGGCGGCGACATCGGCCGGCTGGCGGTGTGCGGGACGGTCAACGACCTTGCGGTCATGGGCGGGCTTCCGCTCGGGCTGAGTCTGGGGCTGATTCTGGAAGAAGGCCTCGAGCTTGAACAACTGGACCGCATTCTCGTCTCGATCAAGCAGGCCGCGCAGGAAGCCGGCGTCCGCGTGGTCACCGGCGACACGAAGGTCATCGAGCGCGGCGCGGGCACGGGTCTGCTGGTCAACACCGCGGGCGTGGCGGCGCTCGATCCACGTATCCACGTGGGCTTTTCGCGGATCACCCCCGGCGATGCGGTGCTGGTGAACGGCACGCTGGGCGATCACGGCATGGCAGTGATGTCCGTGCGTAACGGGCTGGAGTTTCAGACGCGGATCGCCTCCGACGCCGCGCCGCTCAACGGGCTGATTGGGGCGCTCGCCGACGCGGGCATCGACCTGAAGTTCATGCGCGACGCCACGCGCGGCGGACTGGCAGGCGTGCTGGCGGATGTCGCCGAACGCACGAGGCACAGCGTGGAGATTACGGAACGCCGCTTGCCGGTCCGTTCCAACGTGAAGGCGGCCGCGGAGATGCTGGGCTTCGACGTGCTCAGCATCGCCAACGAGGGCAAGGCCGTGTTCGTGGTGGGGGAGAGTCAGGCTGCGGCGGCGCTGGAGGTCATGCGTCGCCATCGTTACGGCCGGGAGGCGGCGATCATCGGTCGCGTGACCGAGGCGTCGCCGCCGCTGGTGGAACTGTTGACCGAGGCGGGCGGGCGGCGCGTGGTCCAGCGTCCGTACGGAGAGGAGCTTCCGCGGATCTGCTGAGTCGAGCGCCAAGCCCCGCCATGAGTTGATAAGGCTGTTGTCGCGGATCAGGGCGGCTGTTGGCAGGTCGGAGAGAAGGAGGCGGACACATGCCCGCTGAACGCATACTGGTGATCGACGACGATCCGGACGTCTGCGATGCGCTGAAGATGATCCTCGATCCGGCGGGGTATCGCGTGGCGTGCTGCTCGACCGGTCCGGAGGGCGTGGCGCGACTCCACGCCGAGCCGCCGGACTTGCTCCTGTTGGACATCATGCTGTCCACGCCGTCCGAGGGCTTCCACATCGCTTACGAGCTGCGGCAGGACGAGCAGTTGCGCCACATGCCCATCGTGATGATCTCGGCCATCGGCAAGAAGATGGGGATGGACTACGCGCGTGAGCTTGGCTCGGACTACATGCCGGTCGAGGATTTCCTGGAAAAGCCGCTGACGGCGGAAACGGTGCGGCGCGTGGTGCGGCAGACGCTGGATCGACACGGGCGCGGCGCGAGCGTCGCGACGGGCAGCGACGCGGCGCGCGCGGGGAAGTGAATGTCCGCCGTCGCTGCCTGCGCCGATTCGAGCGGATAACGAAGAGCACGAGGTCTGTCCGAGATTCTACCCTCCCCCCGCCCCTCCCTGGGGGGGAGGGGATTAGGGAGCGGACACCCTCTCCTCGGCCCCTCCCTCGGAGGGAGGGGAGTTGAAGGAGGCACGCTGCCCCAGGCAGGCCGCGCGGTTTCGCGAAGCACTGAACCTACATCATGATGCCCATGCGAGACGCCATCCTGCACAACTTCTATCCCAGCGGTGATTTCCGCGCGCGCGTCCTGCTCGACCTCATGCGCGCCCGCTGGCTGATTCTCTGGCGGTGGATCATCCTGCTTGCGGCGATCGGCCTGATCATGGTGGATCGCCTGGTCCTTCCCGGGGCGAACCGGCCGGCGGGTGTGCTCCTTTGTGCAGCCTTGTTGGGCCTCGCCAACGTGGTGTGGATCATTCTGCACCGTCAGGTGCCGATCCCCGACGCGCCCGCGACACCGGAGTCGCGCATCCTCACCTCCGTGGTCGTCCTGACCAACGCGCAGATGTTCGTAGACCTGGTCCTGCTGACGGTCATGCTCCGCTACACCGGCGGAGTCGAAAACCCGCTCGTCGTCTTCTATCTGTTCCACGTCGTGCTGGCCGCGCAGCTCCTTCGGTCGCTCAACGCCTTCGTGCAGGGGGCCGCCGCGCTGGTGCTCTACAGCACGGTGGTGGTGGGCGAGTGGGCGGGCTGGCTGACGCCGCATTACCCGTTCCTGCCGGCGATCTCGGGACTGAGGCTGCATGAGGACGGCGCAAGCGTGCTGGCGGCGATCGGCGCGCTGGCGGTGGCCATCAGCGGCTGCCTGCTGTCCATGATGCGCATCAGCTTCCACCTCGACGCGCAGGAGCGCACGCTGGAGCGGACGCATCGCCATTTAAGCGAAAGTTACCAGGCCATTCAGAAGATGCAGGCGCAGCGGGCGCGCTTCACGTGGACGGCGGCGCATCAACTGAAAAGCCCCATCGCGGTGATCCAGACGCTGGCGGCGCTGGTGCGCGACGGCGTGGCCACCGGCGAGCAGGTCCACGACGTCGCGCAGCGCATCATCCGCCGGTGCGCCTCGGGCATCGAGCAGGTCTCCGAGCTGCTGACGCTGGCGCGGATCGAGCAGAACACGCCGGATCGGCACGTTTCCGCGCAGACCCACGTCGAGACGATCCTGCTGAAGCTGCACGTGCGGTTTGCCGAGCCGGCGCTGGCAAAAGGCGTGACGCTGAATGCGCCAGTCGTCCACGGTGCGCCGACCTTGAACGAGGATGCCGGCGCTGCGGCGCGCGACGGCGTCGGCGCGCCGCAGGCGGAGCGAAGTTTGCGCGTGGCCGTGGACGACCGCGACCTGGAGGACTGCGTCGGCAACGTGCTGGATAACGCGCTGAAATACACGCCTGCGGGCGGCGCCATCACCGTTTCCATCACGCCGAATGCGCGCGACATCGACGTCCGCATTTCGGACACCGGCATAGGAATTGCAGAGGAATCCTGTGCGGAACTGTTCGAGCCGTTCCGTCGCGGTCAGACGGCGCTGAAGGCCGGCGTGCCCGGCTCCGGGCTGGGGCTGGCGATCGTGAAGGAAGTGCTCGATCAGGCCGGCGGTCGTGTTGCGGTGGAGTCGAAAGTCGGCGCGGGCACCACGGTGGTGATGACCCTGCCGCGGGCGAAGGGAAGCGCGTAGAGCTTCGAGCGCCGCCCGGCGTGGGAAGCGGAAAAAGTCCGCGGGTCGCCGACGCCTTTCTTAGCGCGTGGCGGACTTCGACGGCTTGCTGAAATTGAACGAATCCGGAGGAGGCTGGACATGACCGGTCGAATCCTCAGTCATGCGGAGTTGATCGGGCTGATCGACCTGCTGGGCGCGTCGCGGCGGCTGATCGGCCCCGTGCGTCGCGGCGATCATGCTTTCTATGAGCCGGTCGAAGGCGCCGCGCGACTTGCCCTGGACGCTCCGCAGTGCGTGTACAGCCCCAAGTCGTTTCTGTTCCCGCCCGAGGAAACGCTGCTGACGTTTGAGAAAGACAGCGGCAGCTTCGTTGCTCAGACGGTTCTGCACGACGCGCCGATCGCGCTGATCGCGGTTCGTCCGTGCGAGCTTCACGGCATTCGCCTGCTCGATCACGTCTTCGCCGCGCCGCCCGGCGACGCCCACTACGAGGCGCGACGCCGCCAGACGTTCATCCTCGGCATGGACTGCGCCGAACCCTGCCGACCGGAGGCGTTCTGCGCGGATATGGGCACGAATACCGCGCATCTCGGTTTCGACCTGCTGGCCACTCCCCTGACGAACAGCCCGGGCGCAGCCGCGTCTTACGCTCTCGAAGCGGGAAGCGAGGCCGGGGAAAACGCGCTGGCGGAATTCGGTCGAGGGCGTGCACCGAGCGCGGCGGACGAAGCCGCCTTCGCGCAACGTGCGGCGCTCAAGCGGCAGGCGTTCCCCAAGCATCTGGCGTGCGACGTGGACGAACTGCCGGCGGCGCTGCAGCGCGGATTCGGGTCGAAGCTTTGGGCGCAGACCGCGCAGCGCTGCTACTCCTGCGGAAGCTGCAACCTCGTCTGCCCGACGTGCTACTGCTTCAACATCCGCGACGACATTTCGCTTGATGGAAACTGCGGCTCGCGCGTGCGCGAGTGGGACGGCTGCCAGCTTCGGGATTTCGCGCTGGTGGCGGGCGGGCACAACTTCCGCCCCGACCCGGCGCAGCGCCTGCGCCATCGCGTGATGCGCAAGGGCCGATGGATCCAGGATCGCACGGGACTGCCCGGCTGCGTGGGATGCGGGCGCTGCGACGGCGCCTGCACGGCGAAGATCAGCATCCGCGAGATGTTCAACGCCCTGGCGGAGGAGGCGAGCCATGACGGTGCTTGAATCCATGGAAGAGGAAGTGCGCACGAGTCCCTACCTTTCGACGCCCGCTCGCGTGCTCGATGTCGAGAAGCTCACGGACCTCGAAACGCTTTTCGTGCTCGAAATGGGGCACGGGCGGGCGCTGGACCATCGCCCGGGCCAGTTCGTGCAGGCGTGGATGCCCGGCATCGGCGAGTCGCCCATTTCGATCTGCTCATCGCCGACGCGCGGGCGGGCGTTCGAGTTGTGCGTCCGCCGCGTGGGCGAGGTCACGTCGCACATTCATCGGCTCCGCGCGGGCGACGAGCTGGGCGTCCGCGGACCCTACGGCAACGGCTTCAACATGCGGTCGTTGGAGGGGCAAAGCGTGATCGTCGTTGCGGGCGGACTCGGGCTGGCGCCGGCGCGCTCCGTGATTCAGTACATCATCGACCGGCGCGACCACTTCGATCAGTTTCACGTGCTGTACGGCACGCGAACGCCGGCGGACGTGCTGTTTCGCCACGACCTGTCCCTGTGGCGGCACAGCGCGCTGATGAACGTGCTGGTGACGGTGGACCGGCCTGATGAGCAGTGGCGCGGGCGAAGCGGCGTGGTGACGAAGCTCTTTGGTGACTTGCCGCCGCTGGATCCGAATCGCACGTGCGCGGTGGTGATCGGTCCGCCGGTGATGTTCAAGTTCGTGGTCGTCGAGCTGATGGCGCGCAGTCTTCCCGCGGATCGCATCTTCTGCTCCCTGGAGCGGCGCATGAAATGCGGAGTCGGGAAATGCGGGCACTGTCAGATTAATTCGGAATACGTCTGCATGGACGGCCCGGTGTTCACGTATGAACGCATGCGCGCCCTGCCGGAGGCCATCTGATGAAACCCAGGATTGCCATTTTCAGCCTGACGAGTTGTGAAGGGTGCTCGCTGGCCATTCTCGAACTTGAGGATCAGCTTCTGGCGCTGCTGGGCGGCGTGGAAATCGTCAATTTCCGCGAGGGCATGACCGAGCGCGCGTGGGACATCGACGTCGGGTTTGTGGACGGCGCGGTCTCGACGCCGCAGGACGAGGAGGAAATCCGCAAACTGCGCGCGCACTGCAAGACGCTGGTGGCCATTGGCGCCTGCGCCTGCCTGGGCGGCGTGAACACGCTCAAACATCAGCAGCCGCCGCTGGAATATCGACAGTATGTGTATGGCGAAGGGGCAAAGTGGTTTCCCACCACGGATGCGCGGCCGCTCAGCGCTGTGGTCAAGGTGGATTTTGAGCTTCCCGGTTGCCCGATGGTCAAGGAGGAGTTTCTCAGCTTTGTCAAGTGCGCGCTGACCGGTAAGCAGTTCCGGCTTCCGGCAGATCCGGTATGCACCGAATGCAAGAAGCTGGGGACTCTCTGCAGATATGAGAAAGGCGAATTGTGCATGGGGCCGCTCACGCGCGCGGGCTGCCGGGCGATCTGCCCGGCGTACGGTTCCGTGTGCGAGGGCTGCCGCGGGCTGCTGGGCGCGGACGCCGTCGCGGCGGCGCGCGAGGTGTTTCCCGCGCGCTATGGCGTCCCGTTCGATCGCATCGCCGAGCGGCTGAGATTGTATGGCGCGTATCAAGGCAATGGGGAATGCACGACAAGCGGCGTGGCGCAACCGTCCAATTAGGCGCTGTTTCGCCAGATTCGCAGTTCGCCCCGCATAGGGAGCCTGTGCCATGAAAAACTTCACCATCGACGTCAAGCATATCACGCGCGTCGAGGGGCACGGCAACATCACGGTCCGCGTGCGCGACGGCGAAATCACGCACCTTGAGCTGGCCATTGTCGAAAGCCCGCGGTTCTTTGAGGCGTTTCTAAGAGGCCGGCCCTATCACGAGGCGCCGCATATCACCTGCCGAATCTGCGGCATCTGTTCCGTGGGGCACACGATGGCGTCGGTGCGCGGCATTGAGGCCGCCTGCGGCATTGTTCCCAGTGCGCAGACGGTCCTGCTTCGAAAACTCCTTCTCTTCGGCGAGCACATTCAGAGCCACGTGCTGCACCTGTATTTCCTTGCCGTGCCGGACTTCCTGGGCGCGGGCTCCGTCATTCCTTTGGCCCGGACGCACCCGACCGTCGTTCAGCGGGCGCTGCGGATGAAGAAGCTGGCCAACGATCTCTGCGCCGTGGTGGGCGGGCGCCACATTCACCCGATTTCCATGCAAGTCGGCGGGTGCTCGCACGTGCCGCGCGAGGCCGAATTGCAGGACATTCGCAGGCGTCTGGTGGAATGTCGCGAGGATCTGGAGGAAACGGTCGGGCTGTTTGCCGAATTGAAGTTCCCACAACTGGACCGGCCCACGGAATACGTGGCGCTGAAGCACGTGAATAATGGCGAGTATGCGCTGTACGACGGGGACATTGTCTCCTCGCACGCATCCCAGGCGACTTCGCCGCAAGCCTATCGCAGCCGTGTGTTGGAGACGGTCGTCCCGCACTCCGCGGCCAAGCACTGCGCCTCCCCATACTCACATGAATACGCGGTCGGCGCGCTGGCAAGATTTAACAACAGCGCGGAGCAACTGCATCCGGCCGCCAAGGCCGTCGCGGAGCAGCTCGGCCTGAAGGCGCCGAACACCAACCCGTTTCATAACAATACGGCACAGCTCGTGGAAGTCGTGCACGACGTGGAGTCCTCCATTGAGTTGATCGACCAACTGGCCGCGCGGCCTCTTGAACTGGAGCCGATCGTTCCTCCACGGCATTTCGGGCTGGGCGTCGGAGCGACCGAAGTCCCGCGCGGACTGCTGTTTCACGAGTACGCGCTGGACAAGGACGGCAACATCGAGGGGTCCAACCTCATTATTCCCACGGGGCAAAACCTCGCGAACATCGAGGCCGACATGCGCGCCTTCGTGCCGCAATTGATGAGCACGGGCATGAGCAAGGAGGAAATGACCCTGCACCTCGAGATGCTGGTGAGGGCATACGATCCGTGCATTTCGTGCGCCACGCATTTTTTGGACATCAAATGGGACGACTGACGGATCCCGAGCTTGTTGAGAGTTGACAATCGCCGATGGCATTTGGAGGCGGTCGTACTATCTATCATGTGTAAACCCAGCACCATGACAAGCCATGCAACGGATCTGACCAGCAGGCCGCGCGGCGGCGCGGCCGTGGGACGATGCGTCATTCTCGGCTGCGGGCGATGGTCGATGGGCGACGATCAGGCCGGTCTGCGGGTCGGCGAGCGCCTGCGGGGGAAAACCGCCGGGAACGTCGAAGTGCTCTGCGATGAATCGCCGGGACTGGCACTGGCCCAACTGGAGGGGGCGCGAATCGAAACTCTGCTGGTGATCGACGCCGCGCTCGCGGACGCGGAGCATCCCGCGGGCACGTTCGCCGTCCTGTGCGGCGATCCGCGGCAGCGCCTGATCGGGCGATCGCGCCCCTCGACGCACGAGATCGACGTCGCCAACGGGCTGGACCTGATGGCCGCCTGGGACGGCGTGCCTTCCCGAATCCGGCTCTACGTGATCTTCGCCTCCCATTTCGGGCGGTCCTTGAGCATGTCGCCGCCGGTGGCCGCCTGCGTCGATGCAGTCGTGGAGCGCGTATTGCAGGATCTTCGGGAGGACGAGCGCGGAGTGTGACTCATGCACGAGCTGGCCATTGCCAATGCGCTGGCGGAACTGGCGGAGGGAGAAGCCGTTCGACTGGGCGCCACGAACGTGCTGCACCTGCGCGTGAAGGTCGGCGCGCTGCGACAGATCGAGCCGGAGATGCTCAAGGACGCTTTCGACATGGCCCGCGCGGGGCGGCTGGCGCACTCGGACCTGGAAGTGTCGTTGACCCTGCCCATCGTGCGATGCCTGCACTGCGGCGCGGAGGAGCGGCTCGACACCTTCGACGCGCGTTGTCGCTCCTGCGGCTCCACGGACGCGGACGTCAGCGGCGGCGACGAGTTGGAACTGACCTCGATGGAGTTCGAGAGCGACACCTCGCCGGCGCCGGGCGAATCAGACCCGCCGCACGGCGCAACCGACGCGGGCGGCGTGGCTTCGACGGCCGACGCAGGTGCGGGAGGAGACCTCGGTCATGGCATCGCGCATTGAAGTCATCCGAAAGAGCGTGCTGGCGAAGAACGACCGCGCGGCCGACGAGAACCGCGAGCTTCTCAAGCGACAAGGCGTGTGCATGATCAACCTGCTGGGCGGCGCCGGGTGCGGCAAGACGGCCTTGCTGGAGCGACTGCTGCCGCGGTTGGCGAAAGACCGGCGGATCGGCGTGCTGGAAGGCGACCTCGCCACCACACGTGACGCCGAGCGCATCGCCGCCGTCGGCGCGCCCGTCGTGCAATTGCTCACCGAAGGCGGATGCCACCTGACGGCCGCGCTGGTCCGCGGCGGGCTGGAGCGGCTCCCGCTCGATGGGCTGGACCTGGTCATCGTGGAGAACGTCGGCAACTGCGTGTGCCCGACGAACTTCGACCTCGGCGAGGACGCGCGGCTCTCCGTGCTCAGCGCCGCGGAAGGCGACGACAAGCCCGCCAAGTACGCTCATCTTTTTCAGACCGCCGACGCGGTGGTCATCTCGAAGATGGACCTCGCCGAGGCCGCGCGATTCAACGTGGACCGCGCGGAGAAGGACATCCGCGTGGTGAATCCGCACGCGCCGATTTTCCGCACGAGTATCACCGCCGCGTCGTCGTTCGAAGGGCTGGAGATGTGGCTGCGCGGGCGCATCGACGCGGCGCGCCGTCCGCATGACGATCAACGGGGGGTCCGGCGGGACTCAGATCCCCGGCTCGCGTGAAGCCGTCCACAGCTCGTCCAGCGTCGGCTCTGATCCGCATTCCGGGCAGCGCGTGTGCTTCAGCCCCACCAGCGCATAACCACAGGCCGGACACATCGGAACCCGGCACGCCTGCGACTCGGGAGACGGCTTCATCGGCCACATGGCGATCGTCGCCGCCATCCACACGCCCCATGCGATGATGGGGAATGTGACGCAGATCTCCGACCACACCCCGTTGGATCCCCAGAGCAACGGCATGGGTCCGATCGTCACGGCGATCAGCGTGCCCGCCAGCAGCATCGTCTGTGCCGAGACGCGCGGGCTCCACGCCACCTGCCCGCGCCAGATGAGCGTCCAGACGGTCACGGCCAACACCGCAGCGCAGAGAAAGTTCGCCGTCCCGGCCCAGTTCGAATCGAGATCGGTGAAGTCATCCCACGCCTGCCACACGATGCCGGACACGCCGACGATCAGCGGGATGCTGCCCAACGACGCCAGAACGCGCTTGCCGCCGGATGTCATGCGCCATCGCCTCCACGTCACGGTCACGTGATCCGCGCTCAGTTCCAATCCCCACCACGCCCAGATGCACAGCCAGATCCACAGCCCGACGGCGACCTCCTGCTGGCACAGTTCCAGCGTAATGCTCCCGCCGCACCCGCTGGGCCACAACGGCTGCATCGCCACCACCTGCACGAACGGAATCAGCCCGATCAGCGCCGTCAGCGCCTTGCGCCCCATCGTCCAGATGATGAACCGCCGCCAGATGAGAATCGCCGCCACGACGGAGACCGAGGCGACGATGAGGTTGAAGCGGCTCTCGTCGTCATCGAGGATGCCCACGCCCGTCGGACCCGGCAGCGATTCGCTCAGGAGGATGTGTCCGGCAATGGCCAGCGCGGGCACGATCGTCACGAGAGCGATCGACCAGACGCTGCGCACGATCAGCGCCGGCGCGCGGGCGGGCGGGCGAGGCGCTTGCGTCGTCATGCGTGGTGCTTCGGACATGGTGCATCGTACATCGGACATCGTGCATCGTGCGTCATGCGCCTGGCGGACGGCGTGCCGCAAGATGGAGCAGCACAGGGGGCGGCGCCCCACCCCATCATTCGGAGTTCGTCTCCGTCTCGGATTCCCGCGGCGCGCGGATACGCTCGATGCGTTCCACGCCCTCCACGCGGGCGAGATTGCCGAGGATCTCACGGTGATGCCGGTGATAATGGCAATACGAAAGCGTCAGACATTCCTGCCCGTCGGCCTCTTCCCTGACGTCCCAGCGACGGTCGGGGATCTGGTGGTCGTCCAGCACATCGAGAATGCGGATGCGCGTCTTGCCGTCCGCGCCGTCGTAGTGCAGGCCGCACTGCTGATACTGGCAGCCGCTGAGCATGCGGTAGTGCAGCTTCTGGATCACCGTCAGCGTGCCCACGACGAGCAGCGTCAGCACGATCCCCGCCACCGCGTAGCCGCCGCCGACGAGCATCCCGATCGACGCCATGACCCAGACGGTGGCCGCGGTGGTCAGGCCCACGACGTTGCCGCGGTCGCGGATGATGGCGCCGGCGCCGAGGAAGCCGATGCCGGAGACGATCTGCGCGGCGATGCGCGTGCGGTCGTCGTTGACGCCGGCGAGCTGGATGGAGGCCATGGTGAACAGCGCGCTGCCGACGCAGATCAGCGCCAGGGTTCGCAGACCCGCGGGCTTGTTCTTGAACTCGCGCTCCGCGCCGGCGATCAGCCCGCAGAGCACGGCGCAGATCACGAGCAGGACGCCGACCCAGTGGTCGGGCAGCCCCACGTCGTACAGGTTGCCGCTGTACTTCCAGAACCATTCGAGCATGGACGGATGATCCTCCCGGACGCCCTCGGGATCAAGGCGGGTCTTGCGGACCCGGCGTGCAGAGAGCCGCGAACCCCATTCCTCACGAGGGGTGGCATGCTCTCGCTGTACTCAGCGTGAGCATGGGCTTCCCCAGTGCCAGGCGCATGGCTACCCGCTGCGCGTGAAGCCATGCCACCCGACCGGCACCCAGCTTCCATCCCTGCCGCTCCGCGCGGTTGCCAACGCCGCGGGCGATTCGTAGCATGACATGCGATGCCGCAAAAACCCAGCGAATACACGCGATTTTGCCCGAACGAGCCGAAGATCCTCATCTCCGACGCCGTCTGCTTCGGACGGCGACGCTCGCACTATCCGCACTGCCCGGGCTGTCGCTTCAACGACGACGAGAAGAAGGGGGCGACCGCCGCCTCCGCGGCCGCGACACGCGCGACGGAGGCGCTCCGCATGATGGATTCAGTCTTCAAGGCGTATGACGTGCGCGGAACCTACCCCCAGCCGCTCAACGAAGACCTTGCCTACAAGATCGGTTACGCGACCGCTCAGTTCCTTCAGGCATCCCTGCGCGGCGTGGAGCGCGGAGACCTCGAAGCCGGTCGCATCGTCGTGGGGCGCGACATGCGCAAGAGCAGCCCGTCGATGTCCGGCGCGTTCATCGAGGGCGCGCGCGCCGCCGGCTCGCCGGTGATCGACATCGGCATGATCGACACGTCGCAAATCTACTTCGCCGTCAATCACATCAAGTGCGCCGGCGGCGTGCAGACGACGGCGAGCCACAATCCCGGTCATTACAACGGGTTCAAGATTTCCGGCGCCGGCGGCTCGCCCGTCGGCGCGGACACGGGTTTGACCGACATCAAGCGCCTCGCGCAGACCGTCGTCCGCCGCGAGGGCGGCAAGCTCGCGCCGCTGTCCACGCTCGATCTCACCGCGCCCTACAAGTCGTTTGTCCGCTCATTTCTTCAGACGCCCAGGCCGATGCGCGTGGTGATCGACGCGTCAAACGGCATGGCCGGGAAGTGGGCGCCGATCCTGTTCGGCGACGTGGCGGAGCTGGACATCACCTGGCTGAATCTGGAGCACACGGGCGAGTTCGTGCACGAGCCGAACCCGCTGGTGGAGACGAACCTGCGACAGCTTCAGGGCGAGGTGCTTCGCGTCGGCGCGGACTTCGGCGTGTGCTTCGACGGCGACGCCGATCGGCTCGTGCTCGTCGATGAGCAGGCCGAGCCGGTGCGCTGCGATCTCCTCACAGCGCTGCTGGCGCGTGAGTTCCTGCGCAAGGCGCCGGACGCCACCGTGGTGTACGACCTGCGCTCCAGCCGCGTGGTGGCCGAGGAGATCAAGGCCGCCGGCGGGCGTCCGCGGCGCGAGCGGGTGGGGCACGCGTTCATGAAGAAGGCGCTGTCGGAGACGAAAGGCGTCTTCGGCGGCGAGCTGTCGGGGCATTTCTACTTCCGCGACAACTGGTTCTGCGACTCCGGGATGCTGGCGTTCGTGCACGTCGTCAACGTGCTGACAAGTGAAGGCCGGCCGCTAGGCGACCTGATCCGCCCCCTGAAGCGCTATGCCTCCAGCGGCGAGCGCAACTTCGAGAACGAGGACAAGGACGGCGCGATCAAGCGGCTGACGGAACGGTTCAAGGACGCGCGCATCGACTCGCTCGACGGCGTCACCGTGCAGTACGAGGACTGGTGGTTCAACGTCAGAAAATCCAACACCGAGCCTCTCCTGCGCCTCAACCTCGAAGCAAAGACGCAGAAACTCCTTGAGGACAAGCTCGCCGTTGTCGCCAAGGAGCTGGGCAAGCCGGTGGCGCACTGAAACGTCGAAACGTCGCAATCAGAACCCGTAGCGCCAGCGAGGGCGCGAGTGCACCCGCGAAACGCAGGAGCCGAAATCAGAACCCCTCACGCAAGTGAGGGGCGTTTTGTCGAATCACTGAAATGCCGAAACGTCAAGATGCCGAGCATCACGGTTTGCATGGAGTCGGCGAGAATCGAGCGGACGGTCACCGATCGACCCCCGCTCGCGTTTTCGGCATGAGGATCATGTGATGCAGAGTGCCACCGAGAGAAGCTCTGAGTATCGCGCGGCCATCGAAGGCGCGGCCTGGGTGCGGCGATCCGATCGATCCATGCTGCGCGTTGTCGGCAAGGATCGGGCGGCGTGGCTGCACAACCTTGTCACCAACCACGTCAAGACCGTCGGCGTCGGCGAGGGCAACTACGCTTTCGCGCTGAACGTCAAGGGGCGCATCCTGTTCGACCTCAACCTGCTCGTGCGCGAGGATGCGATTCTGCTCGATGTCGATCGACGCTGGACCGAGCCGGCGCTGAAGCATTTTGACAAGTACATCATCATGGAGGACGTGCAGGTCTCCGAGGCCGCTGAGCTGTGCGGTCGTGCGGCCCTGCTCGGACCCAAGGCGGCAGCGGCGCTGGCGGCGCTGGGCTGTCCACAGGCCGCTCGGATGGCGCTGCTGGAGGCAACGCCGATTCGCATCGCGGACGCCGACGCGCTGGTGTTCCGCAGCGATTTCTGCGGGGTTCATGCCTTCGAGCTGGCGTTCGCGCCGCAGATCGAGCCGGGGATCATTCAGCATCTTGCCGCCAGCGTCCGCGGAGTTGCCGCCGAGAGCCCCGCCGCGATCTCGATGGAAACGCTCGAAGTCCTGCGGATCGAGGCCGGGATTCCCTCGCCCGTCACTGAGCTGAACGAAGACGTCGTGCCGGCCGAGACGGGGCAGCTTGCTCGCGCCGTGAACTTCAACAAGGGCTGTTATCTCGGGCAGGAAGTGGTGGAGCGGATGCACGCGCGGCACGTGGTGGCGCGCCTGCTGACGGGTCTGATTGTCGAGGGGCAGGTCTGCCCCCCCCCCGGCGCAGCCATCCTCGACCCCGCCGGACTGAATCTCGGTCAAGTGACAACCTCCTGTCACTCGCCGGCGCTCGGCAGGCCGATCGCGCTGGGCTATGTGAAGGTCGCCGCGGCGAAAGCGGGCACGGCGCTGATCGTGGAGTGGCCCGGCGAACGCGCCCCGGCCATCACCGCCATGCCGCCGGCGCGGCCGCGCCTCGCTTAGTCATGGCGCTGTAGCCGCCTGATTCAAGCCGGAAACTTCAGCAAGCACGGGGCGATGATCGGACCCCGCTCCGACACCGCATTTCGCGGCCAAGGCGCGCAGACCGCGCGAAAGATACATGTGGTCCAATCGCAGCCCCGGCACGTATCGCAGCGGCCCAAGCACCGGCCACGTCCATTGCGGTCCCCCTCCAAGCTGATCGAACGCGTCGGCGTACCCGGCCTCGCGCAGCATGTCCGCATGACGACTGTCACCGGTAAAATTGAAATCCCCGCTGACGATCGCCGGAAGGCGCTCCTCCGCCAGGATGTGCAGCAGATCAAGGAACTCGCGACGGTTGACCCTGACGTATTCGAGACTGCCGGGAGGAAGCAGGTGGACATTGTAGATCGCCACGCGCATCGGCTGCGAGGCGTCCGCGGAGGGTCCGCCTCCGAAAGCGACGACCGTACGGACCTGCGGATTACCGGTGATTCCAATCGGCAGGTCCACGCGCGGCGGCTCGACGAAGGGCAACCGTGAAAACGTCGCGGCGCCGAAGCAATCGTCTTGCGGCGCTTCGCTGAAGTGAGGATACCCCGCCGCCATTCGAGGGCGGAGCAGCGTCTGCCAGGCGGGCGTGTATTCTTGGAAGAGAATCACATCGGCATCGGTTTGGGCAATCTCATCAGCGAGTGCCCCCGGCGAACGGTTCTCGGCATATAGGTTGACGCTGAGAATTCGAATCGCGCCGGACGACGGCATGTTCGAGCCGGTCGTCTTGCCCGGCGTGCCCAATGCGGCCGTGCCAGCGTCGGGGGCCCGCCCCTTATCGGCATGGAACGAACGCAGCGTCGGCCAAAGGCAGACGAGCAGGGTTGGGATGAGCACCGCCGTCGTTCGCTTCATGCGCTGCCGGATCGAAAGGAACACGGCCAACAGGAGAAGCAACCCCAGGTGAAGCAGAAACGTCCGAGCCATGAAAGCCGCCAGATCCACGACGACGCGCCACGTCGCCTCCGACGACAAGTCCACCGGCCAGAGACGCGCGAACAGAACCAGCGCCAGCCCCGCCCCAGCGATCACCCGCAACTCTCTGCGCAGCCGCAGCCGCCGCTGCTGGGGCGTGGGACGAAGCCATGAGCGAGGCTTCGGAGTTCCGTTGGAAACCTCGATTTCGGGACGGCTCGGCATCACCCGATATTGTAGCGATCCCGATCTGTCGATTCTCGCAAGCGGCCGCTCCATCTTGAACCAGTCAACGGGACCGCTATCCTCCCCTCGATGCCGCTCATCGTGCAGAAATTCGGGGGCACCAGCGTCGCCAATGCGGAGCGGATTCACCGCGCGGCGCGGAGGGCGGTGCGCGCCAAGCTGGAGGGCAAGCAGGTCGTCCTGGTCGTCTCCGCGATGGGGCACACGACCGACGAGCTGCTCAAGCTCGCGGCCGAGGTCGCCGCCGATCCGCCCAAGCGCGAGCTGGACATGCTCCTGACCACCGGCGAGCAGGTCTCGATCGCGCTGATGGCGATGGCCATTCACGCCACCGGGCACGAGGCCATCAGCCTCACCGGCGCGCAGCTCGGCCTCATCACCGACAGCGTCCACTCGCGGGCGCGGATTCAGCGCATCAGCCGCGAGCGCATCGACCGCGAGCTGGCGGCCGGGCGCATCGTCATCGTCGCCGGGTACCAGGGCATCGACGCTTCCGGCGAGATCACCACTCTCGGGCGCGGCGCTTCGGACACGACCGCGGCGGCGCTCGCCAGCGTGCTGGGCGCGGAGATCTGCGAGATCTACACCGACGTGGACGGCGTTTACACGACGGACCCGCGCGTCGTGCCGCAGGCGCGGAAGATCGACCGCATCAGCTACGACACCATGCTGGAAATGGCCGCCGCGGGCGCCGCCGTCATGCACTCGCGGGCCATCGAGTTCGGAAAGAAGTACCGCGTGCCCATTCATGTGCGCAGCTCGCTGACCGATGCGCCGGGAACCCTCATCATGACTGAAACCAAGGGCATGGAAGACGTCGCCGTGCAGGGCGTCACGCTCAAGCAGGACCTCGCCTCGATCACCATCAGCGGCGTGCCGAACAAGCCCGGCGCGGCCGCGAAGATCTTCGGCGCCATCGCGGCGCGCAACCTCCTCGTCGATGACATCGTGCAGAACGTGTACGACGACGGGCGGCTGGCGGGGCTGTGCTTCTCCGTCACGACGGGCGACCTGCCGGAGGCGAAGCGCGTCTGCGCCGACCTGATCAAGGACATGGGCCTGTCGGGCATGAGCGTCGATGAGGGCGTCGCCAAGGTCAGCGCCATCGGCGTGGGGATGCGCACGGCGTCGGGCGTGGCCTCGACCATGTTCAAGGCGCTGGCGGAAGGCGGGGTCAACATCGAGAACATCTCCACCAGCGAAATCGTCTTAAGCTGCCTCATCCGCCGGGAGCATGGACCCAGGGCGCTGCAACTGGTGCATGACGCGTTCGGGCTGCACTTGCCGCCGGAGGGACCATGAGGGAATGGTGAATGGCGAATGCTGAATGGCGAATGATATACCATGAATATCGAAGTCAGAACCCGCAGCGCCAGCGAGGGCAAGCGCTGAATGCCGAATGCTGAACGAAGACCGAATCCCGCACTTTTCCCCGACATGTCCCTGACTCTCGACAAGTCCGGTGGAGAACGTGGCGTCGGCGGCGCTGAGGCGAGGCCGGCGGTGCGCTTGACGTGGCGATATTACCTGCATCGCCCTGTGGCGCGGGCTTTGCTGATCGTCGCGCTGCTTTCGCTGGGCAGCGCGGGGTATCGCCGCTGGTCGGGGCGCGGCGCGCCGGATGATCTTGCCCGCTATCACGACAGCACGTTCGTCGTGGTGAACATCCTGGACGGCGATACTTTTGACGTGGACGCGCCCGATGGCGAACACGCAGGGACGCGCGTGCGTCTGTGGGGCGTGGACACGCCGGAGGTGGAAGGCTCGCGCGACGGGGCGATGCACTTCGGCGCGGAGGCGTCGGCGTTCATTAAGCGCGCCCTCGCCGGTCGCACCGTGCGGCTGGTCCTCAACCCCGAGCGGACGCGCGACCTCTATGGCCGGCTCCTCGCTTACGCCTACTTCGATGATGACCCGATCTCGCTCAACGAGAAGCTGATCGAAGGCGGCTTCGCGTACGCGGACCTGCGGTTCGAGCACGCGTACCGGGCGCGCTTCGAGGCGCTGGAGAAGCACGCACGGAAGCTGCGCGCTGGACTGTGGAAGGACGTAAGCCCCGAGCGGATGCCCGCGTGGCGGCAGCGGATCGAGTCGTCGCGGCGCTGAGCGGCGATCGGGCGATGCGGGAGATGGGCGGTCGGCGAAAACGGAATTGTGCCCCGTTCTTCCCATTCTCCACGGCCTGGCGAGTACGCCAGACCGTGCCACCCATCGCGCCAGCCGGCGTGCCAACCGTCGTGCGGAGCGCTTGCGGGCAGAGTTGGCGCGGAGCGGGCAAGGCATTGAGGTCGGGGTTGAGTCTGGAATGGGTTTGTTTGGTCAGAAAAAAGATGTTAAAATGCGCGCCGCGGAAAGGGAAGAGGGCTGTTTTTCCCGGTGTTTTTGCGAAACGGGCGCGCCGCGGGCGCGCAGAATCCCGCAAGTTGAGGCCACTGCGGAAACGGGTTGTCGGGTGCATGGAGTCTTGCATGGTCCGCCCCATCGTGAGCACGAATCATCACGGCCGCGGCCTGCCCCACTCGGCGCTTCCTGGCGCTGCTGAATCGCGCGGCGCGCGGACCGGGCGCGGACGAGCGTAGAACTCCGCCGGTGATCGCCGGCGTGGAGGTGACTTTGGTTGCTGAGGCTGAAGCCAAGGTGGAGTTGGGGCAGGCGTCGGCGGCAGGGTCATCGCGGCGGATGGCGTGGCGCGTGGCGCGCGGGGTTGTGCTGCTTGCAGCGCTGATGGCGTTCGCCCGGTATGCGTATGTGCGGATCATCACGCCGCCCTCGCAGGTTGCCGGACTCCGCGGAGAAGAGCGTCCGAAGCCTATGCCGGGAGACTGCACGCAGGAGCTGGACAGCCTGCTGTCGGCGATTCCGCCGTTCAATCCGGCGAGCCCGTCCGGTTCGTCGAATCCCATCCGCCCGAGAAAAATGCGCAGGGCGTCGGACTTGATGTCGGTTGTGCGGGGCAAGTGGAACAGGCAGCTGCCTGAGGTCGAGGAGGCGATTGAGTACCTCGACTCACCGGGCGTGCAGGCGTTCATCGCAAATCTCGACGCGCTGCAGCCCAGGCCTTTCGAAATGGACACCTTCGATTTCGGCCGGAGCAACGTCATTACGGTGATTGAGCTGTCCCAAGTGATAGCGTTGCTTGCGGCCGAGGCGCGATATGCGACGGAGTCAGGCGATGCGGTCCGCGCATGGCGAATCCTCCGGGTGATGTTCTGGCTGGTCGATGAGACGCAATCGGAAGCACAATCAGAGGCGGGCCTTTTGAGCATGGACGTGGCGTCGGGCTACGCGGAAGATTTCCTGGGGAGGGTGCAAACCGAGGCAGGCGATGCCGCCCATCGGCTCGCGTTCGACGAGAGCATGAGGAGTGAATGGAACTCGTGGCTTGTTGCGCGCCCGCGAATGTCGCAGGTCTGGCCTGCGAAGATGGAGCGAATGCGGCGCGAGGCGGCGCGCCTGGTGAATGCCTCCTTCACATTGAATGAGGACGGCAACGGGTGGTTCGTTCTGTCTTCGCAAACGAGTTCGCTGTGGTGGTCTGGATCGTGGGTGACGATTGGATTCGGCGGAGCGTCTGATACGCGAAGCCGGCTGTGGAACGTTTTTTCGGCCGTGTACAACGACCGCCGAACAGTGACGCGGAAGATGGACGAGCTTCTGACGACACTGGCGGATCTGCACGATGTTCGCCACGCCGAAGCGCGAGAACGGATCGAGCGGCTGCGAACGGGCCGGGCGGGCGGGTTCAACGCGCTGGACGGTCCGCTGTTCGGCAGCATGTTGTCGCCCGAGGTGTTTGGCTCGCAGTTGCAGTCGGACTATGAGTCAATGAAGCGGTTCGACACTATGGACGACGGCATGCGGATCATGCTGGCGCTGCGGGCGTATCGCGACGCGCGAGGGGAGTTTCCGCAGTCGCTTGGCGACCTGTCGCCGCAGTGGCTCGATCCCGTTCCCGTCGATCCGTTTTCGGGGGATGAGTTCTTGTATGAGCGTCGAGGGGACGACTACATCCTGTATTCCGTGGCGTATGACGGCGAGGATGATGGAGGGCGAAGCGGCCGTCGGCGGTATTGGAGGAGGATGGCCGATTACGATCATGTGGACATCGTGTTGACGGAGCTTCGGCAATGAAGGGGGGGTGGGGCAAGGGTGCATACGGACGGTGATGGAAAGCCGAGCGTTGGTGTGAGGGATTCGAGGGTGTGAAGCCGATGTGATCCAGTTGCCGCGACCCCGTTGGGGTCGCGGGTTTCGCGGGAATTGAAGGCCATGTCAGCATCGCACAGGTTGGAAACCTGTGCTACACACACCGGTTAGAAACCGGTGCCACACATTGGGCTGGCAGCCTGTAATCTATACACCGGTTGGAAACCGGTGCCACACATATTCTCTGAGAACCAGTGCCACACATATTCTTTGAGAACAGGTGACACCCGAGGCGGTGGACCAGCATCTTGTTGGAGACCTGAAAGCGATGACTTCGCCCTCTACACGCGATGTTCGATCCGCGAGGCCCATTGGCTGGCTCCTGCTGCTGCCCGCGATGGTGGGCGTGTGGGTGATGCCGAAGCGTCTGGGGCCGCGGGTGGCGGCTTCCTCGTGGGTGAAGGCTCTGGCGGCGGCGGCGGCGGCGATGCTGCTGTGCGGGTGCCTGCTGGCGGTGGCGGCTTCACCGATGTTCGGCGGATTCTCGTCCGGCTTCTACGGGAATCCTTACGGATACGAGGATGTGGAGCCCGTGGTGACGCTGCGCGGGACGGAATGGGTCCGCTGGCCTTTCGCGGTGATGTGCACGGCGCTGTTCGAGGGGACGCAGTATTTCGGCGACGTTTACCTCGCGCTGGCGTTTATGGCGGGGATGATGAGCTTGCCGTTCCTGCCGCCGGTGGTGCTGACGCCGATGCTGGCGACGGGGGAGCGGACGCGATCGACGTACGCGCGCGGGGCGAAGTTTCTGCTGTGGACGTGGAGCGCGTGGGCGGCGCCGCTGGCCGTGGTCGCGGCGGCGAGCATCGGTGCGCGGATCTGGCCCGCGGATGTCACCCAGTGGTGGGATGCACAGCTCATCGCGGTGGCGGCCGTTCTTGCGGCGGCGTGGTGGGGACTCGTGTGGCTGGGGCGCATCGCGCGATTGAACGGGCGGTTTTTTGATGCCTGCACGGCGGAGGCTGACCACGCGCGGATGGTGTGCGGGGGATGCGGATATGACCTGCACGGACTACTTCCGGAAGGGCGATGCCCGGAGTGTGGACGCGGGATAGAAGCTTCGCGCCCGAGCGCGCGGCAAACCCCGTCGTGGGCGAACAGGGGGCTGCTGCGCCGGCCGCCGGCGTACCCGCGGACCGCCTTTCACGTGATGTTCCGAAGGGATTTTTCGAGCGGCTGTCGATTTTCCGCTCGCGGTTTGGGGCGCTGCGGTTCGCGGTGTGGTCGGCGGTGTGCACTGGGTTCCTTGCGATGGTCACGGCGCTGCTTCTCATCCTTCTGGACAGGTGGCTTCAGAGTCCTGCTGGATGGGATGCATTGCTACTCGCGGACATGGCGATACGGGACACGCTGCTGAGCGGGGATAACCCGATCAGGCTGGCGTTGACGGGAACCCTGACGGCAGGTGGCGTGCTGGGGTTGACGACCGCGGTCGCGTGGGCGTACTCGGCTTTCGGATTCCGTGATGGCCGGCGCGCTGGGACGACCGTGTGCTATGCGACGGCGGCGGCGCCCATGCTGCTGCTGGTGTTCAACGTATGGCTGGCTTTGACGATTGTCCTGTCACAAACGATTCTGGCGGAGGATGTCGCGGATTGGAAGTTGGTAGGAGATTGGGCGATCAACCCCGATTTGATCGTTCATGCGGCGACGTTCTTGATGACTGTAGCGCCGATGATTGGCGTGGCGATTTTCCGGTTCAGGGATGCGCTGCGGGCGGTTCGGTTTGCGAATGCATGAAGGCTCGCATTGTGATCGCTTGGGGATGGCTTGCCGTCGCGGAGGATTACCCTCCCCCGGCCCCTCCCTGGAAGGGAGGGGAGTGAAGGAGGCGC
>CAZGJA010000107.1:0-8234 GCA_964526695.1 uncultured Phycisphaeraceae bacterium
GGGCAAATGAAGGCCGAATCAGGTGCAGTTGAACGCCGGAGGAGGTGCGGTCGAAGGCCGAGCGGGTGGACGCAGCCCGAGTTCCGCGGGCAGAGCTTGTCCCCACGGGTCTGTGCCGCACAGAATGATCCTCGAGCCGAACAAAGCCCCAGGCTCTCCGGGACTTTCGCCTCCTCGCCGCCAGCGCCCCAGCGATAAATCGCTGGGCTACTTTCGGCTGCCGCTCCGGGGCACAAAGGCACGCCGCGCTCAACCTCAAAACGCGCAACGCGTTACGCACAGGAGTCAGATGGAGACTCAGGACGGCCGGAATCGATGTTGGCCCATGTGGTCCGATTTGGACGGCGATCGCTTTGGAACGGGCCGCGAAGTGAGGGCAGCCGCATTCTGACCTGGGCCGGCGCAGCAGACGCCTTGGTGCGCGCGCAAGGTGGCAGGGGTCCGCAGCAGCGGACCCGTGATCTGCGCATGGGCCCGCACTTTCAGACGTCCCCACGGCCTGGCGAGTACGCCAGACCGTGCCACCCTGGCGCTCCCGAAGCCCGGGGATTCGGTCGACAGGGTCAGCCCTTCAGCACGCCGTCGCGTTTCGCCAGTCGTTTGGCGACCGCCGCGCCGGAGTTGAGCGCCCCCTCCATGTACCCGATGAACTTGTAGCAGGCGTGCTCACCGGCGAAGTGGACGCGACCCAGGCCCTTCTCCAGCAGCGGACCGACGCTCGTCACTTCATTCGGAGCGGGGAACGAGTAGCCGCCCATCGTCCAGGCATCGGCGGGCCAGTCCATGAACCGGCCGTTCGTCACGTTCTCCGAGTAGCCGGGGTAGATCTTCTCAAGCTCTACCCTGTAGAAGCCGTCGCGGTCTTTCGCGGGTCTGGCGCGGCAGCCATCCGCGGCCGGTCCGCCGGAGAAGGCCACCATCGCGAACCCGCCTTCCGCCGGCTGATTGTCCGTGCCCTCCCAGGTCATGCTGACCTCGCCATCAGTGAGGCAATCCGGCGCGAGTCCCTTCTCCACCCAGAATCGCGCCTTGACCGCGGCGAGGTATTTGATGTTCGTGCCCATCTGCGGCTTGATGCTCGACGGGACCGGCGGGGCGAACTCGATCTTGTTCCAAACCGTCGGCGGCACGGCGAGGACGAGGTCGTCCGCCTGGATAATGCGGCTGTCCGAGCATCGAACCTCGACCTTGGCCGCGTCAGCCTTGATGCTCTTCACCGGCAGGCTGAGGTTGAGCCGGTCCTTGCCGATGGCCTCGGCCAGCTTCTGCCCGAGCAGTCCGTTGCCGCCCTTGCAGCGATACACTTCGCTCTCGGTCCAGTACTTCTCGACGCCGCCGCCTTTGACCTGCGCCAACATGCCCAGGTAGCTCTGCAGCGAAACGGCCACCCCGTTGTCTCCGGCGAGCTGCGCCTTGAGCGCGTCGCGGCAGACATCGGAGACCTTCACAGCGGCGAGCCAGTCGGCGACGGTCTGCCTGTCCAGCTCCGCCGCTTTCGGGCTTTTCCAGGGCTGGTCGGCGTCGATGGGATTCGCGTCCGCGTTCATGGCCGCCAGCGCCGCGTCCATCTCCTCCCAGAGCGCTTCAGACTCCGTGGCGTCGAGCTTGCGGCCGCCGATGATGATGGGGGCCTCCAGATCGGATTCAGTGACGTCGAGGAACTCCAGCCCGAACTTTTCGGCGTACTGCACCCAGGTGGGGTGGTTGGAGCCGATCAATTCCGCGCCGCCTTCGACGTTCTTGCCGGGGACGAGGTCGGAGAAGCTCAGCACCCGCCCGCCGATGCGCCCGCGCGCTTCGACGACGGTGACGTCGTAACCGGCGGCGAGCAGTTCATGCGCGCAAGCCAGGCCGGCAAAGCCCGCGCCGACGACGATCACGCTGCGCTTCTTCGCGGCGGCCTGATCGAGCGGAATTCCGTAAGCCCGCGAGCGGCTCAGCAGCATTCCCGCCGAAGCCGCGAGGGTGGACTTGAGCATCTGGCGGCGCGTGAGGACGTCCACGCGGCGTCCGAAACGGTGCGACAGGCGTGCGAACATCGATCTAGACATGAGCCACTCTCCGGGAAAAGGCGGTTGATGGAAGCGCGCGGCCCGCGCGGGTACCGCTGCCGCTTCCAGATCCCATCTCCACGCGGCGGAGTATATCCCATTCTGGGTGGCATGCTCCAGCCCAGGGTGGCATGCTCACGCCCTGGGTGGCATGCTCTCGCCCTTTGTGGCATGCTCTCGCTGTACTCAGCGTGAGCATGTGAATCCCCAGGTGCGAAGCAGCATGGCTGCCCGCTGCGCGTGAAGCCATGCCACCCGACGTGGGTGGCATGCTCTCGCTGTACTCAGCGTGAGCATGTGAATCCCCCGGTGCAGGTCGATTCCTCAGGTGTGGGTCAGCATGGCTACCCGCTGCGCGCGAAGCCATGCCACCCGACCTCCTTTACACGGGTCCGCCTTCGCCTACGATGCGTCGCGCAGCTCGAAGCTCTTCCCTCGCTTAAGGATGGCCGCTCATGTCCGCCGATGTCGGGTTCGTTCATCTTCACGTCCACACGCACTTCAGCCTGCTCGACGGCGCCACGCGCATCGGCGAGCTGATCGACACCGCGAAGCGCATGAACATGCCCGCCGTGGCCATCACCGATCACGGCAACCTCTTCGGCGCCATCGAGTTCTATCAGACGGCGAAGAAGGCGGGCCTCAAGCCGCTGATCGGATGCGAGCTGTACCTGGCGGCCGAGCATCGGCGCAAGAAAGAGCCTTCGCAGACGAAGGAGGCGTTCCACCTGCTGGTGCTCGCGCAGAACATGACCGGCTACCGCAATCTCCTGCGGCTCTCGACGCTGGCGTACACGGAGGGGTTTTACCGCAAGCCGCGGATCGACAAGGAGCTGCTGCGCGAATTCAACGAAGGGCTGATCTGCACCAGCACCTGCCTCGGCGGTGAGATCCCGCAAGCGATGGTGGCCGACGACCGCCGCAAGGTTGAGGAGCTGGCGGAATTCTACCTGTCCGTGTTCGGGCCGGAGCGGTTTTACATCGAGCTGCAGGACCACGGCATCGAGGAGCAGAGGAAGATCAACCCGCTTCTTGCGGACTTGGCAAAGCGGCGGGGCGTGGGCGTGATCGTCACCAACGACGTCCACTATCTGGAAGCGGGCGACGTGGAGGCGCACGACATCCTCTGCTGCATCAACACCGGCGCGCTGGTCACGGATGAGGACCGCTTCAAGTTCCCCACCGGGGAGTTTTACTTCAAGTCGCCGCAGCAGATGGCCTCGCTGTTCCCGCAGCACCCGGAGGCGCTGTCCAACACGCTACGCGTGGCGGAGCTGTGCAACCTGGAGTTCGACTTCAGCAAGCGGTATGCGCCGGTGTACAAGGTGCCGGAGGAAAACGCCGAAACGCCGAAACGCCAAAACGCCGAAATCAGAACCCCTCACGCAAGTGAGGGGCCTTCCGTCGAAACGCCGAACCGCCAAAACGCCGAAATCAGAACCCCTCACGCAAGTGAGGGGCAGCCTGCCGAAGCGTCGGAACGCCGAAACGCCGAAAGTCGAAATGCCGATTGCCGATTGCCGAATGCCGAAGGCCAAGGCAGCGAGTTGAAACTCAGCGGAGGCGCGGACTCGGAGCATTCGGCATTCAGCATTCAGCATTCGGCATTATCCTGCGAGCCTGCCGACGCTTCCTACCTGCGGAAGCTCGTATACGACGGCGCGCTGGAGCGTTACGGCAGCATCTCCCCGGAGCTGCGCGAGCGCATTGACTACGAGCTGTCCGTCATCGTCAGCAAGGGTTTTGCCAGCTATTTCCTGATCGTTTGGGACTTCGTGCACTACGCCCGCTCGCGCGGCATTCCCTGCGGGGCGCGCGGCAGCGGGTGCAGCTCGGTGGTCACCTACTGCCTGCGCATCAGCCAGCCGGACCCCATCCGCTACGAGCTGTACTTCGAGCGGTTCATGGACCCCGACCGCGATGAGAGGCCCGACATCGACGTGGACATCTGCCAGGACGGGCGCGCGGAATTGATCGAATACGTCCGGCGAAAATACGGTCACGTCGCGCAGATCATCACCTTCAACACGATGAAGGCCAAGGCCGCGCTGAAGGACGTGGGCCGCGTGCTGGGGCTTTCCTTCGAGAAAGCCAACGCGCTGACCAAGCTCGTGCCCACCGACCTGCATATCACGCTCGACAAAGCGCTGCAGCAGGAGCCGGAGCTGAAGAAGCTGTACGTCTCCGATGAGCAGCTTCGCAAGGTCATCGACATCAGCCGCAAGCTCGAAGGGCTGGCGCGCAACGCCGGGGTCCATGCCGCCGGCGTCGTCGTCGCGGACCAGCCGATGGTCAACTTCCTGCCGCTGTATCAGTCGCCCAAGCAGGATTTCGTCATCACGCAGTTTGACGGCCCGACGGTCGAGAAGGTGGGCCTGCTGAAGATGGACTTCCTGGGGCTGCGGACGCTCAGCGTGCTGGAGCGGGCGCGGAAGCTGGCGGAGGAAAGCGCGCGGCAAACGATCGACCTGGACGCCATCGACCTGACGGACGCGCGCGTGTATGCGCAATTCGCGCGCGGCGAGACGATGGGCATCTTTCAGTTTGAGTCGCCCGGCATGCGCGACGTGCTGAAGCGCATGCGCCCCAACCGCATTGAAGACCTCATCGCCGCCAACGCGCTCTATCGCCCCGGTCCGATGGCCTACATCGACGCCTACGTGGCGCGCAAGCACGGCGAGGCGTGGACCACGCCGCACCCGATCATGACGGATGTGCTCTCCGAAACGTACGGCATCATGGTTTATCAGGAGCAGGTGTCGAGGCTCGTCAACCGGCTGGGCAGCATCGAGCTGAAGAAAGCGTTTCGGCTGGCCAAGGCGATCAGCAAGAAGAAGGTGGACCAGATCGAGGCCTTCCGCGAGCCGTTCCTTGCGGGCTGCGCCGCGAATGGCCTGCCGCGCACGACCGCGGACGAGATCTTCGAGGCCATTCTCAAGTTCGGCGGTTACGCCTTCAACAAGGCGCACAGCACGGGTTACGCGCTGGTGGCCTATCAGACGGCGTGGATGAAAACGTATCACCCGGCGGAGTTCATGGCGGCGCTGCTCTCCTACGAAATGGGCGACATCAGCAAAGTGGCCGAGTACCGCGAATCCTGCGAGCAGATGGGCATCACGCTGCAGCCGCCGTCAATCAACCGCTCGGGGCGGGACTTCACGGTGGAGCGAGCGGGTCCAAGCCGCGACCCGGCGGTGGCGGGGGAGAAACGCCAAAACGCCAAAACGCCAAAACGCCAAAATGAGGAGACACTCGGGGGGAGCGCTGACGTGCGGCGGGTGGGGCAGGTCTCTGACCTGCCAAAGGTCCAGCAGGTCTGCGACCTGCTGTCCGGCTCAAACGCGGGCGGACCGCTTCCTAACGGACGCGGCTCAGATGGTGCACCTCCCCACGCGCGCGGGTCGGTTGGGCGCATCCGGTTCGGGCTGGGGGCGATCAAGGGCGTGGGGGAGAAGGCGATCGAGGCGGTGCTTGCGGCGCGCACGCGGGGCGGGGCGTTCCGCGACATCTTTGATTTCTGCGAGCGCGTCGAACTGACCGCGCTGAACCGGGGCGTGCTCGAAGCGTTGATCTGCGCAGGGGCGTTCGACGAGACCGGCGCGATGCGCCGCGCCATGTGCGAAATCCTCGACGACGCCATCGCCTCAGGGCAGCGCGTGCAGGAGGACCGCAAGAGCGGGCAGATGATGATGTTCGGCGCGGCCGACCTGACGCCGGATCCGCAGCACGCCGGGCGCCGGCTCTCCACGGCCGAGTGGTCCGAAGCGGAGATGCTGGCGCGTGAGAAGGGCGTGCTGGGCTTTTACATCACGAAGCACCCGCTGGCGTCGCACGAGGCCGTCATCAACGCCTGCGCGACGGCGCGGATCGCCGACCTGGCCCGCTACGGGGATGGCGTCGAAGTGGTCATCGGGGGCATGATCTCGACGCTGCGGACGGTCATCACCAAGTCCGGGCGCAACCCCGGCTCGCGCATGGGCGTGCTGACGATTGAGGATCTCTCCGGCAGGATCGAGGCCATTCTCTTCCCCGACGACCTGACGAAGTTCCGCCCGCTCCTCGCGCCCGACACGATCGTGTTCCTCGTGGCCGAGGTGGACCGGCGGCGGGAGACGCCTTCGCTGCGCGTGTCGAACGTGGTGCCGCGCGAAGAGGCGGTGAGCGTATTCGCGCATGGCGTGATGCTGGCGATCGCCTCGACCGAGAACTTCGACGCGATCGAGGGACTGCTCCGCGGCCATCGCGGTGACAAGACAGTGTACCTGCGGGTGCCTGTGCAGCCCATCGCCGCGGAAGCTGCAAACGGCGACGCAGTGGGGAAAGGGAACAGGCTCGCAACCGCGTTCTCCGTGGAAGCCGGCCCCGCTGCGCTGCTGGAATGCTCGCGGGAACTGCGCGTGGGGTGCGGTGACGAGTTCCTATCCCGGTCGATGGATCTGCTTGGCACGGACGCGGTCGCGGTCATCGGTCCGGAGCCGCGCCGCGCAAGGATCCCCGGCAAGGCACTGCTCGCGTCGATGCAACGATCAGCGCCGGATGGGGCAGCGCCAGAGCCGCAAGTCGCCTGGCGGCGGGCCTCCTCCGTGAATTGATGGCGCCAGAATGAGTGCGGGGAGAGTGCGCGGACAAGCTGAGATGTGCAATGCTGGCGGTTTGCTTATCCGGTCGTTTGCAAAGCCCCTCCTAGTGTCCTGAATTATAAGTTCGTTTACAAACAGCCGCGACTTTTTCGAGGATCAGGTCCGCCGGGGCGGACCATACGAACGGGCGGGGATCGCGGTTTTGCTCGGCGAGGTACGCTCGGATTTCCCTCTCCATGTGCGGGACGCTGCGGAAGGCGCCGCGGCGGATGCGCTCGGGGGTGATTTTCGAGAAGAAGCGCGCGACGAGGTTCAGCCACGAGGCGCCTGTGGGCGTGAAGTGCAGAGGATAGTACGGGCGACTGGCGAACCCGCGTCGCCATCGCGGCGTTTTGTGAGTTCCGTAGGGGTCCATCACCAGATGGATCTGCACGTCCGGCTCGCGCGGCAGGCGGTCGATCTGCTCCATGAACTTGAGGTACTCCTGATGCCGATGACGGCGGTGACAATCTCCATGCACCTGACCCGTGGCGACGTTGAGCGCCGCGAACAACAAGGTCGTGCCGTGTCGAACCTAAGTCGAACCGCAGAAGGATTGCGTCTCTGTCAAGCGTGGGGCCAAGGGCCGATCACGTGCCGAGTGACGCGCGACAAGGAGCGACTCGCGCGGGCGCAGGGACAAGGAGCGATCCGCGCGGGAGCAGGGACATGGTCGGCTTCAGCCGACCGGCTCTTGCCACCCGCTTGAGCGGGTGGGGCGGCGCGTCGCGCATCAGTCGAGCCGGCTTCAGCCGGACTTTCCCTCTGCACAGCGCAAGCCGGCTGAAGCCCGGCTGGCGGCGCGCCGGCGGCTTGTCCTCCACCGCCTCAAGGCGGCGGCACGAACCGCCCGGCTGAAGCCGGCCTGGGACGACTCAGCACGATGCAAGTGCAAGCTTGGGATCGGCTGCGATCGGAGACACTCATCAATGGGCGCAGGCAGAATCAGGTAAGAAGTTCTGCGGTTCTACATAGTCGTGCGTGCGCCGCTGCGCCTGGCCGGGCCGCATCGGCAGCAGCGGTTGCGTGCGCTCCAGCGCCTGCACTTGCGATTTCTCGTCGATGCACAACACCACGGCTCGATCCGGCGGATTCAGGTACCAGCCGACGACGTCGCGCGTCTTGTCGATGAACTGCGGATCCTCCGACAGCTTGAAGGTCTCGCTGCGATGCGGCTGCAAGGCAAACGCGCGCCACATTCGCACGACGGCGGTCTGCGACAAGCCCTCGGCTTTCGCCAGGCTGCGCGTGCTCCAGTGCGTGGCGTTGGGCGGCGTGGTTTCCAGGGTGCGCGTGATGGCCGCTTCGACCTGCGCGTCGCTGATCGTGCGCGGCGCGCCGGGGCGCGGCTCGTCGCTGAGCCCTTCCAGCCGGTGCTTGCGAAATCGCTCGCGCCATTTGCCGACGGTCGCCAACGTGACGCCCAGGCGCCGGGCCACCTCGGTGTTCGACCGCCCCTCGCCGCATCCCAACGCGATGCGGGCGCGCTGCGCCAGCCGCTGCGCACTCTTGGGACGCCGGGCCCAGCGCTGCAAAACTTCCCGCTCGTCGTCAGTCAGGTTCA
>CAZGJA010000108.1:0-29060 GCA_964526695.1 uncultured Phycisphaeraceae bacterium
CGCCACAATCCACAAATCGCCCTGCGCTTCCAACTCTCGACGCCCCATCGCCATCGCCGTCCTCCATGACCCGCCTTCGACACGCCCTTCTCCGATCATTATACTTCATGTGTCAAGAGGACTTTTACCACGGGCTGCTAAGTCTTGCAACTCGCGTATTCACGCTCGCGTACCGACCAGGAATTTCAACGCTCCCGGAGTGAAGAGCATGACAACTTCGAAATGGACGCAATCCACCGCGGCGACGCTGCTTTTCGGCGCCATTGCAGTCACCAGCCCTCAATCCTCTGCTCAGTGCGTCGCGCCTGCTCGCTTGGAGTGGGTGGGAACCAACGGAGTTGCCGGCGGCGCCCTGTACGAGGAGCCCATCCGCCACGGCATAGGCTTGGACCCGTATGGCAACTGCGGGCTGGTGGGCTCATTTGACCTTCAGGCCGATCTGGACCCGACCGACGGCGTGCGCATCGTATCGCCCATGGGACTTGGCGACGGCACGGTGAATCTGGTTGATCCGAAGGGGGCCGCTCCGAGGGTCGGCCTGATCGGCGGCGGCTTCAGCGAGGCATGTGGTTCCAATAGTGCAACACGGACCGGAGACTGGCGCTACTGTGGGACTTTTGGCTTCGGAAACGGGGGAGAATACTGCGGCGATTTGGATCCATATGAAGGTGTCGCGATCCATTGCACCACGGGAGCTCCCCGTCGGGGGGGCACATTCATCAGCTACGTCAGCCGCGAAGGGCAGTATGAGCATGGCGTCCTCCTGGCGGGCGACAGTGAAATCTATGGTAAAGGCATTGCCAGCGCGCCTGACGAGGGCGCGGTAGTCACAGGGTGGTTCACAGGGACGGTTGATCTTGACCCGGGTGAAGGTGAGTTTGTGATCAGGGAGTACATGCACCGAGATGCCTATCTGCTGAAACTGAATGCCTCGGGCGAGTTCGAATGGGGCGTGGCAATCGGGGGTTATGGGCAGGACCAGGGCCAGTTCGTGACCACGGACGCGCAGGGCAACATCTACTGGATGGGCCGGTTTAACGACCTCCTTGATTTCGATCCAGGCCCCGGGGAAGACAAGCGATACGGTCAATCGGGCGAGTTGTTTGTATGCAAGTACACCTCGGATGGCCAATACGTCTGGACGCGCACAGTGAACACCAAGGAGTCACACTTAGGCTACACTCTCGATGCGTCTCGCAGTGGCACCCTGATGATCTCAGGTTATTTCAAAGACAACGTCGATTTCGATCCAACCACCGGGACTGATGACCACCGATCCGCAGGGGATCGGGACGCATTTGTCAGCCTGTGGACCTCGGATGGCGACTATCTGTGGACAGCCACCTGGGGAGGAATCGGATGGGATACCGCGAGTGCGGCCTTCGAGGGCAGCGGCGCCATCATCGTGAAAGGCGGATTCAGCGAGACGATTGACTTCGATCCGGGTGCTGGGGAGGACTTTCGCACGTCCAACGGCGGCCTCGATGCCTATGTTGGCAGACTCACTCGCGAGGGGGAGTACCAGTGGACCCAGACTTGGGGTGGCGCATTGGATGATGCGGTGGATAGTGTAGCCGTCAACCGCAACAACGGCGACATCTGGCTCGACGGGCTGTTCCGCGGCACGGTGGATTTCGATCCCGGTCCGGGCGAGGCCTTCCGCACTTCGGTTGGCGAGCGGGATCTCTTCCTCATGAAGATGACCTGCGACGGGCGCGGGTGCGAGGAGCTGACCGGGCACAGCGCCGACGGTCGCATGGGCGAAATTGAAAGCCAAGTGGCCACCACGCTGACCGGAGGCAAGGCCTCCATCAAGCTCGAAGGCGACGCCCTTCGCTTCAAGCAGAAGGCCCGCCTCGCCGCCGACGGCTCAGGCTCCACCACTTTCCGCAACCTCCCGCCGGGCCGCTATCGCGCCGTCGTGGCGAAACTCAAGGACGCCGAAGGAACCCGCGTCTGCAACGGCGAGCTGATGGAGCGGTTCGTCGAGGTGCGATGACGGAGCGGTTTGTCGAGGTGCGATGACGGAGCGGTTTGTGGGCGTGCGTTGACGGGGGCATGGGATGGGCCCCCTTCTCAGAACCCGTAGCGCAAGCGAGGGCGGTTCGTGGAGTCGCGCGGACGGGACGCATGGGTGTGGACAGCAAGTCGGAGACCTGCTGGACCGTGGCAGGTCAGAGACCTGCCCTACCATAGGAGACCTGCCCCACCATCGGAGACCTGTCCCACCAGCCGAGCGACCCTCCCCCAGCCCCTCCCTGGGCGGGAGGGGCGCATCGTCGTGCGGAGCGCAGGTGAGGCGCTCTCGGGCGGCGCCACGGCGCTACTCGTCGCCGAGGGTGTTGCGGTACCAGACGAGGCGGTCATCGCTCAAGCCGGCGCCGCTGCGGCGGTCGAGGGTTCCGATGACGTCGTTGAAGCCGTCGCCGTCGATGTCCACGATGAGGAGGGCGTTGATGTGCGTGGAGACGTCCACGTCGGTGACGCCGACGCCGGAGCCGCCGGGCGTGCCGCCGCTGTTGTCGTTGGTGTTGGTCGAGCCGCTGGAGGCGCCGGGCGCGGTGCTTTCCGAGTCGCCGTCCTGGATGATCTTGTTCTCCAGCCACGGGTCGAACGGCGTCAACGTCGTGGACTCATCGAACCACAGCACGGCGCCCTCCGCGGCCACGAGCACCTCGTTGCGTCCGTCGCCGTCGATGTCGCCGACGCTGATCGCTTCCGGCTCGCGCGAGGTGAACTCGGTCAGCGTGTACACCTGCCAGGGGAAGTTGGTGCGGTCCGGCGTCGGGTTGGGGGGGGGGAACTCCGGCGGCACGGCCTCGAACGTCGGACGGCGGAACCACTGCACGATCTGCCCCGCGGTCGAGCGAACCACGACGTCGTCGAAACCGTCCGCGTCGATGTCCCCCACGGCCATGAGGTTGGCGCCCGTGTCCAGCGTGCCGACGGGCCGCTGCTCCCAGCCGGTGGCGACGTAAAGCGGCGGACTGAGCGTAGCGGCCACGACCTCGGCGAAGCCGCCCGCGCCGCCGCTGTCCGGGTCGGGAATCAGCGGGTTCCTCGACCAGCGGATGTTGCGGCTGATCGAGTTGGTGAACGTCGAGATGATGTCCAGATCGCCGTCGGAGTCGATGTCGCTGACTTCGATGTCCGCGATGTCCGGCAGGTCGAACTCGATGGTGAGGGGCGCGCCGGCCGTCTCGCCCGCGGGCGTGGTGACCGTGACGCCCCAGTTGGCCGGGTCTTCCGCGGCTGTGCCGCCGGGGTTGATCCAGAGGTCGAGCATGGTGAGCGCCGGCTTATGCAGCAGGCCTTCGCATTCAGCGGCGTTGAGCCCGACGATGATTTCGTCGCCGTCGTTGCCGTCGATGTTGGCGAGCTTCAGCGCGGTGAAGCCGGACAGTTCGGGCTTGGTTTTGGAGTCGTTGAAGTCAGCGGACTCGCGCCCGGGGAACTGGTCGTGGATCCAGCGGCTGGGGACGACGTTGCCGTCTTCGTCCACCTGGTAGGCGATGACCATCGGGTTGGAGAGGATGATCTCGTCCCAGCGCGCTCCGTTGGGGATCAGCGCATCGTTGGCGGGATTGATGTAGATGATGATCTCGCCCTCGAACAGCGTGAGCGTCGTCGCGTCGCCGCCGAGTTCCGTGGACGGGCACAGCGTGGACGACCCGGTGGCCTTGACGAGCACGACAATGTCCGGGAACGCGTCGCCGTTGATGTTGCCCATCTCGACGCCGGCGACGACGGCCACGGGGGACGTGCCGGCGATGGTGATCGAGCGGAAAGAGATGTTGCCGTCTTCGTCGCGCTGCTGGAGGTGGAGCTGCACGGGCTGGGACTGGTTCCACGCGGTCACGATGTCCACCAGCCCGTCCTGATCGGCGTCGCCCGCGGAGGCGAACTTCGGACCGGCGGAATCTTCCGAACCCGGGTCCATCTGGAAGGCGGTGAAGAAGCTCAGCGTCTCCTCGCCTTCGCCCTCGACGGGGGACTGATCCACGTCCGGCGGATCGCCCACGGAGACGTTGCCGTTGGCGAAGTCGCTGTCCACGACGGCGAAGGAACCGCTTCCCGCGCCCTGCTCGGACAGGTGCTCGAAGAGCGAGCCGCACCCGATGACGACGCCGAGGGCGATGATGGTGATGACGACACGATGAGTCGGCAGGCTTCGCATGCGCGTGATCCTCTCTTGCCGGATGCCGTTTTCAGGCCAAGAATGGTTACAAGGCTTTGCTGGGGTTATCGGTTTGGGCGGTTGGCGACTTGCGGGGGCGGGGCGGGCGGGGCCGGTGGATTCGCGGTCGAGCGCGGCGGGCGGGCTTCGTTATCGGTCTGGCGGTTGCGGCGTGCGCGGGGTGAGGGTGCAGCGATGGGGCAGCATAAGATTCAGGATCGCGCGGCGAATCGAGACAGCCTGCTGCTCGATGACGCGGCGCTGCTGCTCGAATGCGAGTTCGACACCTACCGGGCGCGCGGGCCCGGCGGTCAGAAGCGCAACAAGACGGACTCGGCCGTGCGGCTGCGGCATCGCCCGTCGGGACTGATGGCGATCGCGGTGGAGACGCGTTCGCAGCATCAGAACAAGGCGCACGCGCTGCGGCGGCTGCGTCACGCGCTGGCGGTGCAGATCCGGCGGCTGACAGAGATTTCGCGGTACGAGCCGAGCGCGGTGCTGGCGAAGTACGTGACGGGCGCGCGAAGAGGCAAGCCCGTCGAGGCGGTTTCGCGCGGCGGGGGCGCGGCGGTCGATCGCGACGAAAGTGCGGCGTGCCGGGATGCCGCGGCACTTGAGGATGCGGGCGTTGCGGCGGTCGACGATCAAGGCGAGCCCGGGGAGTCGCCCGCACGATCCGTCGGCGGCGGGTTGTCCATCAACGAGAAGAATCCTGAGTATGCCCAGGTGCTGCGCGAGGTGCTCGACGTGCTGTTTGCATGCGACTTGCGCGCGGGCGATGCCGCGAAACGGTTGGGAATCACGACGTCGCAATTGATCAAGTTCCTGCGGAAGGACACGCATGCGTGGGGTCACGTCAACCAGCAGCGCGCCAAGCGCGGCGAACAGGCCCTGCGATGAGCGGCTTTTGCCGATGCGGAAGGCGTTCTGCCCGGGTGTGCGGACCGCGCCCGCGGGCGGGCATGGGGGGCGGGCGTCCCGCCCGCCTCGATCGTGCACCGTGTGCACGAGGCGGGCAGGATGCCCGCCCCCCCGACGCACGCATCCCAAGCTCGCGGTTCGGTTTCACATCCGAATGGAGCTATCTAGAATAGGCAGGTCCGCTCAGCCGTGAGCGGACGCGTCCAAAGGTGCCGGCGAGGAAAGGACTTACCTTTGTTAAGCAGACCCTGGGCCTGGTTGGGGATGATCGGCGCTTCCGCCCTTGCGACCGCGGCGTGGGCACAGACCGCGACCGAAGAGGTCGCGACGAAGGCGAGCGAGGCGAACTGGTTCGATCACTTCGTGGTCAGCGGCGGCCCGATCGCGTATGCGATCGTGGGGTTGTCGTTCGTCGCGGTGTCGCTGATGGTGGAGCATTTCATCACCATCCGGCGCAAGACGATCGTCGCTCCGCAATCCGCCGAGCAGCTTCGCGCCTTCATCGAGCGCAAGAAGTACATCGACGCTATTCAGTTCAGCGCCGACGACCCGACGATGCTTAGCTACGTTGTCAACGCCGGGCTGCTGGAGGCGGCGAACGGCTACGCGGCCATGCAACGGGCGATGGAGGCGGCGCTGGAGGAGCGCTCCAGCCGCCTGTTCCGCAAGATCGAATACCTCAGCATCATCGGCAACGTCAGCCCGATGATCGGGCTGTTCGGCACGGTGTACGCGATGATCCTGATGTTCGGCTCCATCGGCGAGCGGGGTCGCATCCCCGAGGCCGACATCGTGGCCGCGCAGATTTCGATCGCGCTGGTGGCCACCTTCTGGGGGCTGCTGGTGGCGGTTCCGTCGCTGGCGGCGTTCGGCTGGTTCCGCAACCGCATTGACGTGCTGGCGGCGGAGTGCGCCATTTCCTGCGACCGGTTGATGACCGTGTTCCGCCCGGGGGCAGCCCACGCGCCCGCCGCGCCCGCCGGCGCCGCGCCGCGTCGTGAGCCGGCTCTCGCAGGGGCGCCCGCGCCGATGCAGGCCTGAGCCGCCCGGCACGATCCGCCACCGGCCGTGTTCATCTGCAAGACAAGAAAGGAGTCGGCATGGTTTACCGCTCGCCCAGACATTCGCGCCGCGGCGTCACCATCGATCTGAACGCCGTGCCCATGATCGACGTGATCTTCATGCTCGTGGTCTTCTTCGTGCTCGTGGGGCGGCTGGCGCACGAGCAAAGCGTGCCGATGAAACTTCCGCAGCCGCATGACAGCAAGGCCATGCCGGAGAGCGCGGCCGACCGGCTGGTGCTCAACTGCCGTCCCTCGAACGATGCGGACCCGCGCGACGGGGCGCTGTACAGCCTCGGACCGAATCCGCCGCAGCCGCTCACGGAGATTGCCCGATCGCTGGCGACACTCAAGGCCGAGAAGGCCAGGGCGGGCGGAACGCTGAACGTGGTCATCCGCGCGGACCGGCGACTGCGGCTGGCGGACGTGCGCCCCGCGATGCAGACCGTGGCGTCGATGGACATCCCGATGCTCAACGTCGCCGTGCAGGCGGAGGAGGGGGGTAGCTAGATGCCTTCCGCGTCGGATGCCTTCGTGAATCACACGGCGACGCCCGAGGGCGACACCAACGTCGTCCATTTCCGTCCGCTGCGCCGCCGCTACCAGATGCGGACGCACTCCGGCATTCAGCTTAACGTCACGTCGATGGTGGACATGGCGCTGCTGCTGCTGAAGTTCTTCATCATTACGACGACATTCTCCCGGCTTGAGGCGACGTTGTCCGCCCGGATGCCGAACGAATCCGGTGCGCTGGCGACGCCCCTGCCGATCCAGCCGGTGCTGATTACGCTCGCGCCCGCCGGACCGTCGGACGAGCTGTGCACCATCCGCATCGAGACAGTCGGGCAGACGGCCTCGGATTTCGAGCACCTTCACGGGCTTCTCGTGCAGCTTCAGCAACGCGTCGGCTTCGACGCGGAAACGCCGGTGATCGTCCGGGGCGATGGGGACGTGGCGTGGGACCACGTGGTTAACGCATGGAACGCCGCGTATCGCGCGGGGTACAAGAAGGTGGCGGTGGCGGAATGACGATCGGCAGGAACCTCGCATGAACGCCCGCATCTGGATGGCGACGATCGGCGCGATTCTGCTGGCTCTGCCCGGAGCTTCCTCCGCCGCGGCGCAGTCGCCCGCCGATCCGCCGGAGGAAAAGCGATTCGACTCCGGCCCGTTCCTCAACGCCCTGCGCCAGCGCGGGCTGGTGGACCTGCTCGAGCTGTATCTCAAGGAGCATCCGCCCAAGAGCGCGGAATCACGCGATCTCCTCCAACGCGAGATTCAGCGCGCCAAGTTCTCCGACCGAAGCCTCCCCCGCCCGCAGCGCATGGCCGCGCTGGCGGAGGCGAACGCGATTCTCGAACGGCTCATCGCCGAGCGGCCCAAGGACCGGCGTCTGCTGGAGTGGATGAGCGATCTGGCGTACGCGCTCGTGTTTGAGCAGGCAGAGGCGTCGCTGACGAGCCTGCTGTACCACGGGGGGGGGGAGTCGGATCGCAAGGCGCTGCGCGACTCGTCCGATCGCGCGCTCGCGCTGCTGACGAACCTGAAAGCCGAGATCAACGCGGAGTACGACCGCATCGACGCGCTCCCGCTCGACGAGTTCGAGAAGCTTGAAAAGAGCGGGCAGATCGAGCGGCTGGAGCGAACCGTCGCGCCCAAGGCGGATTACGCCTGGCTGTGGGCGCTGTATCAGAACGCGCTTTCGCGCGAAAAGGAGGACGAGGAGCGCGGGCATCGCCTCACGGCGCTGCTGTCCGGCGTCGCGGCGCACGCCGAATGGTCCGCGCCGGGCGCGGGATTCGAGCCGCAGATGTTGCTGCTGTCCGGCATGGGCAACCGGCTCGCGGGCGACGCTACGGCCGCCGAGGATTTTCTGACGCGGGCGGTCGGCGTTTGCCGCAATTTGCCCGATGATCGCCGGCGCGACCTGGGCTGGGTCGGTCTGCTCGCCCAGCTTGAGCGGGCGCGGACGCTGGCGGACGCGGGGCGCTTTGAGGATGCCGTCGTGGCACTGGATCAACTTCGTTCGTCCGCGCCCGCGGAGCTGGACGTGCCGGGCGGCGCGTCGCTGATCACCGCCCTGTGCGAGCGGCAGATCCACCTGCAGCGCGCGACGCGCGAGCAAGCGGCGGGGCGAAGCGCGCAGGCCGGGCAGGCTATTCTCTCGGGCAGCGCCGTCGTGGCGCGGTTGCTGCATACCGACCCGTCGGTTCGAGACCGGCTCTATGCCATCCTCTACGATCAGCTTGGCCCGGACGCCGATCCCTCGACACTCGACACGCTTCAGAAGGCAGCACTCTCGGCAGGATTGCTTGCCGAGGCCGACCGGCTGAAAGCGCAGGCGGCTGCCACGGAGGAGATCGTCCGCAAGCACGAGCTGGAGACGCGGAGTCGCCTGCTTTATGAAAAAGGGGCAGGGCTTGGAGAACCAACCGCGGCCGCCGCGGCGGATGACGCCCTTGCCCCGGAGATTCTCTTCAACTCCGCCGCCGCCGCGTACCGGCTCGGACAGACGGGCAAGGCGGCGCTGGGCTTCCTGAAAGCGGCGCGCGACTATCCGGCGTTTCCACAATCGCTCAAAGCCGCCACGCTCGCCGTGCAGATCACGTCGGACCTGCATCGCCAGGCCGCGCCGGATCAGCGGAGTGCCACACTCAAGGCACACCTCGACGCGATGGAGACGCTGCTGACGCGCCATCCGCGCGACCCGGCCTCGGGCTACTGGCGGTTCTTTTATGCGCAGGCGCTGGAGGAAGCTCAGCGCTACGGCGAAGCGGCGGATCAGTATCTGCTGGTCGAGTCCGCGCATGAGCACGCGATCGAAGCCGGATTGCTTCGCGCGCGATGCCAGGCGAAGGCGCTGGAGGGTCTCAAGAACGGCGATCCGGTGGAAACGCGGCGCCGGGTCACGGACATCGTGGACGCCGTGCGCGACTTCGTGGGCAAGGCCACGCCGGCGCTGAAGGATGACCGCGATCCCGCGCGAGTGGAGCGGCTTCGCTTGCTGCTCGCCGAGGCCGCCCTCCTGCCTGCCGAGCTGCACCTGCTGCCCACGATCAACAAGCCGCAGGATGCGATCGAGGCGCTGGATGCCCTGGAGCAGGCCGGCGAGGTTCCGCCGGCGCTGAAGAGCCGCGTGCTGCTCGCGCGGCTTGCAGCCTTGGCGCGGTCCGGCCGCGTACTGGAGGTGGAGGGCTTGCTGCCCGACGCCCTGGCGAGCGACCCGGCCGCGGCGGTCACGCTGCAGAAGCTGCACGATGATCTGCGCGCTTTCGCGGGATGCCTGCCCGCGCCGCCGCAGACCGATGACGCTCGCATGCAATCGCGAATGGCCGCGCTGCTGGCGAAGTCGCTGGCGGATTGGGCGCGGGATCGCTCAGATGTGTCCGCGGCGGATCAGGTCGTGCTGCGCCTGCAATACGGCGAGGCGCTCCTTGAAACCGGCGACTACGCCGCGGCGCGCGAAGTGTTCGCAAGTTGCGGCGGCGAAGCGAAGATCGAATCGGAATCGGGCGTCGCCGGGCACGCAAGGGCGCGGTTGGGGCTGGCGGAGGCAACCTACGGCCTGGGCGATTTCGCCGCCGCCCTGCCGATGTTCAACGAACTGGCCAGACCCGGCACGCTGCCGACAACCGAGCCGGCGCACTGGCGCGCGCTCATCCGCGATCTTCAATGCCGCCTCGCGCTGGGCGGCGACCCGCGCGACGTGCTCAAGGTGATCGAAAACCACAGGGCCACCACCCCCACCCTCGGCGGCCCGGCCTTCGCCGCGGAATTCGACAAGCTCAAGCGGGAGTGCCAGCGCAAGCTGCAGAACGGAGCGGCGCCGGAAACTCCATGACCGGTCGCGATAGCGGTCAGGCAGGGACGCCCGAATGCCTGAAGTACGACATCGACGACGCTCTCCACGCCGCGGTTGGTCAGGATGCGCGGCGCTGCGATGAGGCCGCATCCTCCTCAATGACCTAGAAGACAATCATCAAGTGCCGGCGAATCGGCGATCGCTTGGGTCCCTACCCAAGTCGATCGGCCGCGCCATGCTCCCACATGACCGGAGCCGGTGGTAGATGGAAACAAGACGCCGCGCCAAACGTGCAGACAGGCCCCCAAGCTGGAAAACGCGGACCGTCAAGGTGAAACTCGATGTGCTCGACTCCGTGTCCCGCCGGAATCGGCTCCAGGGAGATCTGTGAGCGCCACTGGGTTTGCAGGAAACGCTCAAGGCGGTCACAGCTTGACTCGACCTCTCCTTCCGTCATGGCGAGAACGCGGGCCCGGTCCAGCCGAGGTTCCGATGGGAAGACCCCCAGGATGCTCAGCGGCGCTTCGGACTGAAGGCACCAGACAGCCTCACGGGAAGTCATACGTGCGACATCGCCTGGCGGCGGTAGGTTTGGAACCAGCGAACGCAGAGCCGAGTAGGACCCCGGCGAGAAAAGCGGTATCCCCTGAATCGCAACGTAGTCGGGCGGCGCGAAAAACGTTCGCTCCCACTCGCCTTTGAGCATCTCGTCGTACGCCGGTATCCACGCCACCCAATCTCCCAGACGTCGAAAGCTCAGGTAGTTTCCGTCGGCACATCCCGGCATCCCGCACTCGCAGCAATTGACCACTTGCACTGGATCATCGCCAAACTCGACGTTCTCAATCATGTTCATCAGCGTAATATCGTCGGCGACAAGCGCGCGGAAAGGGCGCCGCGTCCCGCCTGATGAGGACATATCATAAAGCACTTCGCGCAGGTTGAAGCTCTCAGCAAGCCACATTCGATCGTTCGGATGGTCCTGTGCACAAATCGTCGTAGGAGCAAATGGACCCTTCGCAAACCACCCACCGTCGTCCATTGGACAGGCAAACCCATGCAACGGCCCATCCGCCATGCGCTACCCTGCTTGAGAAGATTCCCGCCACGGTCACCAGCTCGTTCACGTAGGTGAGGTTCGTGCCAATCGGCTTGCGCGCTCTCGCTCCGACCTTGATTTCGAGGCCGTTCCCAGCGGCGCGTCTCATGGTGGCTTCGGCCGCCCATCCGCCCAATGGCACGCTCAGCCTCAGGCTCGATGCACTTACGCGAACAGTTTCTCAGGCGTGCGAATGGCGGCTGGATTGCGGTTCGCGCATCACAGGCCGCACCCGCCGCGGCTCACTTTCGATGCGTTTCCAAGTTCTCGCGCAGTCTGTTGGCTGGCAGCGCGAAGCCAACATCCTGCAGGCCTGCCTTGAGGGTAATCATGCCAACGACAACTCCCTGCTCATCAACAAGGGGACCGCCGGACGAACCTGGGTGCACCGCAGCGCTGTGCTGTAAATAGGGAATTCCATCGATGATTCGATCCACGGCGCTAATCAGGCCCTCTGTAAACGTCTGATCGAGGACCCGCTCCCCGAGGGCGGGATTTCCAATGGCGTAGATTCGAGTACCCACTGCGCTGGTTCTCCTGGCCAGCGGCAGCACGCCCAGCAATAATGGAGCGTTCGACACTTCAACCACAGCCAAATCGTCCGCGTCCAAACGAAGAATTACTTTTCCGGGCAGCACAGGCCCGGGAATCAAACGGCCGTCGCGGAGTTCGAAAAACCGCACAGTCACCGTGTCGCTCAATCCGACGACGTGGGCATTCGTAAGGAAGTGCCCCTGACGAGTCACACAGAATCCGCTGCCCGATCCCTGAGCGGTTTCGATTCGCACAGTGGCCCGCGCCGCCTGTTCGTAGACCTGCGCCCCCGTGAGCGGCTCCTTCGAATCAGAAGGAGGTTCAATCAGCGCTAGCTGCTGCACGGCTGACGGTTGGAGCGCGCCAGTGCCGGTCAGCGTTAGACTGGCAAGCAAATCATCCCACTTTCGGGCCGCCACCAACGTTCGAAGTGCCTCGCGCACCAGAGGGTTGTCGCGGTCCGCCAGAAGCGCCGCGGCAAAGCAATGAATCGCGGCGATGTCGTCGCCGCTTTCCTGTCGAGTCTCGCCGAGCGTCCGCAGCGCCAGGACGGACAGATTGGTCCGGCCCGCGTCCGAATGCACAACTTCTATGGCCGAGGCTTCGGCTTCCTCCGGTTGGTGCACTCTGCGCAGGTTTTCAGCCAGCCCCTGAAGCAAGGGGGGCGAATGAGGGGACTGTTGAAGCGCTTCGCGCAGCCGATGCGCGCGCAAGCCCGCTTCCTCAGGGGAAATGGACTTGTAAATATCCCCCCTTGCCTTGAGGGCCTGTGCATGTTCAGAAAGCAGATACCATGTGACGGGGCGTTCCGGGCGCCCCGCCAGCAGGGCTTGCTTGACCAGTCCTCGAGCAATCTCCTCGTCAGCTGACGGCGTGAAGTTCTGCAATGCGGCGAGGACTGGTTCGGCGTGCATTTCAAGCGACGTGTTCCCGCGCCCCGAGGACGCGAGTTGATTCAACGACGGCCTCTGGAGCTCCGCATCGGTCAAGTCGTTCGCGTAAAACGCCAACCCGCCCCCGTCCTGTCCGAGGATGAGCCATGCACCATCGGCCGACCAGGCGCATGCACCGTTGAGTTTTTCCCCAATCACGTCGAAGACTGTCTTCTCATCGGACAGATGGTAAACTAGCGCTTCCGATCTTGTGAGCGCAGCAAACTGCTGCGTGACGCCGTTGAACGCAAGTCCCGTGGGTTGCGCTACCTGCCTGCCTTGGCCGCGAATCCTATCGAGTTCGTCAGTTGCAAAGAATCCCTGAACGTGCGCGAAATTATCCGCCCCGAAAACGGCAATTCCGGAGCCTTTGCGCGGCGCCTGGCTCGAGTACCACCCGCCCAGGCCGGCCACGGCGACCCATCTTCCATCCGGACTTACAGCCAAGTGCGTTCCGTATGCTGCCGCAGCAAGGTGGACCGCCGAAGGAAGCAAAAGGCCCTCCGGCGTTTGCTTGAACTGCATCAGCATTGTTTGCTTGATGTCGCTCATCGCCTGATGGGGCTCAAAGATGATGGGGCGACCCCCGATCAGCACAGTCATCGTCCGATCGACGGGTTCCTCCCTGTAGTAGCTGTAAAGCACGTCGTGCTCGGTATCCGTGCGGACCTGCAAGCTCAAGTAATCCGTGTCCAGGCAGCGGCCATCCGTCAGATCCAGTATGCGAAGGCACGGATGGCCGGAGAGGTACAGCCGGTTTTGTTTCGGCAGGGCCGCGATGGAGTAAGGCGCTGGACTGGGAATCGGATATTCGGCGAGTCGGATGCCGTTCTCAAGTCGCAGCCTGGCGATCCGCAGAGGCTGCGAAAGAGCCAAGTACAGTTCGTCGCCGACGACCGTTCCGACAAGCACCGGACTTTCGGTTGTGATCTTTGTCCAGGTCGGCGAAGGCGAACAGCGAACCAAGTAGTAATAGGGCTTGCCGCGACTCAACGCGATGACCGATGAACCGTTCCCATGAGGCAGGAGGTCGCTGATTGGGTCAGTGAGCGGCTCACCGGCGGATTCAACCTTGGTCAGTCGCGTCGCCAGCTCGCGCTGTGGCATGGCCGGCTCGCAAGGCGGCAATTCGAGGCGGAGCACGCGCGCCACCTCGTGGTGCGCTCCCACCTGACTCACCGCGTGGGCCAGCATGTCTTTCTCGATAGAGTTGGGTACAGCGCTTTCCCCGAGGTTCCCGCGAATCGTTGCGGAAAGGAAGTCCTGCCGCTTGATCGCCGTAAGAACCAAACTCCGGTATGCCATTCCCAAGTTCTTGGATTCATTCTTCGGGTCGGCGAGAACCGTACGCGACAGCCAGAGTTCGGCTGAACCGTAGTTATCCATCTGAGCGTACAACAGTCCTAGATTACAAGCGCTGGCGGCGATGACGTTCGCCTCGTAGCCCGGACTCGGAAGACTGTATGCGAGCTCCCAGGCTTTGATGCATTCTTCCACTTGGCCCAGTTCGCGCAGGATTATGGCGCGTCGATAGTGCGCATACCGCTTGTCGGGCTCGCTTGCGATCGCCTGATCGAAAGCGGCCAATGCTTCCTTCGCCTTGCCGGCCTTCTCCAGATCGATCCCTCGCTGGATCGCCATCGCAGGGGGCAGCGTCCGGGTTCCAAACTTCTCTCTAATGTCGTCCTGAGCGAATCCAAGGGTTGTTGTTAGGAGACAGGCGGTGATCAGAGTCTTGTGGTGCATCGAAACCCTCACTTCCGCGGTGACATCCTTCCTTCTTTGGACGAGATCTACAAACGCCACGCTACCCCTTTAAGAACTTCTCCGCCACCGCCACCAGTTCCTTCACGTGGCTGATGCTCGTGTCCATCAGCTTGCGCTCCGCCGCGTCAAGCTCGACCTCGATCACCTTCTCCACGCCGCCCTTGCCCAGCACGCACGGCACGCCCACGAAATACCCGCCCACGCCGTACTCTTTCTGGCAGTACGCCGCGCACGGGAGGATGCGGCGTTTGTCCTTGAGGATCGCCTCGGCCATCTGGACCGAGCCGGACGCGGGGGCGTAGTACGCGCTGGTGCCCATGAGCTTGACGATCTCGCCGCCGCCCTGCTTGGCGCGCTCGATAATCTCATTAAGCCGCGCGGGCGCGATAAGCTGCGTCACGGGAATCCCGCCCACGCTCGTGTAGCGCGGCAGCGGAACCATGTCGTCGCCGTGCCCGCCCAGCAGCAGTGCCGTGATGTCCTCCACGCTGCAGTTCAGCTCCATGGCGATGAACGTGCGGTAGCGAGCGATGTCGAGGCAGCCGGCCTGGCCGACGACGCGGTGCGTCGGAAAGCCGCTCACCTTCCACGCGGTGTACACCATCGCGTCGAGCGGGTTGGAGACGATGATGAGCACGGCGTTGGGTGCGACCTTGGCGATCTGCTCGCTGACGGCCTTGACGATCTGCACGTTCGTCTGCACAAGATCGTCGCGGCTCATGCCGGGCTTGCGCGGGATGCCGGCCGTGATGATGACCACGTCGCTGTCCTTGGCGTGCGCGTAGTCCGACGTGCCGGTGATCTTGCAGTCGAAGCGCTCGATGGGCGCGCACTCGGCCAGGTCCAGCGCCTTGCCCGCGGTCTTGTCCGCGAAGTCGGGGATGTCGATGAGGACGATGTCGCCCAGCTCCTTGGCGGCCGCCCACAGGGCGCAGCTCGACCCGACGTTGCCCGCTCCGACGATGGTGATTTTCGCTCGTTTCATGGGATTCTCGCTTTGATGGTGGTTACGCCCCCTCCACGCACGGCACGGGAGGGACATTCGATTCCGCTGATGCAAGCCGCGTGCCGAAGCTGGCGACGCCAACCCGCGGCGACAGGCTTCGCCGACGGCATGTTAAGGCGAGCCACAAGCACCGTCTATTCACTGCTGCGCGGGCGGGCGGGTGACATGGCTTCACGCGCAGCGGGTAGCCATGCCGACCAGCGTCTGCGGAATCACATGCTCACGCCGAGTACGGCGAGAGCATGCCACCCCAAATGGGGTGCGCCCGACACCAAACGCTCCCTCACGGTCGCGGCTCCGATTTCGACGTTTCGACGTTTCGACGTTTCGGCGTTTTGGCCGCACCGGCCCCATTAGCCCAAGTTGAACACTTTTCACCCTTTTTGATTTTTTTCGGGGCGTTGAACCGCGATGCTGTGTTATGGCGCGGGGTATTTGTCTTCAGAGTCGAGGTAGTCACGACCTTGCTGGTTGCGTTTAGGTTTTTCTGCGGCATTCTGAATGCAGAAGGATCGTCATTCGCGGCAGGGACGCGATGTTTCTCAAGCGGCTGGAACGGCACAAGAACGGCAAAGGCCACACCTACGGGTCGCGGGTCGAGTCGTACCGCACGGCGGCTGGATCGCGGCATCGGGTGGTGGCGTATCTCGGGGAATTGAAGCGGAGCGAGCAGAGCGGCTGGGCGCAGTTGTGCCGGCGGCTGAATCGGGAGGATCGGCCGGCCCCGTTGCTGTTTGATCCGCCGTGTGGCGCCGAGCCGTTGGCCGACGAACCGGTGCTGGTGAAGCTCAAGGACATTCGGCTCGAGCGGCTGCTGAAGCTGGACGTGTGGCTGGCGCTGGGGCTGTGGCGGCTGCTGAAGCTGGACGTGTGGCTGGCGGAGCGAATGGTGGCCGGGGCCGAGGACGTGCCTTGGCCGGTGGTCGCGGCGATTCTGACGATCGCGCGGCGGTGCGAGCCGTCGAGCGAACTGCACATTGCCGACACCGGGTATCGGCGCACGGCGCTGGACGACCTGCTGGGCGTGGCTGTCGGGCAGGTCCATCACCGCCGGCTGTATGAGGGGCTCGACGCACTGCTGCCGCACAAGGAGGCGATCGAGGCGCATCTCAAGCAGCGGCTGGGCGACCTGTTCGACTTGAAGTACGACCTGCTGCTGTACGACATCACCAGCACCTATTTCGAGGGGCAATGTCAGGGCAATCCGATGGCGAAGCGCGGCTACTCTCGCGACAGCCGGCCGGACTGTCTGCAGGTGTGCATCGGCCTGGGGGTGACGACCGACGGAATTCCTTTGGGATATGAGGTGTTCGACGGCAACACGCACGATTCAACCACGATCGAGGCGATCGTGAAGGCGATGGAAGACAAGTACGGCCAGGCCGATCGGGTATGGGTGATGGACTGCGGGATGGTCAGCGAGAAGAACTGGGCGTTCCTGCGCGAACGCAACGGCCATTACATCGTGGGCACGCCCAAGGCGCTGCTGCGACAGTTCGAGCAGCACCTGACGCAGAAGGATTGGCGTGAGGTTCAGGCCGGCGTGGAGGTCAAGCTCGTTGCGGGGCCGGATGGCCGCGAGACGTTCATCCTGGCGCGCAGCGCGGACCGGCGGGAGAAGGAAAAGGCGATGCACGAGCGGTTCCTCGAACGCTTCGAAGCCGGTCTGACGAAGTTGCAGACCTCGGCCGAGAAGGGCGGGTTGCGCGAGGCGGCGGTCGCGCATCAGCGTTTGGGCCGGCTGAGCGAGCGGCACTGGCGCGCGTCCGGGGCCTTCGAGGTCAAGGTAACGCCGATCGAGGAGCCGACCGGCAAGGCGAAGCTCTCGATCACTTGGACCCGCAACGTGCGTTGGCAGGAATGGTCGACGATCTCCGAAGGCTGCTACCTGCTGCGGACCCATCTGACCGAAACCGACCCGGCCGTGCTGTGGAAACGCTACATCCAGCTCACCGAGGCCGAGTGGGCCTTCCGCATCACCAAGGACGAGTTGGAGATCCGGCCGATCCGGCATCACAAGCCGGATCGCGTCAAGGCCCACATCCTGGTCTGCTTCCTGGCCTATGTCCTGTGGAAAACGCTGGCCCAATGGACGAAGGCCGCCAGGCTGGGGGATGCGCCGCGGACCCTGATCGAAGAACTCGCCAAGATCAAGAGCGGTGACGTGCTGCTCAAAGCCCGCGCCGCCGACGGCCGCGACCACGCCATCCGCCTGCGCTGCGTCACCACGCCCGACAAGCCGCAGAAGGTGCTCCTGAACCGGCTGGGACTATCGCTGCCCCAGCGCCTGCGATGTTTCGACGAGGTCGCTCAAATGTAGTCACGACTTTTCAATCCCAACCGCCTTGGCGCTATCACTAAGGCCGTTTTGGAAAGAAAAGTGTTCAACTTGGGCTAGCTGACCTCCGAGGGCAGGCCCGCCGCGAGCAGGGCGCGCATGATTCCGCAATCCGCTCGAGTGCGTCTTGGTTCACCCCTGAAAAAACAGAGCGGCACGACCTGGCAGAGTCAGGTCGTGCCGCTGGCGATTTACGGCGACCCGTGGCCGCCCTGCGTTCCCATCCGATCAGTTGCAGACGTACGTGGCGGAGTGGTTCGCGCCGCACGCCCACTGCGCGTCCACCGTTCGCTCCTCGCTGAACACGGACTGGAATCGCGCCGTCCCCGCGCCGCGATCGTTCAGCGTGCCGTACTCGGTTTGCCCGCCGGCCAGACGCACCGCGAAGCCGTCGCCCGGCGTGCCGCCCTTGAGCTTGACGACCAGCGAGTGCGACGCACCGTCCACGCGGCATCGTGCCCTGGCGATGCGCTCGCCGCCCGCGCAGGGGAGGCTGTTGTCGAACTCGAAGGCGCCCATGTCCACGATCGGCGGCGTGCCGATGCCGGTGTCGGGCGTGTTCGGGTCGTCACGGAAGCGCGGCTGCCCGGCAAGGTCGAACTGCACGCCTTCCGGAACGGCCATGTTGTTGCCCGCGTCCACGCACGCCGAGCCGAACATCAAGCGGTAGTTTCCGCCGGCCGCGTCGAGAAACCGCGGGGGCGCGTCGATGTTGCCCTCGCCGGCGAATCCGCCTTCGACGTTGCTGTAGGTGACGGACGGCGCGCCCCAGATCTGCTGATTGCCGGTGTTCCCCGTGACGATGCAGTTGACGAGCGTCGTTTCATTCTGAGTGTCGAGGACGCCGGCGCCCCAGGGCGCGGTGTTGTCCGCGATGGTGCAGTTGATCAGCGTGGCGTGCCCGCCGAACAGCGTGACGCCGCCGCCGGTGACGTCGGCGGAGTTCTGCGCGAGGACGCTGTTGATGACCGTCGGCGTGCTGTTGTCCCAGGCGAAGAGCGCGCCGCCGTCATCGCCCGAGGCATTGCCGATGATCGTGCAGTTGACGATCGTGGGGCTGCTGACGCGGGTGCAGCAGATGGCCGCGCCCCAGCAGGCGGCCGAGTTGCCCGACAGCACCATGTTGCGGATCGTGGGGCTGCTGAAGTTCGTGACGAGGATGGCGCCGCCGTTGAAGCGGTCGTCCACCGCGCCGTTCTCCGTGGCGCCGCGCGTGATCGTGAAGCCCTCGACGACGGCGTCGGCGGTCTCGCCGCTCTGGAACACGAAGCCGCGGTGCGGGTTTTCCGCGGAGCCGTTGCAGTCAATGACGCATCCGCCCGGCCCGTTGGCGCTCTTCACCGTAATGGCTTTGCCGGCGAAATCGAGGTCCACGTTTCCCACGCCGGTGTACAGCCCGTCGGCGACGACCACGCGATCTCCGTCGCGTGCGGCGTCGATAGCCGCCTGAATGTTCGGGAACTCTCCCGGCACGCGAAGCGTCCCAGCGGACGCGATCGACGCTGGCCCCACGGCGATCATCCCCATGCACAGCGCGCGGACCTTCCACCCTCGGTTCAACATGCTTCCCATCTCATCGTCCTCCTGAAAAGGAGACCCTGAAATCCTCATGAGGTCGCCAGCGCCTCCCGAGGCTCGTGGCGTCCGCCCGCGACCGCGCCGTGCTGTCGGAGAAAACTCCCGTCGGCTTGCAGCGTCGGACCTCAACTCCTCATGTCCGCGGCTCCTCAGAAGATTGCAGAGGCGCATCGAACCGGCTCTCGCATCGCGAGCTTATCGCTGGGGCGGGCGAGCGGGCGGATGGTCCGGCGGCCCGACTGGCCAACGGCAAGATGGGTCGCATGAAGGGTGGAGGGCAGCATGCAGGGTGATGGGTCGCATGAAGGGTGAAGGGCAGCATGCAGGGTGATGGGTCGCATAGCGGGTGGCACGGTCTGGCGTACTCGCGAAGCCGTGGAGAGTAAACAGGGCGCGCACGTTTGCTCACCGCACGGGTCCGCTGCTGCGGACCCGTGCCACCCGAGGAACGTCGTTCATGCTGCGTGGCCGGGGGGTCTGAAGTCAGCGCGACTCCGGCGTCGGCGTGTCTTTGTTGGGATCGACCTGCGTCTCGGGAGGCGCGTCGGACTTCGCGTCCTGCGCCGCGGGCGGATTGGCATCAGGCTGCACGGCATCAGGCTGCGCGGCATCGGGCGGCGCGGCATCAGGCGGTGTCGCGGCGTCCTTCGCTTCCCCGGGTTCCTGCGGCTGCGGCTGCGGGCCGTACTCCGGCGGGCTGGGCAGCGGCTCGTTCGGGGCGATCTCTTTCCACAAGTCGACGAGCTTCTCACACCCCGGCAAAGCCGCGTACAGCACGTTGATCGCGCCGAGCACGTCCGACGCGTCAGCGCCGAACTTAAGCGCGGCCCGCAGGCTGCTTTCCGCTCGATCACAGTTGCCGTCCAAGATGCACAAGTTTGCCGCCAAGAAGTGAGCCGCGGGGCTGCTGGGGTTCACCTCGATCGCGCGGGCGACCCAGGTCCACGCCTTGTCCGGGATTTCCCACGCCTTGCGCATGCGCACGCGCGAGACCAGCTCGACATAAGTCGAAGCCAGGGCGCGATTGACCTCTTCCTCGGTCTTCAAGCCGCGCACTTCGCGGATGAGCGCCTTCGCTTCGTCCTCGCGCCCGGCGGCGGCCAGATACGCGGCCTTGCGGGTCAGCTTGTTCCGCTGGCGAAACTGGTCGCCCTCTTCGCCTTCGGGGGCAATGGTGAACGCGCGCTCGATCGAGCCGAGCGCATCGACCGGCGACTCCGGCATCAGCAGGAATTGTGCGTCCGCCAGCTCGGCCGTCGCGTAAGCGCTGCCCATCGGCGCGCTGCGGAAGAAGCCGAACTTCTCGTAAGCGGCAACCGCGGCGCTGAACGACTTCACCGCGCCGGCATGTTCGGCAGCGGCCAGTTGCAGAATACCGCCAATGCGCACAATCTCCGGCGCCCAGCGCTCGGCGACGTCGGCCGGCTCGAACGTGTGCTTCTCCAGAACGGCCATCGCGCGGTCGTACACGCCGGAAAAGGCGTCATCGAAACCCGGCGTGGCATCGGCGAAACCGGTGAGCGCCGCGATGTAGTCGTTGGTCACGGCCCGGTGGCGCAGCGGTCTGGCGAGCGCGATCACCGCCGACTGGAAATCCAGCATGCCGCCGCCGAGCTGCACGTACTGCGCCGCCAGTTGCGGATCGAAGGGCTGCCGCGCCAGCTCCAGCTTCAGCGCCCCGGCCGCGCTGGTCATGTAGGAGGCGGCTTCCTCCTGCTTGTTCAGCGCCTGCGCAAACCGCCAGTTGAGCATCATCAAGTCCGCGCTGAGCCGGCTCGCCCCCAGGAAGCCCGAGGCGAGGATGTGAATGTCGCGCAGCAACTCGTTGGCGGTCCGGGCGCGACGATGGCACTCCTCAAACGCCGACTGCGCCTCGGCAAGCAACGCTTGGCGCGAGGCCTCGTTCTGCTGCGCCTGGTAGGACAGGTCGAAGGCCTTGTCCTGCAGCGCCCGCCCGCGGATCAGGCTCGTCTCGCAATACAGCATCATATCCATGATGGCGCGGTCGGGGCGAAGCTGACGCTCGGCGGACTCGTAGCGGGCGAGGGCTTCGTCCAGCTTGTTCTGCCGTGCGAGCAGCGCGGCGTCGTGTGCGGCCCGCGCGGCGGAAAAGTCCATCAGCGCCAGAACGACCACCCCGACGCCCAGTGCGAAAGCGCCGACGGCCGATCCGATCCGCACGTCGTTGCGTTTCGACAGCACCGTCAGCAGACTCTCCTGCCGCGTGACGCACATCGCCCAGGTCAGCCCCAGCACGGTGAAAAACGCACACGGCGTCTCCCCGAGGCGCAGCCCCACGCCGAAGCACTCCTCCACAACCATCGCCGTCAGCGCGCTCACCAGCCCCACCAGCGCGAACCGCTGCGCGGGCGGCGGCTGCGTCTCCAGCGCGTTGAGCACGGCCATGAACGTCAGCGCCATGACGGCGAGCATGAGGACGAAGCCGACGGAGCCCAGCTCCGCGAGAATCTCGAGCCATTCATTGTGCGCGTGCCCGAGTCGATCCGAGAGAGCGCGCGGATCCTCTTCCACGTCGGAGCGTTTCAGTGCGTCGTCGGTCCATTCCTTGCCGATGAGATTGTCCACGCCCAGCGTGAACCCGCCCGGTCCGCAGCCCATTACCGGATGGCGCTGAAACAGATCCACCGCGTAAGACCAACCGTAGAAGCGCACGCGCGCCGTGGCGTCGCGCCCCGTCTGCGACGATCCGCCGATCACGCCGCGCACGTAGACCGCGCCCGCGACGATCAACACCACCCCCGTCGCCAGCGTCGTCCACCGCAGCCGCGTCGGCAACACGAGAAATGCCGACGTCAGCAGCCCGAACGCCAGCCCGGCGATCGCCCCGCGCGAGCTGGCGAGGAGGAAAGGCCAGAGGATTGCGGCAGCCGCCAGCAGGCTGATTGCGGCGCTTCCCAGTTGCCTCACGTCGCGCGAGCGCCACCACTCCGCAATGGCCCCGTACGCGCCGATCAGCGAAAGCACGATCCCCGGCAGCAGGCACGCGCCCATGAACGTCGGGTTGGTGAAGGGGAACTTGGCGCGGATCGTCGGGTTGCGACCGTAGAAATACCAGAGTGCGATCAGCGCGCTGACGACGGAAACGAGGATCACGCCGCGGATCAGGATGCGCGCGGCCGCGCGGGTCAGCGTCGCGCCCAGGGAGAAGGACCAGAGCAGCGACGCCGCCGTCACCGCGGTCGCGCCCAGCGCCATCAGCGTTCCCACGGACGAAGCGGCGCCGGTGCCTGCGGGCATGTTCGTCGGTGCGCTCGATCCAGACAGGCTGCGCAGCAGCATCCACAGAAGATAGATGCCGGCCATCATCTGCGCGGCGATCAGCGGGGCGATCTGCGTGCGCTTCGGCTTGCCGTCATCCTGCGACTGAGGCGCATCCGCGTCCTGAGAGGGCAGCGCGATGTCCGTCTCCAGCACCTCCTCGCCGGCGCGGGGGCGGGTCGCCAGCACCACGCCCACCACCAGCAGCGCCGCTCCGGAGAAGAACATCAGGCAGAACGCCTTCACCGCGTCCGCGTGCCGCGCGGGGTACTCGTAGTTGAGGCACAGAAGCTGCACGACCGATCGCAGCAGCGAGTTCTCGCCCCACGGTCTGGCGCCGTCCACCAGCTCCTGCGTTTCGGGCACGCTGAGCAGCAGAAACCCGCCCGCCAGCATCGCGCACGCCAGCGCGATCATCACCACGTGCACGGGGCGAATGGCGTCCGGATCCCAGTATCGCGTTACATTCATGCAGCTTTTCCGGTAGAAAGGCCCCGCCGCGCGCGGAGCGGTCGGTCATTATCTGTAAACGATACGGGGGGTCAAAGCGGCGGGTTCGCCAGGGCGATTGCAATCGGGCTCCTCCCTGCAACTCTCCGCGCCTCCGCGTGAACCTCTCTCCCCGCGGTCGCCGTTGTCCGCCGCCTGTTCGCGGTGGTATGCTCCAGCCGTCCCGGGCGCACGGCGCCGGGCGACGCGCTCGCCAGGATGATCCGGTGCGATCTCATCGGATCGAACGACGCGAGCCGCCACGGAAGGAGCGGAAAGGCAACGACATGAGCACCATGATGACCGAAACGCAGAGCAGTTTGCAGCCCGTCACGGACCTGATCGCCGGACGCCCGGTCCCGCACATTCGCACCGCCCTGCCGGGCCCCAAGGCCGCCCCGCTGATCGAAAGCGACCTGCGCGTCAGCTCGCCGTCCAACACGCGCGATTATCCGCTTGTCGCCCGTCGCGGGCGCGGGTGCGTCGTCGAGGACGTGGACGGCAACCTCTTCCTCGACCTCGCCGCCGGCATCGCCGTCTGCGCGTCCGGGCATTGCCATCCGAAAGTGGTGGAGGCCATTCACCGCCAGTCCGGCGAGCTGATCCACATCTGCGGCAGCGACTTCTACTACCCCGTGATGGTCGAGCTGATGAACAAGCTGGCGGCCATCACGCCGGGGGCGAAGCCCAAGCGCGTCCTGCTGACCAACAGCGGCACGGAGGCGACGGAGGCCGCGTTCAAGCTGTCCCGCTTTCACACCAACCGCAAGTGGGTCATCGGCTTCCACGGCGCGTTCCACGGACGCACGATGGGCTCGCTGTCGCTGACGTGCTCCAAGGCGCGGCAGAAGCAGGGCTTCGGCCCGCTCGTGCCCATGGTGGCGCACTCGCCCTACGGCAACACCGACTTCATCGAGAACGTGCTCTTCAAGCAGCAGATGCGCCCGGACGAGGTTGCGGCCATCTTCTTCGAGCCGATCCAGGGCGAAGGCGGTTATCTGATTCCCGAAGCGTCTTTCGTGCACAGCCTGCGCCGCCTGTGCGACGAACACGGCATCATCCTCGTGGCCGACGAGATCCAGGCCGGCATGGGCCGCACGGGCAAGATGTGGTCCATCGAGCACTTTGGCGTCGTGCCCGACATCATGCTCATCGCCAAGGGCGTCGCCAGCGGAATGCCCATCGCCGCCGTCGTCGCGCAGGAGCCGATCATGAACTGGCCTCCCGGCGCGCAGGGCAGCACCTACGGCGGCAACCCGGTCAGTTGCGCGGCCGCGCTGGCAACCATCGAGCTGATCGAGGGCGGCCTGATGCGCAATGCCGAGCGCCTCGGCGCGCCCCTGCTGTCGCGATTGACGGCGATCGCCGGGCGCAACCCGTGCATCACCCGCCCGCGCGGACTGGGCCTGATGGCCGGCGTGGACGTCATCAACCCCAAAACAGGCAAGGGCGACGTGGCGCTGCGTGCGAAGATCCTCATGGAAACCTTCCAGCGCGGCGTGATTCTGCTGCCCTGTGGAGAAGTCGGCATCCGCTTCTGCCCGCCGCTGGTGGTCACCGAAGCCGAACTCGACACCGGCCTGCGGATCTTCGAGGAAGCGGTGGTGAAGTCCGCGTAGCGGGATTTGCACAGTGCGGCGCCTCGTGTGGAACCGCATCCGAACAGCACCGCGACCGTGAGGGAGCGGGTTCTTGCACTGACCCGGTTGGACTTGAAGCCCCGTGGGTTGTGAAAAAGCGTGGCGACGCGTGTATCACGTCGTGACGGTCGCGGCGGGCCAGCGGCCGACCTGTAACCCGCGCCGTGGCCGTCACGGTTCCCAGCCCCGAACGCGGCGGCGGATGAACCGGGGCTCGCCCGGTCCCGGCGTGGACGCGCGTTCGCTTGCGCCTCGCTCTCTGTTGCGCGCCGGCAGAGGGTCCGCCCGCTGAAAGCCCGCCGGGCCGGAATGCGGGATACTCCGCGCCGGCGGGGACAGGGGGATCGGCCGCTTCGGCGGGTGGGGTTTTGAATGGCTTTGTTTGGTTAGAAAAAAGATAGTTAAATGCGCGCCGGCGAGGGGGCGGAGGGCGGTTTTTCCCGGGGTTTTTGAGGATGTCGGGTTTTTCGGGCGCGCAAATTGGCGCACTTTTCGGGGGCTGAGAAAAACGCGGGGTTGGAGGGGTGTTGGGTCTCATTTCGTGCCCTGTCGTGCTCGTGAACGGGCGGGTTTCCTTTGCCGGGTTTTGGCTCGCGCGGCGCGCGGATCGGGCGCCCAAGCCCGCGGATAACTCGGCGGGCGCTAGTGCCGCGGCGAGCGTCGATTGGGCGGCGCGCATGGGTGTTGCGGCGTGGCGGGTGTCGATGATGCGGCGCGGCGAGCGGGGGTTTCGCGGGGCGGCCGGGGTTAATATCACCGCGCGGACTGGGGTTGATGATGCGGGGCGATTTCGGATTTCGCTTGACCGGGCACGGCACACCCGATAAGATTGTCCGCAGCTTCATCGCCCAGAGCCTGACCCTGCAGGTCGAGTACGAGCCGACCTCCGGCTGACCGTAGGCCGAGCGCGAGCCGACCACAGGCAGACTTGCGACAGCCCCGGCCAGAGTTGGTCGGAGCCGGCCAGACCCCGGGCGGATGGAGAGCTTCCATGTGCATTCGCGGGACCGTCCGTGTCCGGTGCGGGTGTTCCGTCCGGCGTGGTCCCGCCGGCCCTCTTTATGGGAGGATGGTTATGACTCCGAACTGTCGATCCGTTTCCACCGTATCTTCAAGTATGGGCATCCGCCGCCACGGCACGAAAGGCAGACTCGTCGTCTTCGCCTTGGCTTGCGCCTTGGGGGGGGGGGGGGGGATAGCCCTCGCTGACCCGATCAGCGTCTGCTCCAGCGGTTGCGATGCCACGACGATCGAGGACGGCATCGCGCTTGCTGACGCGAACGGCGACATCGTGGAGGTGTGGGACGGAACGTACAACGAGCACGATCTGGATCTCGGCGCATTCGCCATCACTGTTCGGTCGAAGGACGGCGCCGACAACTGCATTGTGGACTGCGGCGGAAGCGGACGCGGCTTCTTCATCGACACCAACGCCATCTTGGAGGGACTGACCATACGCGACGGCGACGCCGGAAGCGCAGAGGGCGGCGGCGTCAAGTGCAGCGAAGCGTCACCGACCATCCGGGATTGCGTCATCGAGTACTGCTTCGCCGGCGCCGGGGGTGGAATCGCAGCGCTGGGGGGGGCCGCCGTCACGATTGAAAACTGCACGATCCAGGAATGCTGGGCCGGCAGCGCAGGGGGTGGAGTTTACGTGGCTTCGAGCACCGCCGCCGTTTCAGGGAGCCTCATCGCGGACAATGGCAGGCGTGAGAGTTACGACGACACGTCTGGCGGGGGCGGCGTGGCGGTGGATAGTGGAGAGCTAACCTTGGAGAACTGCGTCATTCAAGCAAACCACGCCTTCAACGGAGGGGGGCTCGAGGCGATTAAGGACATCACGCTCACCGCGACGGATGTCGTCATCGAAGCGAACCAGGCCTCCGTCAGCAGCGGTGGCGGCGCATACGTCAGCGGTGATGGGACCTCGCAAGAGACGTTCGTCCGCTGTCGAATCGTCGGGAACTCCTGCACAGGCGGAGGCGGAGGTGGAATCCTGGCCGGCCAGATGGGGGGCGGCGCGAATACCGTGAGCTTCACCAACTGCCTGATTGCCGGGAATCAACACATCAGCTACGGCTTTGACGTCGCGGGCGGAGGGGGTGTCCTGCTCAGCAACGGTGTCGTGGCTTCGTTTGTCAACTGCACGATCGCGGGCAACGAGACCGATCTTTCGAATGGCGGGGGCGGAATTGCGGGCGCATCGGGAACCGTTCCCGTCAAGAACTGCATCATCTGGGGCAACCAGGCCGACGGCAGCCTCAACCAGCTTGCCGGGTCAGGTTACACACTGACTTGGACGGATATTCAGGGCGGCTGGGGCGGCAGCGGGTCCGACAACATCGACTCCGATCCCCTGTTTGCCGATGCCCCGTCCGGCGACTATCGCCTGTTTCGTGGGTCGCCGTGCATCGACAATGGCAAGAGTTGCGACTGCACGGACGATTGCGATGACGGTGATCTTGTGGTCGCTGCGCGAAAGGTTGATCACGTATGCACCGATGACACCGGAGACGACTGCAACAACGAGGATTTGATTGACATGGGATGCTATGAAGCCTTCGGCGGCCTGATCTACGTGGATAAGGACGCCACGGGGGGCAACGACGGATCGTCGTGGGCGAACGCCTACACCGACTTGCAGAATGCGTTCAGCGAGGCGGGGGACGATGCGTTCGAGGGTTACGACCCGGCGGCCTGCGAGGTGTGGGTCGCGGAGGGTTCCTACAAGACCAGCCCGTGCACGAACTGCTCCGACACGGACAAGCAGAAGTCGTTCGCACTGGTGGACGGCGTCGGCGTGTATGGGCGGTTTTCAGGAACTGAAACGGCTCGCAGTCAGCGAGGCCTGATGGCGATCAATGAGACGATCCTGACGGGACTGCTCGGCGGCGTGTCGCCGGCCAACGCCTATCATGTGGTCACCGCCGCAGGCGGCGTGACTTCCACGGCGGTCCTCGACGGGTTCACGGTCAAGAAGGGCAAGGCCAATGGTTCGACGGGCGACCTTGACAAGGGCGGGGGCTTCCTCATCGAGGGTTCACCACACCTGGAGGGCGTGTCGATCAAGGAGAACTATGCGAAGAACGGGGGCGGTGCCTCATAAGCGTTAACTTAACGACTGTCTTTTTCGTTTCCTCGGGGCGTCGCACAGGCCCCGTGCGATGGCTCTCCAGTTTTGCATCGTCTTTTGCAATCCGAAACGCGGCAGGATCGCTCCCGCGATTTCACGAACCATGAATCGCGTTTCGCGCCAGCGGCTGCGGCGTTGTTTCCAACTCGTATCCCCAGGGGGAAAAAAGACTCGCCTCCTCGATCAGATGTTCGGTCAGCAACGCCACGAACAGCTTTCCTTGCAACCACGCCCGGGCGCTGGCGTCGGTGTGCTTGGGCAACTGGCCCAGCCCCAGCAGCGACTTCATCCGCTTGAACGTCAGCTCGATCTGCCAGCGCAGCCGGTACAGTTCGAGAAGGGCTTCGGGCGAGTAGTTCCCCCCGAATGCGTCGTCCGACTCGGGCAACGAGGTCCACACAAAGACATACCGCGCCGCCTCCAGCGACGCCGCCGACACCTCGCGCTGTCGGCGACAGGCGCGGCGTTGCAATTGTCGCTGCGCCCGCCGCGTCGCGACCGCGCTGCGCTTGACGGCCACCAGCCGACCCGGGATCGCCCCGTCGCCCGCATGCACCCACGCACGCCAGGCGCCGACCTGGCCCACCCGCAGCGTTCGCAGTCGCGCCAGAATGTTCAATCGTCGGTCTTTCTCCGTGAATAACGGCAACATCCGCAAGTTGATCCGCACCAGCACGTCGCCGCCCGCCCGGCACACATACGCCACCCCCGGCGGCGTTCCATACGCCCGGTCGCCCAGCAACACGTCGCCGGGCTGCACGGCGAGGCGCTGAAAACGCTCGCCCAGCGCGGGCGCGGTCACCTGAAAATAATCGCACCGCAGATCGGCCAGATTCAGGGCGTAATGCACCCGCCAAAGGCTGCCGGTCCGCCCCGGCTCGTCCACCATCGTCGCGTCCACCACCCGCACCCGCCGCCCCCAGACCGCCGGCGACGGCCGGGCCTGCCGCCACAACTGCTCGCCCAGCCAACGCAGCCATTCCTCCGACGTCCGCAGCCGCTTGAACAGCGCCACCGACGACACCGCCGCCCAGCCCGAAGCCCGAACCCGAACCGCCGTCTCCGCCAGCGAGCAGCCCTCGGCCAGATGCACCAGCAAACACCGCAGTAACGTCGCCGGATCGCGGATGCCGCGCCCCCGACGCCAGGCGCCCAGCGACCGCGCCGCAGCCTCCCAGCCCGGCGGAAAATAACGCTTCAACAGGTTCCATTCGTCCGCCGGTATCAAACCTTCCGTGGCTTCCATGCCCCAACCATACCACGATAATCCTCAACGCACCACAATTAAGTTAACGCTTATGGGG
>CAZGJA010000109.1:0-8621 GCA_964526695.1 uncultured Phycisphaeraceae bacterium
CGCAGCCTCCCAGCCCGGCGGAAAATAACGCTTCAACAGGTTCCATTCGTCCGCCGGTATCAAACCTTCCGTGGCTTCCATGCCCCAACCATACCACGATAATCCTCAACGCACCACAATTAAGTTAACGCTTATGGGGCACAGCCCGCCCTACGTCAGTGCATACCGGTCCAGCAGACCCATCAATCCGCGCTCGCGCGCCAGGAAGCGCACGCGCAACCGCTCCGCCCGCGTGCGCAGCGCCGGCGATCTTCCGGCCGACCGGTCGATGATCCGCAGCGCCTCGAAGACATCCTCATACACGATCGTCGATCGGCCTCGACACGCCGCCTGCGCCCGCGCGAGCCAGCCCATCGCCGCCAGCGACGCCAGGAACGCCAGCAGTCCATCGACCAGCGGCCAATCATAATACCCCGGACCGAACACGCCGCGAGATTCAAGCCGCGCTGTGATGTAGCGGCGAAGCAGGCTGTCAATCTGCTCAGCCTGCGAAGCATCGCTTGCGGGCTGTACGGCCTCGACCTGCTGAAAAGCCGGCGTGCCGGGCAGACCGGGGATCTCGGGCATCTGCCCCCACCCGCGGCGCAGCCGACCCGCCAGTCGCAGTTGCCGCCAGCGCCGCGCCCACCGCCTTGGCAGCGACGCGGTCATGTCGCGGATCGTGACGTGCTCCGCGTGCGCGAACACCAGCTCGCGCAGCATCGCCGTTTGACCGGCGCTCGGCGCTCGCGGAGGCGCGGCATCGCGCCCGCCGTCCGCCGCGGCGAACACCATGTCGGCCAACTCGTCGAATCGCTCAAGCCCCACGCGGTCGAGCCGTGATTCCGAAAGCGTCAACACGGCCGAGGCCGCGGCGAGCATCTGATCCCGCAGCGGCCTGTGGCGATCCGCGATCAGAGACAGGAATCTCTCGATCATCTGCCGCGTCTGCTGGGGCGCGAGCCGAACGTCGCCGTAGAGAATCGGCTCCTCGAACGCCACCGCCCCCGGATGCGGCAATCCCGCCAGAAGCTCCGCCACCGGGCCTCGATGCTGCTGCAGCGGCGAGCCTTTCGCGTCGGCCATGCTCGGGCAGTCAAACCGCAGCGCCGCCTGCCAGCCGGACGAAACCGGGTGAACCGTGAACGGATAGATGCGGCACGCCAGCGGCTTGGCCTGCTCGCCGAACTTCACGTGGATACGACAGAGTTTGGTCTGCCGATCGAGAAACACGCAGGCGCCGTCGTCATGCTTGTTGAGAACGAACGCCCGACCCATGCGCACATACGGATCGATCGCCAGCTCGCCGCGCCAGTCCTGCCGGTCCAGCCGCGTGCGCTCTTCGCTGCTGAGATGCCCGACGAGGTCGTAGCAGCAGCGCCCGCACGAGTGGCAGGACCAGCGCTGCCCCTCGACGCGCGGCATCAGGATCGGCAACGATCGCGTGGACATGACTCACGGATTCTCACGGGCTGCGACACCCCCTGCAACGGGGCGCCCTCCGGACGGCTTGTGTAGTCGGTCACGAGAAGCCGGCTCTGACGGGCCACGGCGCGACAGGGGAGCGGCGCCAACCTTGTGACGGCGGTGATACTCAAAACGCTACCGAGTCGAGCCCCCCGATGCTATGCTGACGGGATGCAGAGGCGCTGATGCGCCGACCGCACCGGCAGGCGGCGCGGACGTGGCGACGGCGAGGACGCGGGATCAGGATGGTCTCGCGGTTGGGTTGAGGTTTGGCATCGAGTCCAGCAGGAGGCCTGTCATGACTTGGACACTCTTCGTAACGGGGATCATGGGCTATATCGCCTCGAGCGGCGGCGCGACCGCGCAGACCGCGACGGGCGCGAACTTCGACCCGCACAAATACGAGTGGGCGGCGTCCCTGGGAAAATCGGCCTCGGTGCGGTTTGACGGCGGCGTATGGGAGTTTTTCGCGAACCCGGCGGGTGAAGGACTTCGCGTGCGCGGCCACGTCGGCGGCGCGCCGCGTGAATTCACGTTGTCCTTCGACGGCGCGCTGGGGCAGGTCATCGCCGTCAGCGCCTCGACGCTGGAACGCGGCGAGCAGCTTTTCATCTCCGTTGGCGTTGCCGGCGTTCAGCCCGGCAGCGATCAGATCGAGTATCGCCTCCTGCAAGGCCGCAAGCGCGAGGGGATCGAGGAGGAGAAGGGCTGGATTTACACGTTGCCGCTGATCACCCGTCCGCTGGATCACCCGCATTCGCTGATGTCGGTGTCGCAGCTCGGCGGCGATTCGCTGATGATGACCGTGCAGACCGTCGAGCGCATCAGCGGCGGCAGCGAGAACCGGATCGAGACGCACACGTTCCTGAGCCACTGCCCGATCCCCGGCGCGGCCGGCCCGCGCATCTTCCGCACGGCGCACTACACGTCCGCCACGCAGCAGCGCCAAGTCGAGCGCCAGGGCGATGAGTTCGTGCCGTAGGGGGAGCCGTTCTGCGAACCGCATGGGTGGAGCCGTTTTGCGAGCTGCATCGGTGGAGCAGCTCTCCGAGCTGCACGGGTGGGGCAGCTTTCCGAGCTGCCAAAGCGAAGCGCACATTGGGCTTTTTCTTGTCGTTTCGACGGAATGCCCCTCACTTGCGTGAGGGGTTCTGATTTTGGCGTTTCGACGTTTCGGCGTTTCCCATGGATGATCCTCGCGTCACCAACCGGCCGTTGCCCGTCCTGCGGGCGATGATCGACGCCATCGACCGCGACATGCTGCAACTGATGGCGCGGCGCATGGCCATCGTCGGCGAGATCGCAGCCTTCAAGCGCGAGCATCAGGTTCCCATCCGCGACCGCTCGCGCGAGCGCGAGGTCATCGCCGACCGCTGCGGGCGCGCGGAGAGGCTCGGCCTGCCGCGCGAGGAGATCGAGGCCATCTATCGCCTCGTGCTGCTCACCAGCCGCGATCACCAGGCCGCTCTGCGCGCCGAGCTGCCCGTGGTCGTGGAGCCGAAAAGCGTGGCCGTCATCGGCGGCCGCGGCGGCATGGGAGCGGTGATGGCGCGCCTCTTCGGCGACCTCGGGCACGCCGTCATGATCGCTGACCTCGACACCGAGCTGACGCCGGTCGAGGCCGCGAAGGTGGCGGACGTCGTGGTGGTCAGCGTGCCCATCGACGTGACGGATCAGGTCATCCGCCAGATCGGCCCGCACGTGCGCCCGGAGGCGCTGCTGATGGACGTGACCTCCGTGAAGGAGGCGCCGCTGAAGGCGATGCTCGAAGCCGCGCGGGCGTCGGTCGTCGGCACGCATCCGATGTTCGGGCCCGGCGTGCATTCGCTTCAGGGGCAGCGCGTCGTGCTGTGCAAGGGGCGCGGCGAGGAGGCTTATGCGTGGGTGCGCAAGATGCTCTCCGCCCGTGGGCTGATCCTCACGGAATGCGCGCCGCAGGAGCACGACCGGGCGATGGGTCTGGTGCAAGTGCTCACCCACTTTCAGACGCAGGTGCTGGGGCTGGCGCTGGCGCGGCTGGGCGTCAACCTCGACGAGACCCTTCGCTTCACGTCTCCCGCCTACCTCATGGAGCTGTACATCGCCGCCCGCCACTTCGCCCAGTCCCCGCAGCTCTACGGCCCCATCGAGATGCGCAACCCGATCAAGAGCGTCGTGACGCAGACCTTCATCACCGCGGCCAGGGAGCTGGCTGACATCCTCGAGCACGGCGACCAGCCCCGCTTCGAGCAGATGTTCGAAGAGGTCCGCCGCTTTTTCGGCGGCTTCACGGAGGAAGCGCAGGTGCAGTCGAGCTTCCTCATCGATAGGCTGGTGGAGCGGTCGTAGTGGGTCTCTGAGCACGCACGATCGCGGGTGCGGTCCCCCTCCTGCTTGGCTGCGAGGGACCATGAACAGGTTCCTGACACCTGCATTACCGCCACCTTTTCCCTCCGAGTTGAATCGTTCAAGCGCCGCAGCTCCCTGACGGGTTCACGCCGCTACTTGCAATTCTCAAACTTCTGCAACGGCATTCCGCTGGGCACGCCGTCTGGGACCAATGTGCAGAGGTTTTCGGGCAGCACACGCGGGTCGGTCAGCGCGTCGCGCACGAAGGTCAGGAGGTCATTGAATTCCGATGGAGTCAATCGGACCCGTCGTGATACCAGGCGGTCAAGTTGCTTCAGCACCGGCTTGATGGGTCCAAGCCTCGAGAGGTCCGCGTCAACTCCGGCGACTTCGGGGTCGTAGCGACGTGCGGACTTTCGAGCGTGCAGATGGTGTTGGACGGCATCCTCCAATCGTGTGAAAGCGCCGTTGTGCATGAACGCCGGCTGGACGGCGAGGTTGCGCAGCGGGGGTGTGCGGAACTTGTAGCGATCGGCGGGATCCCTGGAGATCTGCTCAGCGCCGAAATCTTCATCCTGGCCGGGTCCATCGAATATCACGTTGCCGGTTCCGACGCCGAAGACCGGCGCGATCTGCGGTGTGCCGATGGCGTGGTTTGTGAAATCACTGAACATCTCATTCGAGTCGCCGTCAACGGCGTGGCACTCGGAACAGCGGGCCTTTCCGAAGAAAAGCAATCCGCCGCGAGCCTGCTCGAAGGTGAGTGCGTCACGGTCTCCGCGTGCGAACCGGTCAATCGGCGCGTCGGCGAAGGTCAGCGACATCTCAAATTCCGCCACCGCCTGGCCGATCATGTGAAACTCTATGCCGCCCGGCGGCAACGGTTTTTCCTCGTTGTAGATGCCGCCGAACAGATCGAGATAGGCCTCCAAGTCGTTGAGCCGCTCAAGCACCGCCGTCCGGATCGGCTCATTCCGTGTTCCCGTCTCGTCCGGGGGGGGAACCTTCTCCCCTACTCCGTTGTCGAACTGGTCAAACTCAGGTCCGATCGTGCCCGCAGTGCCCGTAAAGCCGGCCATCTCGACCAGCTCGGTTGACGGAATGTGGGCCTGTGCGGTGAGCAGCACCGGGTAGCGGTCGTCGCCGGGCGGAAACCGAGTGGTGCCCTCAGGGAATGGAAAGGTGAAGCCCTCCGAGTTGTCAAACGGGTCGCCATTCGGCGAGAAGAAGCGACCGTTCCACATGAGTTTCGGGAAGAACGCCGAGTTGACGACGATGGGCGCTCTCCGCTGGTTGCGCGGCCCGATTCGCCCCGGTCCGACCAGCCCATTGCTGTCCACTCCGATGGCCATCGAACCCGAATCGCCCAATCCGGAGCTCGGAGCGTGGCACCCCGCACAGGAATTGTCATTGTGCAATGCCAGGATCGGGTCGAAGAAGAGCAAGCGGCCCAGCTCGGTCAAGTCCGGATCGATGGGGCGGCCCAATCGTGCCGGGAGCGTAGCCTCAATTCTCCCTGTGAACCCGTGCGCGTCGAGCGTGTCTGCCAGTCGCTGCTTCGCCCGATCCTCGGGATCCTGCGCCTTGACCAGTCCACTCAGGGATGGAATCGCAAGCACAACTCCTGTGAAGAGAATTCTCGATCGTTTCAGCATCGTCGCGCTCCTTGGTATTTGAAACTCGTGGGTGTTGTGCCATGTATCCACGCATCAGTGTGCCGTTTGGAATCGAGCCTGCGAAGCAACTGACAGGACCGTTCGGTTTTTCACTCTCCGCCCGAAACAGACGAAGGAGAATCCCGCATCCTCCGATTCAACGACTTCGCAAGAAGGATGGACACGTGAAGCCGGTCAAACCGGATCCCGCATGTGTTCCTCGATTCCCCTGAGCATCCCCCCATTCTCCGCTCGCCCGTTCGAAGTGCTCGTCGTGCTGAGGGTGCGCCACACCCGACCTCGACGCCCAACGCCTGGACCGGAGAGGATCCGCGACCGCTCCCGAGTGTGCAGAGGTTTGCAGCAAGCCCAGTCCCGGCAATCCGAATGCCAGGAAAACCAAGGCGGCAGGGCCTGGCTCAAAGCGGCAATCGCGTCAGGAATCGCGCTCTTGCTGCGAGTATTGTCGCGGGTCTTGAGTGCGCTGTGGGCATGGTCACAACGCCGACCTGCACGACCCGGCCCCGCACCGCTTGGGCTGTCTACCGCTTTGCCCTCTGGAGCGGGTCCGGGCGAGCTTCCTCCGGCAGCGGCGTCGCCCGGGCGCTTTGAAAGCGAAGGCTGGCAGGAACCTCTGCATGCCCCCTGAAAGAACCGGCTGTAAGAAGCCCCATTTGCAGCGTATGCGCGATTAAGCTACAAACCCCTAGTTTCATGCCGGTCGGGCCGGGCGAGCCGGTTCAGCCGTCGGCAGGCGCTTGGAGGATGCCATGCGCTTCGCTGCGACCGCCGGCGTCAACGACGGAGAACCTGCCTGATGCGCCTATGTCTGATCAACCCCGTCAATCCCCTGGCCTTGTCCGGTGTCCGAAAGCGTTGGTTCAGGCGGTATCGCATCTGGAAACCGCTGGGCCTGTTGACGGTGGGAGCGCTGACGCCGCCCGACTGGGAAGTCGAAGTCGTCGATGAAAACCAGGGCATCAGGGACTACGCCGCGATGCCGCCGCCGGACCTGGTCGGCATCACCGCGTTCACCTCGCAGGCCGGGCGGGCCTACGAGCTGTCGCGGCAGTTTCGCGCCATGGGCGTGCGTGTCGTCATGGGCGGCATCCATGCGAGCATGTGCCCCCAGGAAGCGTTGGATCACGTGGACAGCGTGGTGGTGGGCGAAGCGGAGGGGATCTGGCCGCGAGTGCTCGCCGATGCCCGCGGGGGCGGGCTGGAGCGCCTGTACAAGGCGGAGGCCGTCGAGACGCTGACGCCTCCGCGCGCGCGGCACGATCTGCTCTCCGGCGGGTACGCGTTCGGAGCGATCCAGACCACGCGCGGCTGCCCGCTGAATTGCAATTTCTGCAGCGTCAGCTCGTTCAACGGGGCGCGTTACCGACGCCGACCGATTCCCGAAGTGATCGAGGAAATGGCGTCGATCGGCGAGAAGCTCGTGCTCGTGGTGGACGACAACCTCATCGGCACCAGCGCCGCCGACATGGCGCGGGCCAAGGATCTGTTCCGCGCCCTGATCCAGGCCCGCCTTCGCAAGAAGTGGATCGCGCAGGTGACGATCAACATGGGGGATGACGAGGAGCTGCTGCGGCTGGCGGCCAAGGCGGGGTGCGTCGGCGTGTTCATCGGCTTCGAGTCGTCCACGCCGGAGGGTCTGGCGGAACTGGGCAAGAAGTTCAACCTCATCCGAAAGCGCGATCTGCGCGCCTCCGTGCAGCGCATCCAGCGGCACGGCATCATCGTGACCGGCTCGTTCATCATGGGCTGCGACACCGACGGGCCCGGCATCGGGCGGCGGATCGCCGATGCGGGTCTCCGCTACGGGCTGGACATGCTGAACGCGCTCTTCCTGACGCCGCTTCCGGGCACGCGGCTCTGGGACAAGATGCACGACGAGGACCGGATCCGCGCCAACACGTTTCCGCGGGATTGGCAGTATTACACGCTCACGTTCCCGGTCGCGCGCTACAAGCAGCTCTCGCAGGAGCAGATCATTGAGGAGATGGAGTGCTGCGACCGCAGGTTTTATGCCCCGTGGCGGATCGCGCGGCGCCTGGGCTCCAGTCTGTGGCGCAGGCGGCACCCGATCATCTCCCTGGTCGGAAACCTCTCGTACCGCGGCAGCCTGCAGGCCAATCACCAGACGCATCTGGCGTTCGCCCGGACGCACGGCGCGGAAGTGTCAGAGGCGGAAAGGGCGCACGCGGCAAGGATGTCGGCCGCCCTTTTCTCCACCCCCTTCGCCGGCACGGCCTCCGGGGCGTAGGGCTTGCTTCGAGCCGAATCTCAAGCTACCCCGACACGTCGTCCGGTCGCCGCAGCTCGACGGCCGCTTGAAGGTCCGCTACCCGATCAAGACCACGGTGACGCAGGAGTCCATCACCGCGGCCAGGGAGCAAGCCGGCATCCTCGACCAAGTCGACCAGCCTCGCTCCGGGCACGTACTCGACGAGGTCCGCCGCTTCTTCGGCGGCTTCACAAAGGAGGCGCAGGTGCGGTCGAGCTTCCTGATTGACCGGCTGGTGGACAGGTCGTAACGTGATGCTGGGAACTCAGTCACCACTTGTCCCCTGTTGCCGGGCTTTGGAGTCGTATCAACTCGCGAACGTTCGGGGAAGTCGACGGGATGCGTCGTGCCCCTCCAGGGCACGCAGACGCGCCTCGCCGCACGTCCCGCCTGCGAGCGACGCCGGGCCATCAATGGGGGGCTCTCGAAGGGGACGTTTCCCATTGCTGCCACCAGGAAATGAGAATTCGCACCTCAATCAACCTTGTCCTGCTGGTCAGTTCCTTGTGTGCGCTTCTTGTCATCGGAATCTGGATAGCATCACAGCCTACGGGTTCCACGGGAGCCTCTGAGAGCGAAGCGTCTGCGGCGGACCCCTCCGCAGGTCTCCCAATACAGGGGAGCGTCCGTGCAACGATCGCCGGCATTCTATACTATGATGGTCACAACACGGCGGCAGCGGAATCTCAAATCACGCGATCCGTGGACCAGGAGGCCGCCGCAACGGGTGACGAACTTGTCGTGAGCAGTGATGGGTTTCTTCCTAAATGACTCCGCGTTGAAGGTAAACTGGCCTCAGAGCGCGGGTGGCACGGTCAACGGTACTCCGTTGGCCGTGGTCCTGCCCCGCTCGCCACGGCCTGGCGAGTACGCCAGACCGTGCCACCCGGTTTCCCTTCAAC
>CAZGJA010000110.1:0-20838 GCA_964526695.1 uncultured Phycisphaeraceae bacterium
CGACTGCCGCGGAGGCCGCGCGCGTCGTCACGGCCGCACAGACGAGAGTAGTTCGTCGCTCCGCGATGGGCAGTTCGTCGCTCCGCGATGGGTAGTTCGTCGCTCCGCGATGGGTAGTTCGTCGCTCCGCGACGAACGCTCGCCACGGAGTGGCGAACTACCCGGTTCGCTCCGGAACGAGACTGGATTCCCGTCTGCGCGGGAATGACGGAACGCATGCGCGCCGGCGCAGCATGGACGAGCGAAACCGCTCGCAGGTCAGGATCCGCCGGGCGTGTGGGACGAAAGAAACCGCTCCATCGCCGCCAGCGTTTCGGCGCTGGTGTGGTGCTCGATGCCTTCGGCATCGAGGTGCGCGGCGCCTTCGGGAACGCCGATGGCCAGCAGAAAGCGGAGCACGACGACATGCCGCCGGCGGCTTTGCTCGGCGAGCGCGCGGCCCGCGTCCGTGAGGAAGATGGCGCGGTATTTGCGCGCCGTGACCAGACCCTCGCGCTGAAGCCGGGCGATCGTGCGGCTGGCCGTGACGTGGGTGACGCCGAGCCGGCCGGCGATGTCCACAAGTCGCGCCTCGCCGTGCTCCCGGTGCAACTCGTCGATCAGCTCGACGTAATCCTGCGCGGTCTCCGAGGCGTGGTCCTCGCGCGTGCGCGCGAAGCGGTCGCGGACACCGCCCTTGTCCGAGGCCGCTGCCGTGCTGGGAAGCTCAGGGGTCTTGCTGGGAAGCTCAGTGGTCATGTAGATATCGTTAGTAACCCGTGGCAAAAGGCAAGCCTCGTCATTCCCGCGCAGGGGTGAGTCCTTTCCGTCATTCCCGCGCAGGCGGGAATCCAGCCGCGTTGTGGAGGGATGAATTGCTCCTTTCGTCGCGGAGCGACGAATGACCCGTCTCGTCGCGGAGCGACGAACTACCCCTCGCGGAGCGACGAACTACCCCTCGCGAAGCGACAAACTACCCGTCGCGGAGCGACGAACTACCCCTCGCGGAGCGACGAACTACCCCTCGCGAAGCGACAAACTACCCGTCGCGGAGCGACGAACTACCCGTCGCGGAGCGACGAACGACCCGTCGCGGAGCGACGAACGACCCCGAAGCCCGGCGATGAACGTCCGCGGCCCGATCAATCCTGCATGACGCGCACCAGCAGCACGGGGATGCTCGTCCGGTGCCGCACGTTTTCCGCCACGCTGCCCAACAGCACGTCCTTGATGAATCGGTGCCCGTGCGTGGCCATGGCGATCAGGTCGCAGCCTTCGCGCTGCGCCGCGGCGAGAATCTCCTGCGCCGGCTCGCCGCAGGCCAGCACGGCTTCGACCGTGAACCCGTCCGACTGCAGTTCCGCGCGACGCCGCTCAAGGTACTCGCGGTCGAGGCGGATTTCCTCGGAATCCTCGAGGTTGAGCTGGTTCTTGTACCGCGCCGCGAAACCGTCGGCCACGTGGATCAGCATCAGCCGCGCGGCCGTTATCTTGGCCAGCGGTCGAATGTGCGTCAGGATCGTGTCGTCCGCGGCGGAGTTTTCCAGCGGGATGAGGATCGACTTGTAGATGGCGTGTTCTCCTGCTCGCGTCGTCATGATTTGCCTCCCAGCCAGCCGGTGATCGTCTCGAACAAGAGGTATCCGTTCAGGCCCACGATCACCACCGTGACGCTCCAGGCCGAAATCACCAGCCAGCGGGCATTGGCAAACGCGCCCATCTTCACACGATCGCTCGTGAACCACACGAGCGGAATGACCGCGAAGCTCAGTTGCAACGAGAGAATCACCTGACTGAGGATGAGCAGCTTGTCCACGCCGCTCTCGCCGTACAAGCCCGCGACCACCGCGGCCGGGCCGATCGCCACCAGCCGGGTAATCAACCGCCTCAGCCAGGGCTTGATGCGCAGGTTGAGGAAGCCCTCCATGACGATCTGCCCGGCGAGGGTTCCGGTCAAGGTGGAGTTCTGTCCGGACGCCAGCAGCGCCACGGCGAAAAGCGTGCTCGCCAGCGGCGCGCTGAGGACCGGCGTGAGAAGTTGATACGCATCGCCGATGCCGGCCACCGATTCATGCTCCGTGCCGTGAAAGGCGGCGGCGCTGAGCACGAGGATGGCGCCGTTGATGAAGAAGGCGCAGAGCAGCGCGACCGTCGAGTCGATCGTGGCGTAGCGGACGGCCATGGCTTTCCCGGCGGGATCACGGTGAAACGCCCGCGTCTGCACGATGCTGGAATGCAGGTAGAGATTGTGCGGCATGACGGTGGCGCCGAGGATGCCGATGGCAATGTACAGCATCTCCGGGTTGGTCACGACCTGCGGACGCGGAAGCAGGCCTCCCAACATGCCCGCGATCGACGGACTGGCGCTGATCATCTCGTAGGCGAAGCAGCCGCCGATGCTGACGATCAGGCTGGCGACGATGCACTCCAGCACGCGGAATCCGCGATTCTGAAGCAGCAGGATGACCATGACGTCCGCCACCGTCAGCAGCACGCCGTACAGCAGCGGCAGACCAAACAGCAGGTTCAGGGCAATGGCCGATCCGAGCACCTCCGCAAGGTCGCACGCGGCGATGGCGACCTCGCAGAGGCCCCACTGGATGAACGAAGCGGGCTTGGAAAAGTGGTCGCGGCAGGCTTGCGCAAGATCCCGGCCGGTGACGATGCCGAGCTTCAGCGCGAGGTGCTGAAGGAGGATCGCCATCATGTTCGAGATGAGGATGACGCTCAGAAGCGTGTAGCCGAAGCGCGCCCCGCCGGCGAGGTCGGTCGCCCAGTTGCCCGGGTCCATGTAGCCGACGGAGACCATCAGCCCCGGACCGGCGAACGCCAGCAGCTTGCGCCAGAATCGTGCCGTATGCGGGACGGGGATCGACGCGTTCAGCTCGCCCAGTGAGGGATGCGCGGATCGCCACCGCCAGCCTGGCTCCGGTCCGGCTTCGCTGGTCGCCGGCACGTCTAAGCCGGGCTTGCGCTCATCCAGTTCACCCGCCGGACCTTTCAAGGACACTACAGACATGTGGTTCACCGCGCTTCTGGATATCAAGACTTCGTCAACAACCGACGCCGCAGTAGAGCCGTTACCGCGTTTCAATGCCGCTCCCTTGAGCACCACCGCACCCGGATCACCTCAATGAAGTAGCATAGGCTACACTTGTATCGTATAGAGTGCAAGTGCAGCATGAGCATAATTGTGTTTTATCTTGTCGTTTCGACAAACAGCCTCGGGTGGCACGGTCTGGCGTACTCGCCAGGCCGTGGAATATGAGGCTCGCACGCTGCCCTGCGCATCCGAGGGGTCCACTGCGGCGGACCCGAGGGGAGCCCGCATACGCTTGTGTTCCCCTCTTGCCACGGCCTGGCGAGTACGCCAGACCGTGCCACCCTGATTCAAAGTCGGAATGCGGTCGCCCTGGGTAGCAGGGCATCTTAAGACGGGCCATGGATTGACGCGGACCTCGGGAGGCGGCACAATGGCCCGTCTTTCGCGGCGCACGGGTGCGGCGAGGATGAAGTGCGATATCCGGCCGGACGGCATGTCCGGCTTTTGACGAGGCGGAGGCGCTGACGTGTTTGCGATCATCGACGACCGGGGCCATCAATACATAGTCAAGCAGGGCGACCGTTTCGACATCCAGCTCATGGACCTAGCCGAGGGCCAGCAGAGCGTGAGATTCGACCGCGTCCTGATGATCTGCGACACGGGCGGCGCGCCGAAGATCGGGACTCCGGCGGTTGCCGGCGCGACGGTGACGGCCAAGGTTCTGGAGATGATCAAGGGCGACAAGATCACGATCCAGAAGTTCCGTCGCCGCAAGAACTACCGCAAGAAGACCGGCCATCGGCAGAAGTACCTGCGGCTCGAGGTCGAGTCCATCACGGGCTGAGCCGTCGCTCTGAACGCCAGGGGTCCGCCAAGCGTCCCTTTCAGGGCGGCTCCTTCTGCGCAGCAGCGGCTCCCTCCGCGCAGCAGATCACGAGAACCAATCCACCGACGCAAGGCATGCGCGAACGGCGCAGGGCTACGCGCCGAAGACGTTCAGCAAAATGGTCTCGGCCGCGAAGAACACTTCGTTCGTGACCACCTGCGTGATCTCCGACCGCAGCGTCGCGCCGAGTTGATCCGTCGTGCAACTTGCCGTCTGAAAGAGCGGGAGTGCGGCGACCAGCGCGACGGCGCACCTGACGAGTCGGGCACATGGGCTGCGGCCACCGGACACGCGGCGATCAGTCGCTCTCATCGTAATCCCCTCGGGTTGCTGCCTGAAACCGTACCCGCAGATGCTCGTTGCGGCAGGCAAACGGCAAGTCCGACGGCCGCGCGAGGACGATGATCCCCCGTGGGGGCGTCCGGTCAAGCCCGCGGGTTGGTCTTTCGCCGGGTGACACCGTAAAATTCAGCGCTGTGCAGCGATTCTTCGCGGCGGCCTTCGAATCGCCGGCATCGTTCGGATTGCCGGCGGCTTGGCGGCCGCCGTGTGCAAGGGAGGCGTTCATGTCCAGCGTCCTACTTTCCTGTTCCGCATCGGCTGCCGCGCCTCCGCGGTCGCGCCGCGTGGATCCCGCGCTCGACCTGGAAACGCAGATCGCGCGGCTCAAGAAGGAGCTTAACGCGGTCATCCTCGCCCATTACTACCAGGAGGAGGACATCCAGGAGATCGCCGATTTCGTTGGCGACAGCCTCGGGCTTTCGCAGCAGGCCGCGAAGACGAAGGCGGAGGTGATCGTCTTCTGCGGCGTGCACTTCATGGCGGAGACGGCGAAGATCCTCAACCCGCACAAGCTCGTGCTGCTGCCGGACCTGGACGCGGGCTGCTCGCTGGCGGATCGCTGCCCGGCGGAGGCGTTCGCGGCCTGGCTGAAGCAGTACCCGGGGCACACGGTCATCTCGTACATCAACTGCAGCGCCGCGGTGAAGGCGATCTCGGACATCATCTGCACCTCGTCGAACGCGGTGGACGTGGTCAACAGCGTCCCTAAGGACACACCCATCGTCTTCGCGCCGGACCGCCACCTCGGCAAGTGGGTCATGAAGCAGACGCGGCGCGATCTCGTGCTCTGGCCGGGATTCTGCGTCGTGCACGAGCAGTTCTCGCATCGGCGCATCGCCAAGCTCAAGTTTGAGCATCCGGACGCTCTGTTCATCGCGCACCCGGAGTGCGAGGAGGCGGTGCTGGGGCTGGCGGATCACATCGGCTCGACCAGCTCGCTGGTCAGTTACGTGCAGACGTCACCGCGGTCGAAGTTCATCGTTGCCACCGAGGCGGGCATTCTTCATTCGATGCGGAAGGTGCGCCCGGACGCGGAGCTGATCCCCGCGGTGCCCAGCAGCGGGTGCAACTGCGCGCTGTGCCCGTACATGCGGCTCAACACGCTGGAGAAGGTGTACCTGTGCATGCGCGATCGCGCGCCGGCGATCAACGTGCCGGAGGACACGCGCGTGGGCGCGCTGCGCGCCGTGCAACGCATGTTGGACATCAGCGCGGGCAAGGCCGTTAGGCGAGGCGATCCGGGCGCACCCGACTGAAGCCGGGATTCGGGGGAGTTCGTCGCTCCGCGATGGGCAGCTCGACGCTCCGCGATGGGTAGTTCGTCGCTCCGCGACGAGACCTGATCCTCTCCCGCGTGGGAATCACGCGCCGGATCCTCACTTGGGCGCGAGTGACGAGCTTCGCCTTTCGCTGCGGACTGCTGAAAACCTGTTGAAGCAGCTCGATGATGGGCCCTTTGGCTCGTTTGACCGGCTGGAAAGCCGGTCCCCCAAAGACAATACCAGCCTCTTCAAGGGACTGCTACACTTCAGCGCATGAGCGACGGAGAAGTCGCGCCTCAGGGCGCGGCGAGCGGACAGGGCGCAATAAGAGGCCGCCTGCCGACGGCTGTGGGCGTCGGCGCGGTCGTCGCCAATCTCTGGGCAGTGGTTCACCTGCTCGCCGTTTCGCGCGTCGATGCCGTGAAGTACGAATGCCTGCTCCCCCCCGATGCGACGATGCTGCAATCATCGCCTGGGGAACATGGTGCGCTCGCTGTCTTGGTTGCGATCATCTTCGGATGCTGGGCGCATGTTCGCACGCGGCGAGCGAACAGCGTGGGGGCATTTTGGGGTGAATGCCGCTCCTGGATCCTGCCCGGCGTGCTGGCTTGCCCCTGGCTTTGTTTTGTGGTTGCCGATGCTCGGGCGCGGTTCCTGCTTCTGTGCGCGGGCATCTTGTTGTTGGGCATTTCCGTCGGCAGATTCGTCGCGAGCGTGCTTTCCAACTCAGGCCCCCCGACAAAAGAGCACGGGCACAAGCTGGGATTGCGACCTGGGGGATCGGAATCCTGCCCGGAGATTGGCGAGCTGATGGGTCGGACGGCCTGCTGGATCAAGGAGCCGGCGGCGTGGGCGCTGCTTGCCGTGTCGGCGGGATTGACTGCCTTTCATACGCATGCGCAGATCAAGATGCACCGAGGTCTGGCGTACGGCAGCCCGGACATCGGGTATTACGCGGAGATGCTGCTCAACGTGTTGCGGGGCCGCGGACTGATGTGCGAGGGGTTCGGGCATCATTTTTTTGCCGAGCACTTCAGCCCCGGCTTGTATCTATTGGTTCCGGTGTACGCCCTTCATCCTCATATCGAGACGCTCATGCTGCTGGGCGCTGCCATCATGATGTCCGGGGCTGTGCCGGTGTATGCCATGGCCCGGGCGCGCGGATGCGGCACGCGCATCGCGTTGCTTCTTGGTCTGGCGTATCTGGCGTACCCCTCGACCAGTCGTGTGATTTACGGGGCCTCCTATGGGTTTCACGAAATCCTGATGGCCGTGCCGATCATGCTGTGGGGCTTCCATTTTGAATTCACACGGCGGCGATGGCCGATGGCGGCGTGCATTGCGGCCGCGATCTCCGTCAAGGAGGACGTCGCGGTGTTTTACGCGGCATATGGGGCTTATGCGTTCCTGCGTGATCGAAAGGGCATTTGGGCGCTGGCGCTGTCTTTGGGATGTGTGAGTTACATCTTGATGGTGATGTACTGGGTAGTTCCCGCGTTCAATGCGTCGGGTAACTATTCCAAACTGTACCTCTACGAGCAGCTCGGAAGCAGCCCCGCGCAGATTGCGCTGTCCTTCCTGACCCACCCATCGATTGTGTTCGGGCAACTCATCTCCTGGCGCCCGCTGGGATTTGCGCTCGTGCTGCTCATCCCGGTCGGCCTTCTGGCCGCACGACGCGCGGTCGTGCTGACCGCCCTGCCTGCGTTCACGTTCATTTGCCTGATAAACCCTCAGGATTTCGCATCCATCCGGTTCTGGCATCAGGCCTCCATTCTGCCGGTGCTGTGGCTGGCGACCCTTGAGGCCGTGTGGGCATTCGCCAACCGTGCGCGGCGCGCCGGCGCGGCCACGATGGTACTGGCCTGCGCGGCATTGGCGCACTACGCGCTGGGCTTCTCGCCGTTGTCCCGTCTCTGGGCGGACATGCCTAAGACCACGGAGCGACAAGAGCGGATGATCGAGGAATTGCACCAGCGAATCCCCATTGACGACGACGTGCAGGCCAGTGCGAGGCTCGCCGCCCATTTCGTGCGGCAGAATCACATTTACCCGTTGCAGGCCGAGCCGGTCGAATCGCCGGATTGGATTCTTGTGGACGAGGAGGAGAATTTCATCGAAGCAGAAAGTCGGACGTGGCTCGACGAGCGGGTCCGCCATTGGCTGGAATCCGGCGAGTTTGAGGTCGAGCAAGTTGACTCTGTGCTGGTGCTGCGGCGGAAGCGACCCTGATGGCGCGGATGTGCTCGAATGGCGCGCCAGCGCATTCTGAGCTGGTGGCACAGTCATCGCGCAGGAATGCCGCGCCGTGCGCATGACAGAGCCGTGCTCGTGAAGAAACGGCTCGTTGCCGCCCTGCGCCTCCGCTCCCTTACCGTTGCGGCTCTGGGCGGTTCGCTCCCGTACGGTCGCGGCTCTGATGGGCGGCGATCCCCACGACGCGACCCGCTATCGGTAAACCGCCTCGAACTTGTCCGTCGCGTAGCGGACGAAGGGCTCGACCGAAAGCGGCTTGCCCGTGACGCGTTTCACGAGGTCGGCCGCGCGGTAGCGTTGCCCGTGACGGTGAATGTTCTCGCGCAGCCACGTCAGCAGCGGCGCCATGTCGCCGCGGCGGATGCACGCGGGGAGGTCGCCGATGTCGGCGCAGGCTTTCTCATAAAACTGCGCCGCGTAGAGATTGCCCAGCGCATACGTGGGGAAGTATCCGAACGCGCCGATGGACCAGTGGATGTCCTGCAGGCAACCGCGGCGGTCGTCAGGCGGACGCACGCCGACGAGCCGCTCCATCTTCTCGTTCCATGCGCCCGGCACGTCGCGCACCGGCAGCGCCCCGGTGAACAGCGCCCGCTCGATCTCGAAACGCACCGTGATGTGCAGGTTGTAAGTCAGCTCGTCGGCCTCGACGCGGATCAGCGACGGGCGCACCGCGTTGACCGCGCGATGAAAGTCGTCGAGCGAGACGTTGCCCAGCGCTTCGGGGAACGTCTTCTGCGCCTCGGCGTAATGACATTCCCAGAACTCACGGCTGCGCCCGATGAAGTTCTCCCACAGGCGCGACTGCGATTCGTGAATGCCCAGCGAAGTCGGCTGCGCCATCGGCGTGAACATGTGCTCGACGGGCAGACCCAGCTCGTACAGCGCGTGGCCCACCTCGTGCAGGATGCCGAAGAGCGAGGAGCAGAGGTTGTTCTCGTGATAGCGCGTGGTGACGCGCACGTCGCCCGCGCCGCCGATCGTGGTGCAGAACGGGTGCGAGGACACGTCGATGCGCCCGGCGTCGAAGTCGTAATTGAGCGCCTCGGCCATGCGGCGCGCCAGCGCGATCTGGCGGTCTTTCGGATAGTGCCGCATGAGGATGGTCTCATCCGGCTGTCGCTTCGCGGAAAGGACGCGCTTCGCCAGCGGCGCGATGGCGTCGCGCAGGGCGGAGAACGTGCTCTCGATTTCCGCCACCCGCGCCCCCGGCTCGAACTCATCGACGAGCGCCTCGTAGGCTTCGGTCTCGTAGCCGATGGCGTCGGCCACCTTCTTCTTGAGATCCACCAGCGTGCCCAGCATCGGCGCGAAGTGGGCGAAGTCCGACGTATCGCGCGCCTTGACCCAGACCTCTCGCGCCAGCGTCGTCTGCCGCGCCAACTCCTCAACCAGCGCTTTGGGGACGCGCGCGGAGCGCTCGTGCAGCCGGCGCGTCTCACGCACATTCGTGACCGCGGCCTCGTCCGCCGGATCAAACTTCGCGCCGTCCAGCAGCCGCTTCATCTCATCCCCGGCGAGCCACTCATGCTCCAACCCGGCCACCAGCGCCACCTGCTGCGCCCGCGCCTCGACGCCCTTGGCGGGCATCATGACCTCCTGGTCCCAGTCGAGCAGCGCCTTGATCGAAGAAAGGCGACCGAGGTCGCGGACGCGGTCGAGCAGTTTGCGGTAGGATTCGTGCATGGTCTTCCCAAACTTCTGAGCCATTGGTGCAACTTCGGAACGGAGCCTGAACTTCGTTCAATCCATGTTCAAGCGAAATCGACTGTCAATCGGCGCTCCCTCCCTCAGCCAATCCAAACAACCCGCTTCGCTTGGGCCGGCCCACCGGAGCTTGTCCAACTTCCCAACCTGACCGACAAGTTTTCCGAAAATGCGTCGGGACACTTTGTCGTGCGACAGAAGACGTCGATGGGCGGTCAGCGCCAACTCAATTAGATGCACGTCTTTGTCGGCGGCCTCCTTTTGAACTTCATCAGGCAAGCGATTGATCGTTCGCCGCAGATGATCATGCCGTCGTGGCATGAAGTGACCAACCCGGTCCTCGGAAGTCATGGCCTTCAGCCATTTCATGGAATAGTATGACCGATGACGAGTCCACTCATGCCGCAACTCATCGCTGAACGCTGCATGAAAACAGGGATTTGCCCGTAGGCAATCCATGACATCAATGGAGTCGGTAACATACGGCACGGAGCGCGCCGCTTCGCGCCGGGAACATGCCTGAGCGATGTTGGCGTCGATTACCATCCATACTTTCGCGCTGGGATTCACGACGCGCGACTCGCCGCAGCCCGAATGTAACGCCCTTCAACATCGAGTTCCACGTCAGAAAAATCCACTGGACAGTCGCCCAATGCACCGCGTTCATTAGGCGTCACGGTGTCGATCCGGGTAACTCCATCCTCACCCTGCTTGAACCAATGCAACCTGACAAGCTCCGGGGCGTACGCGCCCTTCGCAATCTGCTCCTGAATTCCCGTGAGAATCAGATTGCTGTGCGTTTCAACGATCAGAATGGCACCCCGTTTCGCCGCTTCAAGCAAATATGGCGCAAGATCGGCTTGAGCTCGTGGATGCAGATGCAATTCTGGCTGTTCAATGTAAATGCAATGGCCCGGCTCCGCAACGACAAGCGCAACAAGGACTGGCAAGACGTGCTGGATCGCTTGGCCCGCCTGTGAGATGTTTACCAAATCATCGGTTTGATGCCGTTGATCGCGCGCAACTCGACTCACGTTGACCTCTGCATTATTGAAACCGGAAACCGCCACCGTTATGCAGCTCGACAGCCCGAGCGCCATCAACATCGACTCCAACTGTTGGAATCGAACGGGATCGGTCGTTTGCCACTCCAACACCAGCGAGGCCACATAACGGTCGAACCTTCCAGGGAAAACCCCGAATTTCCTCGCAAGACCGGATGACATGGAGTGTGGCGGCTCGCCCATGCCGTCGGCCTTCTCAAACAGCGATGCAATTACGGGAACGTAGGAATCATGAATCCTTACGAGTTCGGAAGCCTGACCCGGAATCGCCCGGACGGCAGGAACATGGATCAGCCCTGCCAGAACGCCCTCGAGCAGGAACCATGGCGATAGAAAGAACACCATGCTTGCTGTCTGCGTCTGCTGAAGGTGGCATTGAACCGCGGGGATGCAGCGGGATTGCCGATACGCCAGATCCACCTTCATTCCAAGCTTAAGGCCCCAGCGCTCACGAAGTTCATTTGCGAACGCAGCTTGGAGTGCGTCCGTTTCCATCCCTGGGCTTATCTCACGAATCACGCTTCCTTGAGCGTCGAATTCGACCCACCTGTCCAGAATGACCTGCTGTCCCTCGATGCGAAAGTAAAGTGACGCCACCGAGCTCGATGTGTTGAATCCAATCTCCAAGATTGGATTATCGAGGTTTGCCGCAGGTCGAGAGAATGCTTGGCTCGCATCCTTGAAATGAATGTTGTCACCCTGAATGCGCAGCGGGCCAACATCGTAGGCGGATTCAAGGGTCTGTTTCAACAGCAGGAAGGGTTGGACGATCGCGGACTTGCCCGAGCTGTTTGCGCCCGCCAGAAGCGTCAGTTGTCCAAGCTCAAGGCTTGTTCGGTTGCGGATGGACTTGAAGCCTCCGACGACAAGCGCATTGAGCTGGAACCGTGCCCCGTTTGGTTCTGATTGGCTTCCTGATCGGCTCATGGATTCGACCCCCATCGAATTGTACTACGCCCGTGCTTGGCGTCGATGCGACAGAGGGTCTTACGCCGACACCGGCAGCACCTTGTCGCTGGGGTGGATCATGTCCGCCGGGTTGAGGGCTTCGTCGAGCTGCGCGTCGGTGAGCTTGATCTTGCCGGACTTGGCCTGCTCGCGGGCGATCTGGCGGACGGTCTTGCCGGTGGCGAAGGCTTCCTTGGCGACGGCGGCGGCCGCGTCGTAGCCGATCAGCGGCGCGAGGCTCGTGCACATGGCTAGCGAGCCTTCGATCAGGTCGCGGCAGCGGTCAGCGTTGGCCGTGATGCCCGCAACGCACTTGTCGGCGAAGACCCGCGCGGCCGAGGTCAGCAGGCGCACGGCTTCAAGGAGGTTGTGCGTCATGACCGGCATCCCCACGTTCAGCTCGAAGAAGCTCTGCCCGCACGAGGCGGTGACCGCGGCGTCCGCGCCGATGACCTGCGCGGCCACCTGGCAGACCATTTCGCACATCACCGGGTTGACCTTGCCGGGCATGATGCTGCTGCCGGGCTGCGTGGCGGGGAGGAGGATTTCGCCGATGCCGCAGCGCGGTCCGCTGCCGAGCAGGCGGATGTCGGATGCGATCTTGGCAAGACCCACGGCGATCGTCTTGAGCTGACCGCTGACTTCGCAGACCGCGTCCTTGGCGGCCTGCGCCTCGAAATGGTCCTCGGCTTCGACGAACTCGATGCCGCACGTCTTGCTCAGCTCCGCGCAGACGCGGCGGGCGAACTCCGGGTGCGTGTTGATGCCCGTGCCGACGGCGGTTCCGCCGGTGGGCAGCTCGCGCAGCGCCTTGACGGCCTTGCCCGCGCGCAGCGCCGCGAGCTGCGCCTGCCGCGCGTACCCGCCGAATTCCTGCCCCAGCGTCACCGGCGTGGCGTCCATCAGGTGCGTGCGCCCGATCTTGATGACATCTTCGAACTCCTTCGCCTTCCGACCCAGCGCGGCAGCGAGATGCTCCAATGCCGGAACCAGGTCCGCTTTGAGCGCCTCCGCGGCGGCCACGTGGATGGCCGCGGGGATCACGTCGTTGGATGACTGCCCCATGTTGACGTGGTCGTTGGGATGCACGTCTTTCGGGCCGACGCCGGCGCCGCCGAGCTGCACGGCGCGATGCGCGATGACCTCGTTGGCGTTCATGTTGGTGCTGGTGCCCGAGCCGGTCTGGAAGATGTCGAGGACGAAGTGCGCGTCGTGCTTTCCCTCAATCACCTCCTGCGCGGCGCGGATGACGAGATCGGCCTTCTTCTCGTCCAGCTTTCGCAGATCGCGGTTCACCTTCGCGGCGGCCTGCTTGATGAGGCCCATCGCGCGAATGAAGCGGCGTCCGAAGCGATAACCACTAATGGGAAAGTTCTCGACCGCCCGCTGCGTGGTCGCGCCCCACAGCGCGTCCGCGGGCACGCTCATCTCGCCCATGCTGTCTTTTTCGATGCGAGTCGTCACGAGAAAAACTCCTGTCTTACGGCTGGTTCCTTGTATTGAGAAACGCTTCGCGCCGCGCCAATCGGCGCAGTAAAAACGGTTGGCATGATGCTTGCCATTTCTTCATCTCTGTCCGGAGATGGTATTCGCGGAAGGCCCATTTGTACACGCAAACACGGCCTCGCTTGCCCTCGGCGCGACCTTGGCGTGCGAATTTCCTCAAGCGGCCGCGAGCGCACTCGCAGGCGTGCGGGCTGGCTCGCGGTTCGCCGGGAAGTGGAGTTGTCTGGGGAACGATCCTGTCGCGTGACGCAGCGTTGCGCCGGCGGGGTCGTTCGAGAACGAGTGGTCACTTTGGAAGGGATGGGCGATGAGAGAGAGGCGATTCGATTTCAGGCGCCGCGCGCTGCTGATGGTCAGCGCCGGCGCGGGGGTGTGCCTGGCCGCGGGGCTGTTTGCCCTGTCGGCGAGGCCGGCGAGCGCAGGCGACGAACGCGGCGGCGGTCAGCGATCGGGCGAGTATGAGATCATTGCGCAGAACGACCTCGGCATGCACTGCATGAACGAGGACTTCGCGGAGCTGATGATCCTGCCGCCGTACAACACGGTTCGCGCGCAAGTCATCAAGCGTGGGCGCGAGCCGAACAAGGTGGACAGCGGCATCACGATCAGCTACTCGATTCCGTCGAACACGCACTCGGCGGACAAGACGAACTTCTGGCGATTCGCGGAGGCGCTCTTCGGCGTCGCCCTTCCGCCGGACGTGGGGCTGACGGGCAACGGCCTGCGCGGCACGATGTCGCACGTCGGCAACGCTGTCTGGGAAGTTTCCGGCATCCCGATCACCCCCATCAACGATCAGGGGCGGCTCGATCCGTTCCCGCTGGCGACCTTCGTCGCCACCAAGGACGGGGCGGAAATCGCCCGGACGCAGACGGTCATCCCCGTCTCGTCGGAGATCAGTTGCAACCTGTGCCACAACACGCCGGGCGTTTCGCCGGAGACCGACATTCTCCGCGATCACGACCGGCTGCACGGGACCACGCTCGAGCAGCAGAAGCCCGTGGTCTGCGCGGCCTGTCACGGCGATCCGGCGCTGGGCATGACCGGAGACCCGAACCTGCCGATGCTCTCGCACGCCATGCACGGCGCGCATGCCCCGCGCATGGGCGGGATGGGGCTGGACAACGACTGCTACGCCTGCCATCCAGGCTTCCGCACGGCGTGCCAGCGCGACGTGCATTCCGCGCGGGGCATTGAGTGCAAGGACTGTCATGGCGACATGGCCGAAGTCGGCGATCCGGCGCGCATGCCCTGGCTCCAGCAGCCCAGTTGCGGCGGCTGTCACGCGCGTCAGGGCTTCGAGTTCGAGCAGACGGGCACGCTGTTCCGCATGTCCCGCGGCCACGGCGGCATCGCCTGCCTGACCTGTCACGGTTCCCCACACGCGATCACGCCCACGACGACGGAAGTGGACAACGTGCAGTCCATGCGCGTGCAAGGACACGCGGGCGTCATCGACGACTGCCTCGTGTGCCACACGCGCAGGCCGGATGACGGTTTCAGGCACAGGTTGTTCGATTAGCGGGGAGCGATTCAGTGACAGCGGGCCGCGTTGGACCCACGTGAGCATCAACAGAAAGATCAGGTGTTTTTATGAATATGCGCAGGAGTTTCAAGTGGATGGCGGCCATCGCCGCGGCGATGGCTCTTTGCTCGCCCCAGCAGGGATTCGGGCAGATTCGATACGAAGTGGTGGATCTCGGCACGCTGGGTTCGCCGCCCAGCGAGGCCTTCGGCGTCAACGGCAACGGCGTGACCGTCGGGCAATCCTCGCTCGGCGTGACCGCGCCGAGCCTGCATCCGTTCCGCTGGGACGGGCAGATCGCGGATCTCGGCGCGTACGCCAGCGATCCGCACGCGGTGGCGTTTGCGATCAACGACGCGGATCAGGCCGTCGGCAGTTCGTTCGCTCTGGGCGCGCTCGACTCGCACGGGGTGAAGTGGGAGGGCGGCGGGGTGCAGCTTTTGGGGCACTTTGCGCCGCGCGACGTGAACGGCCTGTGCGTCGTCGTCGGGGCGCAGCGTTATCCATCCGGCGGAGAGTGGCTGGAGGGCGCGGTGCACTGGCAGGACGGAGTGCTGACGCTGCTGGGCACGCTCGGCGGACGGCACAGCGCGGCGATGGCGATCAACGAGGCGGGGCAGGTCGTCGGCACGTCCACGCTGGCGGATGACGTGACGACGCGGGCGTTCTGGTGGGCCGGCGCGGCGATGACGGACCTGGGCACGCTGGGCGGCGATTTGAGCCAGGCAAACGACGTTAACGATTTCCGGCAGGTCGTCGGCTTCGCGCAGCGCGGCGACGGCGTCAACCATGCCTTCCTCTTCCAAGTGGATGACGGAGGGCAGGTCACGCAGCGCCTCGACCTTGGCGAACTCGGCGGCAGCAACAGCTACGCCTTCGCGATCAACAACCGCGCGCAGGTGGTCGGCACGTCCGATGGGCGACCCTTCCTGTGGGAAAGCGGTGCGATGGCCGATCTTAACGAGTTCATCGACCCCGCAAGCGGATGGGAACTGACCCACGCCCGCGCGATCAACGACGCGGGGAACATCGTCGGGCGCGGCAAGATCGCCGGCGAGATCCGCGCCTTCATGCTGCGGCCGATCGGCTCGGTCGATTGCGCGGCGATCGCCAGGCTCAGCGCCCGATGCAATCTCGGCAAGCTGACGGTCAAGGCCAAGACTTCGCTGGCGGCCGGCACGACGCTCACCATCGATGTCAACGGGGATCGCCAGACGATGACGATCAATGATCGCGGCATCGGCAAGGTCAAGTTCAAGAACCGCTTGGGGCTTCAGAACGCGTCCGTGGTCGAGTGCCCTGAGCACACCGCAACCGCGGATTGCGGATAAGGCGGTCTGTTTGACCGATAATCCGTAGAGGTTGACGGCTCCGGCGCCACGAGGATGGGAATCACTTGTGCGCCGGAGCCGGTCTCCTTGGATGCGTCGGCGGGGGGGGCGGGCCTCTGGCCCGCGGATGGGAGAGGACGCCCGCACCCCCCAACATGGAACACTGTGATACTTGCGAGGCACTACGCTAAGTTCCGGTTACTTTTGAGGCAGCGCTGGCTGAATCGCGTGGAATCGCGGCGACCGGCGTCCTATACTTGATGAGAGCGTTTCCGGGCGACTGGGCATCGCATCCGATCGGATGAACCGGGGACCGATGCATATCTGCCGACTACGAATTGAACAACGACCTTGGACGTTGATGAGCGACCCAAGCTGAATGGCCGGTTGACGATCCCGTTGATCCCGGGAGGCGAGCCGCGGATCGCGCTGACGATCACCGCGGGCGAGGGTCGCGGGCGGCGGATCGAGTGTCGCAGGCTCATGACCCTGATCGGCTCGCGCGCGGGCTGCAAGATCAACCTTCAGCATCCCAACGTCGCTCCCGTTCACGCCGCCATCGTGCACACCGGCTCGCGGCTGCTGGCGTGCGACCTCGCCACCGTGCGCGGCGCGAGGCTCAACGGGCTGCCGCTGGAGCTGGAGGAGCTGGCCGAGGGCGACGCGCTGGTGATCGGCCCGTGGGAGTTCCGCGTGGAGCTGATGCCGCCGATGGAGCCGGACGGACAAGTCGCCTCGCTGATGAACCTCGAACCCGCGCCGGGAGAGTTCGTTTTCGAGCACACCGGCACGCACCGGCTCTTCCAGCCGAAGCGCGAAGTGTGCGTGATCGGGCGGCGGTCGAAGTGCGACATCGCCATCGACGACGCCGAGGTCTCCCGCGTTCATGCGATGATCTTCCGGTACCACGAACACCCTGTCGTGGCCGATCTGCTCGGATCTTCGCCGCTGCTGCTTAACGACGCGCCGGTCGCGCTGGCGTATCTCCACGCGGACGACCTGCTGCGCATCGGAGCGACGGAATTTCGCGTGCGGTTCCCGCGGCTGGCGCATCTTCCATCCCGCGCGGAAGGAAACGGCAACGGCGCGGGACATGCTCCGCGCAATGGGAACGGCGCGCCCCTCCCGCGAAGTTCCGGCGACGCGGACGCCGGCCTCAACGACGACTTGCCCGTCGCGATCCCCGACGAGGAGATCGAAGACCTCGTCAACATCCGCGACTCCGAAGGCAGCCGCTGGCCTGTGGCGGATCACCTCGAACGCCTTGAACGCGGGAACGCAGCGCGCTGAGGCTGTACCGGGCCGCCACCGGCACCGTGATTCCGCTCAACCGCGAGATGTGCACAACAGAGCCGCGCCCGTCAGGAAGCGCACCTCCCCGGTGCCGGTCGCGGATCCGATATGATGCAACGCTCACGATGCAGGACACGAGGCGCCGAGGCGCGGCGCCTCCGTGCTGGAGCGCGCGGTCCATCCCGCGTTACACTACCGTGCATCATGGCCGACCCGCTCATTGCGCACAGTCTTGGCGAAGCCTACCTTTACCTGATGGTCACGCCCTGCGGCGCCTGCGGGAAGGGACCGCTCTCCGGCGGAGACGGGCAACGCGTGGACACGCCCGCCGGTCGGCCCCTGTGCGTGGCGATCGACGCCACGTGCGGCGCGTGCAACCGCTCGCTGCACCTGAGCTTCGAGCTTCCGCACGGCCCGGGCGTGGAAGCGGGGACGGGCCTGCCCACGGTCAACCCGACCGATGAGCCTTCGCGCCTCATCGACGTGGCCCAATACCTGACGCTGTTCCGCGTCATTACCGAGCGCGCCGCCCGGACCAGGGACAAGCAGGAATCCCGCCGGCTCGGTCTCGAGGCCGCGCAGTGTCTGGAAGAGGCGCTGAAGTTCTACGACGCGGACAACGATCTGCCGCCGGCCGCCGCGCTGTTTGCGGAGCCGTCGCGCCGCCGCATGGCCGATCATCCGCAGGAGTTCTCGCGGCAGCGCCTCCTCAACCTGCGAGCGAAGCTGCCCGCGATGAGCCTGATGCGCGCCGGCGCGAGTCAGGCAGTGCGGCCGCGCAGGCGGTGGTGGGAGTTTTGGTAGGCAACGGCGATCGACGAAGGCGGAGCGGCAATCGGTGTCAGGCGTGGAGCGATTTCGTAACGTCCCCCCCGCCCCAACGAGGGGGGGCGGAGTGGGTTCGTTTGGCTGAAAAAAAGATGTTAAAATGCGCGCACGCGGGGCGGGTTTGATGGGTTTTTGCCGGGGTTTTCTGGGGTTCGCGGTGTCGGCGGGCGCGCCGTTTTGCGCAAAACAAACCCATTGCGGCGGCGTCCGGCACAAGGGGGAGGCCGGGGCTTGAGGCGGTTTGGGCCTGATTCAGCGGTCGTTTCATGGCTCGATCATCCCGACCGGGCGAGGCCTGCAGCGGCGATGTCGGCGCGCGGAATCGGCCCGGCTACGTCGAGAACTTGTCGGGCGCGCGCGGCGGGAGGTCACCGCGGGAAGCGGATCGAGCCGGTTGGCGCGTGGCGGAACTCAGACTGCCCGCGAGATTCTCAATAAAGAGATTTGACCACCAAGTTATTGTGGTGTACATTATAGGAAGCTGGAGATGGGTTGCCTCGATTGCGAGGGTGACCCATGGCCGACCCGTGGCATCCTGAAGCGAAATACCCGACCCCCGCGGTCGGCGCTTCGCTTCTCGCTTCTCGCTTCTCGCTTCTCGCTTCTCGCTTCTCGCTTCTCGCTTCTCGCCTCTCGCTTCCCGCCTCTCGCTTTGCGCCTCGGCTCTCCCCATTAGCCTTCGCGATCCTTCCATTCCGGGGTTTGGGTTTCGGGCCCATTCCGCAATACCGAGCTTTTTCAGAACTGATAGAAGGAAGCCCAGCCGGGTTTCGATCATCGGCGTGGGCCTTGCGCCCCGCGGCGTCGGCTTGGCTTCATTCGGAAGCTTACACCAGTTTCGTGGGGCGGCGCACCCCGAGTGCGGTCGTACGCGCTGGGTCGCCCCGCAGGCCTTGATTCAGGAGGATGTTCATGACTCTCCATAGTCGACCCGGTTCGAGGGCACATCCGCGCGACCATCACCCCTTGTTCATGCAGGTCGTGATTGTCTTCGTCTTCGCCTTCACCTGCGCAGGGAGGGGTCAGTCCGTCTTCGCCCAAGGCACGTGTAACCCGCCGGAGCCGGGCGCTGCCCGCCCGTGGGAGGCTTCGATGGGCGTTTCCACCTACTCCACCGCCAACGTGCGCAACGGCAACCTGCTCACGGCCGTGCCGGTTGTTTCATGGTCGGGCGTCGGGCCGGACATGAACTTCGCGCTCGTGCACAACTCCGCCCACGTCACCAGCGGCGTCAACCTCAGCCACACCAACGGCTTCAACCTCGGTCCCGGCTGGCAGACGAGCTACTCCGCCCGCCTCATCTACAACAGCTCCACCTCCACCACCGTCGTCCACGACGACGGCCGCATGGACACGTACACCAAGGTCGGCAACGCCTGGGTTCCGCCCGCCGGCGTGCATGACGTGCTCGCCTATCAGATCGCCGCGTCGCCGCGCTGGTCGCTGACCTTCAAAGACCAGTCCAGCCTCGAGTTCAACGCGCTGGGCCGCCTCGCCAAAGTCCGCGACGCCCAAGGCAACGCTCTCGAACTGAAGCGCGACAACAGCTACAAGCTCGTGAAGATCACCGACGCCGCGGGGCGAAAGCTCCTGTTCGACTACGACAGCGAAGGCCGCCTCAGCAAGATCATCGACCTCATGGCCGGCGGCAGCTACACCTACGATTACTCCTACAACGGCTACTGCGGCAGTCCTCCGTGCAGCGACTCGGAAGGCGGCGATGAGCCGGACGGCAGCCGCCTCACCGCCAACCGCGTGTGGGAGATTGAGTACGACGACGACGATCGAGTCTGGAAAATCATCGACCCGGAGGAGCACAGCGTTCAGCCGGAGGTCGAGGTCACATACGATTCCGAGGGGCGCATCGCCACCCTCGAAGACAAGGACGGCGACGCCTACGAGTACACCTACCACTCGGCCAGCGACGCGCTGGACACCGTGACCGACCCGGACACGCTCGGCACGCAATACACGCAGGAATTCGACTACACCTGCCCGTCCTCGCCGAACGCGACCACGTACACCGATCGCCGCGGCAAGGTCTGGACCTACGTCTGGAACAGCGCCAAGACGCTCACCACCTTCACCAATCCCGAAGGCGACGAGCGGGAGTTTGTCTTCGATTCCAACAAGAATCTGACGTCGCAGAAAGACGGCCTGGACAACGAGTGGACCTTCACTTACGACAGCAAGGGCAATCTGGTCAGCACGTTCACGCCGCTGATGCCCAACACCGGGCAAACCCCCACGCCCAAGTCCACCCGCACGTACGATGCCTACAACAACCTCACGAGCCTGACCGACGCGGAAGGCCACACCGTCACCCTCGACTACGATGATCCGACGACCGCCCTGCCGACGCTGATCACCATGCCCGCGGACGGCGAAGGCAACGGCGAGCTTGAAATCGCGCTGACGTATTACGCCAACGGCCTGCTTGAGGACGTGACGATGCTGGAAGTGCGCACGGGCCGCGACGTGCTGCTGTCGCACTTCGAGTACGACGATTGGGGTCAGCTTAAGAAGCAGGCGGAGGGATTGACGCAGGAGGCCTGCCCATCCTGCGGGCCGTACATGTGGGTCCTGAGCTTGGAAAGCGACAGCGGCTCGGCCCTGACGAACTCCGAGAAATTCGGCAACAGCGCCGGCTACGACGCCAGCATAGCTCAAGGCTACTCCACCGGCTCGCATTGTGCCGTGACTCTTGGGGGATTCGAGTCCAGCTTCCAGCCGGAGGGCTTCCCGGATGTGCCCTGTGACGCGGTGGCCATGACCCCGCCGAGCGGCGGCTGGTCCGCGGCCGGCGCGAACGACTACAGCGCGATGGGCTTGCTCAAGCACCTGGAGGCCAACGTCGGCAGCGGCGAT
>CAZGJA010000111.1:0-15128 GCA_964526695.1 uncultured Phycisphaeraceae bacterium
CAACTCCCCTCCCTCCCAGGGAGGGGCCGGGGGAGGGTTATTCAACTCCCCTCCCTCCCAGGGAGGGGTCGGGGGAGGGTTCTCCCCGTCCGCAGCCGCCCGGGATCGCGGCGTGGAAAGCCAAGCTGGGCAGCAGCCCCATCCGTCCGCCGAGTCCGCGCGGACCGAAGTTCGCGGCTCGAAAGCAAACGATCGCTACGAAGTCATCACCCCGCGCGAGGATCGCGCCCGCGGCTGCCAGCTTTCGATCCTCGTCCACGACCGCCCGAAGGAGCTTTTGCACAAGCTGCACGCGGAAGGCGTCGTCTGCGACTTCCGCGAACCGAACGTCATCCGCGTCGCGCCGGTCCCGCTGTACAACACATTTCACGAGGTCTGGCGGTTTGCGCAGGTGCTGGCGCGGCACTCGTGAAGTCTGCATTCCACCCGGCGGAAGCGGAACAATCTCGCGGGGAGGCGCTGTCGGGTGAAACGCAAAGGGACGACCCGGCATCCGGATCGTCCCTCGGAGTCAGACAGCCGGCGGATCAACCGCCGTGACATTCGCGGGCGCAATGCTCCCGGCGCTCCTGGGCCGCCCTCTTGCAGCGGCGGAAGCACTCGCGATCACCGGCGCACTCAATGCGGCAACGCTCCAGCCCCTCGCAGTAGCCGGCGCAGCAGCGCAGACCGCATTCGACGGTCTCGATGCACGCGTGGAACTGCTCCTCAGCCCGCGCGCGGCAGGCGCGAAGGCATTCCTCGTTGCCCTGGCATTCCTCTTCGCACACGCGAAGCTGGTGATGGAACGCCTCCTCGCAACGGGCGCGCCCTTCCGCCGCCGCATGTTCGCAGCGACGACGGCACCCCGCGTTCGCGTTGTCGGCCCACAAGCCGACGACCAACGCCACCGCGGCCAACGTCAACAGGTTCTTCATCGCGATTCCTCCTCAAGAAACGCATGACGGGCAACGCCCGTCGGACGCCAACGGCCGGCACGCTGCCGACCGACTTACTCATGTTTCCATGCAGGACGCGCGAGCGCGCGAATCGACCTTGCGCCGGCGCGTCAGGTCCGTTGGCTCGCACATGGCTCGGCATCCTCGCTGCGGCGTGCAGCCTCCGCCCGATCCAGCACGATTTCGACTCGCAAACCCGGGGCAGGCCTCCCGTTGCGGCACGCATGACGGGAAGCGCGAGTCGAGGTCACATCAAGCGGTGCAGGAGCCGCACGGAGGGCGCCCCTGCAATGGAAATGTCCGGCTCGCCTCGCCCCCGGATGGTGAAATCCGGCGATCGACAGGCGGATCCGCATCCCCAGCGCCCGACCGCGCGGCCCGCTCTCTGTTCCCATCCGTCAAAATACGCGCGACAAACAGGCCCGGAAAGCATGGTTAGACAGGATTAACATGATGACGCGGATGCAGCGGCGGAGGAGCGTGTTATCAGGGTTTGGCGTTGGGTGGCATCGCCGGGTGGCACCGGTTTGTCGCGCTGTTGGCGCGGACGGCCGGGTGGCACGGTCTGGCGTACTCCGTCATTCCCGCGCAGGCGGGAACAGGCCGTGGTGGTTGCGAAACGCATACCCGTTCCTGCACCCCCGGGTCCGCTGCTGCGGACCCGTGCCCCTCGACAAGAGGCATTCACCGGCCAAGGGCCATACATACAAGCACCATGCTCAACCGGTGCTCGCCTTCAGCGCGAGGGCGATCCGACCGCCCGCGCGGGACAGTTGCTCGTCCGCTTTCTCCCGGCTGATCCCGGCGGCGTGCATGACCAGCGCCGTCTTGACCCGCCCTCCGGCCTGCTCCAGCAATCGCGCCGCAGCGGCGCGTTCCAGGTGCGTCAGCGATTGCAGGATGCGCACACCGCGATCCGTCAGCTTGGCGTTCGCGTTGCAGTTCACGTCCACCATCAGATTCTCGTGGACCTTGCCCAGGCGCGTCATGGAAAGCGTGGTCACCATGTTCAGCACGAGCTTCGTGGCCGTGCCCGCCTTGAGGCGCGTGCTGCCCGTGAGAACCTCCGGACCCGTGAGCACGCGGATCGACACGTCGGCCTCGTCCGGGAATTGCTCCCGCGGGACGCAGGCGAAGAAGACCGTTTTCGCGCCCGACTCGCTCGCCTGCCGCAGCGCGCCCTGCACGAACGGTGTCGTCCCACCGCTGGAGATGCCGAACACCACGTCGCGCTCGCCCACGCCCAGCCGCCGCACGGCCTCCGCCCCCGCCCCGGCGTCGTCCTCCGCGCCCTCCACGCTGCGACGGATGGCCGGCTCGCCCCCGGCGATCACCGCCTGCACCATCGCCGGGTCGGTCAGGAACGTGGGCGGGCACTCGGCCGCGTCGAGGACGCCGAGTCGCCCGCTGGTGCCCGCGCCGACGTAGATCAGCCGCCCGCCGCGCTCGAAGGCGCTGACGATCAAGTCGATCGCGCGGCAGATGTCCGGCTTGGCCCGCGCGACGGCGAGCGCGACGGTCTGGTCCTCCGCGGACATGACATCGAAGGCGTCGGCGGTGGAGAGCCGGTCGAAGCGCATGGAGCGCGGGTTGCGCTGCTCCGTGTCGAGATGTCCCCGGTCGTTCATGGTCGCGTCCGTTTGAATCGAGCCGCGGCGGCGTCTGGGAGGGCATCATACAGCGACTCAGGCGTGGGTCGCGGCGCGCCTCAGAGCCACAGGCGCAAGCCGGCGGACACGTGACGGGGATGCCCACCCCAGAGCAACCACATTCTGGGCTCGAATCCGGGTGGCACGGTCTGGCGTACTCCGTCATTCCCGCGCAGGCGGGAACAGGCCGTGGGGCGTGGGCGACTCACACGCGTTGGCCCGCCACACGGGTCCGCAGCAGCCGTTCGTAGGCGGGTCTCGGGTCCGGGTAGGCTCCGGGCTGGGGCAGGTTCCACTTGGCGAAGAGGCGGTCGTTGTCCGCTTGACCGATCTCCACGTCGGAGAGTTTGCGCGCGTCGTGATGCTCGTCGTGGTGGATGAGCGCGTCGGGGCAGCCCAGCACCCGTAGGTTCTCGTTGAGCTGGATTTTCAGGGCCAGGTCGGGATCAAAGCCGAAAAAGCGAAAGCCCTCATCCGCGAAGCCGACGCGCTCCAGCAGCGCGCGCCGCAGCAGCCCGAAGTTCGCATACGGGTATCCCCGGACGTGGCAGATCATGTAGCGCGATCCGTCGCTCTCCACCTCGTGCAGGATGTTCCGCTCGCTGTGCCATGTGTGGTAGAGGGCCACCATGCCGAGGTCCGGCAGGTTCTCACGCTCGATGAAACGCACCGCGGCGTCGATGCTGCCCGGCAGCGGATGGGCGTCGTCGTTGAGCCAGGTGACGTAGGTTCCGCGTGCGCAGCGGAAGCCGCGATTGAACGCGCGGACGGCGCCCTCTCGCCGATCCTCGCGGATGACGCGCAGATCGCGCTGCTCGCAGAGCCACTCGGCCGTCCCATCGGTCGAGGCGCCGTCCACCACGATGACCTCATGCGCGATTTCCACACCTTGTCTGATCTTGTCAATGCAGCGCTGAAGACGGGAAAACCGGTTGCATGTCGGCAACACGATCGAAACAATGGGGGTTGGGCGTGAAGGTGGAGTGATCGTCGGCGACATATATTCCCGATATCGGTTCTAACCGGCGTTTCTCCGCACGGGTCGTGGGTGTGAGGCGGTCTTTCTTTCGCCATGGAGGTCCAGACCATGCGCAAATCCTTGCTTTTCCTGCTGATGCTGCCGGCGGCGTGCGCCCTGGGCGCACAAGATCAGAAGGCCCCGGCTCGCCGCGCGGAACCGCCCGACGAGGGCGGCATTTGGCCCACCCGGAAGATGATGGACCTGATGCTCGCCCGCTGGGGCGACATGGTGTCGGATCATTACGAACTGGACGAGAAGCAGTCCTCGGAACTCACGACGAAGATCAAGTCGCGGTGGTCCACGTTCGCGACGGAGAACCAAAAGACGCTCGAGCCGCTGCTGACGGACTTCATCGAGATGCGCCTGCAGATGGAGCCGCCCACCAAGGAGCAGGTTGCGGAATGGAGCAAGCGGGCGGGCGGCGCGTTGGACCTGCTGGAGAAGGAGATCGCCCAGGGCGCCGACGAGATGCGCGGAATCCTGCGCGATGACCAGCGGGCGAAGTTCGACGGCGAGATGATGGGCTTTCAGACGGGCATGCAGTTCGCCCGCACGCAACTGAACCGCTGGCAGCAGGGCGAGTTTCAGGAGCGTGAGTTCTGGGATCCTCCGCTGGCCGTGCGACGCCAGCGCCGCGAAGCCGAGCAGTCCAAAGCCAAGTCCGAGGAAGAAAAAGCCAAGGCCGCGGCGGAGAAGGCCGCCGCGGACGCCGCCGGGAAAGTGCCGGGCGCTTCGATGGCCGACGGGCCGCCGGATCAGATCGCCTCCGAAGTCGATGCGTGGACGCAGCATGTCGAGGACTTCATCAAGAAGTACGAGCTGGACGAGGCTCAGAAGAAGTCCGCGTACTCGATCCTCAAGGAACTGAAGGAGCGGGCGCTCGCCCACCGCGACGCCAACAAGCCGGAGATCGACAAGCTCGAACGCCGCATCGCCCTCGGCACCGGCACGCCCGAGGAACTCAAGCCGATCGAGGACCAGCTCGTCAAGCTGTACGGTCCGATCGACGCCATGTTCGAGGAGCTGCAGCGCCGCATCGAACCGATCCCCACCGCCAAGCAGAAGGCCGCCGCGAGGAAACGAGAGAAGGCGAAGGAGGCGGAAGCTAAGCCATCCGACGAAGAGAAGAAGGAGGGCGAGGGCAAGGAGGAGAGCAAGCAACGCGAGACCGGCGGCGAGAAGGAAGGAACCGGACCCGACGACGAGCGGAAGCCCCCCGAGGACACGAAGAAAGACACCAAAAAGGACACGAAACAGGAACGCCTCGGGTCTGAGGACGACGCAGCGGACGCCGGGCCGCAGGATTCGCATTGATCGGCGTGGCGTCATCGAGCCACCGATTGTGGCCGGGTGAGGTTCGCGTTCGCGGAGGCCCTCGTTGGAGCGAGGATTCCCGGATTCCCGCCTGCGCGGGAATGTCAGGCCCGGCGTTTGCCACCCCATGCAAGTCCGCCCGAGGATCGGGAACCGCGCGACGGTGCCTGGCATCTCAACGGATGAGGGCCGCCTCCAACGCGGTGATCGTCAAGCGTCGCCGGCCAGCACGTACTGCATCTCCGCCGGCTCATCCCCGGTGTCGGCAAGGTCGAAGTCCTCGCGCGTGATCGGGTCGAGCAGTTCGCAGAACAGGTCCACCCAGTCGCGCTTGATCGCCGCGCGGGTCTGCGCCGTCAGCGCGTTTGCCATGCGCGCCAGCAGCGGGGCGATCGGTCGAAGGCCCACGTCCCACAGGCGGCTGTGCGTGGGCGTGGCGAAGGGGCGCGCGTCCGCGATGTGCAGCCCCGCGGCTTGGAAGCGTCGCTCCCACTGCGATCGGGACGCCAGCGTCGGCCAGCAGTCGAATCTCCCGCGACCGATGATCCGCAAAAAGTCCTCGCCCAGCGCCTCGCGCCACGGCTGAAGCGTGTACCGCTTCATGCTGTCGAGCTTGACGTGCAGCACGACGCGCCCCGTCGGCGAGGTGACGCGCGCCAGGTCCGCCAGAAACCCGTCGATGTTCTCCACCCAGTAGGCGCTGTTGCAATACACTGTCTCGAAGGACGCATCCGGCAGCGGCAGCCGCTCGTTGCTGTCGTGGCGGATGAGCCGCTCGTACAAACCCAGCGCTGAGGCCTTGGCGAGCATCGCATCCTTCAGGTCGGTCCCGACCTCGATCTTCCATCCAGGTTGCCGTGTCACGGGCGGGGCGTATTGCGGAGCCGCGAAATCGAACATGTCCGCGTGATCGTGCGTGACGCGATCCAGCGAGGCCACCGACGCGAACACGTCGAACGCGGCGTCCAACTCGCCGCCGGCATGGATGAAGCTGAACAGCCCGTCGCCGCAGCTTACGTCGATCGACGGCGCGCGCCACCGTGCGGTGAAAAGCGCCAGGCTGCGCAGGGTCATCCAGAAGGCGTTCTCGGGGCGCAGCCAGTAGGCGTTGAGAAACCGGCGCAGCAGCGCGAGGCGATCCCCGCCGGACTGCGGACTTTCGGTCCCGCCGGGTCGCTCCGTTTCCGCCCGCGGCGCCGCGCGATTCGAAGGAAGCGGCGCAGGCTTGGTCGTCACACCGGGCATGGCGCCTCCGATTCGAGATGCGCGGAAACGTGGATCGTGTCGATCCGCGGCAGCGCAAAAGGCTCGTCGTCCGAACGGGCGGGTCGAGACTTCGTCGTGACGGCCGCGCAGAACCCCGCCTGCCGCGTCACGTCGATCACGTCCTCGTTGAAGCTCCCGAACGGATAGGAGAATGGGCGCGGCGCGGGTCCGAGCAGGTCCGCAAGCGTCCGCGCGGAGCGGTGGAGGTCATGCTCGAGTTCCGCACGCGTCAGCCGCGCTAACGGCTCATGCGCGTAGCTGTGTCCGCCAATTGTGTGGCCTGCCGTGTGCAGCTCGACGACCTGCGCAGGGGAGAGATACCACTTCTTCCACCACTCGGCGGAAGAGCCGACGTGCCGCGCGAAGAGATCCGCGAGCACGTGGTTCCGCAACGAGATCGGCAGCACGCCGGTCAGCAGGTGCTTGAGCCTCGCCCGCGCAGGCGATTCGTAGGCGTAGATGCGCTCCGCCTGCTCAGCATCCGCGAGGTCCAGCCAGTCGTCGCCGGGCGCAAGCCGCGCAAGCATGGCGGCCACGTCGTCGTAGAGCTGCTCGGGCGTGCGAATCGAAAGCAGGAGGTGAACCTGGTGCGCGGAGAGCAAGCGCGGCTCGTGCAGCACCCGGCCGGGAACAAAGAACACGCCGCGCAGCCCGCGCTCGCCGAGGATCGGCGCGGCGACTTCCGCGTGATCGAGCAGCCCGTCGTCGAACGTCAGCAGGAAGGATTGCGCCGGCGGCTGGGCCTTGCCGCAGAGGCAGGGCGCCAGCGCTTCCCACGAAAGCGGCTCGCCCCAACGGCACAGCGCGTCGAGTTGTTCCTCGAAATCGGACGGCAAAAGCCCGCGCACGCCGCGACGGATCGGCTCACCGCGCGCGCGGACATAGTGGTACATGACCACAAGGCACTGAGATGCTGAAAGCTGCGACATCCGGGTTCACGCGTCCGCCGTCGCGCGTCCGCGCAGCGCGGCGCTCCTCCGCCTCGCTGCCCCATGCCGCGCGGCGGTCGGTGGCTTATCGGAAAAGCGCCGCGCCGGGCTTGATGGCCCCGCTGCCGCGGGCTCGAGCCGCCTGAAATGCCGCGGCAGGGTGGCACGGTCTGGCGTACTCGCCAGGCCGTGGCGCGCAGCAGCATGGCACAGTCCGGCGTACTCTGTCATTCCCGCGCAGGCGGGAACAGGCCGTGGCGAGCGGCAAACCCAGGCTCGCTCAGTCACACCACGGGTCCGCTGCCGCAGGCCCATGCCCCTGAGCTGCCGCAGAGTCGGAATGCGGCGTTCGCATCGTCACCCCCGCGCGGGCACATGGGCGTTTGAGCAAGATTCGGGACTCTGGCCGGTGGTTGGTGCTCTGTCATGCATGAACACCACGAAGGTTTCCATGGCGCGGTTGGACGATCGGGTGGTGCTGCGGCCTTTGCTTCCGCGCAGTTGGGGGGAGCAGGAGCAACGAACTGCCCCGCTCGTTGCGAAGCGAGGATCTGCCCGTTCCTCGCGGAGCGACGACTGATTTCGCATGACGCCAACCCATGCCGCCACCTCACGGCTCGCCCAGCACGCCTTCGATCCGGCTGAGAATCCCCGCCAGCTTTTCACGCCGCGAGCCAGGATCCGTGCCCCCGCTGGCCGGTCCCGACGACCATGCGTGCAGCGCCGCGAGGACGATCGACGGACCGTCCTCGCTCGCGACGCTGCGCCGTTGCCCTCGCGGGCCCAGGTCTTTCGGCTCGGGGAGGTCGATCCGCACGGATTCCGCGCGATGCTTCATCGCCTCACTGAGCTGCCTCATCTCTTCGGCGAGCGCATCGTCCACCTCCCGCATGGAACTCTCCAACTCGCGCAACTCGGCGAACACGCGCGCGAGCCACTCTCGCTGGTCACGCGAGAGCTTCCGCCGCTTCGGGAAAAGCACCTCGGCGAGCTCGTCGTATCGGCGATCCAGGAACAGACTCGCCGCCGGTGACATTCCCTCCGCCGCCGGCGACGTCCCGTCTGCCGCCGCCTCGGACACCTGCGGCAAGGCATCGGCATGCTCCCAGAGCATCACGGGCCACTGCACCGAATCCCGCGTCGCTGCGATGGAGTCCAGGAAGGCGAGAACCTGCTCCCGTGCTGCCCGTGAATGAGGAGGGACCGCAGGCGAGGGGGCGTCAAGACCGTGCCCGGATTCCGCGCGGCCCTCGTCTTCCTCCGCCGCGCTCGCAGCGCGCCTGACGTCCTCTTCGCGCGACCCCCGCGCGCGGACCGGAACCTCCAGCCGCGATCGCTGCGCCTCTGCGGATGCGGCTCCCGCCGGGGCGTCAAGGAACTCGATAAATGGACCGGCAGGCTCCAGCCCTCGCGCGTTCAGCTCCGCGGTCATCCGGGCGACGAAACCGCCCGTCTTCCACGCAGGTCCATCCGTCATCTGCGACGCAACTTCGCAGGCGGACTGCGCCTCGATCCGAAACGGAGGCGCGACTTCCATCCGCTCGCTCACGAAGAACCCGACGGAGAACTTCGGTCGAGCATCAGGCAAAACCGGGAACGTGTGGTCGTGGCGGATGAACAACGCGCCAGCGCCGCCGAGCGACGATCGGTATCGCGCCGCCGCTTCAACCGTCCGCCCCAAAGTCCAGGGCGAATCCTCGGGGTCCAGCACAATGAGAAAGCCCGCGGCCTGTTCGCGGATCGTCAGCGCATCCGTCGCGCCGATTCGGGCTTCGTCCTGCACCCCGGCGAAGGAACCTGCATCAGCCGCGCGCGCCGCCGAAGGATGAGCACCCGCGCCGCCCGCCGCAGCGAGGATCGCCCCCATCGTCATGCTCATCCACGCGACTGCGTTCATGCCCATCCTCGCCTCGGCGTCAACCCCCGACGTCCTACTTGCGGATCCGCGATAGAGGGGTCAAACAAGGTGGTTGCCCACGCCCGCGCCTCGCCCTCCACGCACCGGCTCCATGCTCCATCGCGGCATGGGACCGGTCAACGGTCGAGCGCCGCCAGTTGCCGCCAAGCCCGCAATCGGCTATAAATCACGCCCGCACCCAATCCGGACGGCGTATTCCCCGGACCCGTGCGGGCCGACAACTTCAGGGTGAACGACTCCGATGCACAACTCGAATCTACGCAACGTCGCCATCATCGCTCACGTCGATCACGGCAAGACCACGCTCGTCGATCAGATGCTGCGCCAGTGCGGGCAGTTCCGCCAGTCGCAGCTTAAGGGCGAGCGCATCCTCGACTCCAACGACCTCGAGCGCGAGCGCGGCATCACCATCCTCGCCAAGAACATCGCCATCAACTACCACGACACCAAGATCAACATCATCGACACCCCCGGGCACGCCGACTTCGGCGGCGAGGTCGAGCGCGTCCTCAAAATGGCCGACGGCTGCCTCCTGCTCATCGACGCCTTCGAAGGCCCCATGCCCCAGACGCGCTTCGTCCTGCGCAAGGCCTTCGAGTATCACCTCAAGCCCATCGTGGTCATCAACAAGATGGACCGCCCCGACGCCCGCCATAAGGAAGTCGTCAACGAAGTCTTCGATCTCTTCATCGAGCTGAACGCCGACGACGCGGCGCTGGAGTTCCCCATCGTGTACGCCTCGGCCACGAAGGGCTACGCCTCGCTCGATCCGGGCACCATCCCGCCGGACATCTTCGCCCTGTTCGAGACCATCCTGAAACACGTGCCGCCGCCCATGGCGGACACGTCCGCGCCGCTTCAGATGCTCGTCACCTCGCTGGACTACAATGACTACGTCGGACGCATCGGCATCGGGCGCGTCTTCTTCGGCGTGCTCAAGGCCGGGCAGCGCGTCTGCGTCATCCACCGCGACGGCACGCACAAGAACGAACAGGTCAGCGAGCTGTACGCCTTCGACGGACTGGGGCGCGTGCGGGCGGAACAGGTCGAGGCCGGCGACATCTGCGCCGTGGTAGGCATCCAAACCGTGGACATCGGCAACACGCTCGCCGACCCGGAAAACCCGATGCCTCTGCCGATCATCGCCGTGGACGAGCCGACGCTGCACATGACCTTCCGCGTCAACGACTCGCCGTTCTGCGGTCGATCCGGCAAATTCGTCACCAGCCGCCACCTGCGCGAACGGCTCGAAAAAGAGCTGCAGAAAAACGTCGCCCTCCGCGTCGAGCCGGGGCACACGCCGGAAGAGTTCCACGTGTCCGGCCGCGGCATCCTGCACCTCTCCGTGCTGATCGAGAACATGCGCCGCGAGGGTTTCGAGATGTCCGTGGGCAAGCCCAAGGTCATCTACCGCCAGCTCAACGGGCACAAGACCGAGCCGATCGAGTTGTGCGTCGTGGACGTGCCGACGCAGCACGTCGGCGCGGTCATGGAGCTGATGGGCGGGCGCCGCGGCATCTGCCTTAAGATGGAGACGCGCAACGACAGCACCCACATGGAGTTCACCATCCCCTCGCGCGGACTCATCGGCCTGCGCAACCGCATCATGACCGCCACGCAGGGCACGATCATCATGCACCACAGCTTCTACGAGTATGAGTACCTGCGCGGCGCGATCCCCGGTCGCGCCAACGGCGTGCTCATCGCCAGCGAGGGCGGACAGGTCACCGGCTACGCGCTCGAGGCGCTGGCCGACCGCGGCGTCATGTTCGTCGGCCCCGGCGACCCGGCCTACGACGGGCAGGTCGTCGGCGAGCACAACCGCGACAACGACATCGAGGTGAACGTCTGCCGCGCCAAGCGCCTCACCAACATGCGCTCCTCCGGTGCGGAAAAACTCGTCGTCCTCAAGCCGCCGCGCATCCTCTCGCTGGAGCTGGCGCTGGAGTTCATCGACGAAGACGAGTACGTCGAAGTCACGCCGGACGCCATCCGCCTGCGCAAGAAGCTGCTGAAGGAAACCGACCGTAAACGCGCCGGAAGAGCCGAAAAAGCCGGGGGATAATCACGCTCGACACCGAAGGGAGGAGGCGGGGTCATCCGCAGAGGACGCCGAATGCGCAAAGAGTCATCCTTCGATGCCGTGATCGATAGAATCGAAACTCATTTCGATTCGTGCTCTTCCACCCACCTACGCGATAAGCGTTGCGCCTCCTCAAGCTGTTCCGGACTGAGGGAGCTTTCCATCATGTTGCGAATTGCTCGACTTGAATCGTCTCCACGAGCGGCACCTAAGTTCGCCCAGACGTACGCCAGCACCGGATCCTTCATCAATGATCGGTCTGCGAGATTTCCTGCGAAAATTAAAGTGGTGAAATTGACATCGCGAGCTTGCGGGCCAATATACATTCGAGCTAAGAGCCCCATCGCCTCCGCGTTTCCTAGTTCCGCTGCCTTGCGACACCATTCAAACGCTCGAACGTTATCTTGGTGCACTCCTCGTCCCGCGTCGTACGATTTTCCAACAAGCATCATTCCCTGAGCGTTTCCCAGCTGTGCTGCCTTCTGATACAAACCAACAGCGCGGGCTTCATCTTTGACTCCTTTGATTCCGTCGGTATGAAGTAATCCCAAGATCACCAAGGCTTCAGGGTCGTCGACTGCCTCTGCGTTGCTCAACCATTCCATGGCTAGATCGTTGTCCTGTGGGACGATCAGTCCTTCCGCATATATCGAACCAAGCAGAATCATTCCCATGGCATCACCCAACCCGGCAGCTTTGCGTGCCCATTCCATAACCTTCTGGTCGTCTTTCGGAATACCTCGTCCAGAATAACACAGAAGCCCGAGAAGCGACATCGCTCGAGAGTCGCCCAGTTCTGCAGCTTTGCGATACAAATCGACGGCCTTGTTTTCGTCTCTTGGGACCCCACGACCTTCCGAATACATGACTCCCAGGCATTGCATCGCGGCAGCGCTGTTGAGTGCCGCTGCCTTCTGGAACCAGTCAACGGCCTGTTTGTCATTCTGTGGAACGCCGCACCCATCTCTATAAAGAATGCCCAGACGTCTCATTGAATTCGGATTGCCCAGCATCGCTCCTTTGCGAAACCAGTCGGTTGCCTTCTTCGCGTCCTGAACTACTCCTCGTCCCATGATGTACATCGTTCCAAGGATTGTCATGGCTTCAGTGTCGCCCTTCTCTGCCCGCCGACGAAGCTCATCAGGATCGTAGGTATCTTTCGGAATTGCCGCCGGTTCCGGTGCTTGCTGGGCGGCCAAAATATCGACAGGGGCAGACTGGGCAGAAAAACCTGTCCCGATCCTGTTTTGATTGCTGGGCTTCCGCGCCTCGACATAACGAATCTGGAACGCACCGGCGGTGAAACATCCGGCAGTAAGCAATTGGGCAAACGTGCGCTTGTGCCTCACGGTATTCCTCCATCAAAGGGCAACGCCTCGGGTGTGCGCCTGGTTTACGCTGGGGCTGCAAGCAAGTGTACTAAAACGGCGGGACTGGCTGCAAGGCAAAAGCAAGGGTTTCGCTGAGGTTGTCGTCATTGTCGTGATTCGCTGTCAAGTCGATCGAGCGTGCTATCGCGTCCCCGTCCTGCGAAATACTCGTCGAAGAAAAACCTGATGCAGCGCCGGGCAACCTCACGGAGATTGACAACCAATCCTTCGAAATCCCCCCCCGACAGGTACAAGCGGCTATAGGGACCCGGTGGCAATCCGCTTATCAGTCGAGCGTCTTTGGGCAGCCCTTTGTCTGGACATCGGATGACCCGTTCAATCTCTCGGATGGGCTTGACGCCGTGGGCGATCTTTGAGCGTATCCAGTGGACAAGCCTGATGAAATCTTCGGTACTCGGGTGTTTGAGGAGTGGAATTGAAGCAACCCGGTGCGAAAGCAACGATGCATCCCCCTGCTTCTTTGCCTGTTTCTTAAGTGGTTCCACTTCACGCAACAATAAAGCTTCCAACGCTGCCTCGTAGGCCAGCAAGGGATCGATTAGCCCGAAGTTGAACCGGCAAGGCGCAATCCTCTTGTCCCCATGCGCAAAGAAATGTGCGGCGATTCGCAAGTGGGTGTTGTCCGGCTGGCTGTCACCGGGATTCTTCGCGAGGCACTGCTCCAGCTTCGCCCGTAATTCAACAAAACCATGTACGTCTGAAGCGTCGAGCCGGAACCCAAAAAGTCTCGGACGTTCCAGCTCCTCTGAATCAGAATCGATCATCGCATGCCTCAGAGTCATGCTTTCAACTTGATAGCGTGTTTGTAGCACCAGAGGGCAAAGGTAAACGTGACAAGGAATCACTGGCCCATTTGATTGCTTTAAGAGGTTAAGTGTCGTGAAGAACGAGTCAAAGGGCCATGCTGTCTCCGCGCCGGCGTACCTATAGCGGAAGTTGTGTAGCGCCGAATCGAATGCGGAAATATTGTGCGGCGGGTTCGGACGCAACGGATTCTCGAATTTAGAGAGAGGGAACTGGTGCTGAACCCACGGGAACATGGCTCGCTGCTCGAATTCGTCGCGCTCCCCCTCCTTCAAGGGAAGATCCTCGTTTCCGCGGAGCTTTGCGGCGAGTTCCACTTTGCTGAACCGTCTCACGACAAAGTCCCCGAGCTGTACGCGCTCCTGCAGATCAAGATTGTCGACTAGCGCCAGGAAGGTAACAGATTGATTGCCATTGCCTGACATTGAATGCTTGACCTCCTCAGGAGATGCCAACCTTATATCACATCCAACCTCGTCGACCAATCGTGGCGTGGCAGTCGCAGCAGCGACTGGTCGGTGGAAACGTGATGCTCCGCCACGGGGCATCCTATTGTCGGCGGGGATGATTGCGGCATCTGAACCCGTCCTCCGTGACACAAAAACCCCCGTTTCCGCCTTGGAATCGCCGATTTGGCTTCAGGAGCTGACCGTCTGCTGAGGTCAGCGGATCATTCTCTGACGCCAGCGGATGACGTGACGCCTGCGCGGAATCACCCGTACACCTCCGCCACCATCTGGCCCACGTACCGCTTGAACGGCTCGACCGACAACAGTTGGCCCGTGACCTTGCGCACCAGTTCGTCGGCGAGCACAACCGCGACAACGACATCAAGGTGAACGTCTGCCGCGTCAAGCGACTCACCCACATGTGCTCCTCCGGCGCAGAGAAGCTCGTCGTCCTCAAGCCGCCGCAGGCGCTGTCGTAGGCAAGGGAATGCAGATCACACCCTGCCGGGCCCATGTCGAGGTGTTTTTGATTCCACGTCGCAGCGTCCTGTTCCCCGCAGCCCTGCGTCTCGGCCACGCCGCACCCGCATAGGCCGGGCGAAGTCTTGTCCGGATCGTCGGGGCAGGCGTCCTGCTCGTCCGGGGCCCCATCACCGTCCGAATCCACTACCCTTGGCTCTCCCAGCCCGCTCCCGCCTCCCGTGCAGGCCGAAAACACCGGAACAAGAAGTACTGATAGAACCCCAAGGACAATCATGGATCTTCGATCTGGCGACATAGGCGTGGCCTCTGGAGACTGGTGTCGGGAGTCATCTACCCAATTCTCCCATGATCATATCGTAGTTGAACCACGCGGAGCAAGCACGGATTTGTCCGGCGGGAGCGACGCGGTCAATCACCCGCACACCTCTGCCTGTTCCTGGCCGCCGTCGCAACTCAACGGCTCCACCGAGAACGGTTTCCCAGTAATCTCTGGCGCCAAGTCGTGGGCGCGGTAGCGCATGCCGGGTCGATGGATGCGCTTGCCCAGCCAAGCAGGCAGCGGTTTCGCGTCGCCGCGGCGGATCAAACCTGGCAGCTCGCGGATGGTAGGGCGGGCCTTCTTGTGGAACCTCACTGCGCGCAGCCGCCCCACCCCGCCTCGCAAGCGACCGCTTCGCCCGGCGCACTCGGTACGTCTAGCCCAACGCCTCCGGCAACGGATGATCGTCCAGGAACTCGAATAAACGGATGATTCGTATCCCTCGCCACGGATCAAGCACGAGCAAGTCCCGATTCTCAGACGCCACGAAATCGGCGCTGCCCGCTCGAGCCAACGCCAGAACGCATTCATCCTGCGGGTCGCGGCACTCCCCGGGCGCATCCA
>CAZGJA010000112.1:0-6593 GCA_964526695.1 uncultured Phycisphaeraceae bacterium
GCTGTCCACATCGTGCTCGAAACACCCACTTGGGCCAGCCGCGCAAGCGGTGATGCTCGGATAGAAGAATGAGCCGGCTCTCCGACGAGAACGCATTGACAGGCGAGGGACGCTCATAGAAGCCGTGGGTGAAACCCACGGTCAGCGTGGCCCAGTGCCACTCGACCCCAGCGGGGTCGTACGCTTGGCTCCCATATGCGCACGGCAACTTGGGTCAACGTACAACCCCTCGCGGGGTTGATTCCAACATCATGCCAGCTCTCGCGGGCTGCGCCCACGGCACTCACATAGATCCCCTGCGGGGATCAAACCGACTCGGAGGCGCCCATTCTATCGGGCAAGTCGGCATGACCGAGGCGCCGACCGACGATGGCGCTGCGGCAACCCCGGTCGGCCCAGGCCTGTAGTACATTGCCCGGATTTCCGGGCACGCGCGACGGATATCCGCGGCTCGCTAGCCGCCAGCAGCGTCACTGCTGGTGACGCACAATCTGCCCGGTGGTCAGGAAGATGACGTCCTCGGCGATGTTGGTGGCGTGATCGGCGATGCGCTCGAGGTTCTTGGCGACGGAGAGCGCGTCGAGCATGGCGGCGGTGCTTTTCGGTCCGGTCGCGCCTTCGCTGGCGATGTTCTGCACGATGCGCGCGTAGAGGTCGTCCACGATGGTGTCGCCGCTGCGGATGTCCTGGGCGGTTTCAAGGTCTTCGCCGCCGTAGGCCTGCACCGCGCGGCGGAGAATCTGCTGCACCACATTGCACAGCTCGCGCAGCTCGGTGTTGGTGCGGTGGACCGGGTGCTCGACGAGGTGCTTGGCCCGCTCAGCGACGTTGATCGCGCAGTCCGCGATGCGCTCCAGATCGTTGTTGACCTTCAGAATCGCGCACAGCAGGCGCAGGTCGATGCCCACCGGCTGATACAGCGCCAACAGACGGATGACCTCTTTTTCGACCTCCACTTCCTCGGCATCGACCCCCTCGTCGCGCAGGATGACGCGACGCGCCAGCGAGGGGTCTCCGCTGAGCAGCGCCTCGCAGGCCTCGTTGAGAATGTCCTCCACCAGTGCCGCCATGCGCAGCGAGCGGCGACGCAGATCGTCCAGCAGGTTCACGAAATGCAGGGTCATAAATTCAGCCGAATCTTCCGGTGATGTAGGCCTGCGTCCGCGGGTGGCGCGGATGCGTGAAGAGCACGTTCGTGTCGTCCACCTCGATCAGCTCGCCCATGTACAGGAACGCGGTGCGGTCGGAGACGCGCGCGGCCTGCTGCATGTTGTGCGTGACGAGCACGACGGTGTAGTCGTGCTTGAGCTGGTCGATGAGGTCCTCGATGCGCGCGGTGGCGATCGGGTCCAGCGCCGAGCAGGGTTCGTCCATGAGCAGCACGTCCGGCTGCAGCGCCAGCGCCCGCGCGATGCACAAGCGCTGCTGCTGCCCGCCGGAGAGGTTCAGCGCCACCTGCTTGAGCTTGTCCTTCACCTCTTCCCAGAGTCCCGCTCGCCGCAGGCACTGCTCCACCAGCGCGTCCATGTCGCCGCGATAGCCGTTGATTTTCGCGCCCCAGGAGACGTTGCGGTAGATGGACTTGGGGAACGGGTTGGGCTTCTGGAACACCATGCCGATGTGTCGCCGCAGATCGACCGCGTCGCAACCCGGCTCATAGATGCTGCGACCGTTCACGACGATCCGCCCGCTCACATGACAGTTGGGGACGAAGTCGTTCATCCGGTTGATCGCCCGCAGCAGCGTGCTCTTGCCGCAGCCGGAAGGACCGATCAGCGCGGTGGCCTGGTTGCGGTATACGTCGAGCGAGACGTTTTTCACCGCGGCGAACTCGCCGTAACGGATGGTGAGGTCTTCGATGCGGACAATCGTCTCGCCCGCCGGCTCGGGCGCGCTGACCGGCGAGGGGCGCATCTCCGCCTTCGCCACGGACTTCAAGCTGCTCTGCGGTTGATCCATGATCACCATGTGCTCTTCCGCTGATGCCACAGTCGAATCCCCACCGCCACCGAGTTCATTGCCAGCAGCGCGACCAGCAGCACGACGATACCCGCGGCCGCCAGTTGCTGAAAGACAATGTCAGGCTCTTTGCACCAGTTGAAAATCTGGATCGGCAGCACCGCGAAGTTGTCCGTCCCGATGGCCACCAGCTTCGCCCACGCGCCGCCTTCCGCCTGCGATCCCGGCATCGACAGCATGAACGCCGCCGCGCCGACGACAAGCAGGGGGGTGGCTTCGCCCACGGCGCGCGAGAGGCTCAGGATCACGCCCGTCAGGATGCCCGGCAGCGCCGACGGCAGCACGTGCGATCGGACCGTCTGCCAGCGCGTGGCGCCGAGAGCATAGGCCGCCTGACGAAGCGACTGCGGCACGGCGGCGATCGCCTCCCGCGCCGAGATGATGATCACCGGAAGAACCAGCAGGCTCATCGTCAGCGATCCGGCGAGGATCGAGGAGCCAAGGTGCAGCCAGCGCACGAACACCGCCAGCCCCAGCAGGCCGTACACGATGGACGGAACGCCCGCGAGGTTGGCGATGTTGAGTTGAATGAACCGGTTCAGCCGCGAGTCGCCGGCGTACTCGCTCAGATACACGGCCGCCCCGACGCCGAGTGGAACCGAGATCACGCCCGTGGTCACCACAAGGCACAGCGAACCGAACAGGGCCGGCTTCACGCCCGCCAGCTCCGGCTCGAGGCGCGACGGGAACGACGTGATGAACCGCCACGTCAAAAACGTCCAGCCGTCCTTGAGCACGACGCCGATCAACGTCGCCAGCAACGCGACCGTCATCGCGCACACCGCCGCGCCGGTCACGTAGAAAACCACGTTCCACGCCTTGCGCCGGGCAAGTCGAGGCTGATAGAGCGTCGAGAAGGTTGGCGATGCGGCGGTCATTCGTACACCTCCCGGAATCGCCGCGTAAACCACCGCGCCACCAGGTTGACGCCCAGTGTGATCGCAAACAGCACCAGCCCAACGGCGAACAGGCAGTGGCTGGCCATCGTTCCGGCCTCCACGTCGCCCTCGCTGACTTCCGCGATGAACGCCGTCATGGTCTGCACCGACATGAATGGATTCAGCGTGAGCTGCGGCTGAATCCCCGCGGCGATCGTCACCGCCATCGTCTCGCCGATCGCCCGCCCCACCGCCAGCAGAATCGCCGCCACCACGCCCGAAGCCGCTCCAGGCAGCACGATCCGCCCCGCCACCTCGAACCGCGTGGCCGACAGGGCGAACCCCGCCTCGCGCAGCGACCGCGGCACGGCGCGAAAGGCGTCGTCGCTCAGCGAACAGATCGTGGGGATGATCATGATGCCCACGACGATGGCCGCGCTGGCGGCGTTGAAGATCGACGTGGACGGAACCAGTTTCTGAAGCACGTTGGGCGTGATGAAGGTCAGCGCGAAGAACCCGTACACCACGCTGGGAATGCCCGCGAGGACTTCGAGCACGGGCTTGAGCACGTCGCGCAGACGGCGAGGCGCGCACTCGCTGAGGAACAGCGCCGCGCTGACGCCGATCGGCACGGCCACCAGCAGCGCCCCGACCGTGATGAGAAACGTGCCGCAGATCAGCGGCAGAAGCCCGTAGTGCGGCGGCTCGAAGAGCGGCGCCCATTTGCGCCCCGCCAGGAAGTCGCCGAGGGGAACGGCGCGGAAAAACGGGAGGCTTTGGCCGACAAGGGTCAGAACGATCCCCGCCGTTGTGGCAACGCTCACCAGGGCGCAGATCAGCATGACCGCCCCGATGCCGCGCTCCTTCAGTTCACGCAGTAGTCGTCTCACATTGACATTCCGTGTGCGTGCATGGGCGGGTCTTCTTGGGTGGCGTAGGGCGGGCTATGCCCGCCGAGCGTTATCCTCCGCTCCTGGCTCCGCCCGGTCCCGGCTGATACAGCGCGGCGATGTCCAGCGGCGTTCCCGCCTTGTGCTCCTGAATCCTCGACCCGGCTACGCCCGCGGCGACGTGCGCCTTGACCGCCGCATACGCCTTGTCGTCCAGCGAAACATAGTTGACGTACTTATGGCTGACGATCTTCGGGGCGTTTTCCAGCGTGAAGGCGACGAATGCGCGAAGCTCCGGGCGCTTGTCATAATGCTCCTTGTTCACGTAGATGAACAGCGGCCGCGAGAGCGGGTGATACGTCCCGGTGCGCACCGTCTCCATGCTCGGCGCCACCGGCTTGCCGTCGCCGGAGTCGATCGACACCAGGTTGAGCCGGCCCTTGCTGCCCTCGTAATACGAATAGCCGAAATACCCCAGCGAACCCTTGTCGCCCTCGACGCCCTTCACCAGGATTGTGTCGTTCTCGTTCGGCGAGAAATCGTTACGGCAGGACCGCGCCTTGCCCACCACAACCTCAGTGAAGTAGTCGAACGTGCCGCTGTCCGTGCCCGGCCCGTACAGCGACATCGGCAGATCGGGGAAGCCCGGCCGCACCTGGTTCCAGTTCTTGATCGCGCTGTTCGGTTCCCAGATGCGCTTGAGCTCAACCAGCGTCAGGCTGGTGCAGAACGTGTTTGACTTGTTGACGACGACGGCCAGCCCGTCCGTGGCGATCGGCACTTCGATGAACTCGATCTTCTGTTCCGCCGCGGTCTTCATCTCGCCGGGCGTGATCGGTCGCGAGGCCAGGTTGATCGACGTCCGCATCGAGGCGTCCTTGTCGAGGAACTTCTTGAAGCCCGCGCCCGTGCCGGAGACGCCGATGGGGATGTTCACGCCGGGCTGCGTTTGTTTAAACAGCTCTGATGCGACCTGCGCGATGGGGTACACCGTGCTCGATCCGTCAATGACGATCTTGCCCCGCAGCTTCTCCTGCGCGAGCGACGCGCCCGCCAAGCCGAAAACCACCGCCACAACCAACATTCCGCTTACGTTCCTCATGACCTTCTCCTTGTTCATTTATTAAGAATGGTCGAACGCGATTGTTAAGGAATGGTGAAGAACGCGCTAACGCCAAGGGAATTATCCCCTTCTCCCCCGGGCACCGGCGAGTCCGCCATTCAGAACCCGAAGCGCAAGCGATGGAAAACTGTTCGAAGTGAAAGTCGGCCGGGGTGGCTTTCCAACCGCTCAACCCACCCGATTCCGCCGAGAATCACCGGCTGGGAGGTCCGTGCCCCAACCGAGGGTGTTGCCCCTCGAATAGCCAGACTTCATCCAAACGGATGCACCTCCGCCAGGAGTCTTGGCCGCCCTGAAAGGGCAGCGTTGCCCCAGCCCAGGGCAACGCCCTGGGGGATCGGCGGCGGAAAACCAACAAGCCCTGTAAGGGCGACCCAAGGTTGAAGCGCCCTTTCAGGGCTTGGGGATCCATGTCGGCCACGTTGCCCCAGGGCGTTGCCCTGGGCTGGCGCTGATGCGCCCCGTTGGGGCTGCGCGCTGCGTAGCTCCTTGAGCGCGGCACCGCCGCATCATCGATGCCATTACTGCCTCAACCCCCCCGATTCCTGCAGCCGCGCCGTGCAGCGCGCGATGTTGTCCAGCCCGATCCGCAGCTCCGTCGGCGGCAGAGTCGTGCTTACGCGGATGTGGTCGGGCAGATTGAAGAACTCCCCGGGAACGATGCGCGTCTCATACTCCCGAAAGAGCAGGCGCGAGAGCGTGCCGGCCTTGACGCCTTGCGGAAGCCGCACGCATTCAAACAACGCCCCATGATTGGGATAGGCGTGCAGTTCCGGATGCGCCGCGAGCCACTCGCGCACGACCGGTCGCGCCTGCTCGTACAGCCGCCGCGTCCGCGCCTCCAGCAGGTCGATCCGCTCGAACGCGCGCAAGCCCAGCGACGTGGCCGGCGCGGGGTGCTCGACGTTAAGATAGTCCATCATGCGGCGCAGGTGCCGCGCGCGCGAGGGCGTCGTGACCAGCCATCCCAGCCGCAGCGACCCCACGCCGTACACCTTCGTCAGCGAGTTGACCGCGACGACGTTGTCCGCCAGCGCCGCGGCCGTCCAGCGGGGCGCGCCGAGGTTGACGTGCGGGTAATCGAGATACACCTCGTCCACCACGACCACCGCGCCGTGCTCGCGCGCCGTCAGGGCGATGTCCTTCATCTCCTCGGCGGAAATCGGCTGCCCCGAAGGGTTGTGCAGGTTGGTGATGAACACCGTGCCCGCGCCGCGCTGAAGCCCCGAGCGAAGATCGGCCGGGTCGATGCGGAAGTCGTTTCGCGGGCGACGCGGCAGCTCGATGATCCGCGCATTGAAGAACTCCGCCGCGCGGCGCATCGGCCCGTACACCGGCTCCTCGATGAGGATGGGTCGGGTCCGGTCGGCCACCGACGCCATGACGACGAAGTTCCCGCCGCTGGCGCCCGGCACGGGCACCACGCCGAGCGGGTCCACGCCGTAGCGCTCGGCGACGGCCTGAATGATCCGCGGGTCGCCGCAGGTGCCGCGAATCTTGATCTCGACGTGCCCCAGCCCGGCCTGAAAGTCGGTCAGCTCAACCGGCGGCGCGCCGCTGACGGTCATCTCGTACTTGGCGCGGCGATGGCGCTTGGCCCAGATGAGGAACTCGACGGGTGGAATCCGCATGGGGTTACTGTAGCAGAAGGTCGCCGTGGGCTGTAATGGCGGAGGCGGCGCG
>CAZGJA010000113.1:0-65727 GCA_964526695.1 uncultured Phycisphaeraceae bacterium
GTGGTGAAAAGGACTTCTGCTTGGGGGACCGGCTTTCCAGCCGGTCATTTGCCGGAAATCCCGATGTGGTCGGGGGTGAAAAGCCAGACCCGCAGACTTCCACCACGGGCTGCTAGGGAACGAAAGCGGCGAGCGCGGCGATCATCCATATCACGCCGCCGACGCCGAGCTTGACCATCATGCCTGCAAAGCGTCCCACGCCCGCCCCGGCGGCGGACTTCAGCGCCGGCGTCAGCGTGCGCCCCGAGGCGTACTCCAACAAGCATGCGCCCACGGCCGCGCCGCCGCACGCGCCGAGAATCGACCCGACGACGGGGATGGGGATGATGATTGTGCCCGCGATGGCGCCGATGACCGTGCCGATCAGCGCCCCGAACGCGCCCCAGCGCGACCCGCCCGCCTGCTTCGACCCGATCAGTCCGCCCGCCAGCTCCAGCCCCTCCGCCAGCAGGGCCAGTCCTCCCATCACGCACAGCGTCACGACGGCGATCTCCTGCTGACCCGCCGCCCGCGAGGCGTCCCAGCGCCACCACGCATACGCCGCCGTGGTGGCCACGATCAGCCAGTTGCCCGGAAGCCCGAGCAGCACCATCCCCAGCCAGAGGAGATTCACCGTGCACAGCAGTGCGGCGTAGAGGTAAGTCATGATCTCGGCGTTCTGCAAGAGTTCATCATGCGGTCCATCGTGACTGAGCGCGCCGCGTTAGCATTGTCCCGTCCGAACATAAGCGTGCCAGAAACCCGGGCAAGGCGCTCGCAAGGCCTGCGCCATCGACGTTCCGGCCGATGCCACTGCGGTTTCCAGCAACACCATCGACGTTTCCGGCAGCGCGATCGTGGGTCGGCTTCAGCCGACCGGCTCTTGCCACCAACTTCAGTTGGTGGGGAACCGGGCGGCTCTTTTTGTTTTCAGCCGGCTTCAGCCGGGCTTGCTGAAGGCGAATTCACCTCCGGTGGTCTTTCGTCCGGCTGGTGCGCTTCCAGCCGGGCATGGATCGTGCCTTGAGCATGATGCTCGCGCTGGCGGCGTATGTACTCAACAACCCAAGGCAGGTGCCGCCGCCCGAAACTGACCACGCCGTAACCTCGCTGCCACTCCAAGGCCTTGTGGCGCAAGACCTGGTTGACCTCGAACGCGCTGGCGCCCTTGAGCTCCTGCACCAGTTCACTGATGGTCGCGGAAGGCTCGATCTGTACGGCCAGGTGAACATGATCATCTGTGCCGCCAAGTTCGAGGATGCTTGCTCCCTTCATGCGCGATGCCTTGTTCTGCAATGCGCGATGCGCAAGTTCCTCCGTGCGTCCGCGAAGCGACGGTTGATCGTGCTTGGTGTGCCAGTTTAGGTGGATGAGGATTTCATGGAAGACATGGCTGCTCATGCGGAGGCCCCTTCGAGAAGCCGGCTGAAGCCGGCTCCCTGCGGTTGATTGTGGGCATCGTACCCACCAACTGAAGTTGGTGGCAAACGCCGACCGGCTGAAGCCGGTCAAGGGACAGGTCAACCGGACGGTCGACGGAAAGGTCGACGGGCGGGTCCACGGATGCGCCTTGAAGTCTCTACAAGGCGCTCGCAAGACCTGCGCCATCGACAGCTCTGGCAGTGCCATCGGCGTCTCCGGCGGCGCCATCGATGTTTCCGGAAGCTCCCTCGATGTTTCCTGCAGCGCCATCGTGGTTCCGCGTGTCGAATTTCCCAACTCGCCCGAAAGAACAAGCAGACCCGCGAACATCGTCGGTTGAGCTACTTGTCATGCGCGCGGAGCCAGGCGAGGACTTCGCGGTGCATCGGCGCCATCGAGGTGGACGTCAATTCCGTCTGCGGCGCCCAGCGACGGACCACTGGCGATGGAAAATCCGGCTGCTCTCCCAATATGCCGCAAAAGAAGTACCTCAGCACGACCGGCTCGACGCCGATCATCGCCGGAATCGGCGGCATGCCCACGTCGATCTCCAGCTCCAAGCCCAGCAACGTCTGTCCCACGCGGCGCATGGCGGCCTCGGCGGACTCTCCCGGCTCCCAGCGCCCGCGAGGGAAATCCCACGGGTCCGTTTGAGGCGCGTCGGCGGGCCTGCAGATCAGGTAGGCATTGTCGAACTGCTGGATCAGCCCGACGACGATGGTGTCGTGCCCGCGTTCAGCCATAAAGCGTCGAGCCTGCCGGGACGGTTTCGGGTTCCGCCGGACGCCGCGGGACGAGCGTCCACGTCAACGAGGCAATACCAAAAGAAAAGAGCACAACAGAGAGCACGACGCGGATGACCCACGCCCAGCGCCGCTGCCCGCGCGAAAGCTCCTTCGTCACGTGCTCGATCGAGCCTTTTTCGAAGCGCCCGTTTTGCGTCACCCAGCGGATGTACCCCAGCGTGCCGCCCGGCGGGTAGCGTTCCGCAAGATACCGCTCCACCGACGTCTCGACGTGCCGCATATACGCGTCCTTCGTCATGCCTTCCGGCAGGCGCTGGCGCGACTCGACGGCCTGCCTCGCCATGTCGTGTGGAAGCCCGTCGATCTCCCATTTCATCGACGCGCCCAGCCCGACCAGGACGATCAGCGTCGTGCCGGCGACGACCTGCCACCGCGGCAGGCGGGCGCCCTTCCCGGCCGCGCGGCACACGGTCGCGCCGATGAGCAGGCCGAAGAGCGCGTAGAAAAACAGGCCCAGCAACGCCATCAGAAAGGCGACGTACGAAAGGAGGATGCCGAAGGGGATCGCCAGCGCGCAGCCGACGACGACGGCCCGCAGCCATCGCAGGTCGAAGCCTCGCGCCGCCACGGCGTCTGCGGCGACGTTCGTCGTCGTGCTGAGCGCGGTGCTCGCCGCCGTCTCGCGCGCGGTGTTCGCCGCCGCATCCCTGCCCGTGTCCACCACGTCCGCCACTGCCGTCCTTTCAGCCGCCTTTCGCTTCCGCGCGGTAGATCAGCACCTGCACCTCTTCGAGCGTAACCAGCCCCTCGCGCACCATCTGCTGCAGCACGGGCAGGAACGCGTCGATCTTGACGCGCTCGTCCACGATCTCGATCACCATCGGCATGTCCTCGCTGAGCCGCAGCACCTTGGCCGTGTGAACGCGAGAGTGGGCGCCGAAACCCATCACGCCTTTCAGCACCGTCGCACCGGCCAGGTGCATCTGCCGCGCCTTCTGCACGATGGCCTCGTACAACGGGGCGTGTTGCCACCGATCCGACTCGCCGACGAAGATCCGCAGCAAGGTTCCCTGCATGGGCGTAGTCATGTTCAACTCCGACAAGCCGCAGCGAGCCGCCTGACCCCCCTCCCTCCCAGGGAGGGGCGAGGGGAGTGTTCTTCTCCCTCATAAGGCAGGCACGCCCCGTCGCACGCGGCAACTTCACGGCATGGACATCCGCCGCGCCAGCGTCTGCCCGAGCCACACGGCCATCATGCAGGAAACCAGGCTCCCACCGGCGTTCAGCGTGGCGCGCAGCACGTCGTGATTCTGGATCAGCTTCAGCGTCTCCCACGAAAACGTGCTGAACGTCGTGAAGCCGCCCAGCACGCCGACGAGAACGCCGATCCTGATGCGCGGATCAACGCTGCCCGTCTCGAACCGTGTCGCCAGAAAACCCATCACCAGGCAGCCGACCACGTTGACCGTCAGCGTCCCCAGCGGAAAGCCAGGACGGTCCTGCTGCACCCAACCCGCCAGCGCATATCGAAGCGCGCTCCCGGCCCCGCCCCCCAGCGCGATCCAGAGCAGCTTGGAAACCCACGGTTGTACGACCATCGAAGCGCACACCTATCAGGCTACCTCTGAAGCGCTTCGTGTGGAAGCCGGGCAACGCGAGTGCGTGACAGAATTGGCGGCCCTGAAGGGGCCGAGGGTTGTAGCCACGGGTGGAGCGACGACCGTCAGGTCGGAGCGCAACCCGTGGGGACCGTGTGCATCTGAACGCGACCCCGACAGGGGTCAAGGAAATCGCAGCGAGAGTTTTGTGGAACGGCTCGTTTCCTCCGCCCCTTGCGGGGCGGCATCGAGCACAACTTAAGAGCACCACGGGTTCCGGTCGCGATAGCGACCTGCGCCCGTGGCTACATTCCGCCGCCCCTGCCGGGGCGAAAACCAGCCCGCCGAAAGCGTCACGGGCCCGTTTCCAACCTGTGCCGGTTCTGAAACAGCGACGCAAAGCTCGTAAGCGCGCGATTCAGACCGGTCGGCCGCGCGCGCTGGAACGCCGTGGCGAGGCCTTCAGCGAACGGATCGCATCGAGGTCTTGATCGCCTCCTCCTCATCGGCGGCAATCTCCGCGGGAAGCGCTGCTTCCACCGTGATGATCCGCGGGCCGCTGACCCACAGCGCGACCCAGTAGGCCGTCCTGCCTTGACCTTCGCCCAGCTCGAACTGAAACAGCGTGCCGTCCAGGCCGGCCTCCGAGCGGATGGCGTCGCGCGCCGCCAGCTTCATGCCGTCGATCTCAACCTTCTGGTGCTCGACGGCCTGCGTCCAGAAGTCCAGATCGCCCGGCGGATCGGTGTTGTCATGCACGCGCAGCCCGATGGCATGGCCTTTGGCGGAGACGCCCTTGACCTCGTACACGTAGTCCTGCACGCGCACGAAGCCCTTGGGCAGCGTGAATCGCTGCGAGACGCATCCCGGCGCGAGAAGGCAGATCAGCGGTGCGATGAGGATGAAATGGCGACGGCGCATCGGCGTAGTCCTCTCAATGAGTGTGGCTGGGTGGGCGGCGCGGTGGGCGCAGCCTGCTCTGCACAATGATGCAATCATCGCGGATATCCCTCCTCCGTGTCGCAACCGATTCCGGCTCTTGCTCAGTCTCTCGAAAGCCCTCCCCCTGCCCCCTCCCGCGGGGAGCGGGGAGGAGCGCAGCCCGCCTGCTTGCGGAGCAGCGCGGCCCGCCTGCTTTTCCGAGCCGCGCGGCCCGCCTTGCTGCGGAGGGGCGCGGCCCGCCCTCTTACGGGCGCTTCATTCAATGACGCCTAATCCCACAGGCGGTCCGGGTGAAGCTCTCGCAGCCAGTGGAAAGGCAGCCGGCGCGCGCCGACGGCGGCGGAGACGCGCGGCGCGACGCGCACGAAGGACACCGAGATCGCGCTGTAGGCCACCTTGTTCTTGAGCAGGTTGAGCTTGCCGGTGAGCTTTTCGATCTCCTCGTTGACGCGGCCCAGCTCGCGCTCGACTTCCAGCATGGCCTTGACGTCCGCGGCTTTTTCCAGGAGCGCGGCAAGCCGGTCGCGCATCTGCTGCGCCGCCTTGAGTCGCGCTTCGAGGTCCACGTATTCCTCGGTCACGTCCTGCGCGTGGATTTCACGCTCGACCGTCTGACCGAGCGCCTCGATCGCCGCCAGCGTTGGCTCAAAGTTCTCCGCGGGCACGCGGAGGGTGATGCTGTCCCCCCGCATCTCCTGAACGTAACCGCCGCAGGCCAGTGCCAATTCCTTGGCACGCGCCATCGAGGCATCGATCTCGCCGACCACGCTGCGCAGCGCGGCCGTGTACACGACGACGCGCCGGGCTGCGGCGGCGCCGGCGGCGTCCTGCACGCTCACCGCGAGCAACGCGGGGATGACGGGCGCGCTCAGCCCGCCGCTGATGTCGCGCCCGGCGAAGGATCCGGGGATGGCGGAAGCCAGCACGGAGGGATTCGTGTTATCGAGCCACTGATTTGCCGCCCCAAGATACTCCCCGTCGGAATGCGGCCCGACGCCATACTTGGCGGAGTCGCGCGGCAGCAGCAGACCCGAACCCTCCCGTGGATCGGTGTCCAACCTGGAGTGGCGCCCTGCGGCGCGGTAGTCCTTGGTCGAGCCGCAGCCGCCCGACACGGCCAGCCCGAGGAGCACGGTTAAACGAACGGACGGTTTCATGAGCAGAACCTCCGTGGGACGGTGAAAGCTCTGCGAGACAATCCGGATCGGCCTCGCAGGCTCACGAAGAATTGTCGCCGCGGTTGCGCGGTTTTTCAAGGATGTGAGAGTACACGGGTGTGGCCACGGATTCTGGCAGCCTCTCTTCGCCCGTAGGGCGCACGAGCGTTGCCAGGGGCTTTGAGCCCCTGGACCCCAGGATAGGCGAATTACCCTCCACATCACTTCGCTCTCCGCCTCCGGCGGAGAGCAAAGTGATGTGGAGATCGGTTGGGCCACTGCTTCCAGTGCCTGAAGGCACTGGCAACGAACGCACGCCCTCCGGGCGGAGAATCCGCCGCAACGGGGTTGCCCAAAAGGACGGCCACGCACGAGTACACAGGCGAATGCGAAGTCCGGCGCACACTTGGCCGGGGCTTGGGAAGGCGTCAGCCGACCAACCGTCGCCCAGGGATGATCTCTCGGTATAGGCAAGCGGCCGAGCTCCGAGGGTCGGCGTCAGCCGACCGGCCTTTTGCCACCGACTTGAGTCGGTGGGATCCCTGCGGTGGGAGGCTTGCAAGAGCCGGCTTCAGCCGGGCTTGCCGGGCCGCACCAAGTCCGGCTGAAGCCGGCTGACTCCTTTCAGCTTCGCAGGCTCCCCCCGCTGAAGCGGGGGGCAAAAACCGGTCGGCTGAAGCCGACCCCAAAGGTCCGGCGCTGGTCCGCGATGCACGAGGGAAAATGGCGCTGCGCAAAACGGCCGCGCGGATGCCGAGTCTTCGCAAATCCTCCGAGCGGACCACGAACCCGCGAACATCTGTTTAGCGCCAATGGCACGCGTCGTGAAGGAAGGCCACCGTGGGCGCCTGTCTGCGACGCTTCCGCAGTTCGGCGAGTGGGCTTATCGTAGCAATCCGAAAGCCGCACACATGCAACGGCCAGCCACGCAAGGTGAATCAAGCGTCGCCTGAAGAGGATCGAGAGTCGCGTGAAGTGAACCAGGAGTCACGTGAAGTGAGTCAAGCGTCACGTGAATGGAGGAAATCATGCCAACGAAAACGAACGCGTCCGTCGCCGTCCTCGGCGCGGGGACCATGGGTCGCGGAATCGTGCAGGTCTTTGCCCAGGCGGGTTACCCGGTGCGCGTCTTCGACGCCTTCCCGCAGGCCGTCGGCGCCGCCGTCGAGTTCATCGGGAAGATGCTCGACAAGGCCGTGGAGAAGGGCAAGGCGACCGCCGCCGACGCCGCGGAGACGAAATCGCGCATCCAGCCCGTGCCGCGCCTCGCCGACCTGTCCGGCGTGAAGCTCGTCATCGAAGCCGCCACGGAGAAGCTTGACGTCAAGATCGATCTGCTCAAGCAGGCGCAGAACGCGCTCGCGGAGGACGGCATCCTCGCCACCAACACCAGCAGCATCAGCATCACGCAACTGGCCGCCACCACGGCGCGACCGGACCGCTTCATCGGGATGCACTTCTTCAACCCGGTGCCGCTGATGAAACTGGTCGAGGTGGTGAAAGGCCTGCAGACCAGCGGCGAGACGGCCGAGCGGACGATTCTCTACGCGCGCGAGGTGGGCAAGACGCCGGTGAGCTGCAACGATCACCCCGGCTTCGTGTCCAACCGCGTGCTCATGCCCATGATCAACGAGGCCGTGTTCGCCCTGATGGAGGGCGTGGCCGAGGCGCGGGCGATCGACGACATCATGAAACTCGGCTGCAACCACCCGATGGGTCCGCTGGAGCTTGCGGACCTGATCGGTCTGGACGTGTGCCTGATGATCCTGGAGGTTCTGCACCGCGACCTGGGCGAGGACCGCTATCGCCCGTGTCCGCTGCTGCGCAAGATGGTGCAGGCGGGCCGCATGGGGCGCAAGTCGGGACAGGGGTTTTACAAATACGAGTGAGGTCAAGGCGGCTGGAGCAAACTCCGCTTTCGCGTAGCGCGAACCAAGCCCGGCGCCGCGTTCAGCCGATCGGCTCCAGGCGCACCTGCAGCACGGCCCAGCCGTCGATTTCGAAGTGCTCGACTTTGATCTCGTGCGCGCCGGGCGCCAGCTCGACCTCCGCCTGGTCCTCCGTCGGGCCGTGCCAGGTCCAGTTGGCGAGCACCTGCTTGCCGTCGATGAAGACGCGGACGCCGTCGTCGGAAACGGTGCGCACGCGCCACTTGCCGGAAGGCGACTTGGGCAGGTCGATTTTCGTTTGCGCAACCGTGGCGAAGTGGTCCGCGCCGACCTTGTCGCTCACGCCGCCGCCGCCCCATTTGAAGTCGATGCCCGGCAGCGCTTGCGTCTCGACGGGATCGACGGACGTGATCTTTTTCCAATGCTCCTCGCTGTCGCGCGGGTCGCCGGCGGCGTCCCACTTGTAGAACTTCACCGCCCACTTCGCGTTGAACAGCGTGCCCGAGGCCGTCAGGGTCTTCGCCGTCGCGTCAGACCTGGCGTCGATCTTCAACTCGAACGCGAGCACGCCTTCCTTCGCCGCGGAGACGGTGACGCGCCCCGGCAGGTCGCCTTCCTTCGGCGACACGCTCACGTCGCCCTTGATCGCGGCGACGGTGAACTTGCCGCTGGGACCGAGCACCTGAAACGCGACCTGATCCGCGCCGGAAACCGTTGAGGGGGCGACGACGATCTGCTCGAAGTCATACGGCCCCCACTCGGTCATGACGATGTTCTGCCGGCCTTGCAGGTGCTTGCGCGCGCCGACGGGGCGCGTGTCGCCGGGCAGAGGAGGCAGCGCGAAGGAGGCCTGCGGCGGCAGTGCATCCGGCGAGACGAACTTGAGGTCGGTGCACTCCTCGTTTTCGAGAACCTGCCCGGACCCGATCTTCTTGTTGTCCGCAAAGGTCGTGCCGTGCGTCTTGCGAAGCTGCATGGCGATGCCGTCGCTGTCGAACGTGTTGAGCGCGATGACGTTGTCGCGCGAGCCGGCGTGATTGGCGATCGCCCACGGCATCTTCAGCAGCCGGCCGTCGTCGTCGTCCCACAGATACACGCCGGCCTTGTTGTCCTTGAAGCGGTTGCGCAGGATGCGGTTGCCGCGTCCGTGCTCGATGTTGATGCCGCCGCGCTCCGCGCCGTAGGCCATTTCGCCGTTGGCTTCGATCGTGTTGTCCTCGATGAGCGTGTCCTGCGAATACCCGCCCCACACGCCGCAGATGGCGTTGTTCACCAGCCGGTTGCCGACGAACTTGTTGCCGAAGCTGAAGGTCATCTCGATCCCGTGCGCGGCGGCATAGGAGAAATCGTTGGCGAAGAGGATGTTGTTGTTATTGCCTTTGCGCTCGTGCTGCTGGGCGACGTCCGCGGGGACGGCGATCAGCTTGTCCACGTCGGTGTGGCCCGTGCGCTGGCGCTGCTTTTCGGATTCCTTGTCCCACCAGTCCTCGCCCAGCGCCTCGCGCCCGGCGAACCCGAAAAACCCGTCGCCGCCGTGCGTGCAGGAGTTTTCCGCGAGCAGGTTGTCGCTGTTCTGCTCGAACATGAGGATGCCGGCCGAGTCCTGCCCGCGGTTGTACACGCCGTGGCTGTAGCCGCGGATGCAGAAGTCAAAGGCGTTGTGCGCGATGACGTTGCCGCTGCAGCGCCACATCGCCAGCCCCCAGCCGGTGATGAACGAACAGTCGTTGTCGTACACTTCGCTTTTCGTGACGCGGTCGAGGATGATGCCGTTTTGGCCGTGACGGGCGCGGATACGGCGGAGGGTCGCGCCGGTCGCCTTTTCCACGTACAGGCCCGCGCCGTAGTTGTTCATCCACTCGTGCCCGTCGTTGTGGTGCGGGTATAGCCAGTCGCTGCCGTCCTCGCGCTGCGGCGTGGAGAGCAGGCGCTTTTGATAATTGCCGGAAACGTCCACGTCCTCGATGGTCAGGCCGTCGCAGTCATGCGCGTGGATGCCGACCTTATAGCCGCGGACTTTCAGGTTTCTCAGGGTGATCTTTTTGCCGGTCAGGACGACGCCCTTGCCGGCGAACTGATCGGGCGCCGTGCCGTCCTTCGCGCCGACCAGCTCCGCGCCGCCGAAATCGACGGTGATGCCTTCGCCGGTGATGTGAATCGCGCCATCGTCGCCGGCGTCGGGAATCTCATATCGCCCGGCGGCGACCTTGACGCTTGACGTAATCTCCTGGCCGTCCGACGTCAATTTCACGGCCGCGCGATCCTGCGGGATCGACAGGCTGAATGCGACCGGGCAAAGCAACGCCAGAATCCCCAAAGACGCGAGATGACGGTTCACGCCCAACACTCCTTCCATCGCCGATCGCAACACGTCGTTGCACGACGAGCGGTCCCATGCGGGCCGTTCCGTGCCCGCCCATGCGGGCGCGGGGGACACCCCTCGCTTGTCGCTCGGACTTGTCCGTGCGCGGTTGCCGGTCGATCCGCGCATCATTAGAGTGCAACGGTCGAACGGATCAAGGAGTCAGCCCATGAAGGCACCTTTGTCGAGAGAAGCGACGCTCGATCGCTTCTTTCTGGAAATGCGCAGCCGTGTGCTCGACGTCGCCGCCGCGCTGGATCGTGTGGATGCGGCGGCGCCACTCTCGCTTGACGGCGGGGCGGAAGATGCCCGGCTGATCAAGTTGCGGGAATCGCTGCGAATCCTCCATGATTGCGGGCGCGACCGCGCTGAGCGTGTGCTGTTGGTTTTCTCCGACGCGTATGACCCCGCGTGGCGGTCGACAATCCGCGCCATTTGATTCGACGCGTGCACGCCGTTGCCGCTTCAGTTCCGGGGAGGCTCCATATGTCCGGGTGGTTCAGAAAGTCCATTCCCTGCCGAGGCTCCGTTTACTTTCCCGGGTCACTCCCTCCAAGAGCAAAGGAATTCGCTTTCCTCAGGCAAGCCGGCATGGAGCTGGCGCTGCGGACGCAACCGGAGGAACGGGCATGGCGGTTGCGGCTGAAGCACCCGGAATGGGGCGAGGCGGAGCTGGCCTGCGACATCGAACCCCGACCGATCCCGGAGATTATCGTCAAGCTCGATCCGCGTCTGACGGAGGCGGAGCGCGCGGAGGCGCGCATGGGGGGCACTCAGGTTATTCTCCAGATGGACGCGCAGGCCGGGCACGTGCTGCGTGACCGCAAGCGATTCCTCAGATTCCTTCGCGCGGTGATGGGCTCGGACGGCGTGGTCGCCGTCGATGCGGCGGCGCAAGGGTTCTGGACTCGGGCCTCGCTGGATGAAGAGTTGGCTCACGATGCCGACTTGGACGTGACGGCGCTGTATTCCATCCATGCCGTTCAGGGTCCGGTCGGCGAAAGGGTCAACTGGCTGCACACGCACGGTCTGCGGCACGAAGGTGCTGCTCCCGCGCGACTACGAACGCATCGCCGCCGATCGCGCCTAGTTCGGAGACTTCGACCCGTTCGGCGATTTCGACCTCATTTTCGGCGCGGCCAAAGCCAACCTCAAGATCCTCGAAATCCCCATCCGCTACCACGCCCGAACCTACGGCGTCAGCAACATCCGCCGCTTCCTGCACGGCCTGCTCCTGCTGCGCATGAGCCTCGTCGCGCTTCGCAAGCTGAAGCTGCGGTAGCGAGGCGGCACGCGAGAATTGCATCTGTCAGAGCCGCGACCGTTAGGGAGCGAACCCTGAGCAACCGAGCCGCGGACCGGTCTCTGGAAATCGCGCTTCCCTACGGGCGCGGCTCTGACGTACGAAGGACGCGAGGTGCGTGAGGCATAACGCTAGCGAGCCTCGCAAACTGAAGCTGCGCCAGCGGCTTCGCAAACTGGAACTGCGGTAGCAGCCCATTGAGGAAGCCGGTCTGGCCTTGGGGGACCGGCTTTCCAGCCGGTCTCGCCTTGGTGGACCGGCTTTCCAGTCGGTCTCGCCTTGGGGGACCGGCTTTCCAGCCGGTCAGACGGGCGGATCGCGTCAGCGCGCGACAGAGCCGCGCAGCGCAAGCCCGCGGTCAAGCGGTCAGCGCTCTGACACCGGGCTTGCGCCCGGTGCTCTGATGGTTGCCCGGCACGCTGATTGATGCCCGGTACTCTGACTGGATTCCTGCCTGCGCGGGAATGACGAGCTTCGTCTTTCGCCACGGATTGTTCGCAGCGCGGTGCCGGCGTCAGGCTTTTTCGCCCTTGCGAAACAGCACCACGAGCTGATCCCCCAGCCGCGATTCCACGTGGCTGAGCCGGCACGACGCCCACGTCAGCGGCCACGGGAGATCGGCATATCGACCCAGGGTCAGCACGCGAAAGACCTGCTTCAGCAGCCAAAATGCCCGCATTGCGGGGAAGTAAACCGCATGGTTGAGCGTCTCCAGTTCCGGCGGCGCGAGCGCGCGAATCTCCCTGAACTTGTAGTGCCGATGCCACGCGTTTTCGCCGGCCGCGACGCTGCCGAAAAGTCCGGTCTCCGCCTGTCGCTTCGCGCCGAAACGGGCTTCGTAATACTCCCCGCGTCGAAGCACGGTCTTGTAAACGAAGCGGTGCAGGCGGGGAAATACGAACTTGAGATTGGCCGGGTCCAGCCACGTGAGCAGCCCCTTGTGCGGCGTGGTGAGCAGCATCTTCCCGCCCGGCTTCAATACGCGAGCGAGTTCCCTCAGGATCGCGCGCTCGTCGGGAACATGTTCGATGACCTCGATGATGATCACGGTGTCGAAGAACGCATCGTCAAACGGCAGGCGACATCCCCCGGCGCTGCCCGTCTGGGGTTGAAGGACCGATGCGCGCACGCCCTTGATCTTCGCCGCTTCCGCGACGGAGGCTGGATCGACATCCACGGCGTGACATTCCTCGCACCGCGCGACGACGCGTCCGACGAACAACCCGTTGCCGCAGCCGTAATCGAGCAGCCGCCCCAGGGGGAAGTTCAGCCAGCCTTCCGCATACGCGTGCCAGCCGAGCGGCTGACCGGGGCGCATCGCAGCGAGCGTTGCCATGTCGGGACGGTGAAGCATCAGCCGCGAACGTTACCGCGCCAGCGCCCCGCGCGCAAACCCACGATCGCATGTCAGAGCCGCGCGGCGCAAGCCAACGGTCAAGGGGTTGACGCTCTGACACCGGGCTTGCGCCCGATGCGCTGATTCGTGACCGGCGCTCTGATCCGCGCTCGGTGCTCCGATCCGCCTCGCTTACATCCGCGCCACCATCGCCGCAAGGTCCACCGTCCGACTCGAATACCCCCACTCGTTGTCGTACCAGCCGACGACCTTGATGAGGTTGCCGCCCTTGCCGGGCATGGTCATGGTGCTTTCGGCGTCGATGATGCAGCTTGCCGGATTGCCGACGATGTCGCTGCTGACGATCGGGTCGGTGCAGTATTCCAGAATGCCCTTCATCTTCCCTTCCGCCGCCGCCTTCAGCGCCGCGTTGATCGTCTCCTTCGTCGCGCTCTTCTGCACCGTGGCGACCAGATCGACGATCGAGCCGTCCGGCACGGGCACGCGCAGCGCGAAGCCGTTGAGCTTCCCGTCCAGCGCCGGCAGCACCTTGCCCACCGCCTTCGCCGCGCCGGTCGTCGTGGGGATGATGTTCTGTGCGGCCGCGCGGGCGCGACGCAAGTCCTTGTGCACCAGGTCGGAGACGCGCTGATCGTTGGTGTAGGCGTGCACGGTGGTCATCAGCCCGTCGACCAAGCCGAAGGTCTCGTGAATCACCTTGGCCATCGGCGCCAGGCAATTCGTGGTGCAGCTCGCGTTCGAGATACAAAGGTGGCTGGCCTTGAGCTGATCGTCGTTGACGCCGAGGACGACGGTGAGGTCCGGCTCGTCGCTGGCGGGCGCGGAAAGAATGACCTTCCTTGCCCCGGCTTTCAGGTGGTCGCCATAGCCGCCCTTCTCCGAGGTTCGCTTGGTGAAGACGCCCGTGGACTCGATGCACACGTCGATGCCGAGGTCTTTCCACGGCAGGTTCGCCGGCGACTTCTCCGCGAGCACCTTCACGGTCTTGCCATCGACGACGAGCGCGCCGTCCTTGGCCTCGACGCGCTTTCCAAAACGGCCATGCACGGTGTCGTACTTGAGCATGTGCGCCAGCGTGGGCACGTCGGTGAGGTCGTTGACCGCGACGATGTCGAATTCGCTCGCGCGCTGCGACATGATGCGAAAGACCAGCTTGCCGATTCTCCCCAACCCGTTGATCGCCACGCGAACCGCCATGTGAATCCTCCCTAGATGTGCCGGCGCCGGCATCCGTGGCCAGCGCGAAAATCGCTTCCAACGAGGGCGTGGGCCAGTCTAGGAAAGCCCCTCAGGCCGTCAAGATGAAGCGCCCGGGGGCTTACGAGCTCTACCTTGTTGGCCCGCCCGGGGTTTCCTATCATCCGCCTGACGGAAAAGAGATTTCAAACTGCGGGCAAGCGCCTCTGGCTCGCAAGGTTCGGGAGGGCATGGTAGATGAAAGTCGCGGTGACAGGGTCCACGGGGCAGCTTGGCACGGACGTGGTGCAGGTTTTTCGTGAGAGCGGCCGCGTCGAGGTCGTGCCGCTCACCCATGAGCAGATCGAGATCGCCTCCCTGGACTCCGTCCGCGCGGCGCTGACCGCCTGCAAGCCCGATGCGGTCATCAACTCCGCCGCGTTCCACCAAGTGGACAAGTGCGAGGAAGACCCCGATCAGGCCTTCAAGGTGAACGCGATGGGCGCGTGGAACGTCGCGCGCGTCTGCTCCGAGATCGGCGCGTACTGCGTGTACATCAGCACGGACTACGTCTTCGACGGCGGCAAGCAATCGCCCTACGACGAGGCCGACGCGCCCATGCCGCTGTCGGTGTACGGCGTCTCCAAGCTCTCGGGCGAGTATCTGACGCGTTCCGCCGCGCCAAGCTCGCTCGTGGCGCGGATCGCCAGCGTCTTCGGCAAGTCCGGCGCGCGCGGCAAGGGCGGCAACTTCATCGAGGCCATCCTGAAAAAAGCCAAAACCGGTGAGGGCCTCAAGGTCGTCAATGACACGCCCATGACGCCGACGTACACCATGGACGCCGCCCGCGCCCTGCTGGAGATCGTCCACAAGCGCCCGTCCGGCATCCTGCACGTCACCAACCAGCCGGCCTGCACCTGGTTCGACTTCGCCCGGAAGGCGGTGGAGCTGTGCGGGCTGAAAGTGGATTGCACGCCGGTCACGTCCGACGCCTTCCCCTCCAAGGTCCGCCGACCGAGCTACTCCGCCTTGTCCGGCAAGCGCCTCGCCGAAACCCTCGGCCGACCCATGCGCCCGTGGCCGGAGGCGCTGCGGGCGTATCTGCTGGAGAAGGGGCATATCGGCTAATGTCCTGACCTTTTTGGAATTGCGACGGAGGGGGTGCGGGCCTCTGACCCGCCGGCGGGCGAGGACGCCCGCCCCCCCCAGTGCCCGCCCCCCAACGTTTAACGCGTGATATTTGGGAGGCATCACGCTAGCGCTTAGCCAGCATTCGTGCAGGGAGCCGCTGGCGGGCGAGGACGCCCGCCCGCCCCAGCGCCCGCCCCGCCCAAGAAAATCGAACGCTGTGTTATTTGCGAGGCAACACACGAGCGCGCACGCAGAATTCGTGCAGCGAGCCGCGGCCTTCAGTCTGCGCGGTACATCGCGCGGGATGAAGCCGCGCCGCTCGGCGGGATGAAGCCATGCGGCTTGGGCATCAAGTTGACGCGGCGACGAACAGGCCGCGGACGCCGGTCCGCGCGGCGAGCGGCCAACCGCCGACGCGCCGCGCGAGCCAACGCCCGCGGCCGTGTGATGTCGCCTGTCACCCCGCGCCGGCGTTTACTTCTTGCGCGAGAAGGTCAGCTCCATGCTGACGAACTCCTTGCCCGTCTCGTCCGGTCCGACGCCCTGGAGCACGTACTTGTCAGCGCCTTCGATCTTGTAGATCCACTTCGCCCACGTGTCCTTCTTGGTCATGGGGTCGAAGAACTTGCTCGTCAAGGTGATCGTCTTGCCGGAACCGTCGCACGTGCCCTCGCCCGTCATGATCATCGTGCCGTACGTGTCCATCCACGTGGAGACGTACTTCTGCTTGTCGTTGTCGAAACCGATGCAGCCCAGCCCCTCAAACGGCACAGGCATCGACGGGGACGGCTCGCCGAGGACGTGCTGGCGCAGGAAGCGCCCGCCAAGAATCATCTCCACCTTGCCCGTGCTCTTGCTCTCCTCCCACGGTTGATTCGGGTCCATGCGGAACTTCCCTTCGATGTTCCACTCGCCCACCATCTGCTTGAGGTGGTCGTGATGCTGGCCCGGCGTGGCTGACTTCATGATCGCTTCCATCATGGCGGGGTCCATGCCGCCTTCCTGACCGCCCGCACCCTTGTCGCCCCCGGCCTTTTCTCCGCCGGCGGGTTTGCCCGCATCGGGCTTCTTGTCCGACGGCGGCTGATCCGCCGGCTTCTTCTCTGCCGGTTTCTTCTCCTCGGGCTTCTTGTCTTGAGCCAAGACAGGTACGCCCCAGAGAATCGCCATCATCGCCAACAACGCCGTCCTAAAACGCCGGTTCATCGTCAATCCTCTCTAAACACGGAAACTCCCACCTCGCCCGAACGAACGGGGTGGACTTTACGAGGAGCCGGCGCCGATCGCGCAGCTCCAGCCCGAACTGATCGCACTAACATAACCCGACCATGCGGTCGGGTAAAGGCCCGAATTGTCGAAACTTGTCCCTTCGCGAGCCTCGCGTCAAGCCGTCCGCGGATCGTGGCCCCGCCGGCGGCGTTGGGTGGCACGGTCTGGCGTACTCGCCAGGCCGTGGAGGGACGCCGGCAGCCTAACCACTGTCGTAGTGCCACGGGTCGGGTGGGTGGCACGGTCTGGCGTACTCGCCAGGCCGTGGAGGGATGCAGCCAGCGCAAGCCCTGCCGCTGCGCCTCGGGTCCGCTGCTGCGGTCCCGTCCCACCCCGCGAACGGCTGCGGAACTGTCCCACTCAAGACGACGCGCGCCACATGGCACGTGCCCCTACTTCGCTTCGAGCACCGCCTTGAGCTTGTCGAGCGCCGCACCCCAGCTCGCGCGGAGCACGTCGGCGTCCTCGCGCTTCTGAATGCGCATGTGGTTCACATAGATCGTCGTCTTATCCGCGCTCTTCACGTGGAATTGAACCTCCACGGTCGTCCCGGCCGCGAGGTCCGGCGTCTCCCACGTGAGCTTGATATCCTTGTTCTCGCGCACTTTCAGGAACTCGCCGCAGTCGCCTTCCGCGCTCTCGAACCGACCGCCGGGCTTGAACTCCCACTTAGCCTTCTTCGAGAACCAGCGCTCGACCGCCTTGGCCGACGACCACGCCGCGAACACCTTGTCCATCGGCGCGTTGATCGTCTTCGACGCGCACGGCGAGTAGCCCTTGGGCTTGCCGTCTTTCTCCACGATCCCGCGGGCGTTTTCGTATTCCACGGCGAGCGTCGTCATCCACCACTCGTCGATGCCCTCCTTGCCGTTGAGAAACTCGGTCACCGCGCGGCGACCCTTCTCCTTGCCGCCGATGTCGTCGATGGCCTTGAACCACTCCTTCAACGTCTTGCCGGTCTGCTTCTTCGAGGTCGCGTCGGTGATCGGCGGCGATGTCGCTTCGATGCGCTGCATAAGGAATCTCCGTGCGAGGGTCGGGATCGCTCTTGTAAAGTCCGTGAAAAGGAAACCGATGGGTCGTCGTTACGCTGGAGGACGTTTCAGTGCGGAGCCGTATTGCTGCGTCGCGAAGCCGACGATCAGCCCCACCATGCTGCCGGGCACGAGGATTTCCAGATGGTGGCTGCCCTGCATGATCGCAATCGGCAGAGCCAGGAGGAAGCCGATTCCTAAACCGAAAGCCAGCCCCAGCGGCAGCGAGTTGAACTTCTTGGAGAAGAACCCGGTGCACAGACCGGCCACCAGCCCCTTTCCTGTGGAGCCGATGACGATGCCGACGATGCCTTGCTGCACGCTCGGCACATCGTGCGAGGTGACCAGGGCGGACAAGCCGTCGAGCACCCCGAGGACGCCTCCGAGAATCAAACCCAGCAGTGGCTTACTCATGCTGTTCTCCCTGCAATGACCGTTGAGCCGCCGCCGGCTCTGAGCTTCCATTCAACATCGCCGCGCGTTCCTTTAATCGCCACAGCTCGTACCCCGCGAAAGCCGCCCGCATGACCAGGTAGGCCGCCACCAGCAGGATCGCCGTGCGGTATTTCCAGACGAACCGTTCGACGCGCTCGACGACGCTCTCATGATGAGCCAGAACGCGGTGGCCGTTGATGAACCGCTCCACGTCTTCGAGCAGCGCTGTGGCGGAAGCGTATCGGACGGTGGGGTCATGCTCGAGCGCCTTGCGGCAGATCGCGTCAAGCGATCGCGGCAATTCGGGCGCGCGCCGGCGCGGGGACACGTCTGCGCCGCGGCTTGCGTTATCGTCGCCCGCGGCCGTTCCCGCTCGCGGGCTTTCGCCCGTCAGCAGGAAGAACAAAACGCCTCCCAGCCCGTACACGTCGCTGCGCACATCCACCGCTTCCACCCTCCCCGCCGCCTGCTCCGGCGACATGTACTCCGCTGTGCCGACGACCGCTCCGGGGGAGGTGCGGAAATCGCGAAGCTGATCCTCCTCTGAAAGCGGGCGGGGCGCCTGCTTGAGTCGTTGCCCCGCCTTCGGATGCGCGGCGTCGGCCGCGGCGTCGCCACCGGCGCCCGCCGGAGTGTCGTTCGCGCCCGTGACTGGGAGCAGCTTGGCTACGCCCCAATCCAGCACGAGCACTTCGCCGAACTCTCCGACCATGACGTTCTGGGGCTTGAGGTCGCGGTGGATCACGCCCTGCGCATGCGCGAAAGCGACCGTTTCGCACAGGCGCTGCAGGATGCGGAGCCGGTCCGTCAGGGGCGCCGCCTCGCGCACCAGCTCGTCCAACCGCCGGCCGCGCACCTGCTTCATCACGTAATACAGACGCCCGTCGCGCAATCGCCCGACGTCATGCACGGGGACGATTCCGGGATGCTCCATTCGGGCGATGATCCGCGCCTCGCGCAGCATCCGCGCGGCGGTCTCTTGCGATGCCGGCGCGTCGTGGAGCACTTTCATGGCGGCCTGGCGGTCCAGCTCGTGGTCATGAACGCGATAGACGCTGCCCATGCCGCCGCGACCGATGCGTTCCAGCACGGTGTAACGCGGACACTCCAGCTCCGGCCAGTCGGCAACCTGCCTCAAGTGCTCAAGCGTGGAATCCGCAAGCCAGGTCATGATCGATCCCATTCAGAACCCGCAGCGCCAGCGAGGGACCATCAGAACCCCTCTCGCCAGTGAGCGGCCTTCAGAACCCCTCACGCCAGTGAGGAGCCTTCAGCCGCAGGGTGCGCGTGCCCCGGAAGCTCGTCAGCGACGACCAAGCAGGAACGACGAGAGGGCTACCGCCTCAACATCGCTCCGCACCCACTCCAGACCGCGTCCATCGGACCCGTGAAGCGCACGTCCGCACTCGGGTGGCCTGCTCGCCACGGCCTGGCGAGTACGCCAGACCGTGCCACCCGGCGCTCCTGCGAACCCGCGCCACCCGCCAAGCGGCGTTCATTCTGCGTTCCGGCTCAGTGATTGAACACAAACTCCCGCGAGTTGAGGACGGCCCAGGCGATGTCCTCCAGCGCCTGGCGCGGTTCGACGGCGTCCCGGTACGCCGCCAGCAGCGCCGCCCGCTCGGCGTCGGTTGGCCATCGGCACAGCGCGGCCAGATACCACTCCTCGATCACGCCCTCCGGAGGGGTTTGGGCACTGACGAGCCGCGCCAGCCGGCCATTCGGATCCGCGATCTTCGCGGACAAGGTCGCCCCGTTGATCAGGTGCAGCGCCTGCGACAGCGTCGGTTCGTCGCGCCGCTCGCACGTGCACGCCGACAAGCGCTGCGGCCGGCCGAACGCCGAGAGGAAGTAGCTCCCGGATTGCGCGTCGGCGACCTGCACGGCCCGCGCGCCGAGGGGCAAGTCCGCGAACTTCTCCGCCGACTGCGTCACCGTGCATACGGCATCGAGCAGGACTTCCGCCGGGAGCCGGCGAGGTCTGGCGTGCGAGAAATTTCGCTGGTCGGTCTCGTTGGACGGCAGCGCCTGCGAGGAGGCCTGGTAGGTGTGCGAGTTGCAGATGACTCGAACCAGATCGCGCAGATCGTATCCCGTCTCGACGAACCGCCGCGCGAGCTGCGCGCGGAGTGCCGGATGCGAGGGTGGATTGCTGACGCGCACGTCGTCCGGCGGGTCGATCAGCCCGCGCCCCATGAAGTGCGCCCACACGCGGTCGGCAAAGCAGGCGGCGAAGTAAGGGTTTTGCGGCGAGGTCAGCCACTCGGCCAGCGCCGCGCGACGGTCGCGCCCGTTGACGTCCGCGACGCCGCCGCCCAGGAACTTCGGCGACATGACCCCACCCGTGCGCAGGTGCGACACTTCCCCCCCCCCGCTGTTGAACACGACGGACTCGCGCGGGTCATCCGTCGTTTTGCGTCCGATCTGGGCAAAAAATGCCGCGAAGGAGTAATAATCGTCCTGCGTCCAGCGCTCGAACGGATGATTGTGGCACTGCGCGCATTGGATCCGCACGCCCAGAAAAACCTGCGCGACGTTCTCCGCCATCTGCGTGGGGCTGGTTTCCACGAGATAGAAGTTCACCGCCGGGTTGCGGAAGTTGCCCCCCTCCCCGGTCAGCAGCTCGCGCACCATGCGGTCCATCGGCATGTTCGCGCGGATCGCGCCGCGCAGCCACTCGTTGTACAGGTGCATCGCCTTGAAGCTGAGGCGCTTCGACGACGACTCGATGCGCAGCATCTCCGCCCACTTCATCGACCACAGATCGGTGAACTCCGGGCGCGACAGCAGCGCATCGATCAGCCGTGAGCGCTTGTCCGGCGACGCATCCGCCAGGAATGCCCGCGTTTCCGCGACGGAAGGCAGAATGCCCAGAACGTCGAGATACACGCGACGAAGAAAGACCTCGTCCACGGCCGGCGGCGAAGGCGCCACGTGCAGCGTGCGAAGCTTCTCAAACACGCCCTCGTCGATGAAGTTCCGCGCCGGCGTTTCCGGCCATTCAAACGCCTCTCCCGCCGGAAGCACGATGAACTGCGACACCACGGCAAACGAGCCGAACCGCGCCATCACGTACGCTTCGCCTTTCAGCCCCGCCGTGACCGATCCGCGCTCGCTGACGGCAACGGTCGCCGCGTCCGACGTGTCGAAGAGTGCCAGAGATGTGACATCGCGATCCGAGCCGTCCGAGTAGGACGCCTGCACGACGAGCCGCTGCGTCGCCCCCGGCCCGACGAGCACGCAGCGCCGCGGCTGCACGTCCACCGCGACCAGTCGCGCGACCTGCGGCGCATCGTCCGGGACGCGAGACGCGATCCACTTCCGCAGCGTCGCTTCCGATTCGCCGCCGGCGGTCATGCGCTGGCCTCCGCCGTGCTCGACCTCGCCCAGCGGCTTGCGCAGCAGGAGGCTCGCGCGGGGATCGGCCAGGTCTATCCGGCGGGCACTCATGTCGCGCGTGACGGCGACGTAGTCCGCCTCCGGATCAAACCCGAAGAGCGAAAGCCGAAAGCCCTCCTTCCCCTCGGCGCTGCCGTGGCACGCGCCGGTGTTGCAGCCCGCTTTCATGAGCACCGGCAGGACGTCGTTGCGGAAGCTGATCGCCCGGGGGACGCCGGCGCCCTTGATGCGGACCGGCGCGACGGCGGTGCGCCCCTCGAACGCCGCCGTCAGCAGACCCTCGCCATCGCTGATCGGTTTCAGCAGCGGCCCAGACGCGGCGTCGGTTGCATCCAGGTTCGCGGTCGCAAGCGAGTCCGGCGCGATCGTGATGGAGGCCGCGCGGCTGACGTCCACCGTGCGGCCGTCAGCGAAGCTCGCGACGATGACGACGCCTTGCACGTCGTCCGCGTTGTCGAGCGAGACGGTCGCGGGGTAGATGTTCAACGCGACAACCGTCCCCGACCCGGGCGGCGGGCTTTGACCGGGTGATGCGCCCTGCCCGAGCGCGATGCCGCAGCACAGGCCGAACATAAGCGCTTCAACGGCAAGGCCCGACTCGGCGTTTCTGATGGTGAATCTCGGCGCGGTCATGGTCCCTGATTCGGCATTCTACTTCGGTGACTCGAAAGGGCAGCATCCTACCCGAGCCGCGCCTCAGCAGAGCTGCGACCGTAACAGGCCGTGGTGAAACTCGAAACCGGGCATCGGCACCGTCACCCCCGCGCAGGCGGGGGTCCAGTCCGCCCCGCAAAACCGCTGGTTCCATGCCTCCTCGAAACAACAGTCTGGATTCCCGCCTGCGCGGGAATGACGAGTGTCGACTTTCGCCACGGGCTGGTAAGGGAGCGGATACGGCGGCGAACGGCGAAATCGCTTCCTCACGGGCGCGGCTCTGAGGTGCGCACGAGACGCTCGCGCGCCCTGCCGGACTCAGCAAGCCAATCATGGCTGGCGCCTGCGGCTTCAAGCGGACACGGACTCTTACTTGATGAACCGGCTGCCCGTCGAGATGCAAGCGCCCATCGCCCGCCGGCTCAAATGCGCCGCCGTCGCATGGGCTTGAATCGCCCGCCCAGAGTCTTGGGCGTCGCGGATTCCGCGACCTGCGGTTGAGCAGGTTGCGGCTGCGACTGCGGCGCGGCTCCGACGTGAGGGCCGATCGAGCGGCCATCGCCGTAGGCCATCTCCCTTGGCGGACTGGGGCTGAACCCCGCAACCTTGTATGCGGGGATCTCCTTGTTGATGAACTTCTCGATCTCGGTGAGGTGCTCGCCCTCCTCCGGCGTGACGAACGTCAAGGCCCGCCCGCTGCGCCCCATGCGCGCCGTGCGCCCGATGCGATGGACGTAGGTCTCGGCGAAATCGGGAATGTCGTAGTTGATGATGTGCGAGATGCCCTCCACGTCGATGCCGCGCGCCGCCAGATCGGTGGCGATCAGCAGCTTGATGTCCCCGTTGCGGAAGCTCTCCATGACCCGCTCCCGCTTCTTTTGCACGAGATCGCTGTGGATTTCCTCCGCGCGCACGCCGACCTTCTGCAGCCGGGCGGTGACGCGGCTGGCCTCGCGTTTCGTGTTGGTGAAAACGATGGACTGCTCGATGGACTCGCTCTCCAGCAGCATCCTCAGCAGGCGCAGCTTGTCGTGCCGCGGGACCGAGACGTAGCACTGGTCTACCTTGTCCACCGTCAATTCGTCCTGGGAGACGTTGATCTCCAGCGGCAGGTTGGTGAACTGCTGGATGAGGCGGCGCACCTGCTCGTCGATCGTGGCGGAGACGAAGATCGTCTGGTGCCGCGTGTGGATGGAGCGGAGGATTCTGCGGATGTCGGGAAGGAAGCCGATGTCGAGCATCCGGTCGGTCTCGTCGAGGATGACCGCGCGGATGTTGCCCAGCTTCAGGTCGCCGCGCCCCATGAAGTCCATCGTCCGACCAGGCGTGCCGACCACGAACTCCGGACCCTGCTTCAGCAGCGCGGCCTGCGACTTGACGCGACTGCCGCCGTAGATGCCTTCGACGCGCAACTTGGAGAACTCGGCGATGCGCCGCACCTCGTCGCTCACCTGCACGGCGAGTTCCCGCGTGGGCACCAGGCAGAGCGCCTGCACGGGGATGCCGACTTCCATCCGCTGAAGGATGGGAAGGCCGAAGGCGAGGGTCTTGCCCGTCCCGGTGCGCGCCTGCCCCACCACGTCGCGCCCTTCAAGGACGGGCGGGATCATCTGGGTCTGAATGTCGCTCGGCGTGTCGAAGCCCAGATGCGCAAGAGCCTTCATAAACGGCTCACTGACACCCAGTTCCGCGAACGCCGATTTTGCCTCACTGCGTCGCCTCATGAATCCATCCGAATCTCAGCTTCCTGTCTAATTGTGGCAAGAGTATAGGACGTTCCGGTCCACATGGAAAGGGCAACCGATTGGAGCATCCCTCCAAGTTTGCAAGAACCCTGTTCCAAACGAGACGAGCAGTGAGAGTCGCTTGGATTCACAGAGGCCATCGGATCACAGGGATCCGCAGCAGCGATCGGGAGGCACGGGTTCGCGGCTGCGGATCCGTGGGATGCGCCGAAGCGCGCCCATCCTGGGCATCCACGGCCTGGCGATTACGCCGGATCGCGCCCCTCAGAGAACCCCCCGACGCGGAGGAATCCGCACACCGAAGACCGGGCGCCAGGCGAATTCAACACCCCGCCGCGAGCATCCGATAAACCCGATGGCCGATAAGCCGAAGGGAGGCGACGATGAAGATGACGAAACGCAAGGCGCAGCGGATGGGGGCGATCGCGTTGGCGATCTTGGCCGGGTTGTGTGCGGGCGGCTGTTCGAGCGACATCCTGAATTACAATCTCCGCTCGAGTTTCTCGACGTTCATGATCGGCGTGTTCAGCGACTCGGTGAACGCCGCCGTCCAGCCGTATTAACCTCACGACCGTGATCGCTGAGATGGATCCCCTCACTGGCGTGAGGGGTTCCGATAGACGATGCGCGCTCATCGCGCGTGAGGGTTCGGACGGACGGTTGGATTTCAGAGCCCGTTCAGCAAACCCAAGGAAGCCGCGGGAGGGTTGCGCACGACGCGGGATTGTTCTCGCGCGGCTGATCCGGGCCGCTCCGCTCTCGCCGAACCCTTCGCGTCCAGGCTTCCGCATCCTCAGCGCAGCGACATCGCCGGGTGGCATGCGTCCGCAGCGGCAGACCCATAGGGCGAGCGAAGGAGCCACCACCCTCAACAGCCACGCCCTGGCAGGTACGCCAGGCCGTGCCGCCCTGTGCTGATGCTGGAAAGTCACGCCCTGTGGACTCCGGCACGCCATGGCCTGACGTTCATGAAGCGTAAACGCAGTCGGCCTGAGCCACCGCGGATCGCGCCGTTGTTTTCACCCGCCGCTGGGCTAACATGCCGCTGTGCGTTTGAATCTGGAATGAAAGTCGCTGGGCGGCAGGTGATTCTAAGATGCTCGTTCGATTTGATTGTCCTTCATGCGGTCGCTCGCACTCCTTCGATTCTCCCGAAACGACCGTGCACCTGACCTGCGGCACGACCGGGGTTCCGCTGCGCCTTCGCGTCACGTCGAGCGGCGAGGTCAAGGCCTCCATCGTGCGCGAGGGGCAGGCGGTTGCATCGGAGGATGAGGCGGACGAGTAGCGGCCGGCAGCGAACTTCGGCCGGCGTCGGGTGGCATAGTGTGGACGACGTCGGACGGCACGGTCCGGCGCACCTGACAGGCCGTGGGGAGTGGGCCATCCGAGAGTTCGTCGAGCAGCCGCGAGCGTGTGAGCACCACACCGGTCCGCTGCTGCGGATCCGTGTCGTCAAACCGCCGGGCACGGTCCCTGCCCAGCGCGCGGCTCACGGGGCTTCTTCCTTCCGGGCTGACGCTTGAATTTCTTCCGCTGCTGCCAAGCCGCCGCGCTTGGCGCCTGCCGTTATCGGCCTTGCAGGTTGCCCTTCCGCCGATTCCCGCGCTATGGTGTCAATAGTGGATGAGCCGGTAGATTGAACCGCCGCCGCCGCGAGCCGACGGACCGGCTCGAGACCGTGCGGCAGGGTGCATCTCAGCGCGGAACCGGCGGAAGCCGAATTCCCGCGCGGGCGGGAGGGGCTTGCGCTGGTTCGTGCCGTGAACGACGAGCGCCGCCGCCGTTGGCCGGCTGAGGGTATGAAGCGAGTGTTTGAAGTTCAGCCACGAAGGGGAGAGGTCATGACGGGTTCGTATCGCATGTTGGGCGCGGGTCTCATGGTTCTGGCCGCAACGGGCGTCGTTGGGGCCGCGCCGCACGAAAACAACATCCACGTTGGAGTGACGAGCGAGGGCGTTCTCGCGGTGCACCTGGAAATGGATCATCCGCAGGCGCTGCCGCTGTCGATCCATCCCGAACTGCACGGGTGGCTGGGAACCTCGCCGGGCTTTGAGGCGCTGGTGCGTCCCGATGGCGACCTCAATCCCATCGAGGAAGGCGCCGACATCCACCTTGAGCTGATCAGCATCCAGCCGGCGCTGAGGCTTTACGATCACGACCTGGCGGAAGTCGGCGTCGGGGAGTTTCTGCACCTCGGCGGCGCGGGTTTTCTGACGCACGGGGTGTACCACATCGACTCTGATGATCCCGCGTATCACTTCGAGCAGGGCGTCTGGCAACTGGAATACCGGCTCGTGGACGAAGGCACAACCGGCTACGGCGCGTCCGCGGTCATCATGCAGGAGTTCACCACGGGCTGCGCGGCGGACCAGCATCTCAGCGCGATCTGCAAGATGCGCCGCGACGGGTCGTGGCAGATTGTGGCCAAGGTGAAGCGCGGCAGCCCGATGGCCGAGTTGACGCTCCGCCTCGATGGCGACCCGAACACGGACACGCTGCTCATGCTGGACGAGGGCGGCAAGGGCAAAGTGAAGTTCCCCAACGTGACGATGGACCACCACCACGTGGAGGTCGTCGAGTGCGGGGACATGGCTCACACCGGGTGCATGTAACCGGGCGGCGAGCTTTCGATTCGGCCCGCCTTTGCTTCAGCCCGCTATGGATTCGGCTTGCTTGAGGGACTCATTCCCGCAGGCAGGCGGGCAGCCAAGGAGGAGCGCTGAGCGAATTACTTCTGGCGGGTGGCACGGCTCCGCAGCAGCAGACCCATGCGGAGCGAGAATGTGAGTCGGTGACTCAACGTCCACGGCCTGGCGAGTACGCCAGACCGTGCCACCCGGGCGCGAAGCTGGAATACGGTTGCCCTGACTGAACCCCGCCTCCGCGGGGGCGACCACACCTTTCAGGCCGCAGCTTCTGCAGCATCCCTGTCGCGCCATCCGACCGGCCGCATCACTTGCCGCGCGTGGGCTTGCGCGACGCGCCCTGCTGACGCTGCGCCTCCTCGGCCATCTTCTGAATCCGTTCCAGCCAGGCGCCGAACCACCCCTTGCGCCGCGCGCCGGGCGGCGGCAACGATTTCCCCTTCGGCCGGTCGAACGTGCCGGCCGCCTCCTGCTCACGGATGTGCTTGCGGATGCGCTGCTGCTCGATAGCGCCGAAGATCGAACTCGCCATGATGTACAGGTTCAGTCCGCTCGGCGCGCTGTAGAAGATGAACACCATCATCACGCTCATGATGGGCATCATGCGCTGCATCGCCTCGGCCTGCGCCTTTTGCTCGGGCGTCTGGTTCGGCGGAGTCGGCGGCTTGGGCATGAGCTTCTGCTGGATGAACATCGAGACGCCCAGCAGGAAGGGCAGAAGATTAATCGCGGTGATGTCGCCCATCAGCGGAAGGTGGAACGGCGCCGCGAATGTGACCAGCCCGTCCTGCGCCGTCAGATCGCGCGGCCACGACCACAAAAACGGCTGATGCCGCATGAGAATGTTGGTGCTCAGGCTCAGATACAGCGCGCCCCAGATCGGAACCTGACAGAACATCGGCAGGCACGTGAGGAACTGACCCGCGGGGTTGACGCCGGCCTCGCGCAGCAGCGCGGCCTGCTCCTGCCCCTGCTTGACGCGGTCGTTGGGGAACTTCTTCTTGATCTCCTCCATCTTGCCCTGGATGCCGCCCATCTGCTTCTGCATCCGGACCATGTTGACCTGCCCCCACTTGGTCAGCGGATGCAGCAGCGTGCGCACGATGAACACCAGCCCGATCAGCGCCAACCCGTAATCGCGTAACGCCCAGTGCAGCATGTTCAGCAACCAGATCATGAACTCCACCAGCCACGTGAACGTGCACCAGCCGAACCCGACCGCGACCTGGAAGTAGTAGTTGCGCTGCACGTACCGCGGAACGGTTTTGAACGCCGTCGCCGCCTTGGGACCGAGGTACACCTCCGCCGGATACTCGAGCATGGAGCCGGGCTGCCCGGCCGCGGCGAGCGTCTCCTGCGCCGTGATGAACCTCAGCGTCACGTCCTCCGTGGTCAGCGCCACGCCGTCCGCGTCGATCGCCCACACCTGCCGGATGTACGAGGCCGCCGGCGCGCCGCTTCGACCCAGCGGCGCGAGCGTGCAGGTAAAGTACTGATTGTCCTGCGCCGCCCATGAAAGCTGCGAACCCGCGCCCGCGTCGGCGGGATCAAAGATCTTCAGACCCTGCTGCGGAGTCTTGTGCAGCTCGCCGAAGGCCTTGCGCGAGCCGACCACTTCGCCTTCCAGCGCCACCCCGACGTTGAAGCCGCGCGCTTCGCCGCGACCGCCCGTCTGACGCACGCCCATGCCGCCGGTGTACGTGACGATCACGCCGTGCGGCTCGGCCGTGAGGTTCTCAACACGAAGATCCGTCAGCAGATCATGCTGCCCGGACTTCGACTCCTGCTTCGGCAGCTTGAACGTGCGCACGACGCGCGCCAGCGGCGAACCCTCGCGCGACACGTCGATTGACATCTCGACCGCCTGCCCGTCCGCCCATTCGAGCGTCCGCGCGACCCACTTGCGATTCAGCAGCACCAGGTCTGCGCCGTCGATGTTGATGCGCTCAACGGCGATCGCACGGAACGTCGTCCCGTCCGGTCGAACGTCCTGCGCGAGCAGCCGGTACTTCTCGTCCCCGCTGGCGTGTTCCTTGTGATCCGTCAGTTCCACGCGCGTGACGGAGCCGCCCACGTTGGAAAGCGTCACCGCCATCCGGTAGTCGCCGCCGTCCGCGGCGTCGCCCAGCGTGAGCGACGTTTCCGCCTCGGCCTCGGCGGCGGACAGTTGCGCCTGCGTGGCCGCCGGCGCGGAGGGGGTCGCTTGAGGCGACGTCGTCGAACCGTCCGCCAGCGACGCGCCGTTGCCCGAATCCTGCGGCGCCGGCGGGGGCGGCTGCGGCGAGAACCGGGGCATGAACCAGTACATCAACAGGAATGCAGCGCCGGCCCACAAGAGGGCTTGCAAGGCATCCTGACTTCTGAATCCTTTACCCGCCATCGCGGTGTGTTGACCTTTCCATGCCGAGTGCCCGCCCGCGCGCCACGGTGCGGACGCTCGTCATTTCGGTGTGCCGCGTTTGGCGGAGGATCGACGGCGAAGCGGCGCGGCGCTACCGCCCCTCGAACAGGCGATTGCCCAGAAAATCGTCCAGCTCCGGCACCTCAAATATCTTCCGCGCCGCTTTTTCCACGTCGTACTCGATCCGGATGAACTCGAGCGTCGCCAGGAACTCGCCAGGCTCCACGTCGGGCGGCTCATGGTCCTCCGGGGCCTCGCGCCCTTCGTACACCACCGTGTAGCACCCGCGCGCGTCGCGGTCGCGCGGCTGACCCACGCTGCCGACGTTGATGATCGCCTTCTCTTCCGACGTGATCGAGTAGATCATCGGCTCCGGCAATTCGTCGGGAGGCTCGAAGTACGGGTCGTCGAGGAACACCCCCGGCACGTGCGTATGCCCCAGCACGCACGCCATGTGATTCGCTTCCAGTTTCTCGAAATTCGCCAGGATCTTGTGCGGATTCGTGTACACGTCTTCCGCGAACAGGTATTCGTTCACCGGTCGCCGCGGCGAGGCGTGCACCATCAGCAGCCCCTTGGCCTCGTGCCGCAGCGGAAGCCCCGCCAGCATCTTCCACCGCCGGTCGCGCTTCGCCTTGTTCGACTCGTCCTCCAGTACCTGCCGCGTCCAGTACGCCGCCCGCTCCGCCCCGACGTTGAAGTTGCACGGCTCGAAAAAGACGGCCTGGTCGTGGTTGCCGCACAGCGTCAGCACGCATCGGTCCATCACCAGGTCGAGGCATTCCTTCGGGCTGGCGCCGTATCCGATCACGTCGCCCAGACAGTAGATTTCCTTGATTCCGCGCTGGTCGATGTCCGCAAGCACGGCCTCCAGGGCTTCGAGGTTGGAGTGAATGTCCGAGATGATTGCGTACACTTGCCTTTATTCAGCCTAAGACGACGACGGCTGTCCAGCCCAGGACGACAACGACGACCACGGGAGTGGATCACCTGGCCCGGCTTGCGCCAGCACGATGCCCGTCGAATCTAAGGATCGGCTCCGCAGGCGTCAATGGAGCACCTCCCAAGTCTCTGGAGAGCAACGGGTGCGGCTTGCAACGTGCGCGGCGCGCACGGAACAACGAACGCCTCGATTGCCGATCGGCCTTGCCTTCCGAACCCGTGGCGCAAGCGAGGGCGCCGCAGGGGCGGCTCCGTGGAACCGCGATCTCCTCAACTCTTAACCCCGGCGCTGCGCCTCCCGCACGCGCGCCTCCACGCCTTCCGCCAGCCGCGCCGCGCGCTCCAGCATCCGGTCCGCCTCGTCCGCCGCGTCGCGCGCGGTGCCCTCGGGCAGCCCGGGAAGATTCACGCGCACGCTGTAATCCGCGGCGCGCGCCGCCGCCAGCGCCATCGCGGCCGCCGCGCCGAGATCACTGAGCAGGAACCGGCTCGCCCGGTCCTTCAGCTCGTCCATCAACGCCAATGATGTGGCACTCGCTGCCATGATCTCCATCGGCACGCGGGTCGCCGCAAGCGCCGCGGATTCGTAGGCGGGCTTGAAGCTTGCGTCCGCCTTCGCCTCGCGCCGCGCGGCCGTCATCGCCTCATAAGCAGCGGCGTCCTCGTCCATCAACTGGCGCAGCATCCGCCGGCACACGGCGAGGCGCGCCTGAATCGCCTGCGCGGGATCCGGCGGGGAACCTCCCCCCGCCGTGGAGGCTGAAGCTGTGGAGGCTGAAGCTGCGGAAGTCTGACCGCCTCCCACCGCCGGCTTCGCCACGGAGTATGCCGCCACCATTTCCGCCAGTGCGCACGCGATCGCCCCGCACGCGCCGGCGGCCGCGCCTCCTCCGGGCGTCGGCGTGCGGGAAGCCAATGCGCCAAGGAAGCGGTCAAGGCGGATCGAACCACCCTCATCGATCGGCGGTTCAGGAGGTGCGGTCTGGCTCATCGCGCAGGAACTCGAAGGATACATCTCGCGTCAGCAAGGCAGCCCGCAGGGCATCGCCTCCTGCATCCGCCCGCTGAATCCGGACGGCGCGATCCCCTGCGGGAACGGGTCTGCCGGTTACAAATGGAAGGGACCCACCATCCCGCCTCTCACTCGCAGGATCGAGGCACATGTTACGCAGAACAGCTCCCTGTCACAAGGATCGCCGGTGCAAACCGCGCGATCGCATTTAGAGAAACGCAGAACCGACCGATGGCACGGCTCCGCATGGGCGTACCCGTATGCAGCGGACCGGTGTACGGAAACGTCCGCGCGGGGCTTGTGGTGGGGAATATCGTCTTGACAGCCCTGCAGCGCAGGCTAGAATCGCCGGTGTTCTAAGCCTTTCTTCCGAATCTTGGCGACGTTGAGAGGATCCAAGCCATGTTTCTTGCGCGGTCAAACAGGGGCGGCTTGGCGGGGGTGGCATGGATGCTGACGATCGGTCTGTGCGCAGCGCGGATCGCGGCGTCCCCCATTCCCACTCGGCCGCAATCGTCCGATTCACCGAATCCGGGTTCGAGCGGCGCTGCGCCGGTCGCGCAGGACAAACCTGCATCGGGGCAGGCGCCGAAGAGCGATGCGTCGAAGCCTGACGCGCCGGCGGCGAAGCCGAACGAACCTGCGGCGCCTGCGGCGGGAGCTTCGCAGGATGCGGCGTCGAGAGGCGTAACACCTCAACCCGCGGCAGCGGGCGACGTCGAAGGACAGACGCCCGGCCCCGTCGCGGAGCGGGGCGAGCGCCGAGGGCGCATCACCGGCGACGCCGTGTATGTGCGGAGCGGGCCCAGCTCAGACCACTATCCGGTGACCAAACTGAACGCGGGCGACGCCGTGACGCTGCTCGGGGAAGAGGGGGACTGGATCGCCATCGCCCCGCCGCGCGGCTGCTTCAGCACGATTCCGCAGCAATACGTGGATTCCTCCGATGGAGTGCGCGGCGTGGTCAACGCGGATCGCGTGAACGTCCGCGCCGGTTCGCACCTTACGGCCGACCGCTATCAGGTGCAGAAGCAACTCTCGAAGGGCGCTGAAGTTTCCATCATCGCCAAGACCGAGGACGGGCAGTATCGCATCGAACCGCCCGCCGGCGCGCGGCTCTACATCAACCGGCAATTCGTCCGCACTGCGACAGGGGACGAGGCGCTCGATGCCGCGGTGGACGCGAAACCATCCGGCGACAGTTCCAACCCGGGCGTCATCATTCGCTCTAATGCGTTGACGGGCAACACGGCGCTGGAGGCCGCGACCACGACGATGAAGCCGTCCGCCGGCGATGCCGGATCCGCAAGCCCGACAGCTTCGTCCGGCTTCGTCGAATCGGCGGAGCGTCAGCGGCTGACGGCGCTGGACCAGGCCATGCGCGAAGAGATGAGCAAGCCGCTGGCGTCGCGGAACTTCGCTAAGCTCAAGGACGGTTTCCGCGAAATCGCCGCGTCCAGTCCCGATGAGTTTTCCCGCAAGTATGCCGATGCCCGGCACGCGCAGATGGAGTACATGGGCAAGCTCGCGGAGTCGGCGGCGAGCCTGCACGACATTGCCGCGGACGTTGAGAAGGAGCGGGCGGCGTACACCGCTTCGCAGGCGAAGGTCGCGCCTCCGCTGATCGCGGTTCGCGCGGGTTACGACGTGGAGGGCGAGCTGCGCGTCAGCGCCGTGTATGCGTCGCCCATCGGGCCGAAACGCTACCGGCTCGTGGATCCGAAGTCGCAACCGGCCAGGACGATCGGGTACATCGAATTGGACAAGGATCTCACGGTGGACATGGAGCGGCTGATGGGCCGTTACGTGGGCATCAAGGCGTCGCGCATCCGCCCGGCGGAGGGCATGGTCAACCCCGTGCCGCTGTACATCGCGACGCGCATCGTGGTGCTGAATCCGAATGACCGAACGGAAACACGGCCGGAGGACCTCACGGAAAAGCCGGCGTCGCACGCCTCGACCGGCGGATCGTGATGGCGGTCGACGAATCAGCGAAGGTGGGTGTCGGGGTTTCGTAGATCGGAATCGCGCGCGTCGGGGTTGCGGCGATCTCGCCTCGACGGACTTGAACTGTTACCCTCAGTGCGAGCGGCGATTGGGGAGTTGACGCTCACGACGCCGGTGCGTGTGGAAGGTTGAATCGACATGAACAAGCGGTGGGTCGCCTCGTTGCGTCGCAAGGTTGTGTGCTTGGTCGGCAGCGCCATGCTGTATCAGGCGGCGGGCTGCCAGACAACCGGGCAGGAGCTGGTCGGCGGGCTGGTCTCGGCGGCCATCACCAACGTAATCAACAGCTTCGTGTTCGACGCGTTCGGGCTGCCGTAACATCGAGCGCCCACGAGTGCCGCAACGCCCGCACAGCAGAGCCGCGCCCGTGAGGAAGCGGTCCCGTTCCGACCAAGCGACGCCCGCTCCCTCACGGTCGCGGCTCGGACGGAACGCATGCTTGCCGTTGCGGTCCGGCAGGATGCAGCTTCAGAACGGATGACCCCGCTGCGGCGTGTCAGACCACGACCATCTTCACCGCCGCCACGACGAGCACCACGGCGAGCACTCGCCGCAGACCGATCGCGTTGGCGCGCCGGCTTCCCCAGACCGCGCCAAGCATCCCCCCAACCGCCGCCACGGGCGCCCAGTACACAATCTGCGGCGGGATGCTCTGAAGGCTCGATACGTGCCCCAACAGGCCCATCGCTGAATTGACCAGGATAAACGGCGCGGCCACGCCCGCGGCGCTTCGCGGGTCGGCCCAGCCGGCAAGGATGAGAATCGGACTGAGGAAGATGCCACCGCCGACGCCCACCAACCCGGAAACCCAGCCGATCGCCGCGCCGATCAGGAGCGCCGCAGGGAGCGACACTTTTTTCGGACCTCCGGGCGTAAGCGGCAGGGACAGGCGCAGCGCGGCCACGGCGAGCGAGGCCGCCACGATGGGCTTGTACACGCTCTCATGCACGGTCATCGCGCCGCCGACGTAAGCCAGCGGAAAAGAACCGAGCATGAAAGGCCAGAAGAGCGACCAGCGAAACGCGCCTGCGCGGGCGAACTGCACGGTGGCGATAAGCGCGACGAGCACGTTGAGCGCGAGCGCGGTCGGCTTCATCACGCCCGGGGTCAGCCCGAAGAGCGCCATGGCGGCGAGGTAGCCCGAGGCGCCCGCGTGGCCCACGGAGGCGTAGAGAACCGCGGCGATGAAGATCAACGCGCCGAGGGTTGTGGTTTCTGCAATGCTCATTCCGGTCGATCTGTCGGTGACCCTGCCCGCAAGTCGCGCACCGCATGCACGGGGAGGCCGTCAGCTTCAGCGACCGAACCCGGCTGCCCGTCAAGGTTGGCGGAAGGGTAAGCGGGTCCGATCCCGTATGGAACCCCGATCGCGCCGGGCCCTGCGAAAGGACGTGCGGAGCGAGGGCGAAACCGCATTCCTTGGAGTGAGGTGCAGCGCCGAGTGTCCGCAGGTTTCGGCGACGAATCCAACGGGGCCGGTCTGGCGTACTGGTTGAGAACTGTTCCTTTCAGACTTGGCCTTCTGGAGAGCCGAAGTGCGCCGAACTCACCCGGACAACCAATATCCCGCGCGCCGCGCGTCGGCGTTTACGCTCATCGAGTTGCTGGTGGTCATCGCGATCATCGCGCTGCTGATGAGCATTCTGCTTCCCAGCCTCTCGCGGGCGCGTGAAGCCGCCAAGACCACGACCTGCCTCGCGCATCAGCGGCAGATCGGGGTGGCCGCGCGGATGTACATGGACGACCACAACGGCTCGATGTTTCATCATCACGAAGGGTGGGTGCTCGATGATGGCACACAGGTGGAGGATCTGCCGGAAACCGAGGCAGGATGCGAAGGCGGCGGCGCGGGCAACAGTCATGCGGAGAAGCCGTGGGTCATCTTCTTTCAGCCTTACCTCGGCAATCGGGAGGTCGGGTTCTGTCCCGGCGATCCGACCGAGCGCTCCGTCAGGCTGGCGGACAATCTTCTCGATTTCAACGGCGGGATCGAGCGGACGGATGAGGATCCGCCGCCCGGCTCTGAACTGGCGCTGGCGAACTCAGGCCGCCTGACGATCACAAGCTATCTGCTCGACTCGGTGTTCACGCACCGCTCGGCGCGCTATGCAGTCGAGGGCGCGCTGCACGGTTTCGTCATCGACAGCCGGCTCATCCACGTGAATCCCAATCTCGTCATGTTCTCGGAACGCAACAGCGAAGCCATGAACGCTGAGGATAACGAGGAATACGGCAGCGTCGGCCAGGACGATTACGACACCTGGACGGGGGAAGCCGCATGGGTCCGCTGGGGCGCAGGGGCGTACGGCGGTCAGGGCTGGATTCGTTACGACCGCCACCGGGGCCGGGCGAACACCATTCACCTCGCTGGGCATGGCGCAACGGCGAGCTGGAGCGAAATCCGCCGGGAGCAGTTCCCGGATCGCCGAGTTCGCAAGCCGCTGGAGGATCCGCCCCGGTAGGGTCGTGACTGAGAACCCGCGGATCGAATGCGCCGTCACCTCCGCGAAGGCGGCGGTCCAGACGCCCCCCAAGTTGCTGGAGCAAACTCCGTTGTTGTGCTGCGAGCCGCGGACTGAAGTCCGCGACTCGTTGCACAAGTCATGATTTTGCTCCAACCGCAGCGAAACCTCCAGGGAGAAGACGGGCATCGGACCTCGTCGGCGCCCGACTGCGCGCACGCCCGCTACACGTGGCCGCCGCAAGCACGACGTATTCACGACATCCGTTGAGGCGATGGCCGATCCGTACAAGCACCGGCTGACCCGAGCGCGCGCCGGCTGATCTGTGCGTGCGCCGGCTGACCCGAGCAAGCGGTGACTGATTCGTTCCCCGAAGGGAAACCACGCGAATAGCCGGGGGTGAAACCCCCCGAAAACGAGTCCCAATGCGATTCGACCCCAGCAAGGTCGTACGCGCAGTTCCCCTGCACGCACCGCAATCTCGGAGGAAGTACAACCCCGTTCGGGGTTGGGTTGCGCCGCGGCCGGGTTCCGTGGGCTGCGCCCGCGGCTATTCAAGTGGATCCCCTTCGGGGATCAGGCAGGCCCCCCTGCGATGATCAAGCTGACTCGGTTTCGGAGACCAAGCCGGCTCCGCTACGGGGATCAAGCTGGCTCCGCTACTGCGATCAAGCAGGCTCGGCATCGGGGATCATGCTGACGCGGTTTCGGGGATCAGGCTGACCCGGCATACGAATGCAGGTTGACACGGCTGCGGGGATTAACCCGGATATCCTCGGGAGAAATCCAAAGTCGGGCGTGGCTCGAAGCTGATACGGCACAATCCACGGTCACAACCTCTCGCGCGGACTCGGCGCATTCCTTTCGGGCACGCGCCGGTTGCCCTACAATGCAACCGACTTTTAGGCCGCGCTGACGTCCGCGGCGGGTTCACGCCAACGGCGCCGTGCCGGGATCCGCCGGGCGAGACATCGCCGACCGCCGCGCGGCCTTGTGTGATGGATTGAAAGGAAGGAAGGACGCCGTGATCAACAAAGTCATCGAGTACATTGACGCCCATCGTGAGAGTTACGTCGAACGCCTCAAAGACCTGCTGCGCATCAAGAGCATCTCCACCGACCCGGCCATGAAGCCGGAGACGCGCCGCGCCGGTGAGTGGGTGCTCAAGACGATGAAGGACTGCGGCATCAAGGCGGAGTTGATCGAGACGCCGGGGCATCCGGCCGTGTTCGCGTCGGTCGACAGCGACGGCAAAGGCCCGACGGTGCTGGTGTACGGGCACTACGACGTGCAGCCCACGGGCGACGAATCCCTGTGGAAAAGCCCGCCGTTCGAGCCGACTGTACGCGATGGATCGCTCTTCGCGCGCGGCTCGGCGGACGACAAGGGGCAGGCCGTGTGCCACCTCTTCGCCGCGGAGGCGTGGATGAAGGCCGCGGGCAAGCTGCCGGTGCGCACGAAGTTCCTCATCGAGGGCGAAGAGGAGATCAGCTCGCCGAATCTGGAGACGATCATCCGCACACACCGCGACAAGCTCGCGTGCGATTTCATCGTCCTGTCCGACACGTCCAAGTTCAACAAGGAAGTGCCGGCCATCACTTACGGCACGAAGGGTCTGGTGTACAAGGAGGTGACGCTGTACGGACCCAAGCAGGATCTGCACAGCGGCTCGTTCGGCGGCACGGTCACCAACCCGGGCAACGCGCTGGCGGGCATCATCGCGGCCATGAAGGATCCGGTGACCAACCGCGTGCTCATCCCCGGCTTCTACGACGACGTGCTCGAGATGGACGCGGACGAGAAGGGGAAGATGCTCGGCCTGACGTTCGACGAATTGAAGTTCCGCGAGGACGTCGGCGTCAACATGACGAACGGCGAGCACGGATACAACACCGTGGAGCGCAAGTGGGTGCGGCCGACGCTTGATGTCAACGGCATTCTCTGCGGCTTCACGGGGCAGGGCGGCTCGACGATCATCCCGAGCAAGGCCATGGCGAAAGTCTCGATGCGCCTCGTGCCCAACATGAACCCGCGGAAGATCTACCAGGCGTTCGACGAGACGGTGCACCTGCTGGCGCCGCAGGGCGTGCGCATCGAGATCAAGACGTTCGGCTGCGCCGCACCGTACATGTGCCCGCTGAGTTCGCCGGCGATGAAGGCGGCCGCGGCGGCGATCGAATCGGGCTACGGCGTCGCGCCGGCGTTCATCCGCGAAGGCGGCTCGCTGCCGATTCTACCGATGTTCAAGGAGGTGCTCGGCGCGGAGTCGATTATGATGGGCTTCTGCGACCCGAACTGCAACGCGCACGGGCCGAACGAGTTCTTCGATCTGGACGACCTGCACAAGGGCATCCGCTCCGCGGCGCAGTTCCTCGACAAGATGGCGAAAGGGTAGTTCGCCGCTTTTCGAAGCATCCGGCTATAATGCATCCGTGGGGAGCTATTTTCATGAAGATCGAACTGCCGCAGCGCACAGCCGAATTCGTGGAGAATCAAGTCCGAAGCGGGGCTTTCACGACGGCGGAGGAAGTGGTCACGGCCGCGCTGGAGTGCCTTCGCGCCGATCGTGAATTCGGCGACTTCGCGCCGGGCGAACTCGACGCCCTTCTCGAAGAAGGAGAGCAGAGCGACGGCCGGCAGGCAGGGTACTCCGGCGACGAAGCGAGACGGGAGCTTGCCCGGCGGCTCTCGCTCATGCGGAAGTCAGATTCGTGAAACGACTCATCGTCTCGGATCGGGCGCTGACCGACATGGCGGAGCTTATAGAGTACATTCACATGGATCGGCCGAAGGTCGCCGCGCGTCTCCACGATCGTCTTTGGAGGGAGTTTGATCAACTTTGCCTGTTCCCCAACCTTGGGCATCGTCGTGAGGATGTGAATGACGGCCGATATCGATTCAAACGCGTGAAGTCGTTTCTGATTGCGTATCGCGTCGAGGGTGACGATCTGCGCGTCGTTCGAGTTCTGCACGGCGCGAGAGATTTCCGGCGTCAGCGTTTCGACTGACGATGGTCGAGGAGTCGATCATGATGGGCTTCTGCGACCCGAACTGCCACGCGCGCGGTCCGAACGAGTTCTTCGACCTCGACGACCTGCACAATGGCATCCGCTCGGCGGCGCAGTTTTTGGACAAGATGGCGGGGGTGAAATGAACCGGTGGCACGCAGCTGCGGGACGTGCATCCGAGCCGCGCCCCTAAGGAAGCGGGAACTGGGTTTCGGGTTTCGGGTTTCGGGTTTCGATCAGAACCGCGGGATCTCGACCGCGCTGACTTCGCATGAAACAGCGTGCGGATTCTGGTATGATGACAGCGAGATGAACCCGCGAAGCATCGACAGGTTGCTGACTGACTTGAAACGCGAGCTGGATTCGCTCTACGGCCCGCGCCTGCGCGGCATGTACCTCTTCGGCTCCTACGCCCGCAACGAAGCGGACCCCGAATCCGACGTGGACGTGCTGATTGTGCTGGATCGGATGAACCGATTTGGAGAGGAAGTCGATCGAACGGGCGAAGCGGCGAGCCGGCTTTCACTGGAGCACGGCGTGACGCTCAGTCGGGTCTTCGTCACTGAGGAACGATGGAAACGCGCTGACTCGCCGTTCCTGCACGTGGTACGCACGGAGGCGGTTCCAGCATGAGTGAGTCGCTGCCGCCGTATCTGGCCAAGGCCCAACGGGCGATTGACATCGCCCGTCGATTGTCGGAAAGCGGCGACTACGATTTCGCCGCGGGGCGCGCGTACTACGCCATGTTCTACGTGGCCGAAGCGCTGCTCTGGACCCGCGGGAGGGCATTCAGCAAGCACTCGGCGGTTCATGCTGCCTTTGGCGAGAACTTCGCCAAACCCAAGGCTCTTGATCCCAAGTTCCATCGTTACCTGCTCAACGCCTTTGAGAAACGGATTGAAGGAGATTACCAGGCAGATTCGATGATTGACGGCGCTGACGTGCGGGCCATGATCCTCCATGCGGAGGAGTTTCTGTCGGCCGCGCGGACGTACCTCGAGCAAGAAACGGAACAAGAACCAGAACGAGGGGAGTGAAGCGTCTCAATCCTAAGGGGCTCCTTCGCCTCCAGCAGCAGTACTCACGCCCCGATTGCGTCTTCCCACCTCGGCGACGCGCTTGCGGCATTAGGGCGACGGTGCAGGTCATGCGCCGGCTCTCGGGCGCGAGCTTGCGCTTCGCGCCCAAGGGGGATTCATGGATGCGGTGGCAACGCCCGCGCAGGTTGAAAGACCCCGCCGAACGGCGCGGCGGCCAACGTGAACGGCCGGAAGGTCCGCAACTGTATCCAAGCCGGGCGGTTGAAGTATAATGGCCACGCGCGAGCTGACGACGGCGCCATGGGCGGCGCCGATGTGACCTTGGAATCGAGCTGGCCTCCGGGCGCGGGTTGGACGATGAAATCGTGAAATCACCCATGATGGCATGGGGCGGAAATACGGACAGGACATGATCAAACCAGACGTGTGGCGGAAACCGGCGCAGGCGCCGGTCAAGTTTGCTCCAACCGGGGGATTTCAGCGCGAACTGCGCCGGCGCATCGACAACTACTTTTCGGAAAGCGGCCGGCGTCCGCGGGATTGTCCGCGGATGTACGTGAAGTCGGCGATCATGCTTGCGATCCTCACCGCGACGTATGGGCTGCTCCTGCTGTTCGCGGAGACGTGGGCGGCGGCGGTGCCGCTGGCGATGCTGCTCGGGGGCTGCATGGCCGCGGTGGGGTTCAACGTGCAGCACGACGGCGGGCACGGCGGCTACTCGGAGCATCGCTGGGTCAACAAGCTCACCAGCCTGACGCTGGACCTGCTCGGCGGAAGCTCCTACATCTGGGCGCGCAAGCACAACACCATCCACCACAGCTACACGAACCTCGCCGAGCACGACGACGACATCGACATGGGCTTGCTGGGAAGGCTCTCGCCGCATCAGCGCCGGCTCGGCTTTCACCGCTTGCAGCAGTTCTACATGTGGATGCTCTACTGCCTGCTCCCGGTGAAGTGGCACCTCGTCGATGACTTCCGGGCCGTCGCCACCGGGATGATCGGCGAGCATCGGTTCGCGCGGCCGAAGGGCTGGGATCTGGTGACGCTGATCGCCGGCAAGGTCGTGTTCTTCTCGCTGGCGTTCGTGGTGCCGATGCTGATGCACCCCGTCTGGGCCGTCCTGATGCTGTACGGCGTTGCGACGTTCATGATGGGCCTGATCCTCAGCGTCGTGTTTCAGTTGGCGCACTGCGTTGAAGAGGCCGGATTCCCGCAGCCGCAGGCGGAGACGGGGCGCATCCAGGCCGACTGGGCTTCGCATCAAATCGAAACGACGGTGGACTTCGGCCGGCACAATCGGCTCCTCTCCTGGCTGGTGGGCGGCCTGAACTTTCAGGTCGAGCACCACCTCTTCCCGCACGTCTGCCACGTTCACTACCCGGCCATCGCGCCCATCGTGGAGCAGACGTGTGCGGAGTTCGGGCTGCAGTATCGCGCCAATCCGACGTTCCGCGCGGCCGTGGCGTCGCACTTCAGATGGCTGCGGCGCATGGGCAGCCCGGAGAACGAGCCGGTCCGCAGCGCGGCTTAAAAGCCTGTGGCGAACGGCGACACTCGTCATTCCCGCGCAGGCGGGAATCCAGCACGTTGCCTCCGCGGAAGCAAAAATCCAATCGTTTGGCAGGGCGGACTGGATCTCCACCTGCGCGGGGGTGACCGTCCCAATGCCCACTTCCCAGTGCCGCCCCGAGCTGTTAAGCGATCCCTGAAGCTCCGCGCAAAAACGGCCGGATTCCACGAAGCGGAACGGACCGAAGTGCCTTGTATTGCAAGGGTTATGGAATTCTGTTGTTCCGCGTCCGCCGCTGAGAGGGCGGGGTCGCCCGCTCCCCTGCAATTCCATTCGGACACCTCTTGCTTATTTCACCTTCCTCGCGTACCCTGCTCGCGTTGGCTCGCAAACTTGGGTGTACGCGACTCTTACGCGTCCCGCACCTCCTTGATCGCCCGCCCACCTTCTCGGCCGGAGCTTCGGCCGCTTTCAAACGCGACTCTGAAAGCAAAACACGGGTCGCACGCGTATTTCCAAAACGGAAGTGAGCAACCAAATGGGCAACAAACTTTATGTCGGTAACCTCGGATTCGACGTCACCAGCTCGGATCTGCAGCAGCTCTTCACGCCGCACGGCACGGTGCAGAGCGCTCAGGTGATTGAGGACCGGGACGCCGGACGCAGCAAGGGCTTTGGGTTCGTTGAGATGAGCTCTTCAGAGGAGGCGACGCGGGCGATCGCCGCGCTGAATGGCCAGCCGCACGCCGGTCGCCCCCTGACCGTCAACGAGGCCAAGCCGCGCGAGAACCGCCCGGACCACGCCGGTAGCCGAAGGCACTAAGGGGCAGTGAAGTCTGAGTAGATCTCAGTCGCCCTCGCCTCATCACGAGGCGAGGGCGTTTTCGCGCGCCGATCGCGCCCGAGCGAGGGTGAACCGGGCGGGCGTGCTAGCCAGGCCCTGGGCAAGGGGGTAAGCGGATTCCGTTCGCGCGCGGCGCTGGCGCGCTGCTGCGGACCTATGCGGGGTCGCAGCGCATGCGGGTTGCTCGCCCGTCACGGCCTGGCGAGTACGCCGGATTGTGCCACCCTGCGCGGCAGTGACGGATGAATCCGGGCATTCGCGGCGATGGCGCTGGTCGCCACTGGCCAACGATAGCTAACCCGCCGGGCCCATTCACAACGGCTCGATCTCGATGCGCACGATGCCCGGCCGGAACTCCACACTGAGGATGCGGAACTTCCGCTCTCCGTTGGGCCAGACGAAGCGGTTGGGCAGGCTCACTCCATGATCCATCATCGCCCGGGCGGAGTGGACATCCCCGCCTTCGAGTCCCCATGACCGCAGGCGACGACTGCGATCCGACGCATCGCCCATGCGTTCCAAATACGGCTGCGCCGCGGAGTCGATCAGGAACGCGGGCACGGGTAGCGCTCCCGCATGGATGGAAACCAGCCGCGCGTGCAACGAGTTGCGATCCTCGGCCACGCCCACGCGCAGCGCCGCGCTGATGACGGCGCGATCCTCCGACCTCGTCAGCGTGACGCCCACCCGCATTCCGTCCGCCTCAAAGGACAAAGCGGGCTGCTGCAGCGCGGGCGGCCAATCCTTCAGCGCGTCAGGCCAGATGCGCCCCATCGACGACATCAACTCGTTCATCTCCTCCTGACGCAGCTCCAGTGTGAAGCGGCGCCCGCGCACCATCTGATCGCTGATGGAATCGACGAGTCGCGCGGCCTCGGCTCGCACGCCGGGCAGGACGGCCTCCTCCACCTCGGCCGGGTGATACCAGGCGGGAATGCGATGCAGCGCCAACCACACGCCGAGCAAGGTGCCCAGCAGGAGGCATGGCAGACCAATCAACGTGATCCTCAGCAGGCGTCGTCGGTTGAGCCGCGGCGCGGGCGGATGCGGAGGTTCGCCGGAAGCCGGGCGCGAGGCGGTCAGCATGCTCGGCTCAGTGCGCATCACGGCTTCGACTTGCGGTTCGGGGAAGGGGCGGCGTCGCCCTTGGGCTTGCCGTCCGTCCCGCTCGTCGCTGGGGGGATGCCCTCAGTCTCGGCCTTTGCCGGGGGCGTGCTCCCGGTCGCGTCTGTCGCGGGGAGCCTGCTCCCGGTCGGGTTGGGCGCGGGCTTGCGATCATCCTCGGTGAGGCGAGTAATCTGCCCGGACATGACACCGCCGTAGCCCGCGCCGAACCACGCGCCGCTGTAGAACCCGCGGTACACCATCACGCGCGCCGAGTAGCTGCCGATCAGCGGGATCGCCGCCTGATCGAGGGTGATGATCGGCGTGTCGCCCGCCCAGACGACGCGTACGATGACCGGCACGGTGACATCCTTGTCGCCATACTGAATCCGCGCCTTGATCATCCAGGAATCCTCCAGCACCTTGCTGACTTCCTCGATGACATAGCGCTCGACGATCGGCTCCGACAGGGCGGGCTCCTCGCGGCCCATGCCTTTGCCGATCATGCGGAAGCTGCCCGTCAGGACCGCGCCGTTGAGCAGGTCGCGGAAATCCTTCTCTAGCTCCGCCTGCGTGCGCGGTCGCGTGGGTTGATCGAGCGGCGCAGCGGGCGGGGTCAACGAAGTTGGAGAGGTGGGCGGAGGCGTTGCGGAAGGCGGCGTTTGGATCGCCACCGCGCTGCCTGCGGACGCAAGCGCCGAGACCATCAACGTCAGTGCTGCTGCGATGCTCGCCATCATGGCCTTCTTCCTCATCAGGCTTCGTGTGGTGCTGCTGCTGAATCGAGGCGGGCATCGCCCACTCTACGCGAAAATACTGCGCGGCTTTGCGGCTTGCGACGAACCGCGATCCTCGTCATTCCCGCGAAGGCGGGAATCCAGTCTCGTCGCGGAGCGACGAACTACCTCGTCGCGGAGCGACGAACTACCCTGCGGCTAGCTAACTTTGGACCTGCGACGGAGCCTCTCCCTGCGCCAACCGTTTCAGCGACTCGCCATCCAGCCTGCAGAATCGCCACGAATTCAGCAGCTTCGCGCCCAGCTTCTCATAAAACTCAATCGCCGGGCGGTTCCAGTCCAGCACCGCCCATTCGAAGCGGCGGCAGCCTCGCTCGACGGCCAGGCGCGCCAAGTGCCGCAGCGCCCGCTCGCCGATGCCCTTTCGCCGGAAGTCCGGCCGCACGAAAAGATCCTCAAGATAAAGCGTCGGCGCGCACTCGAACGTGGAGAACGTGTGGAAGAAAAGCGCGAATCCGACCGGCGCGCCGCACTCGAGAATCAGCACCTCGGCGCGCGGCGAGGGTCCAAACAAGTGCGCGTGCAGTTGTGTCTCATCCACGAAGCAGGCGTGCTCCAGCCGCTCGTAGTCGGCCAGCTCACGAATGAGCGCGCCGATCAGCGGCACGTCCGCCGGGCTTGCGGGTCGGATGCGAATCGATTCAGGCTGCGGTGTCATCGGCTCTGCCCGGGGCGTCGCGGGCGTGTCGAGGGCGCTACGGCTGTGCGAGCGGCCAATCTCCGGCATGTTCCACCAGCGACGCGAGATGCTGATGATCGTCGTCGCTGAGCGGGATTTCAAGATGCCAGAAGCGCAGCTTCTTGTCGTCCCCGATGCGGACCCGGCATTCCCGCCCACTCGCCCAGCGGACCCAGAACATCGGCGTCATCCCGCGGGTTTCGGCGGCGACGCGCGCATCCGCGACGCCGGCGGGAAGACGCATGATCCGCATGAACCGCTCCACTTCCTGCGGCTCGCCGATCCGATGGTACGTCGGGCCGGTCTCCCCGTCGGCCAGAATCTCAAGGTGCGTGATCTCGTCGCCCTCGAAAGATGACGCCAGCGGATCGGTCCGGTTGCAGGCGGTGCCGCTGAAGACGACGGCCGCGAGCCAGACGCCTGAGTAGATCAGGCGACTGGGCTTGCAAGGCCGGCTTCGGGCGGTGCTGTGTTCCGCACGGGCGTGGATCATGCCCATGATATCGTCGATCCGGACGGCAACGGTTGATCCGCCCATTCGGCGCGGTGCATCGGCAGCTTTCGCGCCCCGTCTCACGGCGAGCCGAACTGCTTTTTGACCTCGTCCAGGACCGCCTGCGGATCGACGCGGTCCTGGATCCGCGTCGCGACGTGCCGCCAGAGCACATGCCCGTCGCGGTCCATCAGGAACGCCGCCGGAATGGCAATATCCTCCCCGGTCGGGCTGCCTTTCTCATGCACCAGGCCGTACTGGCGGATGACGGTGCGCTGCGAATCCGACAGGATGGGGAAGGGGAGACTGAACTTCTCCACGACCTCCCGGGATTGGCCCGGCGAATCCGCGGAGACGGCCACCACGGTCCCGCCCTTCGTTTCAAGTTCCCGTTGCACGGCTCCGAGCCCGCGGAGCTCTGAAATGCACGTCAGTCACCAGTGCCCGCGATAGAAGACCAGCAGCGTCGGGCCTTTGGCGTAAAGCGAGGCCAGTTGCACGGGCTTTTCGTTCTGATCGGGCAGCGTGAAGTCCGCCAGACGATCCATGCCCGCCGCGGATTCGGACGCGGGCAGCTTCGCACCCCAGATGAACATATAGACGCCGGTGAGGACGAGCAGGGCGTTGATGCCGCCGACGATCCGCGTGCGCAGACGCGTGTCGCGCTTCGCGCCCGCCACCCCGACCAGCAGTCCACATCCCATCAGGATGAACGCCGCCAGTCCTGTCGAGCGCAGCATCGGCACGTTGATTAGCAGCAGGTACGCCGGCACGGCCGCCAGGGTCAGCAGCAGCCCGAGGATGTAGAGCGCCGACCGTTTCGCGGGCGTCGCAACGACTGGGCTTGATGGATGGTCGCTCATCCGGCACCTCCCTTCATGCGCCGCCTCCAGCGCTCTCTATCGGTCCGCCCTCGCCGCCGCCCGTCGCCGGGCGATCGGCATGTCGCGGCGGCGCGGGCAGCCGCATGTACGTCACCTGCGAGACCGCCACCATTCGCCCGGCCGCGTCGAACAATTCCACGTGAACGGGGCACAGCGTTCGCCCCAGCTTGATCACTTTCGCCTTGGCGGTCACTTCGGTCAGACAGGCCGCCAGGAAGCGGATATTGAAGTCCGTCGTGGTCAGCGGCTCGTCCGGCCCGGTCAGCGTGAGGATGGCGATGCACGCGCAGGAGTCGGCCACGGTGGCGAGCAGCCCGCCGTGATACGACTCGAAGATGCCGTCATACCGCCGGTCATGCGGCACGACGACGCGGCACGAGCCTTTTCCCAGCTCCTCCACCCGGAAGCCCAGCGTATTGAAGACAGGGATTCGCCCCAGCCGCTCCATCAGGGTTTGCCGATGCTGCGGATCCAACATGCGTAAACTGTCCACGCCCGTCGGCCCTTGGCAAGCGCTGTGAGCCAACCTTGCCGCGAACTGCCCGGCAAAGCCCCGGGCCTTGGGGGTCTCGCGGCAGCCATCACGCAATCGTTCAAATCGGGCCTGCAAAATATTTTTCCAGATTCTTAGTTTTTTGCTTGACCGACCGATAAACGTGTCGTACACTGAAGGGTGAGGATAATCGGGCTAGGGCGGGGGGTACCCCGTTGGTCCCTTCCCTTCCCTTCCCTTCCCTTCCCTTCCCTTCCCTTCCCTTCCTGCGGCCTGCGCTGAGGGCAGCGCTGTCGCATCGCGGGTAGGAGCAACGAGCAGGAGGCAAAGCAAATGAAGTCCAAGCTATCTATGGTGGCCGTGGTGTCGGCGATTGCCTTGGGCGTTTTCTCGACGATCGCCGCTGAACAGAAGAAATGCGGACCGGCGGGTCCAGGCACGACTCCTCCGCTCTGTAATGCCCCGGAAGGATGCAAGAAGTGCTTGGGGGTCGGCGGCTGTCGCGCCAATGAAACCCAGACGGCCGGACCCATTTACAATTCAGAGCCTCAAGGAGCTAATGAGGTCTGCTGGTGGCAGGTGAGTGACGTGAATTGCGATCGAACTTGTCAGTGCATCACGCGGTATAATCCATGTCAGTTCGACGGCTCATGCGGCGAGGGCAGCCAGAACTGCGGCGCTTGGAACACGATGAATCACGTCTGGGTCGTTTCCACTTCCAGCAGTTGCAGCACCGCCGATGATTGTGCGGACAATCCTCCCCCAACCTGATTCTGCTTTGGATTTGAAGAACGCAGTCCCGTTCAGGCGGAGCCACAATCGCCGACACGCCGTCGCATGAACTCTGGTTGAAACGCCGGGCGTCGTTGAATTGCACGGCCTCTGCAAACTCGCGAACGAAGGGGGACGCACCGTTGAGCTTGAAGGAGTCGTGCCGATGATCTTGACGATTCTGCTTGGCGTCGTTGGGCAGTCCAGTTCAGTCGTAATGCCGAAGGAGCTTGAGCTGATGCTGGCGTATCGGCAAGGACTGTTCTCCACGGCGTATATCGAATGGGCGTACGACGGAACCACGCTGCACCAGAACGTTCCGATGGATCGCTTCACATCTCAGTACGCGGGCGGCGACTACCTGCTCGTTGAACATCCGCCCGACGACCCCAAGGTTGTGAACGAAAGGAAGGGCAAGCCTTGGGCCTTCAGCGAGAACCGGATCTTGGTGCAGGAGAATGGCGATCGCTGGAGCCACGTGCCGGGCAGCGTTATCGGGAATCTCAAGGATGAGTCCTCGGCTGAACCGTTTCGAGTGAAGGACATCCGCTCTCTCGGTCTACTGCCTTGGGTGCTTGAGCCCCACGATGCCAAAGAATTGAAGCCCTTGGGCTTATTTGAACGCAGGTTGCTTCCAGAAGTTCAGTACTTCGAGTCTCGCCCGCTCGACGGGTCGCTGCATGAGGTCGTCGCTTACATGGAGAACGAAACCGAGACTCATTGGAAGCTTGATGTGGAGCATGAGTTCGCACCCTTGGCGTGCAAGAAGGTAACGACATTGGAGGATGGCGGGACATTCACTGAAGAGGTGATCCTCTCATACGACAACATCGATGGCAGGCGATTCCCCACTCGCATTGAATTCCTCAGCAACGGCAGCCGTTACGGCCTGGCAACAGTCTCCCACGCCGAGTTCGATCGACCCCAACACGTGCAGGAGCTTAACGTCGGCGAGGCACTTCGCATGATACCCGGGACGAACGTCTATCGAAGCTCGGATGCGGGCTGGACGGGCCCCCTCGTTTTCGACGGTGATCGAGCGCTGCCGGTCTTGGAGGCGGTTACCTTGGAGCAGGCTGGCCTGCTGGACACGAGCGAATTCCTCACGCGTGTGATAAGGTGGGAAGATGATCCGAAATGGGCATACCCGAAGACCGCGGAGGATTTCGCCGGGCAGCATCAAGTTACCCGCACCCCCGGCTTGTGGGAGGACTATACTCGCGCCTTTATCCGTGAAAACAATCTCGACAAGCAACAAGTTCAAGACGCATGGGCACACTTGCGGCGATGCCAGACCAAAGCCTACGCCCATTTGGACGAGCACAAAGCGGATTTCCTTGAGATCAGACAAGAACGCGTGGTGCAGCGAGCCATGCTACAAGATCGAGAAACTGGTGACGTTCAGCGCGAGGAGGCCCAAAAACTCCTTGCTGCCCTGACTGAGCGGGAGAATGGCCTTTACGGCCGCATCGATTCGATATTCCAGAAGCTGCTCAAGCCCGGTTTGGTCAGATTACTGAATCCGGATCAACTCGAAGCTGCCAAGGCTCGCGCATTGAAAGCCAACTCGAATCACTCGGACAAGTAGTCCGGCGATAGCGCTTCCTCCCGGCGGATACAGATTGGCTCTGGTTGGGGCATTGCCACCGCCATGTCCGGGGCGAAACGCGAAGCCAAGTCATGCCTGCGCAGGCGGAAGTCCCTTCCGTCATTCCCGCGCAAACGGGAATCCAAAGGCCTGTCGGTGCGACTTGGGCCGCGCCCGTCCACGCCCCCATCCGACGGCACGCCCCCGCTTGCCTGCACCACCCCGCCTGACCCTGGCCGCGAGCGGTTCGGCCAAGCCTCGCGGCATGCGCGAGGCTTGGCCACCCGACCGTTTGCGCACGGCAGCGCTGCGCGAATCGTCGCGATGCCCAGCCTTCGCGCTGAGTGATCAGCCGCAGGACTCGCCGCCGAAGGCGGCCGCGCAGCGCTTGGCGCACTCCTCGGGCGTCACGTCCTCGATGTGCGTGGCGATGCTCCACTCGTGTCCGAACGGGTCGCGCAACTTGCCGTAGCGGTCGCCCCAGAACATGTCGGCCAGCGGCATGGTCACTTCGCAGCCGGCGGCGGACGCTTTCTTAAAGGCCGCGTCCGCGTCGTTGACGTACAGGTGCAGCGTGACCGGCGAGCCGCCGAGGGATTTCGGGCTTTTGCACATCTGCGGGAACTCCTCGCACATCATGAGGATCGAGTCGCCGATGCGCAACTCCGCGTGCATGACGCTCTGCCCGTCCGGACCGGGCATGCGGAAAATCTCCTCCGCGCCGAACGCCTTCTTGTAAAAGTCGATCGCCTTCGCCGCACCGGACACGACCAGGTGCGCGCTGACGGTGTGAAACCCCTCCGGAATCGCCTTGACTTTGCCGGCCATACCCATCTCCTTCAACCTGAAAAACCTCAAATCCCGGCGTCAACCGTTGACGCCCGTCCTTGATTTGGCCCGTTCTCAAGCCCGTGGCGCCCCCACCGGCGCCGGCTGGACCCGCCGCGACCTGAACCGCGGCAAGGTGGCCCCGACATCCTTACTCTATCCTAACAGCATACGCGATGGGCACGGTGCAGGCAAGGGCGCATACGGGTATTTACAGGTCGTCCCCCCCATGAACCGGGCCCTGGCGCCGCGGATGGAATCCATGGGGGCCGAGTCGGTTGGGTGGCACAGTCTGGCGTACCCGCCAGGCCGTGGCGGCAGGGTGACGCGGCTCCGCTTGGGTGGCACGGTATGTCGCACGCGCCCGGCCGTGGCGAAGGGATCGTCTGCACCTCATCGCTTGCCGCACGGGTTCACTGACGCAGACCCGTGCCATCCGGCGGCCCGTGTCGCCGAAGACTCAGCTATTGCAGGGCCTCCTTCATGCTGCAACTTGTCCGAGCCGTGACCATACGAGTTCGGTTGTGCCTGCGAATGCCAGGAATCGGTTCCTGGCCGGCGCGACTCAGCCGGAATCAGGATGCAATCGCTCTGAGCCGGTACACTACCGACCGCTGCTCTGCGGGAATGCGAGGTGAGGGCTTACCACCTGGCGGGTCGCTGGGCCTATGCCCGGTACGGCTTCCAGATCCGCCGGTGCAGTGAACACAGGGATGGCGGTCGACGGGAGTTGTGATGCCGCCGCCGCCCGGTACGTCGTGATCGCCTGAGCCAAACCGGTTCCCACTTCAGGCAGCAGGGCCAGTTCCCACCACGCCGCCGAATTGGGATCCAGCAGCGGCGTCGCGTTTTCCAATGCGGGGGCGGCGTACGGCATTCCCACCCATCGCCCGAAACGAGCGGCCAGCGGCACGGTCAGTATGGCCATCAGCAGCAGGGCACGTCGGCCGCGAGAGCAGTCCGCCGCAGCGGGGATTCCCGCGATAAGCGAGGGTACGTGATGAGCCTGCTCGCACATCCTCAAGTTCCGAGCGGAATCGGATGGACCCCGGCACGCATCCCAGAACCACGATCGATCCTCCGGAACCCTCGAATCCCCCCGGGAATTCGCGCTGGCCAAAGCCCGCGGCTCGGGTTCCGGGCAGGTTTCTACTTGTCCTTGACCGCGTTCGTCAGGGCGGACCGAAGCTCCTGCATGCTGTGCAGGACTGGCCGGGGCTTTCCGTCCGCGGTGTAAAGCCCGCCTGGGGGCTGTCCTGCATCGGTGCACACACCATAGGAGACCGCCTCCACGAACGGCTTGCTCATCGCCACCTCGACGAAACGCCGCGTCCACTGCCCCTGAATGCTCTCGGTCCACGGCGCCCGCCAGAAGCAGCAGCTTGGCGCGGGCGGCAGCGCCGGCGCCTCCAGCGCCGTGACGTGCAGCGGCTTGTTGAAACCGGAGTAGCGGTCCAGCAGCGCCGAAATCTGGAAGAAGTCCCGCAGCCCCGTCGCCCCGGCTGCCCGGAAGCGCAGCCCGAAGCCGTCAAACGGCACCCCGCTCTGGCTGACCATCTCGGCATAGAGTGCGGGGGGGATGCTGCGCGGGTTCGAGGCGTAGTACTCGCCCCAGGGCAGCTCGATGTCGATCAGCACGGTGGCCGCCGGGGCGAGCCGCCGGATCAGCGCCGCGGACATGCGCGTCAGCTCCATGATCTGCTCGAAGCTCAGTGGGAGCCGGTGCCCGGCGTTCAGCCCGGCCACCGCCGTCCACACGGAGACCCGTGGGGCGAAGCGGCTGACCACGCGTTTGACGTGGTCATGAGCAAGATCGCGCAACGCCTCGAAGTCGTTCTCGTAGGCGCTGACCCAATCGGGCAGGTGGGCCGGATCCGTTGAGAGCAGGGGCGAAACGCGAATCCCGAGCTTTTTCTGGCCTGCCCACGCCACCCACTCGTCGATCGACTTGAACCCGGGCTTCTGCTCCGCCGGCTCGATCGTTCGCCAGTCCATGGGCAAGGTGATGAAATCAAAGCGATCCGCCATCGAATCACGCCGCGCCGTGTCCGAGGACTCCGGCGACACGCCGCACCCCAGCCACTGGCGCGGCAGGGCCCGAGCGGCGCGACGACGCTCCAGGAGTGCCTGCGCATGCGCCGCCGTGATGTCTTCACTCAAGGAGATGCACGCGGTCAGCGCCTCATCCCCCGCGGCGGCCGCTTCCACGTCGGAGGCCGCGGTCATGCCTTTCAGCAGCAGCCCGCGCACCTGTGCCTGAAGCCGCGAGAAATCAGCGGCCTTCTCCAGCTCGTGCAGCCCCCATTCCTCGACCTTCTGGAAGAGGCGGATCAGCCGGCCTCGGACGAGTTCCAGTTGAAGGATATAAGGCTTGGTCCGTTCGACGAGTCGCGCGGTTTCGAGCAGGAAGCGCCCCTGCCCCGGCACGTCCCAGGGCAGAACCAGCCCCGCCGGACCGGCCGCTCGCTTGCGGCAGGTGAGCAGGCCGTTGCGCAAGGTGAAGTCGGCTCGGAGCGGAACGTCGTCCGTTCCGACCAGATACGCGGAAGACAAGTCCAGCGCGGTCGCCGGTTGCCCGTTGATAATCACTGTGAACGTGAGCATGAGCCTGTCGGGTTCCGAGCGAGCGGACGGGTCTGGGAATGCCTCCGCACGGCGGAGCATCTCGCACGACCCACCCTTGTTTTGACGACGCGCCTCCGAGGCCTATTATGCCACTGACTTCGAGCATCGTCGAGCGCGTCGTGCGGATCGCCTGCACGATCGGCGGAGTGCTTGGCTGCGCCGAACGAGAGGCGCCGTCGGTGGGAGGCGAGGTGCATCCTGATGGCTACGCAACTGCAAGCGGTGACGCAAACGCATCTGCCGGGTCTGCCCGTGCGGCGCGGAAAGGTCCGCGACGTGTACGATCTCGGGGATGAGCTGCTGCTGGTCACCACCGACCGCATCAGCGCCTACGACGTCGTCCTGCCCACGCCCATCCCCGGCAAGGGGGCGATGCTCACGGCCATCTCGGAGTTCTGGTTCGGTCGGTTCACTTCGCTCGTCAAGCACCATCTGATCGAAGTCGTCCGCGACCGCGCTCCGGCCGGATTGGAGGCATACCTGCCGCAACTGGCGGGGCGGACGATGCGCTGCCGCAAGACGAAAGTGGTGCCGATCGAGTGCGTCGTGCGCGGATACCTTGCGGGAAGTGGGTGGAAGGAGTACCGCGAGACAGGGCGCGTGTGCGGCATCGAGCTGCCCGCGGGCCTGCGGCAGTGCGATCGCCTTCCGACGCCCATCTTCACGCCCGCCACCAAGGAGGAGGAGGGCCACGACGAGAACATCTCGTTCGACCGCGCCTGCGCGCTGGTCGGGCGCGACGTGATGACCACGCTCCGTCAGCGCAGCATCGCCCTGTACGAGAACGCCGCGGCTCATGCGGCCTCGCGCGGGATCATCATCGCCGACACGAAGTTCGAGTTCGGGCGGCTGGGGGACGACCTGCTGCTGATTGACGAAGTGCTGACGCCGGACTCGTCCCGCTTCTGGCCTGCGGATCGCTACGTGCCGGGGCGCGATCAGGAGAGTTTCGACAAGCAGTATGTCCGCAACTACCTGACCACGCTCGTCGAGCAGGGGCAATGGAACAAGACGCCGCCGGGTCCGTCGCTGCCGCCGGAGGTGGTGGAGAACACGGCTCGCATTTACGCGGAAGCGGTGCGCCGGCTGGCGGGCGCCATGTAGTGTAGTGCCTCGCAAATATCACAACGTTGAATCTTGGGGGGGGCGGGCTTGGGGGGGGCGGGCTTGGGGGGGCGGGCGTCCTCGCCCGCCGGCGGGCCAGAGGCCGGACCCCGGCAAGATGCCGACTCAGCCGACGCAGACAGGTTTCGCCGAAATGAGTTCAACGATCGTCGAGGCGATCTCGTGCAGCGGGACGACGCGGTCCACGCAACCGGTTTCGGCCGCCGCCTTGGGCATGCCGTACACCACGCTGGTGTCCTTGTCCTGAGCGATGGTGGCGCCGCCGGCCTCCTTGAGCCGCCGAATGCCCGCAGCGCCGTCGAAACCCATGCCGGTCATGACGACGCCGACGGCACGCTTGCCCGCCGCGGAGGCCACCGAGTCGAGCAGCACATCGACCGACGGGCGGAATCCGGAGACCTTCGGCCCCTTGTCCACGACGGCGACGAGCTTGCCCTGGCGAGCCACGACGCGGAGGTGGTGATCGCCGCGCGCCAGGAGCATCTGCCCGGCGCGAAGCTCTTCGCCGCCGGCGGCTTCGAGCACGGTGATCTTCGAGACCTCGTTGAGCCGGCGCGCGAACGGGCCGGTGAAGTCCTCCGGCATGTGCTGGGTGACAACGAGGGGAGGGAACTGCGCCGGGAGCGTCGGGATGAGCTTGTGCAAGGTTTGCGGTCCGCCGGCGCTGATGCCGATGGCGACCACGGAATCTTCCGCGTGGAAGGGCTGCATCGCGATCGGGCGCGGCGGCGCGTGCGAGGACTTCAGCGCGCGGCGGTTGGACTCCCATGCGGCGCGCACCGCCCGGACGATGTCCTCGCGGAAGGAGCTGAGGGACGACGACTTCTCGCCCAGCGGCTTGGCGACGTAATCGACGGCGCCCAGCTCCAGCGCCTTCAGCGTCGTCTCCGCGCCTTCGCGCGTCTTGGTCGAGACCATGACGATGGGCAGCGGATGCTGCTTCATCACGCGCTCGAGCACCTCCAGCCCGGTCAGCCCCGGCATCTCGACGTCAAGGGTTACGACGTCGGGCTTCAGAGCGAGGATCTTCTCCAACCCCTCCACGCCGTTCTGCGCCGAGCCGATGACCTCGATTCCGTCCGCGGCCGAAAGCCCGTTCTTCAGCGCGGAGCGCATGAACACGGAGTCATCGACCACCAGGACGCGGATGGGTTTCGGGTGCATCACCGGCTTTCATCGGTTGATTCAAGGCCCATCGGAATCGGCCCAAGCCGCCGGACCACTTATCGCCCGCGAGGCAAACCCAGGCTCCGTGGTTCTTGCCGGATCACTCGACGTCACCGGGAATCCACCTGAGTGGAGTTATCGCGCCCTGCAAAACCAGCGGGACGAGGGGCAGCGACGCCTCAAACCCCGGCGGCGCGCCGCCCGGCGAGGATGGATGGATGCGCCGACCGGTGAGCATGGGTGCGCCGATGGGCGAACATTGATGCGCCGATGGGCGTGGGTGAAACCCACGGTCAGCGCGGCCCATCGCCATGCGACCCCGGCGGGGTCGTACTTTCGGCTCCCGTGTGCACACGGCAACCCGGGCCGACGTACAACCCCTCGCGGGGTTGAATTCAAACGTGCGTCGCATCCCGTGGGCTGCGCCCACGGCTACTCACGTGGATCCCCTGCGGGGATCAAACCAGCGCCAGGCGTTACACAATCATCCAGCCACGCCGGCCATTCCTTCGGTCAAGCTGGCCATTCACACGGCCAAGCCCGCCATTCCTTCGGCCAAGCTGGCCATTCGTTCCGGCAAGTCGGCATGACGGAGGGGCCGACCCCCGAGGGCGCTTCTGAAACCCGGTCGGCTCAGGCTTGTGAATGCTCAGCCTGGAATTCTGGGCACACCCAACGGCGGAGAGTTGACATTCACCGCTTGCCGGGCATAACAGGCGGCTGGTTCTGCGATCAGCGGAGGGGCGACGTTCGATGCGCGGCTGCGTCAGCGAGCATCCTTCTGGAGAGACATCATGCGGCGTGGGAAATGCTTGGCGGCGGCGTTGCTCATGGGGGCATGGATAGCGGGTTGCGGCGCTGCGCCCAAGGGCGGCGCTGCGGCAGGTATCGAGCCACAGGCGGCCGCGCTGTCCGGGAATGCGACGAGCACGCCCGACCCGCGAGAGGCGGAGCTGGCCGTCGAGGTTGAGCGGGCGCGCGAGGGGTATCATCGCCACCTGCTGACGCTGCACGATTTCTACGCGGCCAACGGTTTTGAGGCGAAGCGCAAGTGGGCGGAGTTCGAGTTGAAGGGCCTCAGCAAGGTCAAGGCTTATCGCTACGCTCCATCCGCACCGGTGGAGGCCGAGACAACCTCGCCCGCCGAAGCAGGGCATTAGCGCGCTCGGGTCCGCCGTCGCCGTTTATCAACGCGCGCGTTTCAGGCGAGCGTTCACCATCCCCTCCATCTCGCGCTGCTGCCGCATCATCGCTTCCAGCAAAGCAAGCTGCGACCGCGCGCGATCCAGGTTCTGCGCGGGGCGTTGCGTACGGTAGTACACGTCTCCAAGCAGGTAATCCGTCAGAAATCGGACGGCCTGCTCGAACGTGATGACCAGCCCCGCCGTGGTCAGCAGGGCCGTCTCCGCCGGCGTCAGAAAGCCGCGCGCCTCGCCGACGTATCCGTCGGCCAGTGCCTCAAACAGCGCCAGATCCAGCGACGCCTCCGCGCAATCGCCTTGATCCTCGCGCCGGTGCGAGGTCATGGACCGCATCATGTCGCCGAAGTCGTGCAGCGGCGAGCCGGGCATGACCGTGTCGAGATCCACCACGCAAATCGCTTCCCCGCTGTCCGCATCGAACAGCACGTTGGCGATCTTGGCATCGTTGTGCGCGATGCGCAGCGGAAGGACACCGGAATCCAGCGGCTGCTGAATCAGCCCGGTGAGTCCCTCATGCCGCACGATGAGCGCCAGCTCGTCCCGCGCGTGCGCGACTCGCCCGACGGGATTCTCCTTCGCCGCGTCGTGCAATGCTGTCAGCCGCTTCGGCGTGTGATGGAAATCCGGGATGGTGAAACTCAATCGCGCCGGCGACAGGCCGGTCAGTCGGCGCTGGAAGCGCGCGAAGGCCGCGCCCGCCTCCTTTGCGTCGTGCGGCGTGGCGACCGTTTCGCAGGATCGCGTATTCTCGATGAAGTTGAACATGCGCCAGACCTCGCCGGTTGCGTCCATGACCGTAGACGCGCCGTCCTGCGCACGAACCAGCGTGAGCGCATCGCGCGAGCCGGGCAACGAATCGCCCGGCGCGGATGAAGATGCCATGTGTTCCAGCACGCGCTCGATATTCCGCATCAGCGCGACCGGATCCGGAAAGACACGTGCATTGAGGCGCTGCAGAAGATACCGTCGGCGAACGCCGTGCCGCTGACAAGTAACCCGCCACGAGTCGTGGATGTGCCCGCCGGGATGCGACTCGACGCCGGTCGGCTCGCCGTCGATCTGAAATTGCCCCGCGATGTGCAGCGGATCGGGCGACATGTTCAAGACCACAGGGGCGCGGGATATGTGCCCTGTTTGACGAGTCCGGCGAGGGCGACCTGCGCGGCCGCGAGATCCTCGCGATACGTCACGCCGCACCACTGATCCCCGCCGGCAAGCACGCGCACGCGCACGCGACCGGCGTCCATAAGTTCGTTCACGGCCGAGGGGATGTAGAACTCCGCCGAGAGCGAGCCGGCGCTGCGGCTCAGAAAGTCGATGAAGCGCTCGCGGATCAGGTCGAACATCCGCGGCATGAAGCCCCACAGGTTCATCGACACGATCTCGTTGCCCGTCAGATCGACGATGCGACCATCCCTGTGTGGGTAGCGCGCGCCGCGACCGGACCGCTCGACCTTGGTCAGCTCGACGATGGACTCCAGCAACCCCTGCGCATCCACCGAGCACAGTCCGCGCGAGACGGTGCCGTGATCCGAGAGCGTGCCGCGCAGCGTGTACCCGACGAGCGCACACGCGAGGTCCGAATTCGCGCCGCGCAGAAACGTCGAGAGCGACGCGAACGCCGACGCGCCGTAAAAATCGTCGGCGTTGATAACCGCAAACGGCGCGCTCACCCGGCAGGCCGCGGCGAGAACGGCGTGCCCGGTGCCCCACGGCTTCGTGCGTCCCTCGGGCACGCGAAACCCCTCCGGCAGGTCCGCCAGCTCCTGAAACGCGTAGTCCACGCTGACGCGAGACTCGTATCGGCGGCCGATCTTCTCGCGGAAGGCCTCCTCGATGTCCCGGCGGATGATGAACACGACGCGGTCGAAACCGGCGCGCAGCGCGTCGAAAACGGAGTAGTCCATCAGCGTCTCGCCGGCGGGGCCGACCGGTTCGAGCTGCTTGATGCCGCCGTATCGGCTGCCCATCCCGGCGGCGAGCACGACCAATGTGGGATTCATGCCCGAAGGCTACGAGCGTCGGCTGGAATTGGGAAGGCGTCCGCGACCGGCTAATCAGGACCCGAAGCGCCAGCGAGGGTAGGCCGTCTGAGGGTATCTGGAAGAAGTTCTGCCCTCGCTTGCGCTTCGGGTTCTGATGGCTTCGCAGCTCTGTGATCTTCCAACCGGCGCGAAACGCTGCCGCCCAGCCGGGGATTGGGAATCGGAAATAAAAGCCCGGCGCGTCAGACGTTTTCGACGAACACGGCGCGCTTGCGCATGATCCGCATGTTCTGGCGGACGTGCTCGGCCACGGTTTCCGGACCGGCGACGCCGATGATTCGCACCGATGGGTTGGTGGCGTCGCTGGAGGCGATCTCCACGGTGCCCAGTCCGAAAATGCGGTCGAGCACGGACTTGTGCATGCGGACGTCGTCCACGCGGATCAGCTCCGTCTGGTCGATCGTCTGCGACAGGATGCCTTTCTCGATGAACAGCCGCTGCGTCGTGAGCCGGTAGCGATGCCCAAGGATGAAGGCGGCCATTCTGCCCAGGACAAACAGCCCGCTCACCAGCCAGAGGATGCCAATCGCCCAGGTCCATGCGGTGCTGCTGCCGTCTCCCCGCCACCGGAGCAGCAGCCAGGTCACCACCGACGCGCCGACGACCCAGAGCACCAGACCCGGCAGAAAGTGCTTCCAGTGCGTTCTGCCGGTCCAGATCTCCGTCTCCCGCGGCATTTCACCCGGCGGTCCCTCCGCGGGCGCGGGCCTGGCCGGATAATCGGCAGGTCCGGCGCTGGGAATGGCGACCGGCGAAGCGGTGTGCGACGGGGAGGGCGAGCCGGATTGAGTGGATTGCGGTTCGGGCATGATTGTTTCTCCCTGGTGTCAGTCGTGCAGGTGCATCGTGCCGACGAGCGGCATCATCCCCCGTCCGGGGATTGTTTTCAAGTGTGTTCCACGGGGCGCCGGCGGGTAGAAAAATCGTCGTTGGGGGTTGCTTGACCGGGGGGGGACCGGCCATACACTGCTGCCCGTTCCGGGGATACGCCGTTTGGGCGCAAGGGGTTCGAGCGGCCTTCTTCGGTCTGCGGGAAGCGATCATGCGGTCGTCCGCAGGGGCCGGTTGGATCGGAGGTGAGAGTCATCATGTCAGCCAATCACGACACTGCCGTCATGGATCGCCCTCAGGCCGCGGGTGCGGGCGACGCCTGGGTCTCGCTGGCGTTCGCCGCGAATCGCGCGGAGGCGGAGGCTTGCACCAGCATTCTGGCGGAGTGCGGCATTCCCGCGCGGATCGTGTGTGAGACGCGTCAGCCCGCGCAGGTGGCGCTGGCGATCCCGTCGGGCGTGGAGCTTCTCGTGCCGTCGGAGTTCGAGATGCAGGCGGCGGAGCTGGTTGCGGGCCGGCTCAGCGAGCAGACGCCGGTGTGCGACGACGGCGCGGACGACGAGGACGATTTCGTCTTCGATGAGGAAGAGGACGACGACTTCGACGACGATGACGAGGACGACGCGGACGATGAGCTCGACGACCTCGACGACGACGACGATGATGATGATGAGGATCTCGACGACGACGACGACCTGTAGGCGCTGACCGGTCGGACCGCCGCGACGATGTCCCGAGTGGTTCCGCGCGTGGCCGCGCGGGGCGATCCGATCAGTGGCCCCCGGCTGGCGGACCGTGTTCCACTGACTTCGCTTGAATCATGCCCTCCAGCTCGCGCGCGGAGCGGTCCGCGGCGATGGAGGCGGCCTCGGCTGAGGCTTCGGCCCGCTCCTTCGCGCGTCGGGCGTCCTCGCGGAAATGAGCGGCCTCGCGCCGGCAGATGTCGATGTCGTCCCGCGCGATCTCGATCCGCTCCTTCGTTCGCTGCAACTCCTCGACGAGCATCTGCGTCTCGCGCAACATGCGTTCGGAGCCGGCGCGGCGCTGCTCCACTTCATCGAACGCCTGCTGGGCCGAACGCCAGCGCTGGCTCACCTCGCCGCGCAGCGATTGAGCGAGCTGAAGCAGACCGGATTCGATGGCCTGCACGGCGTGAAGCGCCGCATCATCCGCGGGCAACGCGGATGGCGTCGGGTTCATTGTCGGATGCGCCGCCGGGGCCGCGATCGGCGCAGGTTGAGTCGCGGCGTCGCCGATGGTGACGGCGGCAGCGGACCCGTCGTCGACCTGATCTCCCGCCGGATTCTGCACGGCAATTTCCGGATTCGCCGCCGAAAGGTCGGGTTCGCAAATCGGAGGCTCTGAAGACGCGGCGATCGTCGGCGTCGGGGCATCCATGTTTTGCGACGTTGGGACCGATGTCATCTCCGTGGTTTCGGCAACGGCGGTGGTCGGCGAAACTGCTTCCGGCTGTGGCGCGGTCGGCGTCTCCGCGGGTGGGGAGCTGTTCAAGACTTCTGATGACCCAAGCGAGGTCGAATCGCCGGCCGCGGGCAACGACGGCACAGCCGATGGAGTGCTGTCGGCGACGATCTCGGATTGGGTCACCGTCGGCGAGACATCGGCCACCGCTTCAGCCGCGGAGGCCGTCGGCGGCGAGACGGTTTCGTCCACCAGCGAGGACAACTCCTGCAGGCACGACTCCGCGTCCGCCAGCGCCTTGTCCAGATCCGCTTCGAGCGCCGTCGAGCCGGCGCTGGCTTCACCTGTTGCGACGGGCGCGTGCGTCGGTGTTGACACGGGATCTTGAGTGGATGCGTGACCGTCCGCAGCGCTGAAGGCTGTCGCGGCAATAGCCTCCGCCGCTGCATCCATGTTCACGCTCGCCGCCGTGGAGTTGGGGTTTTCGGTCATGCGTCTGGCGTCCCTTGCGATGTGTCTGGCTTCTTCCGAGATCACCGACATGGGCAGCTCGGCGCTGATGTCGGGATGCTCCTGATCGATCAGGTGAGTCATCGGCTCGATGAGCGGGCTGCGTGCATCGTGGAGCACGTGATTAAGGTCGCCGAGGTCCGAATCGCCCGGCTCGAAGCGTCGATCGTCCGGCGGCGCACCAAGCTCCGTGCGGCGCGCTTCACTTAGCGGACGGCGGACCAGGTCTCGCACTTGGCGCAGGATCTCCAGCTCCGTCCGCAAAACAACGAGGTCGTCGCGCGACGCCGCTCGGACGCATTCCAGGCGTCCGCCCCGGGGCATGAAGAATGTGCAGGATTCCGTGAGCATGTCGCACTGTGCGGCGCGAGCCTGGCGCGACGAAGCGCGCAGCCGGAACGGGAGCCCGGCTCCGAGAGGATGTCGGATGGGAGCCGTCGGTGCTTCACTTCATGCGGCGGGGCAGACCCATAAGGGAGCAACCGGGCGCGATGATCGCCACGGCCCGGCGAGTACGCCAGGCCGTGCCACCCGCCGCAGACCACTAGGGCATGATGCCGCGCGGGGCAGGGCGCCCGGTGTCGGCCGTGGACGCGCCGCAGTGAGGACAGGTTTCCGGCTGGTTGTGGCCGACGGCTGCGTAGTGACGACCGCACTTGGCGCATCGGTAGCCCATCACCGTGTCCGCGCCGCCGCATTTCGGGCATGGGGCGGGGCCTTCGTTCGTGCCCGTCTTGAAGTGCTCCGCCAGCGTGACCTCGAACTCGTGCCCGCAGGCGGCGTTGCGGCAGATCCAGTAGGTCACGGCGCATTTCGAGCAGATGCCCTTAAGTTCCCTGGAGGTCGGCCGGTACACCTGCGAGCATCGCGTGCATTGCATCGCCGGCGTCACGGTCACCGTCCGGCACGCCTCGCACAGCAGTGTCCGACCGTTAAACGGCGGGGTTCCTTCCTGGCCCGCGGCGCTTCTGAGAAACTCCTTCGTCCTCGCGCCGAGCGCGTCGAGCTGCTCGGCCGTCAGCATCCGCCCCGTTCCGCATTTCGTGCAGGCCCAGGCGCTTTCGATCTCCTCGTCCTCATCCTCGTTGCGCGGCGTAGCGCCCGGCGCGAGGGACCGCTGAAAGCGCTCCAGTTTCATCGCCAGCGAGACTTTCGAGGCGTCGCGCGCGTCGGCGATGAGGCGCTCGAACATCGCCTTGGTGTAGGCGTCGCGGTCGAATTGCGAGCGATCCACGCCCTTCGCCGTGGCTTCAAAGACCTCGGCGTGGAACCGCTCGACCTGGGCTTCGACATAACGCCGCTCGATGTCGCTGCCCTGCACCTGCCGCACGAGGTCGAGCATCTGACCCTTGACGGTCTGGTCGTGCTGATCGCGCTTGAACACCACGGCGCCGACGACCACGGCCGCGCCGAGAATCACGATGACGAGCGTGCGTTTCATGGAGGTTCCTCCGGGTGAATCCGAGCGATCATCGTCGCGTGGCGTCCGGTCCGGTCAAGGGAACGACCGTTTCTCAGTGAGGTCTCAGCACGATCGCCCTCGAAGCTTGAAGCCGCCGGTTGGCACGGGTTCGCAGCCGCGGACCCGTGGCGTGCGCGCACGAACGTCTATTCCTCATTAGCCACGGCCTGGCGAGTACGCCAGACCGTGCCACCCGTCCGTCCGTGCCCGATCGACCACGGTCCGTTCCCGCCTGCGCGGGAATGACAGAGTACGCCAGACCGTGCCACCCAAATGCAAGGTTGGTATGCGGCCAAGTCCTCGCGGCTGCGGCGCGCCGCCTGCCGCTTGGAGGCGAATCGGCGCGGCGTTATCATGGCGAAAAGCCTGTACGCTCCGCATCTTCGGCGATCCGATTTACGCGGACGGCACGGTGGAACTCGGTCCGGGAGTTGCCCATGATCCACTATTTCCTCTTTTCGCAGTACGGCCTAATCGCGCTCATCATGACCGCCATCGTGCTGGGGCTGGTGTTCACGCCATTGCACACCCTGCTGATGGTCTTCGGCGGAGCGCTCCTGCTGGGAGGCATTGTTCTGCTGTTCGTGGCCGCACCCTATGCCGCGCTGGCGCTGCCGCTGGGGGCGGCGCTGCTGATCATCGGCGTGCGCATGCAAAGGAAGATCGACGCGCGGGAGGCCGAGCAGATCCGCCGGGACGCGGCCAGTTACGCGCGCCGCAACGAGTTTTACATCGGTCCGGATCGGTAAGCCCGGCGACGTTGAGCGCGCGTGGGAGGCTCGACGCCGCCGCGGCATCGAACGCCGCGCATGAGTGGACGTGGATCATTTCTTGATCGATGCCGAGGCGGTGCTGCTCAGCCCCGCGGCGTCGGTCACCTTGACGACGACCGTGTGCGATCCCTTCGTCAGGCTCGAGGTCTGCCAGAAGAACGTGTCCTCCACGCGCACGCCGCTGATCTTCTGCGTGCGAACGCTTTTGTTGTCCACGAGCCATTCCACCTTGGCGAGCGCGGCGTTGTCGGTGAGCAGCGCCCGGGCTTCGACCGTGCCGATCACCGTCGCGCCGTTCGACGGCGTGATGATCGTCGCCGCCGGCGCGGTCTTGTCGCCGCTGACGGCCGCCGTGGTGATGCGGATCGTCTTGGCCGCCGAGGCGTTGCCGGCCACGTCGGTGGCGACGACGGAGAGCGTGTGACTGCCGGAGGTCAAGGGGGAGGTGTCCAGCGACAGCTTGTAGGGCGCGGTCGAATCCGTTGCGTAAGGGACGCCGTCCACGCTGAGCACAACATCGGCCACGCCGCTGGCATCCGTGGCGGCGGCGACGATCTTGATCCTGCCCGCGACCGCGGCGCCGTCCACCGGCTCGCTCACGGCAAGCGTCGGCGCGGTCGTGTCCGCCGGTTCGTCCGTGTCCACCGCGCGATCCACCGCCGCTGAGCCATGGACCAGGCCGTAGCCGAAGGTCGTATCGCGTCCACTTGTGCCGAGATCGACCACGCTGCCTCGCAGGATCGACTCGACGGTGGCCGGTCGCCAGGCGGGGTTGATGGACCAGACGAGCGCGCCCACGCCGGCGGCGATCGGGCTGGAGAAGGACGTGCCGTTGTACGCCGAATACCCGCCGGAGGAGTTCGTGGTCACGATGCCCACGCCCGGTGCGGCGAAATCGACGAAGGGGCCGATGTTGGTGAACTCCGCCGGCACGTTGGTTTCATCGACCGCGCCGACGAAAAGGGCCGACTCGCTGTCGGCCGTCGTCTTGATCTGGGCTTCGTTGCCCGCGGCGATGAACACCAGGCATCCGTGGTTGCGCGCGCTCTGCGCCGCCGCCAGCACGGTCTTGTCCGATTCCAGCGGACCGAAGCTGATGTTGATTACCTTCGCGTCGTGATTCACCGCCCAGAGGATCGCCGCGGCGATTGCCCGGCTCGAGGCCCGACCGTCCGGCAATGAGACCCGCACGGGAAGCAGCGGGCAATCCCAGCACACGCCCGCCACGCCCTTGCCGTTGTTGGAGATCGCCGCCGCGCTGCCCGCCACGGCCGTGCCGTGCCCGTGCACATCGGCGGAGTTGACGTTGTTGTCCACCGTGTTGAAGCCGGACAGGAGCTTGGCTTTCAAGTCCTCGTGCGAGGGATACACGCCGGTATCGAGGATGGCGATGATGATCTCCGCTGAGCCGGTGGTGACGTCCCATGCCTGCGGAAGCCCGAGCTGGTCGAGGTGCGACTGATCGGCGGTCCAAGTGTCGTTGGGGACCACGTTCTGCTCATACAGGTAGTTCTTGCGGACGCTCTCGATCAACTCGCTTTCGCTCAGCGCGGCGGCGGATGCTTCCAAATCCTCGGGCGCGACGGACAGCACGACGGCGTTGACTTCGGGGATGTCGGCGATCGCGGAAGCACCGGCGGCCGCGTAGGCGTCGTCGAGCGCGACGCTGTCCGCGCCGGGGAGCGTATGCACGATCAGCTCGTCCTCCACAAAGCCCAGCTCCGCCAGCGAGGCGTCGGCGGCTTCCTCCTCAAACACGAAGGTGTCGCCATTGTTTACGGGGTTGACGTTGTCGTTGGCGCCATCCGGCGACGAGGTTGAGGCGCCGCATCCCGACAGGAGGAGGATCGCCATGAGGCTCGGCATAGTGCGAGGGACGATGCGGCAGGGCTTTCCAAACCGTGCGGCTTTCGGTCGAAGCGAGTCACGGCATCGGATCGTACGTCGGATTGCGGTCATGATAATTCTCGGGCAAGCGTTCTCGGCCGGCAGCTTCGACAGGAGAGCCGCGGCCAAAGCCTCAGGTGGGCTATCGGCGCGCTGCGCGGGATGCGCCAGCTAATACGGGTGCGGGATTTCTATCGGGCGGCGGAATGGGGATGGGCTGCGCCTGATGGCTGTGCTTTGGCACTGGAGGCAGAACCCGGCCCTGCAGGCTACGCAGCAGCTCGGAGAGCTGCTGGACCGGTGGCAGGTCGGAGACCTGCCCCACCTGGGCGGAAGCCTGCACGTCCCATACACTGCGCGGGATGCGGACGCTGTTTACGCCGAGTCATCACGATTTCGAGCGGTTCCCCTCGACGAGGTATCAGGGCAGCAAGCGTCGCAGCGCCGGGTGGATCGTCGAGCGCCTCGCCGATCTCGACTATCGGACCGTGCTCGACGCCTTCGCGGGCACCGGCAGCGTCGCCTACGCCTTCAAGTGCGCCGGCAAGCAGGTCACGTACAACGACGTGCTTCTCTTCAACCATCGCATCGGCCTGGCGCTCATCGAAAACCGCGACGTTTGCCTCGCCGAGTCGGACATCGACTTCCTGCTCGCCGTTCACCCGCGCCTCGCGTATGGCGACTTCATTCAACGCACGTTCAGCGGCGTTTACTTCACGCATGATGAAAACGCCCTGCTCGATCGGCTGTCGGTCAACCTCGCGGCCTTCGCCTGTCCGTTCAAGCAGGCGCTGGCGTCCTTCGCCGTGTTTCAAGCGTCGATCGCCAAGCGCCCGTACAACCTCTTTCACCGCGCCAACCTGTACATGCGCCTGGCGGAGGTGCCGCGCACGTTCGGCAACAAGGCGACGTGGGACCGGCCGATGGAGGACCACGTCCGCGCCTTCGCGATGGAGGGCAATAGCGCCGTCTTCGACAACGGGCAGCCCTGCCGCGCCGTGTGTGCGGATGCGGCGGAGATCGAGCCGGGCTTCGACCTTGTGTACATCGACCCGCCGTACGTCAATGCATCCGGCGTCGGGGTTGAGTACCGCGAGTTCTATCACTTTCTCGAGGGCATCGTGCGCTACGAGGAGTGGGCGACGCTCATCGACGCGACGCTGAAGCACCGCCCGCTGGCGCGCGTCGCCGATCCGTGGGGCCGCGCGGAGACGATCGGGGACTGCTTCGCCCGACTCTTCGACCGATTTTGCGGGAGCATCCTGGCCGTCTCATATCGCAGCAACGGCGTTCCGACGGTTGAGGCCTTGGAGGCGATGCTTCGCGCGCGGAAGCGCCACGTCGTGCGCCACGCTCGCGCGGAGCAGCCGTATGCGCTTTCGACGGATCGTGCGACGCGCGAAGTGCTGCTGGTGGGATGGGATTGAGGCGGCGGATCTGGGTAGTTCGCCACTCCGTGGCGAGCGTTCGTCGCGGAGCGACGAACTACCCTGCTCGTCGCGGAGCGACGAACTACCCTTCGCGTCGCGGAGCGACGAACTACCCTTCGCGTCGCGGAGCGACGAA